>CAZNKT010000034.1:0-52293 GCA_964573605.1 uncultured Pirellulales bacterium
GTGGAGCGCTACAGCCATGTCATGCACATTACGTCAAACGTAACGGGCCAGTTGCGCGAAGAGTGCGACGCGTTCGACGCGCTGCGGGCGTGCCTGCCTGCGGGAACGGTTTCCGGGGCGCCCAAGGTGCGGGCCATGCAGATCCTGGATGAGTTGGAGCCCATCAAACGGGGACCCTACGGTGGCGCCGTCGGCTACATCGACTTCCGGGGGAACATGAATACCTGCATCGCCATCCGCACCATTGTGCTCGTCGGTGAGGACGCTTACGTCCAGGCCGGCGCCGGCATCGTGGCCGACAGCGTGCCCGAGCGAGAGTACCAGGAGACCCTCAACAAGGCCTGCGGGCTATTGAAGGCAATCGAGATCACCAAAGGCAGAACGCGCACGGATCCGTCCCCGGCGCACCAGGGTCAGCGAGCACGCGACACTGAATGATGTAGCGAGCAAGGCGGCACGAGGCAGGGGTCAAAATGGCACGTGCCGGCCCTCGTCTCTCCGGACCAGATGGCTCCACATCCATGCTGTGCGTCCACCGTTCGAATTCTTGCGGCGGCGGCCGTCATCTCCTGTCTGGCGAGCCGCCCAGTGGCAGCCTAGTTACTGGATGCAGGCAACCCGGGGCCGGTGCCGGCCAGCACGATCAACAGCGACTCCAAAGTGGTGGTCGCCCAGGAGTTCACGCTCCAGCAAAATGTCAAGGATGTGGATATGCGGCAAGCGAGCGCAGCTTAAATACGGCCGATATTGCTGCACGGCTTGACGGCGTACGGTCTGGCACAGCGGGCCGTTCGATGCGAACTCTAGGGCATACTCCTCTCGCGCCGTCGTTGTAAAGGAACGCGTAAAAAACGAAAAACGGGTCTGATAGATGCACAGGACGTCTCAGGCTACGAAAACCACCTGCTTGACGTGCCCGGCCGCTTACGCCCCGGCACATCATCGCTCGTCAGCCGGCGAGCAACATTCATGACGGAGTCGACGTTTCCGGTTGCGGCAACTACCCGGCGCGTGCCAACGCGCCGCGCGTGCGGCACTGATGCCCGACGAGCACCAGCAGGCCGATGGCGGCCAGCACGATCGACGAGGCTTCCGGGATCACACCGGTGATGGGGTCTCGGCCCACGAGCGCGTAGTTCCCCACGATCACCTCTCCAATCTGGCTCTTGGCATAGACGAACAGTTCGGTATTCAACAGGTCGGGTCGGTTCAATGGGAGCACACTTCCCGGGAAGTTACCTGATTCTCCCTCAAAGAGAAGTAACATCTGTTCACCGTCGTCCATCGTCAGCGGGTCAATCGGGATGAATTCCAAACGCTCGTCTTTGACCAACTGTTGCATGGTGTCATGGTTGAGATCAGCCAACTGAAGATTCATACCTTCCACGTTGGCCAGAGCCAGCTCGACGACCTCGCTTGGTGTGCTGAGCGAGTTGACGAGGCGAATTCCTCGACCAATGATGACGGGGTTTTCAAACGTTATGCCGTTGGCAGGCGAGTCCGCTTCCGCTGGCAGGGCACTTACGCCAGTTACGGTTTGATTCCAATCGTGAAAACTCAACAGCGGGGCATTGGTCTTCGTAGAGTCCGGGTTCACGACTTGAGCCGATACGACGGTCCAGTCCCACACATCTTGCTCCAAACCGACGTGAACCACGCCTGGAAACGGCCCGCCCGTGGGATTGCTCCAGACGTGCTTGAGATCTTCCTTGGCGTCGGCACTCACCGTTGAGGATGCGTAGCTGTTGAATCGGTTGGCTGGAAAGCCGTCATAACGAAAGATGGGTGTCGGATTGTTTGTCCCTCGGGTAACAATTTCAAAGGAACTTGTATCGCCGCCGGAGACGTTCTGGTAATCCCAGTTGATGCCCAGTGTCTTAAAGCCCAAAGGCGTGCTGGACGTGGTGTTGAACGTGATGGTTCCAGAGGTGGAGCGGACGCCTTCGAGTTGATTGCCAGTCCGATAGAATCCGCTGGGTCCGCCCTCGGCCCACGTGTTGCCGCTGCCCAAGGAACCGGCCTGAATCACAATATCGCCTCCGCTGACCACTTCCGTGAAGTTGAGGTCGTGGCCATAAAAATAATCGAAGCCATCCAACTCGTCGTGCGAGAGCGTATGGTTGTAATCTCCCGGATTGATGAAGCTGCGCATCACTTCGTTGTTTTGATCTGCCTGCACCACCAGTCCCCCAGCCCCCGACAGGCCATAGTTTCGGTTGAAGCCATCTGCCTGATTCGGATGGTGAAAAGCCAGGACATGGCCGATTTCGTGGACGGCGATCGATCGAATGTCGCCAAAGGGTTGACTACTCACATCGCGGAAGTATGAATAGTTTGAACCGTTCGCCGTTCCGTTTGCCGTATCCCATTGGTCGAAAGCCAACCGGATTTGGTCTCTGATCTGATTGTTGCTCGTAAAGCTCGAATCGAACTCATACGTAATGTTCGTTAGATCCCAAGAGAAATAGTCGTCGGGATTGGCAATCAGATCGGAGAATCCCGATGGATTGACGGTGTCGTCCCCGGTAAACGCGCTGATACCGTGTGCTGCGTTAACCTGAAAGAAGCAGGTTGCATGGAGCGCCACGAGGCCGGCGACAAGTGTCCGATATTTGCGGAACATGGTCCCATCTCCTCATTTTCAGTCGTGACATGGTGTGCTGTGTTGGGTTGCGTTGTTAACAGAAGCAACAAACGTATTACCGTGATGTCGGTTATATGGATTCAATGGCTGCTCCTTCCCATGGAATTGAGTAATGGGTCGCCACGTTGGCGACAACGGACCTCCTGTGTGGCCATGGCAACGAAGTCGTTTTTCGTTGGTCGTCGTAGGTGGTCAAGCACAGACCACAAGGCGCTGCCATGGTGTGCATTGCGGTGCGAAAGCCAATAGAAGACGCTGACACGGACCTGCCGTGTGGCGAATGTGGCTCTCAGAAGATGTGCAGTAGATCTACCTGCAACCGCTTCGGGTATGGGTCGATGCGCTGGCTGACAATACGGTACCAGGGTTCAGGACGCGTGCAAGACGGTCCAGCGAGATTGGTGGAATTTAACTCTGTAGGGGGGCCCTTTTTTTGGCCAGCGGCTAGCGGCACTGCCGCCGGAGCCCTCTACGTCTTCGGCGGTCGGGACGCTGCGGGGAATGCGGTTGCGACCACGCAGATATACGACATCGCCACAAACACCTGGGGCCTGGGCGCATCGATGCCGACGCCGCGGTCCAACGGCATGGCTGGTCTGATTGATTTGGGAGCCGCCGAGGACGGTCAGATTGCGGTTTTTGGCGGTGCAGACCCGTTCTTCACAAATCTGGCCGTAACCGAATTGTACGATCCGTCCACCAACACGTCGTCTCCCGGACCGAATAGGGTGGTCCCAGCCAGTGAATTCGCTGTCGGTGAGCTGCGGGATAGTACCGGAGTGTATTCGATTGGTGAGGGAATTCTCAACGCGGCCCAGAATTCGGTCCAGCGTTTGACGATGGTACCCGAACCCTCCTCGTTCCTGCTTGTTGCCATCGGACTGCTGTCGCTCGGCCTGATCGGCTGTCGGCGACGAAGGCAGGCATGACGCTTTGATCGATTGCCGAAGAGCACCACGGCCCCGCCGGTTTCGCGACCGGCGGGGTTTTTTGCTGGCCGGTAGCTGCGCCGCTGCGCCGTGCGGCTGGTGAATCCCGAAAGGGGGTCATGGCGTCAGATCTTGACATTTAGCTTTTCATGACGCCGTGTTGAACAGCCAGGTCAGACGTGCGAACCGCGGTAGCGATGGTAAAATATCCGGTCCTGTGGCGCCCGTTGCCGCCGGCACGGAAGGCGACGGCCAGACCCACCACATAGCGGTCGGTACGTATGAACCTGCTTGTTCGCGTCATGGCAATCGTTCTCCTGATGTCCTCCTCGAGCCCTGGTCAGGTGCTGCTTGACAAGTCGGGAGCGTTCGGACCGGAGCCCTCGTCGGAAAACGGTCGGCTGGAATTCGACGTGCCGAAACAGACGACGACGTTGAAGCATACGGTCAACGTCCGGCTGACCGAGGGCCACGCGAACATCCGTCTAACGGACTCGGCGGGTGAAATGCGCCAGGAGTTCGGTACGGGTGGTTCCATGCGGATTCCGGGATATACCCGAACATGGGGACGTACCGGGACGTGGCGATTGGAACTGCTGCCTGAAAAGGCCGTGGGCACATGGAGCGTTCGCATCGCGACATCCGCTGAAGCCGTGCCGGTTGTCCTCTACCTGGTTCCCGGGCTGGGGATGGTCGCTGTTGGGGTTGCTGCAGTCTGGTGGTGGCGGCTAAAGGCACGAGCGAGGTGGCGGTGGTTCTTGGCGGGCGCGGCCGTCTGGGCCGTAGGGGTGGCTTTGAAATTCGGCTGGGCGATCCCGCTGAACGGACCCATTCTCAAGGGCATTGGATCGTTGGTTCCTCACACAGCATATCTGCTGCTGGGAAGTGTCTACATCGGCCTGTTGACCGGCGTGTTCGAGATTGGAGTAACGCTCGTCGCCGCGTTAATCTGGAAGAGAATGACCGACAACGCGGCGCGCGGCATCGCGGTCGGCGTGGGGGCCGGTGCATTTGAAGCTGTTCTTCTCGGGCTGGCATCCCTCGCGGCAATGGCGGCGGCTTTAGCGACGGGGGGGCATCTCCGCGACCGCATGATCGCTGAGACGGGCGTTGCGGCACAGACAACGCTGCTGTGGTGGCTCGTTCCCAGCGTTGAACGCGCTATCGCCATCGTGTGCCATACTTCCTCGCGCGGGCTGGTGCTCTGGGGAGTTGCGCGCCGGAGATGGTTTTGGCCGTTTGTTGCAGGCTTCACCATCATGACGGCCATCGACGCGGTGGCAGGTTACGTCCACCTGGCGGGCCTTCTTGGCAAAGTCTCTCTGTGGTCGATCGAGTTGGCCATTGCGCCCGCCGCCGTGTTGAGCATTCCGCTGCTGATCTGGTGTTACCACACTTGGCCGCTGCCCGGGAAAGGCGATGCCAATAATGTCAACGACCAATTGATGAATCAAACGGAAACGGACAACCGCTCATCTGACTCATGTCGCGCAATCCGTCGCGATAAGATGCTGGCGTATGGCATCGTTGCCAGTATCGGTGGACTTGCCATCGGAATTGTCCTCCGGCTGCCTGTCGTGTGGGGACTTGCCATTCTCGGCACGGTCATTGGCGTCATTAAGCTCGTATGGACACGTCCCGACACTTGATGTCCGCGGCGTTGGAGGATCGCGGCCCAAAGGTCGCACCATAGGCACCATTGTTCAAGGAATCCTCGACTACTTTCATCGGTACATCTGACCCCTGTGAACGCCCCAGGCGAGAAAAAGTCATGGCAATCTTAGACCGACAACGCGGTTGCCTGATCGGCCTTGCTGTGGGCGACGCCCTTGGTGCTGCTGTTGAATTCAAGGCTCCTGGGTGCTTCCCGCCCGTCACCACCTACCGTGGCGGCGGTCCGCATGGTCTCGATCCTGGTGAGTGGACCGATGACACCAGCATGGCGCTGGCCCTGGCCGACAGTATCGCGCACGCAGGTTGGGATCTGAACGACCAGGCCCGCCGGTATGTCGCCTGGTGGCGGAAGGGCAAATACTCCGTCAACGGTCGCTGCTTCGATATCGGCATCACCACCAGCAGGGCACTGTCCAAGTTTCAAAGATCAGGCGACGCGCGTTCGTCGGGCGACCCCTCCGAGCGGGCCAGTGGCAATGGCTCGATCATGCGCCTCGCTCCGGTGGTTATTCATTTCCTAGACGGATTTCCGGACCAGCCAGAGCGGCTGGCAACACACGCCGCCGAATCCAGTCTGCCCACCCATTCCAGTCCTCAATGCCTGTCCGCCTGCCGCTATTTTGCACTCATCCTGGCCGGCTTGATGCACGGACTGGACCGTGACGAGGTGCTCGCAGCCGATTGGCACCTGTTGGAGCGCCTGCGAATGAACGAGCCCTTGTACCATGAGATCGACATCGTGGCAGCGGGCAGCTTCCGTCAACATCAGCCGCCCCGCATCCGGGGCAGCGGTTACGTCGTAAGAAGCCTGGAGGCGGCGCTATGGGCCTTTCACGACGCGCTGGACTTTCGCGAAGCCGTACTGGACGCCGTGAATCTCGGCGATGACGCCGATACGACGGGCGCTGTCTGCGGCCAGCTTGCCGGCGCCTATTGGGGCCAGACCGGGATTCCCAGCGAGTGGCGAAACGGCCTGGCTCGGCCGGACATGATCGAGCGGGCACTTGGCGGTCTGTAAGCGACGAGTTGTCCGCCGTGGTTGGCGAAGCGGTATCCAAGAAAGAAAAGGTGCCATTCGTGTCAGGAACCTCTTTGGCTTCGGCATCTCTTGGTAGTCTTCCCATGGTCAGAATTAACTGCGGAAGGCAACAAAAAAGTTCCTGACACCTTTTCTGCCTCGATATTTGTATAGCCGTCGTGATCTTGGTCTTGCGAGCCGTCGTCAGGATTCGCGGGATTCAATTGGTGGTCGATCTCCCAGGCGTCGGGAATACCGTCGCCGTCGCCATCTGCCGGCGCTGGCCCCGACTCCAGATTCGGCCAGCCTCCCACTTCTGACTGAGAATCGATGATTCCCTTGCCGCCCCCTTTCCAGGTACCGCCAAAGTGCGCGGTACCCCTGCGAATTTCCTCGATGATGCGGGAATCGACGGCATCGCGGCGGAGGGACGCGCCGGCGTGCTGCAAAACCAGGTCGAGCGCTTCCGCCGCAGTCTGCGTGTTGACTGGTGCCGCGCCGAAGGGCCGGCTTACGCGGAGCGTTGCTTCGTTTGCGTCGCCGTCCCCGAATCCGTCGTCGTTGAGACTAGTCACCGCCATGACCTTCCCGCCGCGGCCGCCGAGGGCAAATTTGCCAAACCCCTCGGCCGACGGAAAGGCAGGCGCCCTGTTTGGTCGGAAATTGCGGATCACGACGGCTGGCTTGACGTAGTCGTAATGTAGTTCGTACCGCCAACCGTCCGGGACCTGCACCCGATCAAACTTGCCGCTGATCGAAGTGACGCCGTCGCCGTACAATTCCACCGCGGTCTTCTCATGAGGAAGAATTCTCCCGGCGAACTTGATCTTTAGGACGCCCGACAGGTCCCATTTCAGGGCTGGCGCACCTGCAGCTGCAAGTTGCGGAATCGCACCTCGGTCGCTTCTCCCGAATGGATCTGCAGGGCGAAAATGCCGCTCCGCGCCCCCTGCGGATCCTTGATGTCCACGCACGGCCGGCCGTTGATCCACGTCTGGATGCGGTCGTCCTGCGCCACGATCGTATAGCGGTTCCATCGGCCGGGCCGCACAGGCGCATCCGCGGGAGGCCCGCCCAATACGCCGCGCCCGTGCTCTTCGTACAATTTTCCCCACCACCCGGGCCCGATGTCCGCCTGGTAGCCGGCCACGTCGCCATTGGCCATCGACCGACTGCGAAACTGAATTCCGCTGTTGCCATCGTCGCCGACCAGCTTCACTTCCAGCGACAATCGAAAGTCCTCCGCAGCCAGATCGCTGATGAGAAACGCATTGTGCCGCAGCCCTGACGAGCGACCGATAATTTGCCCCTTGTCAACCGACCAGAGCCGTTCATCTCCCGACCACCCTGACAGGTCCACGCCGTCGAACAGCAGGTTCTCGTTCTCGCCGGTGGCGCGCACCGGCACCTGGCGCGGGCTGGCCAGATACGCGATCAAGGAACGAATCTCGCGTTCCGACCAGTGTTGGAGCAGATCGTCGGGCATCATCGACTTTCCGCTCGGCTTCCGCTCAACAATATCCCCGACGGGCAGCACCAAGGTTTCGTTCTCCGTCTGGATGGTCAGGGACGAGGTGTTCTCGGCCCGGACGATCCCGGTAATGACCCGACCGTCGGACGTGGCGATCACCTCCGATCGATATTCGTGGGCCATCACGGCGCTCGGATCCACGAGATTCGCCAACACGTAATCCAGTTGGGCGCGATTGGACCCGGTCAGGTTCGGTCCGACGCGGCCTCCCACTCCGAACAGCGTGTGGCACTGCTGGCACGCTCGCACGAAGAGCCAGCGCCCCAGGGACAGGTCGGGCACGTGCAGCGGGCGCGACGACAGCATGCGCCGGTAGGCGGCGATCTGGTGGGCCTTGCCTTCGTCCGGATCACGAACCGTTCCCCAGACATGGTTCAGCTTGTCGTCAATGCGCGGGTGGTTGAGATTCCGTAGTTGCCGCACGAGATCGGCCGTCAAGTCCGCACCGGCGACATCGCCTTCGGCAATCGCGTCCAGCAGGTGCTCGGCATACGCGCCGCGGGCGCAGAGCGTTGCTAAAGCGGACCGTTTCTCGGATGGAGTCAGTTGCGGATAGACCGCCAAAATCGCGGGCGGAGTCGCGGGATGGTCGTAATGAGCCAGCCCGCGCAGGGCCGCATCGCGCAGAGGTGCGTCTGACAACAGCCTGCAAAGCACATCCGCCAATCGCTCGTCCCGCGTAGCCAGGAGCGTTTCCAGTGCCTGTTTGCGATCGGCCACGTCGGCTGCCGGGTCGCAGACGCGCTTCCGCAGCGCCTGGGCAGCGCGAGCGTCCCCAAACAGCGCTGCCAGGGTGTCCGCCTGCAGATGGATGGAAGGATCATCGCTTTGGGAAAGCCGATCGTACACGGCCGACCATTTCGGTGGCGGTGCCGTGTTCCGCTGTCCCCGAAGCGATGCCCGCATGGCGTCGAGTATCGCTCGCTGCACGGCAGGATCCGCGGCGTTCGGCAGACAGTCGACGAGCACGGCCAGCGACGACGAACCGCGGAGGCCCGCGATTCTTCGCAGCATGAATTCCCTGACCAACGGCATTGCATCCCCCGCGGTCAGACTCAGCGCGAGCGCGCGCTCGGGATCCGCCTCGACCAGAGGCTCGGCCGCGTACCAAATCATCAGCGGTAAATTGTGGTCCGGCGTGTCTTCCGCGTGCGAAGCCAGACCTTCGACGATCTGCCAGCGGTCGCCAAGAGGCAACCGCGCTGCTGCGGACGCTACGTACAGCCGCACGACGGGCGACGGGTCGTTCCGCGCCATCGCCTCCAGGCGTCGAACCCACTCGGCGCCGGCGGGCGATTCCTGGTCGCCGGAGAGCTGGATCGTCCAAGCTCGAACGTACGGATCGGAATCACTCAGCAGCCGGTCGACGCACTCCTGCGGGATGCCTCCAGTAACGTGCAGAGCCCATATCCCACGGAGCCGGCGATCCGTCCGCGGATCCCGCTCCGCGATGTCCTGCAATCGGTGGCGGGCATCGACGGAAAGCTCTGCCGAGCGTTCCTGCAAAAGCCGGCGCGCATGGCGTACATACCAGTCGTTGTCGTGCAATGTCAATTCCACGAGTTGCGCGTTGTCGAGCGCACGCAGGTCCACGCGGGCAGCTTCTGGCTGTCCGTAGATCACTTTGTAGACGCGGCCGTTGGAACGATCGTGCACCGCGGGATCCCGACTGTGGCAGGCCTGCATGTCGTACCAGTCGATGACATAGACCTGCCCGTCCGGACCGTACCGCATATTGACGATTTGCGACGCCCGGTCGCCGGTCAACAGCAAATCGGGGCCGTGGCTACCGACATAGCCCGAGCCCTGCGGCACGAGCACGTCCATGTTAATCCGCTGCCCGTGGATATTGTTCATGAAGATTTTGTTTCGATAGCGGTTCGGCCAGGCGGCGCCCAGATAAATCATCGCGCCGCAATGAGCGTGTCCGCCGCCGCTGGCTCCCGATCGATCATTTCCCAGGTGGGGTTTCGCGCCGAGGTAGTGCCGATGATCGGCAATGGTTCGAATGTCGTCGTAGGTGTGCTGGTTAAAATGCTGGCCTGCCTGTCTTTCGTAGCGGGCTCCCTGGATGACGTGGTACAGATGCGGGATGACACAGGCCGTACAGAAAGCCTGTCCCAGATCATTAAAGTCCACACCCCACGGATTGCTCGTTCCGTGCGCAAAAACTTCGAATACGTGGCGCGTCGGATGATAGCGCCAGATGGCGGCATTGAGCGGCACGCGCCGCTCTTGGGGCGTGCCCGGCTTGCCGACGAGCGAGTGCGTGAAGACGCCGTGGCAGCCGTAGAGCCAGCCGTCTGGTCCCCAGATGAAGGCGTTCAGCGTTTCATGCGTATCCTGATACCCCCACCCGTCCAGCAGGATTTGCGGGGGGCCGTCAGGTCGGTCGTCGCCATCCCGATCGGGAAGGAACAACAGGTGAGGCGCCGCGCCAACCCACACGCCGCCAAAACCGACTTCCAGGCCGCTGACCAGATTGAGGTTCTCGGCGAATATCTTTCGGCTGTCAAAACGTCCGTCGCCATCTTCGTCCTCGAAGATCAAGATCCGGTCGCGACCTTTCCCCTCCGGCGCGCGCAGCGGATACTCGTACGCCTCGGCCACCCACACGCGGCCCCGATCGTCGATCGCCATGGCGATCGGCTGCCTTACGTCCGGCTCCGCCGCGCAGACCACCACCGAGAAACCGTCGGGAAGACGCATCGCCTCGACAGCTTCCTGAGGCGAGAGACCCGCGTGACGATAGTCATCGGCCAGTTCGCGGGCGGCGTCCGTCGGCGTGCCGGCGTCCTCAGCCCGAACTTCCAGGTGTCTGTCTGTCGGACGCAGCGCCAGCAGCGTTCCGATCAGGGCCAGAATCGGCCATCGCGTATTCAACATCAACGCCACCATGTTTCAGAACAACGATCGTCAATGACGGTGAGATCCTTCGTTTGCCGCGTTGCCGGTCCGGTGTGCGTGGTCATCCGAATCAGAAAGCGGACGGATCCGGAGATGGCGAAAACGCACACGATCGTAGTGATCTTGGAGCCCGATCCCGCCCCGCGTGCTGCGGTATGCGGCAAAGGGGAGATCCTCGTAGCGAAAACGGTGAACCAGTTCGCCGTTCCAGCGGACGCGGACGCGCGTGCCGACACAGGTAATTTCCACGTCGTTCCATTGCCCGGCTTTCCACTGATTGACGCGCGGCGGCCGCACATCGTAGATGCTCCCGCTGGCGTCCTTGTCTCCGGG
Source organism: uncultured Pirellulales bacterium (assembly GCA_964573605.1). Classification (GTDB taxonomy): domain Bacteria; phylum Planctomycetota; class Planctomycetia; order Pirellulales; family JBBDJB01; genus CAZNKT01. Next base: position 11,037 of record CAZNKT010000034.1, read on the forward strand.
CGCCAGATCGCTACTGCCGAAGATTTGGAATTCGAAGCCGATCCGCGATTCCCGACCGACGAGAGGCGCGCGGATGAAAAACCCGCTGTTTCCGCCATCCTCGATCCAGTACTGGCCCCGGAACACAAAGTCACCATAGGCGTGCCACGAGCGCAGATACCCGCCCATTTCGCGTTCGGTGCAGATCGCGCCGTCTCGCACGACGAAATTACCCGGCTTGCAGATGGGAATCCATCCCGACAGGTCCTTGCCGTTGAACAACGAAACAAACCCTTCTTCTTTCTCCCCCGGCTGCAAGGAGTGAGTATCGCCGACATCGGGGGGCCGCGCGCGCGTGACGTCGCGGTGAATCGATTCGGTCACCGCTCGCAGCCTGCCGAGAAAGTCGTCCCGTGCCGGTCCCCGCCGATCGGCCGGAAGACCTTGAAAATGAAACGCCACACCGTGGGGAAAGTGATCGTCCACGCGCTGCACTCCGATCGTGGCGACTGCCCGCCGCAAGGTCTCCTTGTCGAGGTCGGTGGCGGGCAAGACGGCAATCGTTGGCCGGTCGGACGGTGCGTTGATGAGCTCGTCCAACCGTTTTGGCTCGACGCGTCGAACGACCACGTCGATCGGGGGGCAGTGCGGGGACGACGCGCCGCCATGCGCGACGCGGGAGCTGCCGGCACCGATAACCTGATTGGGGCACGCGTTCCGCACCGCGGCGGCGGCAACCCGGACCAGTTTCTGTCCCGAAATGGGATGTTCGCCCCGGGACCATTGGGTCGAATCCCACTGATCGGTCAAGCACAACAGACCCCATACTCCGCGCGGAATCGATTCGGCGAGCGAGCGGGCCGCGTTGGCGTAGGCCTCGCTGGACAGTAAACGGCATTCCACACCGGGATCGAACACGACCACGATGGGCAGCATGTCGAATTTGCAGATAAGGTCGAGCTGTCCGCGGAGCTGTTCGAGCGCCTGCTCGGCGATCGCGGTTCCGTCGGCCGAGAAAAATAGGCGACCCCGCTGCTGGCAGAAAAGCAGAATCGCGGCCGATCCCGATTGGGGATAGTCCTGGATCCGGTCGGCCAGAGTGGCCTGGGACGCTGCCCGTGTGGGAAACTCGACGGCCACCGCACCTTTCATCCCGCCATACTGGCCCCATCGCAGTTCGCCGTCGATCACGGCCACGCTTCCGGGCCAGGCAGCGACGCGCGCCGTTGCAACCAGCAGGATCGCGAACGGCAGCAGGCCGAGCGGCGCGAGGGTGGATCGTGTCATGTTGATTCTCATGTTCGGTCCGACACTTGCCATGAAACACGCGATCTTCGCGCGGGGCTCATTATAACGGAAACCGTGCTCGGCCGTCCGCCGCGGCGGACGGACCATAAAAAGCTCACGTGTGTGGCGCCGGCGTATCGCGTGCTAGGTCGCAGGATACGTCGTCAAAGCCTGCGCAAGCGCGGAAAACCGGTTGAGACGCGGGTTTCTTCCAGGCGCGTTCGGCCGCGACCGCGGATGCGCGGCCAACGCTTGTCCAGCACAACGGGCACACCCCCGCGTGGGGCCAAAGGCTAACGCCCGCCGCTCAAGCCGGGTCGACAAGACGGGCTCGGGCACTAGAATGAGTGGTTTCTGTGGACCGGTGTAGATGCTGTATAGAGATGAGCCATCATGAGCACGATCATCGATATTCAGGGCCGACAAATCCTCGACAGCCGCGGTAATCCAACCGTGGAAGTCGACGTCACACTTTCGGACGGCTCGATGGGAACGGCAGGCGTGCCCAGCGGCGCCAGCACAGGTGTCCACGAAGCATGGGAGCTTCGCGACAACGATCCGGATGTCTATTCGGGCAAGGGCGTTTTGAAGGCGATCGCCAACGTAAATGAATCGATCGCCAAAGCGGTGTGCGGCATGGATGCATTGCGCCAGGTGGAAATTGATCGCAAGATGATCGATTTGGACGGCACCGCAAACAAGAAGTCCTTGGGGGCCAATGCCATCCTCGGCGTGTCGCTGGCCACGGCTCGCGCTGCCGCGAGTTATTGCGGGCTTCCCCTGTTCCGCTACCTGGGTGGTGCGACCGCACGCCTCATGCCCGCTCCGATGATGAATATTCTCAACGGCGGCCAACACGCGGACAACTCCGTCGACGTCCAGGAATTCATGGTGATGCCTCTGGGCTTCGACCGTTTTAGCGATGCGCTTCGTTGCGGGGTGGAGGTATTCCATGCTCTGAAGAAAGTGCTGCATTCCAAGAAACTGAACACGGCGGTCGGCGACGAAGGCGGTTTCGCCCCCGACCTTGCCGGCAACGTTCAGGCGCTGGATTTGCTGATGGAAGCCGTCGAGAAAGCCGGCTACCGATCGGGTGAGCACGTGTGGATTGCCATGGATGTCGCGGCCACCGAACTCTACGACTCCGACACCGGCAAATATACGATCGACGGCGTCCAACTCGACTCGCAAGGCATGGTTGATTTGTTGAGCGAGTGGGTCGAGCGTTATCCGATTTGCTCGATTGAAGACGGCTGCAGCGAAGACGACTGGGAAGGATGGAAACGGCTCACGCAGCGTCTCGCCGATCGAGTCCAGATTGTCGGCGACGATCTTTTCGTAACCAACACAGAGCGGCTTCAGCGTGGTATCGACCAGCAGATCGGCAACAGTATTTTGATCAAGGTCAACCAGATCGGAACGCTGACGGAAACCATCGACGCAGTGCAGCTCGCCGGCCGAAACGCTTACACGAGCGTCGTGAGCCACCGCAGCGGCGAAACCGAGGATTCCACGATCGCGGACTTGTCCGTGGCGCTCGGCACCGGTCAGATCAAGACGGGGTCTGCGTCGAGGTCTGATCGCGTAGCGAAGTATAATCAGTTGCTGAGAATTGAACAGCATCTCGGGGACAATGCAATGTACGGCGGTCCGTTGTTCGGGCGACGGACCGACTGACCCGCGAATGCCGCTTTCCGCCCTTGGTCGACGGCTTGGTTGGGGGCGGGCTTATTGAGCTTTGAATTGTCATTGGCGACCGGCGGCAGTCGGCAATCGCCGGATCCAACTCGGTGTCTCATCGCCAAGTCCAATACGGTCCTCAAAAAAACCCGTTGCGCCGGCCCACCGCGGCACAATATTTCCGGCCGCTACTCCATCCGGACCGTGTCGAAGCATGTTGCAGGACGATCGATCAGACGCTGTTCCGAGTGATGACGCACCTCGCGTTTTCGCCCAATCCGCCTGGCTCTGGCTGGCGGCTTTTTGCGCGATGGGTTTGATGGCGCTATGGGCCATGCAGGTCAAATTCGGCGCCCGTCAAGCCCAGATCGAGCGCCAGTTCCAGGCCCGCCGGCAGGCTTCCGGACCAACGTCCGCGCCGGACCGCGCACCGAACGGAGATGAAGAACTTCCGGCCCGCTATTCCACGGCCACCGATACCCTGATCGGACTGCAACCGCTGAAATTCATTTTGTGGATCCTGCTCGGTGCCGCCATGTGCGGAATGGCGTGGCGTTCTGTGCGGGTGAAACACGGAGCAACCTCGTGATCCGCGTGTTGAGCCATGTGTTGGGAACGTCCTGTCGCCCGTCGTAAACATCCATTGCCGCCATGACCATTCTGTGGGAAGAACCGTGGACCATCCTGCTGGCTGGCCTGGCGCTGTCGGCCGTGTTGCTCGTACTGCTGGTGCAAACCGGTCGCGCCGTTTTTTTGGCGATCATGCTGGGTGCTTTGGGCATCACGGCGGCAATGCTGGCCGTCGAGCGGTGGGTTGTCACGCCGGCCGAACGCATCCGCGACGTCTTGCACGATACGGCCGAGGGTGTGCGGCGCAATGACGTGAACCGCGTACTGCAACACATCGCCCCCGCCGCAACATCGCTTCGACAAGAAGTCCAAATCCGGCTCTCGCGAGCTGAAATTCTGGAGGCCCGCATTACTTCGCGACCCAACGTTGAAATCCACGAACGCGACGTGACCGAGGAAGCAACCGCGCGGTTCCTGGCCCGCGTGCGTGCCCGCGACAGCGGCTCGTCCCTGGGCGCAGGACAGTACGTCGGGCAGTTTACGGTGCAACTGGTACACGACAGCGGCCGCTGGCATATCATGAGCTATAAGCTGGGACGTCCTGAAGCCAGGTAAATCTGCAACCCATATGTCGAATCCTACGCCTGAGCAATTGACCGACTGGGATCGCCGTTACGTATGGCACGCGTTCACGCAGATGGCGGAGTACGAACCGCTTATTTTCGAACGCGGCGACGGCTGCACGCTGGTAGATATCCACGGCCGGCAATACCTGGACGGAGTCAGCAGCCTGTGGTGCAACCTGCACGGCCATCGCCATCCCGTGTTGGATGCCGCGATCCGCCAGCAGCTGGAAAAAGTGGCGCACACAACATTGCTGGGCGCGTCCAACAGCACAACCATCAAACTCGCAAAACGCCTCGTCGACCTGACACCTCATCCATTGAACCATGTCTTCTTCTCGGACAGCGGCGCCACGGCCGTCGAGGTGGCACTGAAAATGGCGTTCCAGTACTGGCGCCAATGCAACCCGCCTCGCCCTGAAAAAAATCGATTCGTCGCGCTGACGGGCGCCTACCATGGTGACACGCTGGGGGACGTGAGTGTCGGCGGCGTCGAACAGTACCGCCGCATGTTCGGACCGCTGTTGTTCGACGTCCTGCGCGTGCCGGCGCCGGACGTCAGTCGGCTCCCACCCGGCGTCGGAGCAGCGGACGCAGCGGCGCATTGCCTGAAGGACGTGGAAGACGTGCTGCGCGAGCATCACCGGTCGCTGGCAGCCTTCGTCATGGAACCGCTGATCCAGGGAGCGGCCGGCATCGTCATGCAGCCCGACGGTTATTTGTGCGGCGTTCGCGAATTGACCCGGCAGTACAACTGCTTGATGATTGCCGACGAAGTCGCGGTCGGCATGGGCAGAACCGGCACGTTGCTGGCGTGCCAGCAAGAACACGTCGTACCCGACCTTCTCTGCCTGGCAAAAGGTTTAACCGGCGGTTACCTGCCGCTGGCGGCGACCCTTACGTCGGATGCGGTCTACGAAGCATTCCTCGGGCCGCACTCGGAAGGCAGGACGTTTTTCCATGGACACACCTACGGCGGAAACCCCTTGGCCGCCGCCGTGGCGCTGGCGACACTGGATGTGTTGCAGCAGGAGAAATCGCTCGAAAGCCTGCCGTCCAAAACTGATCGACTCGGCAAACACATGGAGCGTCTTGCACAACACGGCCACGTTCGCGATGCACGGTGCCGCGGCCTGATCGGTCGTGTGGAACTCGTTAAAGACAAGCGCAGCGACATTCCCTATGATGCGTCGCTGCGGATGGGTGCGAAGGTGTGCCGCGCGGCGCTCGACTACGGTGTGTGGCTCCGCCCCTTGGGCGACGTGATCGTGGTAATGCCGCCGCTCGTCGTGAGTATGGATCAGCTCGACCGCATCATGCAAACCGTTGCCCGCGCCATAGACCGTGTGACCCGTGACGACGCCCGTGACTGTTGATAAGGTCGCTGGTGGACTTCGTTTTCTGCTGTTGCAGGTGCGCAACTCCGGTGATCCGATGCGCGACCACGAGGTCCGCTGTTTCGCGCGTGCCCTGCACTGCGGGATCGATCAGATTCGCGACTTTGATCTGTTGTCCGGCGTGCCCACGACGCGGCGCGTCGACACGTGCGATCTCGTGCTGTTGGGAGGCAGCGGCCATTATTCCGCGACCGCAGATGAACCATGGCTGCACAGAAGCCTGACCATTCTCCGGGAACTCGCCGACCGCGGCAAACCACTGTTCGCGTCGTGCTGGGGGTTTCAGGCAATGGCTCGCGCGCTGGGGGGCCGCGTCATCCGGGATCCGGCGAACGCCGAACTCGGAACACTGCCGCTGCGGCTTACCGCCGCCGGCTTGAGAGACCCGATCTTCGGCCCTCTCGGCGCGACTTTTCGGGGACAATGCGGCCACGAGGACCACGTCGTGGAACTGCCGGCCGGCGCCGTGCTGCTGGCATCAAGTGACAAAGTGATCAACCAGGCCTACCGTCTGCAGGATCTTCCTATCTACTGCACGCAGTTTCATCCGGAGCTGCGACGCGACGATCTGCTGGCGCGGGTTCGCACGTATCCGGAATATATCGAGAAAATCGCCGGCATTCCGTTGCAGGCTTTCGTCCATCGCTGCGCGGACACTCCCCAGTCGGAAAGCCTCCTGTTGCGGTTCGTACACCACGTGTTCGGCAGCTGAGCCGACGAGTTCCTCTGGCCGGCTGGCCAGCCGTCGCGCTGTGGGCGGACCGGATGCGCGAAGAGGTACGTGTAATCCTCGGCCGTAAATATATTCCCGACCGCATGTTACGCGATGTCGCACCCCCCGATTGGGGATGCGGTATCTCGGCTTTCCATTTGCAACCGCGGCGGAAGCGACATAAAATGCGGCTAATTCTTTTCTTTGCCCGTCGCCTGCTCATCGGTCTGATGGTTGATTCTATCGTGCGGCGGCCCACGAGCCCACAGGGAATCTCCGATGCGATCATTCGAGCACGTAGCCCAGGAGACCGTACAGCTTGTGCCCAGCAGCCAACCGTGTTGCGTGGCACGCACCGAATCGCTCGGCAGGGTACTGGAGTTGCTCAAACAGCACAGTCACAGCGGCGTGCTGGTGTGCGACGACAGAGTTTTGGCCGGAATTTTTACCGAACGCGACGCGTTGAAAGTGATGACACGGCAGGCCGATCTGGGGGACGCGGTCGAGCGGCATATGACGACTTTGCCGTCCACGCTGACGCCATCCAGCACGATCGGCGAAGCCATGTTCAAGATGGCCCGAGGAGGGTTTCGCAGATTGCCGATCGTCGACGACCGGCATCGGCCGTTGGCCGTCATCGACATGGCGGCCCTCGTGCACTACGTTGACGGGTACTTCCCCGGCGCCGTATATAATCTTCCCCCCAAGGCTATGCTCTGCACTCCCGAGCGGGCCGGCGCGTGATTGCAAGGTGGTGGCAACGACCGGACAGGTAGGGGTTTGTCGGGCGCATGAACTGCCGTGGGTTCTCAAGTGAGGAAACGGTGATGAGCTTTGAAACGGTCGGCCGACCGATGGAAATTCTTCTTGTGGAGGACAGCCTGGTCGACGCCCGGTTGACGATTGAAGCACTCAAGCGGGGTGACGTGAAACATCGCCTAACGCTGGTTCGCGACGGCAAGGAAGCATTAGCGTTTCTGCGTCGTGAAGGATCGTTCGCTCGGGCTCCGCGTCCGGATCTGATCCTGCTGGACCTCTGTCTGCCGGGCATGGACGGCCGGGAGGTCCTTGAACAGATCAAGCAAGACGATGCGCTTCAACGTATCCCCGTCGTGATCCAGACCGCCTCGGACGCTCAGGAAGACATGTTGAGAAGCGAGCAGCTGCGCGTCGACGGTTACGTCATCAAGCCGATCGACATGGAAAAATTCATATTGCTCGTTCACCGGCTGCGGAAGTTCTGGCACGCGGATGTCATTCTGCCGGCGTCCAATTGAGCCGGTGCCCATGGTCGCGCGGGCTGTCGACCGTTAGAATACAACCCCCTTCGAGTTCCAGGGCAGCGGCCGGATATGTATCGCGTCACGCGTGAGATCGATTTCTGTTACGGGCATCGTCTACTCGACTATGAAGGAAAGTGCCGCTATCTTCATGGCCATAATGGCCGAGCGGTCATCGTTGTGGAAGCCGCCGAATTGGATCGGCGGGGAATGGTGCTCGATTTCTCCGATATCAAACGGTCGGTGAGCACCTGGATTGACGAGAATCTGGATCACCGCATGATCCTGCGACGAGACGACCCGGTGGTCGAGATGCTTCGGGACCTGGGAGAGCCCCTGTATCTGTTGGACGACAACCCGACGGCCGAAAACATTGCCCGGTTGATCTTCGACATGACGGCCAGTCAGGGCTTTCCCGTTATCGAAACGCGGTTGTGGGAAACGCCGCGCTGCTACGCCACCTACCGCGTTGATCGCGGATGAGCCGCGACCGGGTGTCTGGTGAAGACGCTCGCAGCCGACCCCGGCGCTAATAAGCTGGCACGCGATGGCGCGCAAAAAAAAGGCAGTCCGGGTGGCTCATGTGGCCAACTCCGGACTGCGTCCCCCCTGGAATTCGACAATCGGGCATCGCCCGAAGGTGTGATCGAGTGCCGGCGACCGGACCTGTGGGGCGAGCATGTCCCATATCGACCCCCACGCGGCGGCCAGTTCACAAACTTTGCCAATTATGTCGGATGTTCCTGCCAGCCCGGCAGGGACCTGCTTTCTGCCGACTTCGACTCATCAACTTTTTCCATCGCGCCGATTCTGAGGGTAGGGAGGAATTTTCCGGCGGCTGACGAGGCAAGCCCGATCTCTGTCGTTGGCCTCCGCAAACGATCGACTCAAACCGCAATCGAGGCGTCGGATGCTGCGAGCGTTCCCAATTCTCCGCCTGCCGCTGTTCTGGGGCGGACTGCTGTTTCTGGTGTTCTATGCCCTCATTGACCAGGGTGTTCTGGGCGGCGGTTTTGTCCAGAGGTACTTTGCCAGTCACCCGGTCGAGTATCTGGCGACCGCGTTGTTCTTCGTTGGCCTATCGGCGCTGGGCATCAAGATCCTGGAGCTGGTCGTTCAGCGTCTGAATCTGGCCCGCGTCACGCTCGGGCCGATACCTCCCGACGGCCAGTCGGCACTCGAAGCAAATACGCTGCTGGAGGATCTCGGTCGATTCCCCGATGCCTGGCAATACGGTTACCTGCCGGCCCGCCTGCGGGATGCGTTGCAGTTCGTGCGCCGCCGCGGATCGGCCGACGCCCTGTTGCCTCACTTGAGGCACCTGGCCGAAGCCGATGCGGAGCGGATGCACATCAGCTACGCGCTGGTTCGGATTATCGTGTGGGCGATCCCGATCCTCGGATTTCTGGGGACGGTCATTGGAATCACGCTCGCCGTGGCCAAGCTTTCGCCGGAGGCATTGGAGCAATCGCTGTCGGAAGTTACCACCGGACTGGGCGTCGCGTTCGATACGACGGCCCTGGCTTTGGGCCTGTCGATGATCCTGATGTTTGCCAAGTTCTTCGTGGAACGCATGGAGCTGGGGTTATTGGAGAGCGCCGATCGGCGAACCACTGACGAACTGGTGGGCCGTTTCCACGAGCTCGGCACAAACACGGATCCCCAGATCGCCTACATGCAGCGGTTGACCGAACGAGTGATTCATTCCAGCGAACAGCTGGTGAAGCGGCAGGTCAAACTTTGGAAGGGAACGGTCGACGACGCGCAGCAGCGCTGGAACCAGTGGAGCACCCGTGCGGGTGAAGACATGCAGCAGGCTTTAGCTAACGCCATGGCACGCTCCCTGGAGCAGCACGCCGAACGCCTAGTGGAGGCCGAAGAGGCCCTGGCCGCGCGAAGCCAGGCACAATTGGCGAAGCTGGCCGGAAGTCTGGAGCAGAGTGTGAAGGGATCGGTCCAACTGCAAGCGGAACTTGTTCGTCAGGGCGAGGTGTTGCGGCAGATTGTCGGTGCGACGGCGCACCTGAACCAGCTTGAATCGGCGCTGAACAAGAATTTGGCCGCCCTCTCTGGAGCGCGGAACTTCGAGGAAACCGTGACCAGCCTGGCCGCCGCTATCCAGCTTCTCAGCACGCGGCTCGGCCAGAGCCATCCGGTGCCCGTTCGCTTGCCCGCGCACGACGCCCAGACGCATGCGGCATGAAACGCTCCCGCGCTGATTCCGAGGACGTCAGTCTGTTTCCGTTCCTGGCCGTGCTGGTCTGTACGATGGGATCGCTCATCGTGCTTTTGTTCGTGGTGGCCCGGCAGGCCAGATTGCAGGCCGCCAGTGCCTTGACGCCCACATCGACCCCTCCCGATTCGGAGCGGCACGCGCAGCTCGCCGCGCTGCGAACCCTGCACGACCGGCTGAACCAACGTTTGGAACGTGACCAGAAGATACTGCGCCACCTGGAAGCCCGCATTCGTGATCTGCGCGAAAAGTTGCAATCGCTCAAGCAGGCGGCGCGGGATTTGACGCAAGCCGGCGCGTCGTCCGACGAACAGCTTGCCCGCGATCGACAAGAACTGGAACGGATCCATACCCTGATCGCCGAAGCGGAAACCGACCTCAAACGGCTCCAGCAGCAGGCCCGTTCTCGTAAACCATCCTACGCGATCGTTCCCTTCCAGGGCAGCCACCGCACATTTCGGCAACCCGTCTATGTGGAATGTCAGGCCGACCGCGTCGTCCTGCAACCCGAAGGGGTGGTGCTGGTCCGCGCGGATTTTGAGGGGCCTCTGGATCCCGGCAACCCCCTGGCCGCGGCGATCCGCGCGGCTGCGCAATACTATGCCGAACGCCAGCGGTCGATCGGCGGCGCATCGTCTCCAAGCCAAACCACCGAGGCTTATCCCCTTCTGATCGTTCGGCCGGGAGGCATCGTAGCCTATTACAAGGCGCGCGAGGCGCTGGCTTCATGGGAAGGCCAATTCGGTTACGAACCGGTCGCCGAAGATTGGGATCTGAAGTATGCCACCGCGGACCCGCAGTTGGCGCGTCGTGAGCAGCAGGCCATCGAAGAGGCTCGCCTGCGCCGCGCGCGGCTGGCTGTGGCGGCCCCCAGCCAGTTTGGGGGCCTGCAGACGCCGGCACGCGCCGACGGGCAGGGACTGAATTTCCAACGCTTTGAGGACGACGTCCCCGCCGGCGGACGCCCGCCGCAGGGGCCGCTCGCGAGTGGAACCCGGCAACAAGCGGTCGCGTCGGAAGGCACTGAAGCGGAACCGGACTCCGCCCCGTCCGGTGCGGCAGAAGCGGGCTCGGGTCCCGCCGCCGAGCCGCCACCCAACGCGCAAACCATTCCCATCGGTCGCGCCCCGTCGACGGCGGGCCCCAGCAGCCTGGCGGCCCAGCGCGGTTCCAATTGGGCGCTTCCGCAGCGGGGGCGGCGAGGCGTGCCGCTGCAGCGGCCCGTGCGCATCGTGGTCCGTAGGGATCGGCTTGTGATCCTGAGCGACGATGCGCCGCGCGGATCGATACCGCACGGGCGGGTGGTATCGGCCAGCGCCGGTACCGAAAAAACCGTCGACGCGCTGGTCGGCGCGCTCAACGAACACGTCAAGTCCTGGGGGATTGCCGGCAAGGCAATGTATTGGCGGCCGGTGCTGAAACTGCACGTGACCCCCGAAGGCGAATCGCTCGCGCGGCATCTCGAGCAGGCGCTGGCCGGCAGCGGACTGAAGGCCGTAAGGGCTCCGGGCCACGAGGAACCTCTACCGCACTCGGGACACTGATCGTCGAGGCAGCAATCGCGATGTCAACGGTCCAATCCTCGTACGACGACATGCCGGGACATGATTCGTTCCTGGACATCGTCGGCAATATGGTCGGAATTCTCATTATCCTGGTGCTCGCCGTAGGCGTACGTGCCGGGCGCACCGCAGCCGAGCGCGACCAGCATCTTTCCACCGAAAGCCCCGGCCGGGCCGCGGCGGAAAGGTCCGAAACCGCGTCGCTGATTGGTAATCTTGCCCGTTTGCGCCGGCGATGGTTCGCCATGCGCCGGGAGGTGGCCGATCGCGCGGCCGAACGCGACGAGTGGGAAACCGTCCTGATGGCAGTGGAGCAAGAACTCGCCAAGCGGCGCCAGGAACTCGATGGGCGGGCCCAATACGAGTACGACCTGCAGCGGAAACTGGCGACCGCGCAGCAGCACCTGGACCAGCTGGTCGATTGGCAGATTTCACTCGAATCCTCACCGCCGGATACTGAGAAGATTGAGAGCCGGCCTACGCCCTTGGGAAAGGCGGTTGAGGGTCGCGAGCTGCATTTTCGACTGCTCGGTGGACGCGTCGCGCCTATTCCGCTCGAGCCGTTGCTCATACAGTTGCGCGGGCAGGCTCAACGGCAGTTGTCGAAACTTCACCACCAATCGCACTGGATCGATACGGTCGGCCCGGTCGGAGGTTTTCGTCTGCGCTATGCGTTGCAGCGCGTGGACCTCTCGGCGGCTCCCACCGCGGGACGCACCGCCGGATCCTCAGGCAGTGTCGTGCAATTGGCGCGCTGGCAACTGATACCGGCCTCCCCGGAGATGGGCGAACCGGTGGAATCGGCGATCAGGGACGGTTCCAGGCTGAGACGTCTGTTGGCTGCCCACGGTCAACAACGCATCACGTTGACCGTGTGGACCTATCCGGACAGCTTCGCGGAACTACAGACGCTGAAAGAATACCTCCATGCCAACGGTTACGCTGTTGCCATCCGACCACTGCCGCGCGACGTGCCGATCGGCGGGTCGCCACACGGTTCCCGCTCCGTCGCACAGTAGTTTTGGGCGGTCGCCATGATATTCGGTGCGGCCACACGATAGCGATTTCCGACGGGTCCGGTAAACCGTCGTCCGCCGAAGGTCCGCGCCGTCACCCGGAGGCGACACCGCGGAGCGCCTTTAATGCCTGTTTTTCGACGCGGAGTTCGGAGGATCACGATCAGCCGCGGACGCGCGTGGTTCACGAACACTGCGCCACACAAGGAGTCCCGCACCGCATACGAGCAGGCTGTCTGCCACGTTGAAGTTCGGCCACCGCAAACGGTCGCTGGCCTGGACCAACACGAAGTCCCGCACCGCATACACGGGCTGTCCGGCGCGGCCGGGGACATTCCACTCAAGTCCGTGCAGACCGAGCCGGTCATAGAGGTTCCCGAGCACGCCAGCCATGATCATGGCGAGCGCCACGCACAGCACGCGATCCGAAGCCGCTCCGGCCCAGAACAGCCAGACCGGTATGGCCACGGCAGCCACGACGGACAGCACGGCATACAACGCCACGAGTCCTTGGCCGACGCCGAACAGGGCGCCCTCGTTGAGGCTTTTCTGGAGTCCCACGTACCCTTCCCACAGCCACAGCACCCCGCCGTGGGAAGGAAGCTGCTGGAACGTCCAATGCTTCGTGGCCAGATCGGCGGACAAACCTCCCGCCGCGATCAGCAGGAAGAGTGCCACGCGGCGGAGAGGCACACGGGCTTCTTGAGTGTGTCCGGGCCGCATGGATCCGATTCCGTCCTCGGGCCGTCGGCGGGCCGGCAGCAGTCGCTATCCGGTACCGCCACGTCGTGCGGCATATGGGGTTCTCGCGACAACGCTTCGAAGCGGTATCAAAACGCCCTGTCATGTCTCCACGACCGGAAAATGTCACCGAACAATCAGGTTCTGATACCGGCTCTAGTGTTTTTCCAGTGCTTGAGCGCATTTGACGCACAAGGGCGTGAACGGAATGACGTTCAGGCGCGTCTTGGGGATCACGTGGCCGCACTCGGTGCATTTGCCGTACTCGTTGTCTTCAATGCGCTCCAGGGCCTGTTCGATGGCGTCCAGCGTATCCTTGTCGCTTTCCATCAGCCGCAGCGTCATCTCCTGCTCAAAATTGTCGCTGCCGAGTTCGGCCATATGGATCGGCATACTCGACAAGTCGCCGCTGGATTCCGATCGCGTCTTGTGCAACGCGGCGTCTGCCATGCCCGATACGTCGCCCAGCAGTCTGGCTCGCAATGCCAGCAGACGCTCCTTGTAAACCTTTTGATCAGCGCTTTTCATCTCGGTGCTCCGCGTACAAACGCTACGCCGCAAGCGGCTAATTTGGGTAGAGACTCATCATTATAACTGGGGTGTCAAGCCAGTGTCAATCTGCCGGCCGCGTGGTTTACGACGACAAACGGGAGCCACTCCCGGCACTTTTTTTATTCGTCCGTCGAACCAGCCGCGATAGCGCGAGGTCGCAGGAGATGCACCAACGCGCGATGAAGCCCCTGCTGTTGGGTCACGTAATCCCCCGGCGGAGCCGGGGGCTGAATCGCATCGTGTCGTTTGCGCGTCGTGATTCGGGGAACGCTTGAGACGGCGTTTTCTGCTTGGACAGCGCCACGTTGGGCGAAAGACCTGCGAAAATCGTTCCCCGAAGCGTCTCAGCGAGGGATGCTCCTCAAGTTGGTCCCTCGCTTACGCTTTCGGGTTTCGTTAGTCCGGATGATTCATGAACCAGCCAGCATTCTTCAAAACGTGGGTCTTGCAAGGGAGCACCGATCAGATCGACACTCCGTCCAAACGCGATCGATTCCGACGCCTTTGTCTTGGCGAAAGGCTAAAAATGCGTGGGTGTGACCGATCAAAAGCGATCTGAAGAGCTGACGTAGCATCGATCCGTCCTCCCCGGCGCGAGACAACGGCCCGGCGCGAGACAACGGACGCGCATGGCCTTGGCGTATTCCGCCACGGCCCAATCATCGCGCGGTGTAGCGAATTTGTCGCCGTAAGTCAAGACAAAGCCGCGGGAATGGTCGGCTGCCGCGACGCGTGAAACGGTCCGGGGCTCGGCCAACACCGGCCGCCACGTGGCTTGATGCTAATGGTACGCTGCCGTAGACTAAGCAAGGTGATTCTCACGGGTTATGTCCTGCCCTTCACGAGTTTTTGTACGTGGCCATCTCGGGCGGTTCTTCGGCACCTCGATCATCTCGTCCCACCCGGAGATCGCCCGTGACTACGGACGCCGTTTTTCAACGATGTATCTGGCCGACATGCGCAGCCACGTACGCGCTGGGCGAGGCGCGCGTGGCGTGTGCCGAGTGTGGCGGCTTGCTGGACGTGGCGTACGACTGGGAGCGGCTGGAACCGCCTGGCTCGTGGGACTTCGTGGAAAAAAAGTGGGGCCGTCGCACCGAGCCCCTTTGCTTCAGTGGCGTCTGGCGTTTCCGTGAATTGCTGCCGTTCGCCGAGCCGCGGCACGTGGTCACCATCGGCGAAGGCCAGACGCTGCTGCACAAGTCCGACGGCGTGGCGGATTACATCGGTGTGCAACGCGGGAGGCTGTACCTGCAGTACGAAGGCCTGAATCCTTCCGGCAGCTTCAAAGACAACGGCATGACGGCCGCGTTCACGCACGCGCGAGCTATCGGCGCATCGCGTGCCGCCTGCGCGTCCACGGGCAACACCAGCGCGTCGCTCGCCGTATATTGCTCGGTAACCAAACACATGCAGGCCGTGATCTTCATTGGATCAGGCAAGATCGCATTCGGCAAACTCTCCCAGGCTCTCGACTACGGAGCGCTGACGGTGCAGATCGCCGGAGACTTCGACGACGCCATGCAACGTGTCAGAGAAGCGGCCGAAGCGCTGAACATTTATCTGGTCAACAGCGTCAACCCCTTCCGCCTGGAAGGCCAGAAGACGATCATGTATCGCGTCCTGGAGGCCCTGCAATGGGAAGTGCCCGACTGGATTGTCGTCCCCGGTGGAAACCTCGGCAACTCCAGCGCCTTCGGCAAGGCATTCGCCGAACTCAAGGCGCTGGGACTGATCGATCGCGTCCCTCGTCTGGCCGTGATCAATGCGGCGGGTGCCAACACGTTGTTCGAGCTGTACGAAACCATCGGGCTGCGCTGGAATCACGGGCAGCCCGGCGGCCACAACGACGAGGTGCGGGCATTCTACGATCACATGAACGAGCAGGGGCACCGCGCGGAAACGATCGCCAGTGCCATCGAGATCAACCGCCCCGTGAACCTGGCCAAGTGTCTCCGGGCGCTGGAAATCTGCCAGGGCGTGGTGCGGGAAGTCACCGACCAGGAAATCCTGGATGCCAAGGCCCAGGTCGGCGCGGGGGGACTCGGCTGCGAGCCTGCCTCCGGGGCCAGCGTGGCCGGCGCGAAACGTCTCCGCGAAGAAGGCATCATCGGACGGGACGAACGTGTCGTGTGCGTGCTGACAGGGCATCAACTCAAGGATCCGACGGCAACCGTGGCCTACCATACGACCGACCAGGATGAATTCAATCGGGTGCTGGCCAGCCGGGGCGTGCGCAGGGCGACGTATGCCAACCGCGCGGTCGCCGTGCCCAACGAGCTGGACGACATCATCAAGGCGATCCAACTCTACAGCCGCACATCGTAGGGCGCACGGGCATGACTTCGCATCGCATCGCCATTCATGGAGCCGCCGGCAGGATGGGGCAACGGGTCATCGCTCTGGCGGCCGCGGACGCCGATTTCGTTGTCGCCGCAGCATTGGAACGGAGCGGACACCCGGAGCTGAACACGGATGCCGGCGTGCTGGCGGGCATCAAACCGCTCGACGTGCCTCTGGCCAGCCGGCTGGAAACTTCCGTCGACGCCGTGATTGATTTTTCGCTTCCCGAAGCGACGGCAGCCGTCCTCGACACATGCCTCGAGCGCCGGTTGCCTCTGGTCATCGCCACCACGGGCCTCAGCCAGACAATCGAGCGAAGACTGGTCGACGCCGCAACACAGATTCCGGTGGTGTGGGCTGCCAATATGAGTCTGGCCGTCAACCTTCTGATGAAACTGACGGAAATCGCCGCCCGGGCGCTGCGCGACCATTCATCGGGTGTGGATGTCGAGATTGTCGAGCGCCACCATCGTTTCAAGCAAGATGCACCCAGCGGCACGGCGTTGAGATTCGGAGAGATTGTCCGCGGCATTATGGGACAAGTCCGCGAACAACACGGAAGGCACGGAAGGCCCGGACCAAGGCCGGCAGGCGAAATCGGCTACCATGCGCTCCGCGTGGGCGACGACCCGGGACAGCACACCATCGTATTCGGCCTGCTCGGTGAAACGATCGAATTGCGCGTGGCTGCCACGAGTCGGGACTGCTACGCCGCGGGGGCGCTGCAGGCCGCACGATTTGTCGTTGGCCGGCCGCCGGGTTTGTACCGCATGTCGGATGTGCTGGCTCTGACTGCCGACCTTTAAGCCCGCTCTGGTTGCCATGGCCAAGTGCGAAGAAGGTTACCTCTGCGACGTCTGCGGCCAAGACGTGGAACAGATCACCGACAGCGATCTGTACCTGCGTTTTGTCATTGGCATGGTCGATCCGGAGGTGCTGCACACCGCCCCCGAACGGCACATCCGCTGCAATCCGGCATTGGCCCAGTTCATCGTGGACGATGAGTTCCCGCCCGTCGTCGTCAGCGGTCCGTTGGACAAACACGGCATGGATCCGCAGTTCGTCACGGCCCGCGAAACCCTCGTCACGCGCGGCTGGCGGCGTCTGCGTCGCGTGGCGGGCCAGGAACTGCCCATCACGGCCTATCCCCTGCCGGAAGTGATCGCCGCGCTGGAAGAGAAGCACGGCTGACGCGCTGCTTGGAGCCATCGGCTTTTCCGTGCGGTCGTCCTGTTCAGACGGCGCGGACCGCCTCGGGCCCACGGTGTGCGTGCTTGGGGACGGCGGTTGGCCTCCGGCAACGTCCGCAAGCGACATTGTCTTCGCCGGCGCGGAGCCTACTGCCCATGTCGCGCGTCGGCCATCCCGCGTGCGACATGCACGCGGGCCACGATGAACGTGCCCGCCACAAAGAAGACGAGGATGCTTACGATGGCATACCGCGCGCTGCCGGTCAATTGGATCATCAATCCAAAAGTGAAGGTACCCAGAAAACTGGTTGCCTTGCCGGACAGATTGAAGAAACCAAAGAATTCGGCCGCATGCGAACGCGGTGTCATCACGCCCATCATGGAGCGGCTCACCGACTGCGTTCCTCCCATCACCAGCGCGAGCACCACCGCCAGTATCCAGAACTGTACCGCCGCCTCGACAAAGTAGGCCGTGATCAACAGAGCGATCCAGATGCTGAGGCATACCATCAAGGCCGGTTTCTTCTCCCATCGGTCGGCAGCCCAACCGACAATTAGCGCTCCCGGCAAGGCCACGAATTGCACCATCAGAATGACGCCGATCAACTCGTCGGTGGAAAACTGCAGTTCCATCAGTGCGAATGTCGAAGCCTGGCTGATGACCGTTTGGATGCCGTCGTTGTAGAACAGAAACCCCAACAGAAAGATCGCCAGTGTGCGGTAGGCGCGCAGGTTGCGCAGCGTAGAAGCCACCTCGCGCACGGCTTTCCGCACGGCCCGAGTCCACCGCACGGGTTCCAGGGGTCGTGGCCGCCGATCTTTCAGTACCCACAGCGCGGGCAGGGAAAACAAGCCCCACCACAGCCCCATCAACACCAGCCCCGCGCGCACGCGGTGGGACATGGCGTCGAGTCCCAACCGGTCGCCCTGCCGGAGGAGCACGACCGCCAGTACCAAGGCCAGGGCGCCCCCCAGGTACCCCAGACCGTAACCCCACGCCGACACGCGGTTCATCGCCTGTTCGCTCGCGATGTCGGGTAGGAAGCCGTTGTAAAATCCGAGCGACAATTCAAACAGAAGCGCTGTGGTGACAAACAGGGCGACGACCACCCAGGGATACTCCGGCGGACACAACCCGATGGCGATTGCCGCCCCGGCCCCGCCCAACGCCGTAATGGCCAGCCATCGACGCTTGCCTGCCTGCGCATCCGCCAGGGCACCCAGTATGGGAGACAGCAACGCCGCCACCAGCATCGAGATCGAAATGCCCCAGGCCCACACGATGGGCCCTAAATTGCCATAACGGCTTTCGGGAAAAACAACGTTCTCCATGTACGCGACCAGCAATGTGATGGACAACGTCGAAAAGGCGCTGTTGGCCCAGTCGTAGGTAGCCCAAGCGAACACCTCGCCCTTCGAAGCGACTTCAGAAGGCAGATCGGGTGCAACAGCGGACATGCCCGCAAGTTGTACACACTCGGCGCGCGTCAGGATACGGCACTCGTCGAAACAGGTCGGATCGGTCCGTTCCTAACATGGCACAAGCCCACAACCAAAGACGCAATAAGCAGACAGGGCTGGCCCTCCCATGGCGAGGACCAGCCCTGGCGTGCGGTACTGTTGGCCCGTTGCGACGGACCCTGAACGGCGCCGCTGGCCGTTTTCTCCGTTATTGCACGGAGCTGTTGTCGAAACCGGCCTGGGCCAGTGCGTCCACGGCCGCGTCTCCGTTGAACTGTTTCTCGTCCACTTGAACTTTAGCGGTCTTGCTTTCGAAATCGACCTCGACATCCGTTACACCCGGTAACGCCACCAGTGCTTTCCGCACTGCTGGTGGACATCCTACCGGTCACGTCATGCCGGGGACGCTGATGGCCACGGTTGTTATTTCGTCGGCCGAAGCGGCGGCGGCATCGCCATTGGTCGCGGGCGCCGCAGAATCGGTCGCCTGCGAACATCCGAGCGCAGCAATCATCACGGCGCCCGCCATTGGGAAGCGGTGCATGTTGGTTCTCCAGGAGGTAAAGGGCGTTCCGAAAAACGAGCGAAATTCCCGCTCTGGGGAATTCCGCTGTTATTATCGCGGAATTGTCCTGCGAAGGACAGTGCTCGGTGTGCTCGAGCGGCTGATCGATGAACCGGCCAGCATTCTGCGGAACGTGCATCCAGAAAGGCAGCTACGTCTATCTTGCCCGAGACACCGCGCACAGTCAGCCGGAACGCGCCAGCGTCCGGTTGGTGCGCCGCTTCCAGAAACCGTGGGCCAGCGCCCTTCGGTTGGTGAATCATCCGCGCAAGTGCGACGGCGAAGGGCAGCCGGCACGCGGTGGCATCCGGTTCTGGCGGGCCTGCGAACCGGCGGCACCGGGCACCCGGATCATGGAACCGGTGGCCACCGTCCTGCGGAGGATGTGCCGGCCGGGCGTTGGCCCATTCCGGTCAACTACCGGGCGTTGCCGGCCGGATGATCGATCTCGACGGCGTCCGACGCTTCCCTGGCCATTTCGCGAATTTCTTCGCTGATTTTCATCGAGCAATACTTCGGTCCGCACATGCTGCAAAAGTGCGCGCTCTTGAATGTTTCCTGGGGCAGCGTTTCGTCGTGATATCGCTGCGCGGTCTCCGGGTCGAGCGACAAACGAAATTGTTCGTTCCAATCGAATTCGAAACGTGCCTTGCTAAGCGCGTTGTCGCGGGCCTGGGCGTGCGGCCGGCCGCGGGCCAGGTCTGCCGCATGAGCGGCGATCTTGTAGGCGATGACCCCCTGCTTGACGTCGTCGCGTTCGGGCAGCCCCAGATGTTCCTTGGGCGTGACGTAGCACAGCATAGCGGCGCCACTCCAGCCAGCCAGCGCCGCGCCAATACAGCTGGTGATGTGATCGTAGCCTGGGGCGATATCGGTGACGAGCGGTCCCAGAACATAGAACGGCGCCCCTCCACACGCGGCGATCTGTCGCCGAACGTTCATGTCAATCTGATGCATGGGAATGTGCCCGGGACCCTCCACCATGACCTGAGTCCCGCGCTCCTGCCCGCGCCGTGTGAGTTCACCCAAGACGTCCAGTTCCGCGAATTGGGCTTGATCGCTGGCATCGGCGATGGAGCCCGGCCGCAGCCCGTCCCCCAGACTCCATGTCACATCGTACTGACGCATGATGTCGCACAAGTCATCAAAATGATCGTACAGCGGATTCTGCCGGCGATGGACCATCATCCATTTGGCGATCAACGAGCCGCCCCGGCTGACAATCCCGGTCACGCGATTCATGGTCAGCGGCAGATGTTCCCGCAAGACGCCGCAGTGGACGGTCATGTAGTCCACTCCCTGGCGGGCCTGGTGGTCGACCATGTCCAGGAAGTCTTGCGGTTTCATCGATTCGATGTCTCCGCCCAGCTCTTCCAACATCTGGTAGATGGGAACCGTGCCAATCGGCACGGTGGACGCGTCGATGATGGCGCGGCGGATGGCATCGATGTCCTTGCCGGTGGAGAGATCCATCACGGTATCCGCGCCGTAGTGCACGGCGGTATGCAGTTTTTCCAGCTCTTCCTCTCTGCTGCTGGTAACCGCGGAGTTGCCGATGTTGGCGTTGATCTTGCAGCGGGCGGCGACGCCGATGCCCATCGGTTCGAGATGCTTTTGCAGGTGGACACGGTTGGCCGGGACGACCATCCGTCCTTCGGCAACTTCGCGGCGAATGGTTTCCGGGGAAAGCTGTTCGCGTTCGGCTACGAACGCCATCGCCGCGGTAATCTCACCGGCGCGGGCACGTTCTAACTGAGTGATGTGCGAGGACATATGGGCTTCCTCCCTGAACGGATCGAGTTGGGGGTAGCCGCCCGTTTACCGGTGCGAACCACGCGACAGCCACCCAGGCTGCATCGTATCGCGCGATGGACATTTGTCAATCGATCGCCCGCCGCCCGGCCGATGTCAATCGCGCTCGTATCCCAAGTTAGCGCTGAGCCACCGTTCCACCTCGTGGACCGCCATGTTCTTTCGGCTTGCGTAGCTGGCGACCTGATCTTTGAGGATGCGGTCGACGGCGAAGTAACGGGCATGAGGATGGGCAAAGTACAGGCCGCTGATGGATGCCGCGGGCCACATGGCAAACGTTTCGGTGAGCTTGATTCCGGTCGCCTGTTCCACGCCCAGCACGTCGAACAGGATGCTTTTCTCCGTGTGATCAGGACACGCGGGATAACCAGCGGCGGGACGAATGCCGCGATACTTTTCCGCAATCAGATCTGCGTGCGTGAACTTCTCTTCGCGGCCGTAGCCCCAATCGTGCCGCGCCCGCGCGTGCAGCCATTCGGCCAGCGCTTCCGCAAGCCGATCGGCCAGCGCCTTGGCCATGATCGACCGGTAGTCGTCTCCTTCGGATTCGAATCGCGCCGCCAGTTCGTCACAGCCTTCGCCGGCGGTCACGGCAAACAGTCCGAGGTAGTCGGGATGACCGGAACGCTCCGGCGCCACAAAGTCGGCCAAGGCATAAAAGACCTCCTGGCCCCGGCGACGCCATTGCTGACGCAGCGTATGGAATCGCGCCGCCTCGGATGACCGCGACTCGTCGCGATACAGGATAAGATCGTCGCCCGCGGAAGCCGCGGGCCAGAACCCGTATACCGCGTGTGCAGCGATCCATCGGTGGCGTATGATTTCGTCCAGCATCTGCTGCGCGTCCGCATAGAGCCGTCGGGCCTCGTCCCCTAACCGCGGGTGCTGGAGGATTCCCGGAAACTTTCCCTTGAGTTCCCAGGCCTGGAAGAACGGAGACCAGTCGATGTAGGAGACCAGGTCCGTCAGCGCAACGTTGCGCAGCACGCGCCGGCCCAGAAACGCGGGATGCTGGGTCGCCACCTGAGACCAGTCCGTGGCGAACCTTTCGGCGCAGGCCCGATCGTAGGGCACCAGAGAGGCAACACTGCGTTTCTCGTGGGACGCGACCAGTTGCTCCTGAAGGCGGCGGTTTTCTTCTTCCAGCAGCGGGCGCGCCTGACGCGAGCGCAGACGTTCCACGACGTCGACCGACCGCGAGGCGTCCAGCACGTGGATCGTGGCCCGCGGATAGGCGGGGGCGATCTTCACCGCGGTGTGCCGCGCACTGGTCGTCGCGCCGCCTATTAGAAGTGGGACGCTGAAGTCCTGCCGCGCCATCTCCCTGGCCACGTGGACCATCTCCTCGAGGCTGGGCGTGATCAGGCCGCTGAGCCCGATGATATCCGCTTTGTGGGAGACGGCCGCCTCGAGGATCTTCTCGCAAGGCACCATCACTCCCAGATCAATGACCTCGAAATCGTTGCAACGCAGCACCACGCCCACAATGTTCTTGCCGATGTCGTGGACGTCGCCTTTGACCGTGGCCAGGACAATCCGGCCGCGAGGTTCGTGGGCCTGGCCCGATTGCTGCCGTTCCTCTTCCATGAACGGCTGCAGGTAGGCAACCGCCTTCTTCATGACGCGTGCCGATTTCACGACTTGCGGCAAGAACATCTTACCGGCACCGAACAAGTCTCCGACGATGTTCATCCCGTCCATCAGCGGGCCTTCAATGACCTCCAGGCACG
Source organism: uncultured Pirellulales bacterium (assembly GCA_964573605.1). Lineage (GTDB taxonomy): Bacteria > Planctomycetota > Planctomycetia > Pirellulales > JBBDJB01 > CAZNKT01. The sequence goes on from CAZNKT010000034.1 coordinate 33,770, forward strand.
ACGCACACTGCTGCCGCGCCTCTTCAGTATCTTCCACGATGTACCGCTGTTCGCCTTTGACCAAAGCGTGCCGCAGACGCTCGCGCACCGGAGCATCTCGCCAGGCAAGGTCTTCCAGGGGCTTCGTCCCCGGATCCGCCTTGACCGTTTCGGCGAATTCCACCAAGCGCTCCGTGGCGTCGGGCCTGCGGTTGAACAACACGTCTTCGACGCGTTCCAGCAATTCGGGCGGGATCTCTTCGTACACCGCCAATTGGCCCGGATTGACGATCCCCATGTCCATCCCGGCGCGGACGGCATGGTACAGAAACGCCGAATGCATGGCCTCGCGTACCACGTCGTTTCCACGAAACGAGAACGATATGTTGCTCACCCCGCCGGAGACGCGTGTGCCCGGGCAAACCTGTTTGATTTGCCGTACGGCTTCGATGAAATTCAGCGCGTAGTCGTCGTGTTCTTCGATGCCGGTCGCTACGGTCAGGATATTGGGATCGAAGATGATATCGTGGGGCGGGACGCCGACACGCTCGGTCAACAATTCGTAAGCGCGGCGGCAGATGCGAACCTTGTCCTCGACCCGCGTGGCCTGCCCCTGTTCGTCGAAGGCCATCACGACGACCGCGGCCCCGTAGCGGCGGACCAGTTTGGCCTTCTCCAGAAAATCCGCTTCTCCTTCTTTCATGCTGATGGAATTGACCACCGGCTTGCCCTGTACGCACTTCAGCCCCGCCTCGATCACCGCCCAGTCGGAGCTGTCGATCATCACGGGCACGCGGCAGATGTCGGGCTCCGCCGCGACAAGATTCAGCATCTGCGTCATGGCGGCGACACCGTCCAGCAGCCCCTCGTCCATGTTGATGTCAATAAGGTTGGCCCCATCCACAATCTGCTGTTGCGCGATCGTCAGCGCTTCCTCGTAGTTCTCCGAACGAATCAACCGGGCAAACTTTTTCGATCCGGTCACATTGGTGCGTTCGCCAATGTTCGTGAAATTGCTTTCGGCACGGAGCACCAGCGCTTCCAGACCGGCCAGCTGCGTGTCGTGCCGAGCCGGCGGCGGCATCCGCGGTGGAAATCCCTCCACGGCGCGGGCGATGGCCCGGATGTGATCGGGCGTTGTTCCGCAGCAGCCGCCCACAATATTCAGCCACCCCGACTCGGCGAACTGCCCCAACGCGTCCGCCATCTGCCCGGGTGTCATGTCGTATCCGGTTTCGCTGAGCGGATTCGGCAAGCCGGCGTTGGGATGGCAACTGAGGTAGACCGGCGCCAATTGCGACAGCTCTTCGACGTGAGGACGCATTTTGTCCGGACCAAGCGCGCAATTAATGCCCACGCCCAGCAGGTCGAAGTGCGATATCGAAATCCAGAACGCCTCGATGGTCTGGCCGCCCAGCGTCCTCCCACTGGCATCGGTGATCGTGACGGACGCGATCACCGGCAGACGCACCGACTGGTCCACAAAATACTTGTCGATGGCAAACAAGCACGCCTTGAGATTGAGCGTGTCAAACGTCGTTTCGGGAAGCAGTAGATCGACGCCGGCTTCTACCAGCGCGGCCACCTGGACGTAATAGGATTCGGCCAGTTCATCGAACGTCACGTTGCGGTAGCCGGGGTCCTCGACGCGGGGCGGCAGCGATGCCGTTCGCGTCGTTGGACCGATGGAACCGGCCACGAATCGGGGACGGTCCGGCTCGAGCGCCGCTGTCTCGTCGACGGCCTGCCGGGCACACCGGACCGCCGCCGTGTTCAAATCGCGTGCCAGCTCGGCCATGCCGAATTCCCGCATGGCGATCGGGCTGGCGCCGAATGTGTTCGTCTCGACAATGTCTGCTCCGGCCTCCAAAAATGCGCGGTGGATGGCGACGATGCTTTCGGGCCGTGTCAGACACAACAGGTCCACGAAGTTCTTGACATCCTTATCCGCCGGATGCCCGGCAAACCGCTCCCCGCGGACGTCCGATTCGGACAGCCCCAGGGCCTGCACAGACGTGCCCATCGCGCCGTCCAGAATCAGGATCCGTCGAGCCAGCAGGTCTCGAAGGCGGCAATCGCGGTCGTGTCCAGATGACGCCATGGAAGTAAAGGTTGCCGGAAATCATAGATCGACCGCTTTTTGCGGTCGCCGGGAGGCAGATGGCAGTGAACCGGGGATCCGACGCGCCTGTCGCCTGCCACAAAGCAGGACTTCCCTGGGAGTGCAAGCAACCCCTGCCATCCCGAGATCACCCGACCAGTTAGAGAATGGGTAACAACGGTCGGTCCCCGTAGGAGTGATATGCCGTCAGAATATCAGACCGGGGCACACGTCGTCTACATGATCGCAAGCCCGCAAGGCGGTGTCCTCGCGCCGGCACGGCCGCGGATCGGCGAGCGACCGAGATCACATCGATCGCGAACCGACGGCCAGAAACCGCCTCAAACTCAAGACCCTTACAATCGATACCGATAACACTGAGGGTGGCGTGACAACCGCAAGCCGTCTCGCCCGAAGTGTCCAGCGGAAACCGACGCCAGGTCAGGCAACCTATGGAAAAACCTTCGCCCCCGCCAACGACGGGCCATTCCGGCGACCGGATGGGAGATGCCCAGCCAGAATATCCGCCGGTGTGGCTTCGGGTGCCCGAAATGAGCGCAAGCTTGCCGGCTGCGAAGAACCCTGGCACGCATGCCGCGCGGGACGTCGAACAACCGCGAAGGGGCGTCCAGCGCAAAATACACGGCTGGGCCGTGGTGACCGGAGCAGCGTTGGGGGTGGCCGTCTATTGGGTGGTGCCGAGTGGCCAACCACCGGCCCCGACCCCAGACCGGCACGCGCCGCCGCGCTGGAATCCATCGGAGGTCCAGTGGCGGTTGCCCGAGCAGGCTTCGGAACCTTCGGGCCTGGCCACGCAGGGAGCGACGATCGACGGCGCACGGCCGGGGTCAGCGGCCGCGCCGGAGTCGAAAGATCAGGTTCGCTATGGCCCGGCCGAGGACGGGCCGGCGCTGCGGCGCGGAATTCCGCCGGCCTACGCCAGGCCGCCGGACAACAGCACTTCGCCAAGCGCCGAGGCGTCGCAGCCGCGGCCGGACACGTCCCCGGGCCCCGTGGCCACACTGGGAAAAATCGGGCCTGCACGCCCCACAGCGCGCCGGGACCATCGAACCATCTATTGAGCGACGCCCATCATGAGCGTGACGGACCGCGCCTTCATTAAAGCATTCTGCCCGGCCACTCCGTCCCCGGCGCGGAGTCCCTCGCCCGAAGCGTTGGATGCGGCCTTCGACGCCATGGACCGCATTTTCGGTCTCGACACGCCCGGCACGGTACCTCCTCCGCCCCATATCGCCGTGCCGTGCGGTACTGGAGACCCGTTTGCGCTGCATGAGGCGCGCGCGAAGCGGGCGGAGACGATGAGCCAGACTTTGGAAATGACAACCGATCCGGCAAAACGAGGCGTTCGGCCGTTATCGGACTTTGTGACCAAACTCGACGTACCCGGCGCCGATCGCGGTTGGGCGCGCGCCGGCCGAGCGTCCGCAACGTGGCCGGAAATGACCGACGCATTGACCGGCCGTTGGGGTCATCGCCTGCGACCGCTTGCGGATCACCTGGTATCCGATGACACGAACGGATCGCGCATCGTTGGGTTTTCGGGCACGAGGCGTAGCGAGGGGCGCACCATGCTGCTGTTGACGCTGGCGCGCCTGCTGGTCGGCCGCCGCCAAACCGTTGCTGCCATCGACGCCGATTTCACCCGCCCAGCGCTGGGCTCGCGATTGGGCTTTCGCCAACCACATGACTGGCCACAAGTGCTGCGGGGCGACGCCGCGCTGGAAGACGCCCTGGTGCTGTCATGCGATGACTTGCTGGTCGTATTGCCCTGCAACAGCGTCATGGGCACGACCGAGGCCCACGCGTTGCTGCACGGAATCCGCCCGGCGACGCATATCGCCATGCTGCGGCAACATGCCGATGTTGTGTTCGTGGATATGGGTCCCATCGAGGTGCCCGACGCCGATACGGGACCGGTGGCCATGGCCCGCGCCGCCGGCATCGAAACGGTACTGCTGGTTCGCGACTGCCGAAAGACAACGACACAACGGGTGGCCACGGCCGCCCGCGAGCTGGACGGCGCCGGGGTTCGCCGGATCGCTGTCCTGGAGAACTTTGCGGCGTCCGGCGCCGCGTCGTGCACGCTGACGCCGGGATGAATCATGGGGAAACGCCCGTCGCTAATGGCGTTTGTCATACCTTGCCACCTCCGGAAACAATACCATGTACGAGCAGTATTGGGGGCTCGACAGAAAACCGTTTGAGCCGGGATGGGATGAGATATTCTATTATCCCGGAGAATCGCATCAGGGAACCCTTTTAAAACTCCGTTACGCTCTGGAGAGTCGGCACGAGGCCGCGTTGTTGTGCGGCCCCTCGGGGTCGGGCAAGACGCTGCTGGTCCGTAACCTGCTCCACCAGTTGCCCGACTGGCTCACGCCACGAGTCCACGTGGTGTTTCCGACGATGGATCGCCGCGAGCTGCTGGCCTTTCTCGCGCACGAATTGACCGGCACCGAGGACTACGCCGATATCCGATCCGTCGATCACAACCTGAATCGCATCCACATCGCGTTGTCGACGCAGGCCGACCGCGGGCGACACGCCGTTGTCGTTGTCGACGAAGCGCACACGATCGTGGACCACGAGACGCTGGAGTCGATGCGGATGCTGCTCAACCTGCAACACCAGGAACGTCCCGTGCTGTCGCTGGTTCTGGCCGGCCAGCCGACGCTGCTCAAGCCGCTGACGCGCAACCCCTCCTTCGATCAACGCCTGTGCGTCAAGGCGCTGTTGCAACCGTGGGACGAGGAAGGAACGATCAGTTACATCAACCACCGTCTGTCCGCGGCGGGGGCGTCCCGGACCATCTTCAGCGAGGGCGCCCTGGAACAAGTCCACTCGCGGGCGCAGGGAATCGCCCGCTCCATCAACCGGCTGTGCGACCTGGTCTTGCTGGTGGGCTATGCCGAAGGGCTGGAAAAGATCGAACGTGATCACGTCGACTCGGTATTCAACGAACTGATCGCGCTGCAAACGGGTCCGCCTTCCGAGTCCGCGCACTCCGCAACCGTACCGCTGTGATGAGGCCGCGACACGTCGCCGTTGAGCTAGCGGCGGGGACCCAGGTCCGCCGGCGGCACTCGAGACCGGATTTCCGCCAGTAATCGGACCAGCGCCGGCTCTGGAGGCTGCAACGAGTGCTGTGGCAGATCACCGACCAGTTGCGCCAGGTCCTGCACCGTGTCGACGTCGTACCACGGCGAGACGAAGCTGTAGGAAACGCCGGCTCGCTCTAGGCGATCGGTCGTTTGTTGCAGAACGCTCTGGCTCCCCCAGTCGATACCATCGAAAATCGAGGGCACTGATCCGTGGATGCCGAGCAGCCAGTAGCCACCGTCGGCGGACGGTCCCAGAGCGACAGCCACCTGTTCCAGCAATTCGAACGCGCGGTCAATGTCGGCCACGGGCAGATTGGGGCTGTCAGACCCAACAATCACGATGCGGCGCGTGTCGGCGTCGGCGGTTTCCACGAAATGCTTCATCCGCCGACCAAGGTCTCCGGACGATTGGGCGACGAAGTTCCATTTCTCGCGGACGTGCGCGTGTTCGGCCAGATGCGCGAACGCGTCCAGCCGCGCCGCCGGCGACCCGGCGCACGTCCGCACATCGCCGCACCGCGCAAGACGCACGAGCAGGCACTCCAAAAACGACCGGTGCAGTTCCGCTGCCGCCGCGGGCCCGATGCTGGCCGCCAGCCGGGTTTTTACTTGGCCGCTCCGCCAGTATTTGGAAAACAATGCCAGCTCCCGGTCCGTAGGCCCTCGCGCATCGGCGGGGGCCGTTTTCGGCGCGTTGATGCCCGGGCGGGTCGCGGGATTCGTGGGGTCTTCTCTCATGAATTCGTGCCGGATGCTCTCACGGGGCGTGCTGCGGGCGCGGCGACCTGGCCGACCGTCATCCTTGCACATTTGCCGTAGGTACAGCCTTCGAGTTTGGAATTCGGAGCGGAGCTTTCGGATCGTGCCTGATGTGCCGTAAGGCCTGACGGAAAAAGCCCTTGGCGCCATCCGAATGTTCTGGCAGCCCATCTTTTTTCATGTTATTTTTATAACTGTCGGTCATCGAAGAAAACCCGGTATAGAATGCCCTCAGAAGCCGGGGGCAGGGGTGGCCTTGGCGGGCTCCGGCCGTCGCGACTCGATCGTCCGAGGCGCGGTTTTACCGGATGGTCTCCGGCCGAGTTTCCTGTCGATTCAGCATTCGCGTATCGCTCCCAGGACCCGCGGTTGTCCGTCGCCCGGTACGATCATGAAAAGGTGGAGCGACAGTCGTTCGAGAGCGAAGTGCACGGTGCAACTCGTTGCCTAGGGTGCCGCCTTTGTCGGTATCAGCTCTGTCGGTATCAGGATGGCGAAGGTCAGCGTCGATAAGTTCCTGGAACTGGTAAAGCGTAGCGGACTGGTCGATGATGCCCCACTCAACCAGGTCCTGCAAAAGCTGCATGCCGCAACCGACCGCGGACGATTGACCGCGCCCGAGCCGATCGCGGAAGATCTGGTCCGCGAAGACCTCCTCACTCGCTGGCAAGCGGATAATCTGCTGCAGGGAAAGCATAAGGGCTTCTTCCTCGGCAAGTACAAGCTGCTCCGGCACCTCGGCCGGGGCGGCATGAGTAACGTGTACGTCGCCGAGCACGTCATGATGAAGCGCCGCGTGGCCATCAAGGTGCTGCCTCAAAACCGGATCGAAGACTCCTCGTATCTCGAACGTTTCAAGCTGGAAGCCCAGGCCGCGGCCAAACTCGACCACCCGAATATTGTCCGGGTCTACGACTTCGATACGGATTTGAATGCCAAGACGTATTACCTGGTCATGGAATTTGTGCAAGGCCGCGACTTGCAGGCCATGGTCCAGGAGGGCGGGCCCCTGGACTACGACCGGGCAGCGGACTGCATCGCCCAGGCCGCCGCCGGGCTGCAGCACGCCCACGAATCGGGCCTGATCCATCGCGACATCAAACCCGCCAACTGCCTCGTGGACGACAAAGGCACCGTCAAGCTGCTTGATATGGGGCTGGCCAAGTTTTCCCAGGACGATCGGCCCAGCCTGACGATTGCTCACGATGAGAATGTACTCGGCACGGCCGATTACCTCGCCCCGGAACAAGCACTGAACAGCCATAGTGTGGACCGGCGCGCCGACATCTACAGCCTGGGGTGCACGTTGTACTACCTGCTCACCGGACACCCGCCGTTCCCCGAGGGCACGTTGCCCCAGCGTCTGATGATGCATCAGACCCAGTCGCCCAAGAGTATCTACCAGGATCGTCCCGACGCGCCCCCGGGACTGGTCGACATCTGCAACCGCATGATGTGCAAGAGTCCCGATGAGCGGTACCAGTCGGCGGCTGGCGTCGCCCAGACGCTCGCCGAGTGGCTCTCGTCACGCGGCAAGACCGTTTCGGGAGGACCCGGCAGCAGCGGATCGGGGGTATTGACTGCGGCCGCCGAAGAAGCTTCGCTGCTGATGGATCCGACGGAAACCAGCAGGGCACCAAGCCCACCCCCCCCACCCCCCGCGCCAGCCAGGCCCGCCGTCGCGTAGGACCCGTCCGAGGATCAGGAACATGCTCCCGCCGAAGTGAGTAATGTCCATTCTCGCAAGCAAGCGCTTGCCAAACCGGACACCCCGCCGACCGCCGGTGATGTGCCGGCGCTGGCAGGTCCGCCGGCCATTATTCGCGACAGGCCCTCCATGCCAGAACCCGAACTGGATCCAAACGACGCGTTGCTGACCGGCGGCCGCGATGCCAACTGGCCCAGCACGTCGGTGATCGCCGAGCGGACGCGGAGAAGCCGGAGTCGCATCAGCCCGTGGGTGTGGGTCGGTGCCGGCGCGAGCCTGCTGTTGCTGCTGGGGATGGTCCTCGCGCTGCTGTGGTAACGCGGCACATGACCGCCGCGGTCCATCGCTCAACGTAGGCCGCGGCACGCTTCACGCGCACAGCACACGTTGGTTGGGAAACCCCACTTTCAGGGGGAACGCGCTCGGGACCGGCGTCGCCGCCAGCTCCTCGATGTCCAGCCGACGGCATTTCGCAAAATTAAACTATGAAACGACTTATACAAATTCCTTGAAAACCGAGTGGGGACCAGACTAGTATGGAGTTGCTGACCGGAAGGAGTCCTCCTTCGCAAGCGTCATGTCGACATCCCTCGTCCTTCGAGTAGCGCGTCGACTGTGGCCGGACGCGTGGCAGCCGATGCCCATCGTACCTTGTTTCGCTTCGTTAGAAATGTTGACGAGGTGGCCCGATGCCCCGCTTCCACGATCGCAGTCCCAAACGGCCGGTGGCGTTGACGCGTCATCGGAACACCGCAACGAAGGCCCGTTTCCGTCGTGCCACGGTAACGGCGGGCAAGCACGGTCCGACGCAGTCCAAGGAACAACCGGAGCCTTACGCGCCGCCCGAGGACTGGTACGCGCCGACGGGCAACCGCCGCTCGTACGAAGTCATCGTGCAGCCGCCGGGTCCGGGGTACCGGCATGTGGTCACCGAGCGGCAAATCCGCGAGCGTCTGAGCTTATTGCCTGCGCGCTTTCTTCGGCCGCTCGAGGTCGTTCAGCTCAGCCGCATGACTCGCAAGAAGCAAACGTTTCCCTGTTACGGCATGCAGTGGGGCCAGACGCTCTACTTGTATCCGATTGAAACGACGCTCACCGAGACGTTCCATCGTCCGCCCCAGCCCAATGTGATCAACGAGGTGAACATGTTCGGCGGCCGGTGGGTGCACACCCCGCCTGGCCAATGGAAGATTGTGTGGAACGAAACGTCGATCAGGGATTTTTACCTCAACAACATCCTGATCCACGAACTCGGCCATCTGCTGGACGAACGCAACTCGCGTTACGCGGCCCGCGAGCGTTACGCCGAGTGGTTCGCCATCGAGTACGGTTACCGCCCGAGCCGCCCCCGGGCGAGAAAGCGCAAAAAGAAAGTCACGCGGCGGCATTGCGGCGTGTAGCAGGTGTGGGGACGTTCACGCCTGCGACCCCGACAGCACGTCGAGCGGAAGGATCTGATTGAGGCTTCCCGATCGGAATCCCTCGAGGTCGATCGACACAAATCGAAAGCCCAGTGACTTGAGCTTCTCGACGACGGCCTCGCGGTGATCGGGCTGGCAGAGCCTTGGCAGCAGCTCCGCGGGCACTTCCAGCCGGGCAAGTTGGTCCTGATGGAACCGGACGCGAACCTCGGCGAATCCAAGCCCCCTCAGGAACTGCTCCGCCTGATCGACCATGGCCAATCTCTCGGGCGTCACGGCCTGGCCGTAAGCGATGCGGCTCGATAGGCACGGCGATGCCGGCTTGTCCCACACGGGCAAATTCCAGTGGCGGGCGATTTCCCGGACGTCGTCCTTGGTCAGGTGGCATTCGGCCAGGGGACTGCGAACGTGATGCTGCCGGGCCGCCTTCCGGCCCGGGCGGTAATCCCCGGCATCATCGGCGTTGGCCCCGTCGGCCAGCACGCGCAGCTGGAGACGATCGGCCACGGCGCGCAGGTGCCGGTACAGCGTATCCTTGCAGAAAAAGCACCGTTGCGGGTCGTTTCGGATGTATCGGGGATCCGAGACTTCTTCGGTGGCCACTTCGATATGCCGGATCCCGATCAACGATGCAAGCCGTCGTGCCTCTTGCAGTTGTCCCGCGGCCAAGCTGGGACTGACCGCCGTCACGGCTACCGCGCCGTCGGACAAGGCGATGCGAGCCGCTTGGGCGACGACGGTCGAATCAACGCCGCCGGAGAAGCCGACCGCGCAGCTTCCAAAACCGGCCATTTGCTCCAGCAGAGAATCGAGCGCGCGATGCACTTCCCACCGTCCTTGCCACCGTGCCGGCGGCAGGTCAATCGCCCGGGTCGCGGACAACAGGTTCCATGACCTTCGTGTTGCGCTCGACCGCGATCGAGATCGTACGCTGTTCCACGCCATCACTCGAGCTGGCCACGATCGGGATCACTTGGCGCCGCTCGGGCATGTCGAGCCGCACGGCGAAGGTTCCATCGGCCTGCAACCGCACCGGTTCGCCGTTCAGCGTGACGTAGGCGTTCTGCTTGGTCACGCCGAACACAATCATTTCCGCGTCCACGGCCAGATGGAAGTCGTCGGACGGGCAAAACGGTGACTGAGCCCCGGCGCCGAACCGCACGTCCATCGGCGAACCCACGGGCCGTCCCAGTCTTTCCTCGAGCAGTTCCTGCAGTTCGTGGTTGCCCCCCCGCGCCGCATAACCACCGCTCATGGCGTAGATGCGTTCGGCGTTCTCGGCCAAATCCGGCCAGCCATCGTCTGTCGAATCGCGGAGACCGGCCGGCGGCGTGGTGACAACATTGCTGCGGGCCACGCGGCGGAATTCGCCGGCGGCGGTGATGTAGCCGATTTCCGCCCGGTAGCGGGACGGGGGATCCGCGACATCGACATACCAGTGATTGACGCCTCCGTGGATGAAAATCGTTCGTTCGACCGCCGTGGATTCGCCGTGAAGTTCCTTGAGCACCCGCAGCGCCGGTCGCGCCGCGTACCAGTGCTGGCCCATGGCCGCCCGGGCCCGCTCGACACTGGCCGGGCACAGTTCCCACACGACATGCAGCCAGAACGGGTCCCGGACCATCACCACCAGGCGGTCGTTTTCCGGAATCTCGGCCTGGCCATTGGTCCCCTTGGCGGCCAGATTCTTAATCTCGTCCAGCTTGTCCTGCATCTGCGAGATCTTGCGCCGCACGCGCGCGTTGCCGGACGCTTTGGCCATCGGTGATTTACGATTTCCCGACGGCCGCTCCGCCCCCTTCTTGGCGGCCGCCCCCTTGGAACGCTTCGTACCGGCAGGACGCCGCTTCTTGGCCGCCTTCAACAGGGCCCGAATCAGTTGGTCTTTCCGCATCGAGTGCCAACCGGAGACGCCCTTCTTGCGGGCCATCTGGGCCAGATCTTTACACGTGTATTGTCTCAACGACGAGGGGCTCATCGAACGACCTGCCTTGCTAAGAATGGTGAAAATGGCTCCCGCAGAATCAGCGCTCCGCCCCCACGCCCTCTTTCGTGTTTCCGTGTTGAAGGCGCCCTGGCGGCCATCCTGCCCGCATGATCCGGTCGTGCCGATATTAGCTAATTTAATTGCGAACTGGCATTTCTGCAATTCTCAGCCCCCCCGAACGAGGGCGTGTCGGCCGCCCTCCCCGGCCGAGCCGTGCGGTCGCGGCAACTTTCGGCGCGCCCGGCGAGAGGCCGGGCGAGGCTGTGGGCCGGCTGTTTTTGGTCGCGCGTAAGGTCTCGAATTTCCACGAGTTGCGACACGCGAAGGACTTTGTGAAAAATTGCACGAATTTCGTTCCGGCCCGTTGACACCCTTCACGTCCTTGGGCTACATTACCCGGCTTTGACGGCCTGAAAGCTGGGTGCGGGATCGCGCGACGCTCGGCGGTATCGAGAGGCAGCGGAGCGTGGATCTTTTGGGGGTTCGCCGTGCGAGGCAAACCGTTGGCGGCCGACGAGGACGAGGGAGGCAGTCGGGTGTCTGTCGGCGCGGACCCGCTCGCGGTCAGCTCAGACGGAGACCTCGCATTGCCCTCTCGCGACATGTGACAAGCCCACCGGAAGAACGTTCGCCCATGGCCGTGGCCACCCAGTGGGTGTCCCGCATCATGACGGTCTCATTGGAGATGGTTCTTCCCGGCCTGGCCGGACTTTGGCTCGATCGACGCCTGGCGACGTTGCCTCTATTTACGGTGGTCGGTTTTGCGGTTGGCGGGTCGGCGGCGTTCTGGCACCTGGTGCAGATGACGACCCCGAATCGGGATTAGTGAAACCGCCGCGGACAGCGATCTGCCTCGGCGGATAAGGTGAGTAAGTGCGGTGATCGACCGCCCGGCGGATGCTGTGCAGCGACTCGTTTGGGATGGGCTGGTCCGGGATGCGGCGCGGCTGGTCGGCGTTGCCGTCGCGACCCTGGTCGTCATGGCACCGGTGGCGTATGCCGTTGGCCGGGTCGAGGGCCTCGTGGCGGCTGCCCTGGCATGTCTCGTATGCTGCGGGGCCGGTATCCTGGGCCTTGTCGTCTCAGAACAATACGCACGACGCAACAAGGCGGTGGCCGGAGTTCTGGCCGGAATGGCCGTGCGGATTTCGATTGTCCCGGCGGCACTGCTGGCGCTGTGGTTTTCGGGCATGGATCTGGTCGAAACAGGACTGGCCTTTTACCTGATTGCCTTCTATCTGATCACGCTGGCGGCAGACACGTGGCTGGCCACGGCAGGCCGAGGGACGGCGGGTCGCGTCCGGGGTGAGGAGCGTTGAACGATGGCCGAACCGTTCGACACGGGTCACCTGTTCGACCACGTTCAGGATGGCCGGTACTTTGAAGTTCCGCGCGTGGTGGCGCAGGACGGCAAGCTCGTTTTGCCGCAACCGTTGGAGCAAAGCCCCCCATTGTGGCGTTTGCAGACCGGCAATCCCACGATCGACGATCTGGTCCAGCCGCTGGAACTGACCGCGACCAAATTCATGGTGCTCGAGGTACTGGTGGCCGTCGTGTTATGTCTGTTGTTTGTGCCCTTGGCGTGGCGCATGGCCGGCGGGCACGCACCGCGGGGAAGGATGTGGAATCTGCTGGAAGCGATGATCGTCTTCATCCGGGACCAGGTCGCGCGACCGGCCATCGGCCGGCACGACGCGGACCGGTTCGTCCCGTTCCTACTGACCATGTTTTTCTTTGTCCTCGGCTGCAACTTGTTGGGCATGCTTCCGTGGATGGGCACGCCCACGGCGGCGTGGGCCACGACGGCCGCGCTGGCGCTGGTCACTTTCGCCACGGTCATCGGATCGGGCATGAAGAAACTCGGCGTCGTGGGATACTGGAAAGCCCAGGTGCCTCGTATGGAACTGCCCGGGGTGATGGGCCTGTTTCTGGTGCCCATGATCTTTGCGATCGAGATTCTGGGACTGTTGATCAAGCACTTCGTCCTTTCCGTGCGATTGCTCGCCAACATGCTGGCCGGGCACCTTGTGCTGGCGGTGATTATCGCGTTTATTGCGGCCGCGTGGTCCAGCGCCGCGGTATGGGGCGTGGCGCCCGCCAGCATTCTGGGGGCGACCGCTCTGAGCCTGCTGGAGTTGTTCGTGGCGTTCCTGCAAGCCTACATTTTCGTCTTTTTGTCTGCGCTGTTTATCGGAATGGCGGTCCATCCGCATTAGCTCGTACGGACCTCCCGCCCGGGAGGAAATACCATTGGATCTAAGGAGACTCGACAAGTGAGCAAGCTGGTCAACGTTGTGGTTGTCTGTTGCATGGTGGCCCTGCTGGCCTCTCCGGCCCTTGCCCAGGAGCCGGCGGAGCCAGCAACTCCGGCGGCCGCCGGATTCAGCATGAATCTTGGTGCGGCGTTCGGGGCCGGAATCGTGCTGCTGGGCGCCGGTTTCGGCATTGCCCGCATTGGGGGTTCTGCTGTGGAAAGTATGGCGAGGCAGCCCGAAGTGGCGGGCAACATCCAGACTGCCATGATCATTGCTGCCGCGCTGATAGAAGGGGCCACGTTCTTCGCGTTGATCGTATGTATCATCAGCGGGTGACGTTGCCGGCTCAAAATGCTGCTCGTGATCCAGCGACCCCACGGCGCGTTGCCCCGTCCGCGCCGCTACGCCGTCCAACGTGTCGGCGGTGACCGCCACGAGCCGGCGCGCGGCGGCGGCCCGACGCGCGGGTCGACCGGCGGTAGGCGAACGGATGAAGGAGTTCGAATGATGAAAGACCGCATTCTGCGAATCGCAAGCTGCCTCGTCGTTACCGTGGCAATGACGTCCCGTGTGGCAGCACGGGCGGCGGACGACGCCGATCCTTCGGCCGTGGCGGACGACGGGGCCCATGCGGCGGGCCACGGCACGCACCCGGCGGAGCCCAACCCACTGACGTTCGATCCCGATCTGGCCATCTTTACCGGGATCGTGTTTGTGGTGCTGCTGGGTGTTCTCGGCAAGTTCGCGTGGCCCGTGATCGTCGAGGCACTCGACGAACGCGAGCGCCGCATTGAGGAGCACATCGCGGCGGCGGAGCAGAACAACCAGCAATCCCAGGATCTGCTGGCCCAGCACGAAGAACGGCTGGCCAAAACGGCCGACGAGGTCCGGGCCCTGATGGAAGAAGCGCGCCGCGACGCCGAGGCCACGCGAACCCAGATCCTGGCCGAAGCCAAGACGGCTGCACAGGCCGAGCACGACCGGGCGCTGCGCGAAATTCGCAACGCCACCGACAGTGCGCTGAAGATGCTGGCCGAAACCAGCGCGGCGCATGCACTGGATTTGGCCGGCAAGATCGTCCAGCAGACGCTGAGCCCATCGGATCACGAACGATTGATACGGGAGGCCTTGGGCGAGTTTCCCAACATGAATTGACCGACATCCGCCCGCCACACCGGGCACGGGACGATGGGGCGCACAAGGGCCGCGTCGACCGCCGAGGGCTTGTTAGGTAGAAACTTCGCACGGCGACAATCATTATGGCCTCCAACGGGAAGGGTTCATCCGCTGATTCGGTGACCGAGCAGATCGCCGCGGTATACGCCAACGCATTCCTCGGCGCGGCTCAGGCCAGCGGCAAGGCAGCGGTGCTCGTCAGCGAATTGCAGTCGCTCATCAGCGACGTGATGGACCGACATCCTGAATTCGAACGCATGTTGGCGTCGGCCATCATCCGGCACGATGTCAAGCTGGAAATCGTGGAACGCGTTTTTGGTGGCCGCGCGTCCCGTGATCTGGTGGCTTTTCTGAAGGTGGTTGCCGCCCATGGGCGTTTGGACCACTTGCGGACGATTCTGCGGATGGTCGTGCTGCGCTACCATCAAATGCAGGGCATTGTCGATGTCACGGTCGAGGCGGCTCGGGCGCTGAGCGATCCGGCGCGCGGTGCCATTGAGGAGCGCCTGCGACGCCTGCTGGGGGCCGAACCGCAGTTGTCGGTCGTGACGCGCCCCGAGCTGATCGGCGGTCTGGTCATCACCATCGGGGACACGGTGCTCGATGGGTCGGTCGCCACGCAGCTCCGCCAATTGCGCGCGCAGATCGTTCAGGCGTGTGTGGAACAGATTGAGACGAATCGGCAACGGTTCCTGGCGGAGCCGGACTGAAGGTGCCTCCGGCTCCCTTTGGGGTCGCCGGACGCTGGCCAACAGAAGGTGTTTTTCGGCGGAACTATTTCATCATTCGGTGTCACACGTTAACGCGGAATGGATCGGCGAGCTGCCGGATTAGGTCCGGGCGTTGCGTACCGCGGGCTGGAGAGTGAGAAGCGCTATGGCTTTCCGTACAGACGAAATTGCGTCGGTCATCCAAAAAGAAATTGAACAATTCTCGTCTCAGATCGACGTCCGGGAAGTAGGACGGGTGCTGGAGGTGGGAGACGGCATCGCCCGCGTGTACGGGCTGTCGGGCGTGATGGCCGGCGAGATGGTCGAGTTCCCCAACGGGACCATCGGTTTGGCTTTCAACCTCGAGGAGAATTCCGTCGGTGTCATCATTCTCGGTGATTATCTGGAGATTCGCGAAGGAGATGAGGTTCGCAGCACGGGACGACTGCTGCGCGTGCCGGTGGGTGACGCCCTGCTGGGTCGCGTTGTCGATCCGCTCGGCAATCCGCTGGACGGCAAGGGGCCGGTCGTGACCAACGATTCGCGGCCGGTGGAGTTCATCGCGCCGGGTGTCGCCGAACGTCAACCCGTGCATGAGCCGTTGCAGACGGGCATCAAGCCGATCGACTCCATGACGCCCATCGGGCGCGGCCAGCGGGAGCTGATCATCGGCGATCGGAAGACGGGCAAGACGGCCATCGGCATCGATACGATCATCAACCAGAAGACGTCCGGTGTGAAGTGCTTCTACGTCGCCGTCGGCCAAAAGGAGTCGACCGTGGCCGGAGTGATTGAGGGTTTGCGGGAGACGGGGGCCATGGACTACACGACGGTCGTCGTCGCCGGTGCGAGCGATCCGGCTCCGCTCCAGTACGTCGCACCCTACTCGGGCACCGCCATGGCCGAACACTACCTGTTCAACGGCGGGCACGCCTTGATCGTTTACGACGACTTGTCGAAACAGGCGATTGCCTATCGGCAATTGTCGCTGCTGATGCGGCGGCCGCCGGGACGCGAGGCGTACCCGGGCGACGTGTTTTACTGCCACAGCCGATTGCTCGAACGGTCGTGCAAACTCAACGACGACATGGGCGGTGGGTCGCTGACCTCGCTGCCGATCATCGAGACACTCGAGGGCGAGGTGTCGGCCTATATTCCGACGAACGTCATTTCCATCACCGACGGACAAATTTACCTGCAGCCCGATCTGTTCTTTGCCGGAGTCCGTCCCGCGATGAACGTGGGGATCTCCGTCTCCCGTGTTGGCGGTGCCGCGCAGAACAAAGCCATGAAAAAGGTCGCCGGAGGCCTGCGGCTGGACTTGGCCGCCTTCCGCGAACTGGAAGCCTTCGCGCAGTTGGGAACGGATCTGGACGCCGCCACGCAGGCCCGGCTGGATCGGGGCCACCGCATGGTGGAATTGTTGAAACAGGGCCAGTTCAAACCGCTGGACGTTGTTGATCAGATTCTAATTATCTTTGCGGGCACGCAGGGATACGTGGACAAAGTCCCCGTCTCGGAAGTGGCGCAATGGGAAGAGGGATTCTTGACGTTCATGCGCGATCAAAAGCCCGAAGTGCGTGACCGGCTCGCCCAACGCCAGGAATTGGACGACGCCCTGCGGTCGTCCATCGAAGCGGCAATTAAGGAATTTCAGATGCAATACCGCTCGTCGTAGGCGTGCTGCGATGCGGCCCGGGGTCGGACCTGCCGGCCTCGGAAAATGGTCCGTACGATGTTCGAAAAACTCTGCTCGCGGTGAAGACGGTTCCATGCCCAATCCGAGAGTTCTGGACAAGCGGCGTAAATCGATCCGCAACATTCGCAAGATCACGCGGACGATGGAATTGATTGCCACGGCCCGTTTCAAGAAGGCGATGGACCGGGCCTCGGCCGCTACGGCCTACACGCAGGCCATCACCCAACTGGTCACCGACCTGGCAACCTCCGGCCTGGAATTGCAGCATCCGCTGCTTACGCCGCACGAGCCGGTGGAGCGGGTGACGCTGCTGGTACTGACATCGAACCGGGGGCTGTGCGGCGGCTACAATGCCAGCGTGCTGCGTGCGGCGCACGTGCGATGGAGCGAATTGAATGCGGACGTCGCCGCGGCCCAGCTCGAAGTATCCGGGAAGCGGGGCGTCGCCGCCTTCAAGTACCGTAACGTGACTCCCCACCACAAGTTCACTCACTTTGAAAACCGGCCATCGTTCGACGAGGTGGACGTGCTGGCCACGCGCTACCTGGATGAGTATGTCACCGGTCAGCTGGACCGTCTCGATGTGGCCCACATGAAGTTCGAATCAGCCGCCCGGCAGACAGTAGTGGTGGAGACGTTGCTGCCCCTCCGATCCCTGTTGGAAGAGGAAAACGGCGTGCCGTCGGAGGAGGGCCCGCTGTACGAATTCCTGCCCTCGCCGGAAAGCATTCTTGAAGAGGTCGTGCCGACCAGTTTCCGTGTTCGTCTCTTCAAGTGTTTCCTGGACGCCGCTGTCAGCGAGCAGATCGCTCGCATGGTGGCCATGAAATCGGCAACCGAGAACGCGGACGACCTGATTCGGCTGTTGAGCCGGCAATACAACCGCGCCCGGCAGACCCGAATAACGTCCGAATTGATGGATGTCGTAGGAGGCGTCGAAGCGCTGAAGTGACACGGCCGACGTCGTGCGCCCTTGCCCAGGACAGCCAATCGCAGACCGACGGACCACAGATCATTCCTCGCCCATTTACACGAAAGGTTACTCCCTATGATGGCTTCCGGTGCCCAGAGCGCGACGCGTCCCGTGACGGCGTCCGGCGAATCCTCGGCCAATATCGGCAGGATCACCCAGGTTATCGGGTCGACATTCGACGCGGAATTCGACGAGGCCCACATGCCGGCGATCTACAACGCCATTCGCATTGCCGCCGAACACAAGGGAGTCAAGGTCGATTTGTTGGGCGAGGTCCAGCAGCACCTGGGAGGCGGGCGCGTCCGTTGCATCGCTTTGGGCGGTACCGACGGGTTGATCCGCGGACAGGAATGCATCGACACCGGAGGATCACTGACGGTCCCCGTGGGTGATTGCACGCTGGGCCGAGTGTTCAATCTGACCGGGGAACCGATCGACGGTCGGGGGCCCGTGGATGCCCAGGAACGCTGGCCGATCCACCGCGAGGCGCCGGAACTCAAGGAGCTGTCAACGAAGACGGAGCTGTTTGAAACGGGCATCAAGGTGGTCGACCTGTTGACGCCGTTCGTGCGGGGCGGCAAGGCCGGCCTGTTCGGCGGAGCGGGACTCGGAAAAACCGTGATCCTGACCGAAC
>CAZNKT010000035.1:0-52193 GCA_964573605.1 uncultured Pirellulales bacterium
AGCACCGCATTCGTAATGCGGGGGTTGTGGGTTCGACTCCCACCGCTGGCTCTTGAGGGCTGAAGATCGCGCGAGATCACGGCTTATACATTCCTGTCGATTTCGGGAGTCTGACTATGGCGGAGCATGGCGTCGAAACGGACGTTCAGCAAATTGACGTCCAGCAATTGGTCGTCTCCAACACCACGTTTGGACCCCGGGAAATCCGGCAACTGGTCGATGCCATTGCCGAGGATTACTCGAACTATCAGGTGTTGCGGGACGCGGTCGCTCAACTGGAGAACCAGGAAGATCGGACACCGGCCGGTGCTGTTCGTCTCGGCGTGTGTTACTTCCTGCTGGGCAGATATTCGCGGGCTGTTGAAACGTTGCGTGCCAGCGATGGCGGCGCGTTGCCGCACTACTATCTCGGCAAGTGCTATTTGATTCAGGAAGACTACGAGCGTGCGCTGGAGGCATACGAGGCTGCGGCCACGGCGGGATACGACAGCGATGCATGCACGTTGTCGCGTGTGGAAGCGCTGCGCTATGCGGGGCGGGAGGACGAAGCCTTACAGATGCTCGACTCGCTTTCGGGTCCCATTGAGCAGACGGCGGAGTATCTCTACCAGCGTGGCGCAACGGTCGCCGCGCTGGGCGGTAACCCGTCGGAAGTGGTCGCTTTGTACGAGCGCGCGGTCGAGTCCGACGACGCGCACGCGGGTGCGTTGTTCGGGCTGGCGCTGGAAAACGATCGTCGCGGCAACGATGAAACCGCGGCCAATCTGTACGAGCGAGCCTCGTCGCGCTTTCCCTCCAACGTCGGCTCGCTGCTCAATCTGGGCCTGCTGTACGAGGACATGCAGCAATTCGAACGGGCCCGCAAGTGTTACCGCAGGATCCTGGACGCCTATCCCGATCACGCGCGAGCGCGGCTTTATTTAAAGGACGCCGAAGCTTCGCGCGACATGTATTACGATGAAGAAGCGCAACGGCAGCAGGACCGCATGGGCCAGCTATTGAACACCCGCGTCAGCGATTTTGAACTGTCGGTGCGCAGCCGAAACTGCCTGGAGAGAATGGGAGTCCGTGACCTCGGTGATTTGACGCGCACCAGCGAACAGGAACTGCTGCAAAGCAAGAACTTCGGCGAAACGTCGCTCACCGAAATCCGGGAGATGCTGTCGTCCAAGGGCTTGGAACTGGGCCAGTTCGCCCATCAAAAGCGCGAAGAGGAGCCCTTATTCGAAACAGAGGAACTGTCGCCGGATGAACGGGCTTTGCTGGATCGACCGATCTCCGATTTGAACCTCTCGGTTCGGGCTCGCAAGTGCATGGTTCGGCTGGGGCTGACGACAATCGGCGAACTGCTCCGTCGCACGGGCGACGATCTGCTGGAGTGCAAGAATTTCGGCGTAACGAGCCTGAATGAAGTCCGTGAAAAGCTTACGCAACAGGGTCTAAAGTTGCGCGGTGATTGAATCCGGCGCCACGCATCGGCCGCCTTTCTTCCACCAGGTCCACCATACGGATCGCGGGTCGGCGGCGCGACAGGGCACATTCCACACGCCTCACGGATCCGTCTCTCTACCGGCGTTCATGCCGGTCGGAACGGCGGCGACCGTCAAAGGCCTGACCGTCGAACAATTGCGGTCGACGGGAGCCCAGATGCTGTTGGCCAACACGTACCACCTGGCGTTGCGACCCGGTGAAGACGTCATTCGCGACCAGGGAGGGCTGCATGGGTTCATGGGGTGGAGCGGACCCATCCTGACCGACAGCGGCGGTTTCCAGTTGTTTAGTCTGGCCGAGCGGGTTTTGGTGGACGACCAGGGGGCCCATTTCCGATCCCACATCGACGGCAGCGCGTGCACGCTGACTCCGGAATCCGCTATCCGCATTCAGCAGGCCCTGGGCAGCGACGTGGCGATGGTGCTGGATCACGTCGTCGCACTGCCCAGCGCGCCGGAAGTTGTGCGCGACGCCATGCGGCGTACCTTGCAATGGGCCGCCCGAAGCCGGGCGGTGGAGGCGCGCGCCGACCAGGTCCTGTTCGGCATCGTTCAGGGAGGCCTCGATACGGCCATGCGACTGCAGTGCGCCGAGCAACTGGCGTCCATGGATTTTGGCGGATATGCCGTGGGGGGGCTGAGCGTCGGAGAGCCGAGTGGCGATATGCTGCGGGTGTTGGATGACACCGTTCCCGCCTTGCCCGCGGACAAGCCCCGTTACCTCATGGGCGTCGGACGTCCGCAGGATCTGCTCGAGGCTATGGGGCGGGGCATCGATCTGTTCGACTGCGTGATGCCCACCCGCAACGGACGAAACGGGCTGGCATTCACGGCCGCCGGACCTCTGCGATTGCGCAATCGGCGGTTCGAGCGGGATGACCGTCCGATTGAAGCGGGATGTCCCTGTCCGGCGTGCCGCCACAGCCGGTCCTACCTGCGGCACCTGTTTATTTCCCATGAGATGCTGGGGCCCGTGCTGCTGTCCGCCCACAATTTGACGCACTACCAGCGTCTGCTGCGCGACGCGCGAGATGCGATCAGCGAAGATCGGTTCGCTGCATTCCGAGTCGAGCGACTCGCGGCGTACCGGTCCGGCCGCGGCCAAGACGACGCCGTGGACCTGTCCGCCGGACCGGCCTCGTCCAACCCATGAACCCTTCAACGTCGACGCCGTCTCCCCTTGTCGGCAGTCTTCGTTCGACATATTATACGCGGCGTATTCTGGCACCGACCTGGTCCGGCCCTGAACGCGCGGGTATCGGACCGTTTTTTGTTCCCCATGGGACGTGCGACGTGCAATTGACAGCCCTCGGTACTTGGTTTTTAGGGGCGCAGGATGCTCCCGGCCCGTTGCCATGGTGGCTGCCGCTAGCCATCATCGTTCCTCTTTTCTACCTCATGATGATTCGGCCGGAACGCAACCGGCAGAAGACGCACCAAGCGATGCTCAACGAGCTTAAGAAGAACGACCGCGTCGTGACGGTAGGCGGTATCCACGGCGTGGTCACCAACGTTCAGCGTGAAAACGACGAGGTGACCCTGAAGGTCGACGAGACTACAAATGCGAAGCTTCGCGTAACTTTCGGATCGATCGCGCGGGTCGTCGATGTGGAGGCAAAATCCTCGTCGAAGGAAAAAGGGTAGCCGATGAAGGCGGTTCGCGAAGCCGTGTCGCGACGGCCGGCCGGCCGGCACCGATGCGGAGGACGGCAACGCAACGCGGCACGAGGCCGTACGCAGGAAAGACGTACAAGTAAGAAAGACCTACAAAACGGCACGTACGGCGCGCGAATGTTCCGGAGCACGATTCCAAGAGCCTTTAACAACACCGGCATTTTGGCCGCAGAGACGCGTTTCGGTGTGGCATCCGCGGCGCCTTGTTAGACTCTGCAAAAGGATTCATCTGGCATGTCAACGACCCGTCGTGTTTCGCGTTGGTGGTTTACCGCTGCCTGCTTATCGACCGCTCTGGCATTCGCCCCCCACGGGGCGGCCCAAGACCAACCGGCCGCGGCGGCCGTTGAGGAATCCGAACAAGGAGGTCCCGCCCATGCGGCGGGTGAAGAGATATCGTCCGACCCGCTTGCCACTGAGCAGCCCGCGTCGAGCGACGCCGATGCGGCCCCGGCGCAGCCCGACGACGATGTGCCGTTGACCGACTCGGAAGCGGGCGCCGATGTCGACGCCGACCAACCGCTCGAAGGCGTCCCGCCCCCTGACGCGCCGGCCGGAGCCCAAGACCCGTTGGGGCTGGAAGGCGAACCGCAACCCGCGGCAAACAACGGGCCCGGCGGCACGGCATGGTACGTGCTGGCAGCCGTTGTCCTGGCCACAATCACCGTGCCTTTCCTCATCGGCAATTACCTGTCCACTCGCCTGCGGATGCCCGACCACGCATGGAAAATCGGAACCGCGCTGGCCACGATCACCGCAGCCGCAGTCATTACGGCCTTCGGGTGGCCACCGCAACTCGGTCCCGACCTAAGCGGCGGGGTGAACCTAATTTACGAGCTGGACCGCGAATCTCTGCGCGAAGCGGGCGACGATGAGTCAGTCGACATGGAAAAAATGATCGCCGCCATTTCGCAGCGCGTGAACCCCGGCGGCGTCAAGGAAGTGACCATCCGGCAGTACGGGCCGGACCAGGTCGAAATTATCATTCCACGGGCCGACGACGTGGAAATTGACCTGATCAAACGGAAAATCAGCACGTCCGGTGCGCTCGAGTTTCGTATCACCGCCAATAACAACGATCACGCGGAGATCATCGCGCTGGCCAGGCAACAGCGCGAGCAGGGACATCGACGAATCATGCAGGACGGCACCGAAACGGCTCGATGGATCCGGCTGAATGAGCGCGAATTCGATCCGCAGCGGGACCAGCACTTGATCACGAGTCAGAACCGGCGCGGCGAGTGGGAAGTGTTGATCGTCATGGATCCCTACAACGTGACCGGCAACCTGCTGTTGACCGCCACGCGCGGCGTGGATCGACGAGGCCAGCCGGCCGTGGATTTCGTGTTCAACGCCGAAGGCGCGCGGCGGTTTGGGCGATTGACTGGGGAGAATACCCCTATCGAAGCCACAAACTTCTACCGCTACCTGGGCATCGTGCTGGACGACGAACTCCGCTCGGCGCCTCGAATCGAAGACGCAATCTACCAGCGAGGGCAGATCAGCGGCAACTTCACCTTGGAGGAAGTCGACTTCATCATCAGCATCCTCAATGCAGGCAGTCTGCCGGCCGCGCTCAACAAGCAGCCGATCAGCCAGCGAGAGATCAGTGCCACGCTCGGTGCCGACACCGTGCGGAAAGGCTTCCGCGCGATCGCCATATCGTTCGTGGCCGTGCTGTGTTTCATGTTAGTCTACTATCGTTTCGCCGGCGTCGTGGCCTGCGTGGCCTTGATGTCGAACCTCGTTCTGATCCTGGGCGTGATGATATCCATCAAGGCCGCGTTCACGCTGCCGGGACTTGCCGGGCTGGTGTTGACCGTGGGCATGGCGGTCGACGCCAATGTCCTGATCTTCGAGCGGATCCGTGAAGAACTGTCACGAGGCGCCGCGCTGCGGATGGCGATACGAAACGGTTTCGACCGCGCCACCCGGACGATTGTCGACGCCAACATCACCACGCTGATCACGGCCGTGGTGTTGTATTGGATCGGGACCGACCAAATCCGCGGCTTCGCCGTGACGCTCATTCTGGGCATCATCATGAGCATGTACACGGCGATTTTCTGTTCCCGAATTGTGTTCGACATTTTCGAAAAACAGCGGTGGCTCACGCGGCTGAAGATGATGAGGCTGTTTGGACAAACCGACTTCGACTTTCTGGGCCGGCGGCGAATCGCCTTTGCCTGCTCGCTGGTCGTCATCGTTCTCGGGCTGGCGGCGGTGGTCCAGCGCGGTTTGAATATTCTCGACATCGATTTCACCGGAGGCACCGCGGTCACCGTACTGTTTCAGGAGGATCAGCCGCTGCCGATTGCCGACGTGCGCCGCGCGGTGGATAGCCAGCCGGGTCTGG
The DNA here is from genome assembly GCA_964573605.1 of uncultured Pirellulales bacterium. GTDB lineage: Bacteria > Planctomycetota > Planctomycetia > Pirellulales > JBBDJB01 > CAZNKT01. The sequence goes on from CAZNKT010000035.1 coordinate 5,521, forward strand.
AGGACGTGGCTGTGATCGGTATCGGCGACGACCAGCTCCGCTACACGATCCACACGACCAACAAGGACATCGATGTCGTGGAACAGCGGATCGAGGAAATTTTCGGTGATCGGTTGCAGACCAATTCGCTGGAGTACGAAGTCCTGGCGCGGGCCGGCGCGGATGCGCCCCCCGAGGCCAATGAAGCCACGTCCGACCAGGCGGGGGATACTACGGCTTCCCTACGTTTGGGCGAAGCGCTGAAAGGCGAAACTCTCCAGGAGTTGATTCGCACCACGCAACAGGCAGTCGGCGCTCCCGATGCGGCGTTTGAAATTTCCAATCCTGACTACGTTCCCGGCAGCGACCAGCGGTTCGACGCCTGGGAATTGAAAATCGCGTTGGACAAAGACATGGCACGCACGGTGCTCGACAAGCTGAATCAGCAGCTTGCCGCTACACCAGTCTTCCCTTCCTCGAGCAACATCGGAGGCAAAGTGGCCGGGGATACGCAAGCGCAGGCCGGGTACGCGCTGTTTGCCAGCCTGTTCTTTATCGTCGGCTATATCTGGATGCGGTTCCAGAGGATTGCGTTCGGCCTGGCAGCCGTTGTGGCTCTGGTTCACGACGTGCTGGTAACGTTGGGAATGATCGCCATTAGCGCGTACATCGTGAATCTTGCCGGCCCGCTGGCGTCCGTGCTGTTGCTCGACCCGTTCAAAATCAGCCTGCCCGTGGTGGCCGCCTTCCTGACGATTATCGGCTACTCATTGAACGATACCATTGTTGTCTTCGATCGGATCCGCGAAGTGCGTGGCAAGAGTCCTGATTTGACCCCGGACATGATCAACACAAGCATCAACCAGACGTTGGGACGAACCATTCTTACGTCGTTGACCACGTTACTGGTGGTCGTCATTCTTTACGTTCTGGGTGGCGCCGGCATCCACGGGTTCGCCTACGCGTTAGTGGTTGGCGTCGTCGTCGGTACGTACAGTTCCGTATTTATTGCGTCCCCGGTCTTGTTGGCGATGCATCGTCCGCCCGGCAGCTGGCCATCGGCGCGGCATGGCCGGCCGGCACCTGTGAGTGCTTCGCGATAGATCTGATTGCGCGATTCACTGGAGACGACATGCCTGTCTGCTTCGAACCCCGGGAAACTCCGGCCCTGAAGAAGCGGCGAAGAACGGACAGGCCTCGCCGTCGCTGTTTTCGGACTGACCGTTGTGACCCCACGCAGTCCACGCTAGGTTGAGCCCCCCGCCGACCGCGCGCTTCCCTGGCCCTCGCCAACCACACTTCACGGTTACCTTTGCGCAACAGGCGTAGGGCGCGCCGGTGTCACAACCGGTAGGGCGCCGACGGCCAAGCGACAGGAGGAGCTTCTGGTATTGGACCCTGCAAACTTCCCGTGCCGATCCAGCAAGGTAGCGTGCCTACCGGGACCAGGGGGTGCTTTCCGGGCCGCGAGAGGTTTCAAAGTGAGTCCGCGGGTCAAATTGCTGTCCGTTGTTGTCATACTGGGTCTCGGCCTGGGGTTGGCCATGCTCTTTCCCCGCCGGTCCGATCTTGGGGAACAGGACGAACGAGGCGATGCTTTGCCCCTCCGCGATTCGCTGACGAGCCACGCGGCAACACCGGCAGCGACCGGTGCCAAGACGGGCGGGGGGTCGGCGAATTCGGCGCCTCGGCGAACACACCAGCCGCTGCGGCCGGCGTGGGCATCGACCGGCCCGGCCGCCGATCATGGTGCACGCGACGCTGCGTCAATTGTTTCATCGGCCGATTCCGCGGCTTCGTCCCCGCCGCCTGGCGTGCCGCCGTCGACAACCGCCGCGCACTGGCCCTCCTCCACCGGGCGCGCACCGCCCATGCGGACCCACACGATCCTCGACGGGGACACGCTGGAGGGGCTTGCGCAGCGCTACCTGGGCCGAATGGACCGGGCTTCACAAATCTTCCAGTTGAACCGCGACCGCCTGCAGCTCGAATCGCCCGACTTGCTGCCCATTGGCGGTGTACTGCACATCCCGCCGCAGGCGGAAGTTCCCGCCGTGCGTTCGAGTCCGCCGACATCACAGGCGGCACTGCAAATAGTGCCGATCCCGGCGGGCACTTTTTCACGTCCGGCAGCCGGCAATCCCTGAGCCGCACGTTGCTCCGCGGCACTCTGCCGGGGCGAATTTCAACGCCGACCGACCAGACGGCGAGTCCAGCGGTAATCCTGTTCGCGACACCGCAGCTCGATATATCGCGCGATCCCCTTCTGCATGGCGTCCCCGCCGGCCCGCAGTAGTTTCGTGCCCTGCAAGCCGGTTTCGCGTTCAATGAAATACAACGGTTTGCCGTTGTTGTCCGCGCTCGGGTCCTGCTCGGGATACCACCGCTCGATGGAACGAAAGATCTTCTTGGCGTCACTGGCTGCTCGCGAATCCCCTTGCCCGACCAGAATCAGCCATGAGATGTTGTCGCGGACGGGCGGGGACAACAGCGTCTGCACGGCATCCTTTACCGGCACACCCTTGAAACTCCAGGTCGGCGATATCAGTACCAGGGCCTTGACATCCTGTCCCTGCTTGCCGACGGCCAGAGGCGGCGCCAGCCAATCGGCGGCCGCCCAATTCAAGGCCACGCTCGCGCCCATTTCCGCACCGATCAGACAGAGCTTATTCAGATTCACATCTTCGGCGTCGTTCTTCTCGACCAGAAACCGGCGAACAGCTTCCATATCGAAACGGATCATTAACCGGACATCTTCCCGGCTCAAGCGGGCGGCCCCGACCTCGCGCTGCGGGCGCCCGTCGACCTGGAGCTTGGTGCTTGCCCCGTGCCCGCGCAGGTCGGGGGCGATCACGGCAAAACCGGCGGACTGGAGTGTCGGCGCGAGTTCGGCGAATGCGTTGCGGGTGGCCTTGAAGTCATGCAACAAAATGACGGGCACGGCCCGCGCTTTCGCTTTCTGGCCATAGTACGTGGCCCGCATCCGCAGGCCGTCGTCAGTCTGTAACTCGACATCCTGCGGTTCGGGCAGCTTCTCTTCCTGGCCGCGCAGAATGGCGGCGGACGCGAACAAAAACAACGCGGCTATCGAAGTGGCAAATCTCCCCGCGGTTACCGCACCGGAACGCATGCGAACCACCTTTGTTTGCTGAAGGTGCGAGTACACACAACTTGTGTCGGTTGTATCGACGTTCTTGTTTCCATGATACTTCGGATTCACGGTGGCGGACAGTTCTCACAGCGCTTCTCGCGACAAGCCGGCGAGGCTATATGGGGGGTCCGTCAACGTGATGGTCATAACGGTTTTGCCGACAGTGCCTCGTCCGGTGTGGTCCGGAAATGCATCTCTGGAGCGCCGCGCGCCGGCTGGTTCGTGCGGCGAGGTTAAGTAGTGAAACCAGCCGGCAGAGGCCGCGTCCGTCGGCACGGCCCGCTCCGCGAAACTTGCCGAAACCGGGAGATCGCTGGAGAATGAGGGAATGTCGTCCAGCAACAGAGACCACACGACACTCGAAAGCGAGCGGTGGGTTCGTGGCGATCAGATGGCGCGCGAGTCGGCGTGGCATCGCGCCTTTCACGGGCCGAGACCATGGGTGATCAGTCTCGCCGCACACGGTGCCTTGCTGTTGTTACTGGCCTGGTGCACACTGCCCCGGAGCATGGAGTCGCCGTGGCTGATTCTGTCGTCTGTTCCGGACTGGGAACACGTCGAGTCCCCTCCTCAAGCCATTCATTACAGCGACGACTACCGTCCGGAGATCGGTGCAGCCAGTGCCGCTGCTCCACGCGCACCGCAGTTTTTTCACGAGCCGCGGGTTCCTGAACTCGCGATCACCTCCGAAGCCGCTCGCCTCGAGACTGTCGCCCGGAGTCAGCTGCCGAATGCCGAGCAACTGGACCCAAGCATCCTCATTCGCGGCGATCCGGGCCTTGCCGTGGACGGAGCGATGGGAGCGGTCGACCGCATCACCCACGAAATCGTTCTGTCTCTCGAACAGCGACCCACGCTGGTCGTCTGGATATTCGACCAGTCCGGAAGCCTGCAACGCCAACGGGAAGATATCGTCAAGCGGTTTTCGCGGATTTACGAAGAACTGGGGGTCATCGAAGCTCGCGGGAACGCCGCGTTTGCAGTCCATAGCGACAAACCATTGCTCGCCTCCGTCATGGCGTTTGGCGAAAGCTTCTCGTACCGCACGCGTCACCCCACGGACGACGTGCACGCGTTAACAACGGCTATCGAGCAGATCGACGTCGACAACTCCGGGCAGGAACGCGTGTTTAGCGCCGTGTACGACGCGGCCCAACGATTTCGGAAATACCGCACGTCGCAACCGAGACGCAACGTCATGTTCGTCGCATTCACGGATGAGGCCGGAAACGATCCAGAAAGCCTCGACGCGGCCGTCAGAATCTGCCGTAATCTGCAGATTCCCGTGTACGTTGTCGGCTGCCCGGCACCCTTCGGGCGCCGGCAGGCATATGTCAAGTATATCGATCCCGATCCAGCCTTTGATCAAACACCGCAGTGGGTGCCCATTGATCAAGGCCCTGAATCCTTGATGCCGGAGCGCATTCGCTTGCGCTTTGGCGGAGGTGAGCAACAGAATCAACCGATGGATTCCGGCTTTGGCCCCTTCGGTTTAACTCGTTTGTGTGTGGAGACCGGCGGCATCTTCTTCGCCGTCCACCCAAACCGCGCAATGGATCGCCGCGTGTCGCGCGGCGAAACGTCGCAATGGGCCGCGCACCTGGAGCGCTTCTTCGATCCCACGACCATGCGCGCTTACCGTCCGGAATACGTTTCCGCCGCTCGTTACCAGGCGATGCTCCGCGAGAACCGCGCTCGTGCTGCGCTGGTCGACGCGGCCCGACTCGCCTGGATTACTCCTCCGACCCGGGTGCGATTGCGGTTTCCCAAGCGAAGCCAGTCGGAACTCGCACAATCGCTGTCCCAGGCGCAGCGGTCGGCCGCGCGTATGGAACCGAGGCTTCGGGAGATTCACGAAATACTTGCCCGCGGACTCCGCGACCGCGACCGGCTCGTTCGGCCGCGCTGGCAGGCAGGATTCGACCTGGCGATGGGCCGAACGCTGGCCGTCAAGGTCCGCATGGAAGCGTACAATGCGACGCTGGCCCTCGCCAAGCGGGGAATGGAATTCGAAGACGCGCAAAGCGACACATGGATTCTCCGGCCTTCCGACAGCGTCACGGCCACCAGCGGCCTGGAGAAACAGGCCGCGCAGGCGCGCGAATTCCTGCAGCGCGTTGTCGACCAACATGGGGGAACGCCCTGGGAACTGCTGGCCAGGCGCGAATTGGCCGCACCGATCGGCTGGGAATGGACCGAGCGGCATACAGGCGTGCAGACCGCCCGCCGGGATCCCCCGACCAACCCCGTCCGGCGCAACCCGCAGGACGACCAGCCGTTGGTTCTGGACCGTCCCAAGCCACGGCGGCAGCCGCCCAGACTGTAGGCATCGCTCGACCAAACCGCACTACCGATGCGCGGCCGCATCGATCGCAAACATGTGCCGCGGATCATGGTCGTAGAAATGGCATGCCACTTTTTCGGCCAGCACATCGAGGAACTGCCGGCGAAAGGCATGGACCGCTTTTTCCTGGGCCGGCACGGCACTGTTCTCGGGAAACAACGTTTCTCCCATGGACTTTTCCCAGACGACGCGGCGGCCTTCCGTCACGTCGTAGACCGACAGGGACACCGACGCCCGTCCCTGATACAGCGTCTGTCCCTTATAAAGGTCGAAGTCCTCGAGTTCGATCCGCACGACCACGTCCGCGTTCAATGCGTCGGCCAGGTCTTCGAAATCATCGACATCACTTTCGTCCGCCCAGTTCTCCACATCCCGCGCATCGACGACGTCGACCTCGGGAACGTTCTGGCGGATCAGCATGCCGACGCGTTTGGCCAAATCGCGGGCGGCACCCGCGTCCCGGTATTCCAGCGAAGAGGGTGGCCGGCAGATGACGACCACGCGCCTGGCTTCCAGACCCGCGTATTCGGCCGGTGTCTCCACGCCACTCCAAAGAAAGACGGCTGTGGCCAAGATTTGATGGCAACCCGTAAAAGCTATAAGTGCGCAGGCCACGCCCCATGCCAGTATAAGGTGCTGCCGATGCGGAGATCGGTCCATCCGCATATCTCCTTCCAAGACACCGCCATCGGACAGGTGGGCCAACCGAGCTGCCGGTGCGTACCAGAACCGCGCGGGTCGGGTTGCAATATGCGTGCTATCACCAGAAGCAACAGCAGCATTATGGCCATGCCCAACAACGGCCACCGATGCTTCCTGGCAAATCGGATCCCGTGTGCGGCGCTCGTCTGGTTCACCCTGCGTCTGGTTCACGCTGTACGCTTCACGATTTTCCAGGAAAAGTTGCCGGAGAATAGCAATCCGAGGCAGTGACGACAATACGAATCCTGGCGCAGAAAGGGGACGGTCTCCGAGTGGATCGGCGTTGCCTCTTGAAATTCTCCATGGCTCGGTGCCTGTCCCCTTTCTGGCACGATGAAGATGGGGGACGTACCGTAAGCCGAGACGCTACAATGGCCTCAATCCACGACGGATGAAAGCAACCTTTCCGATTCCCGGACCAAAGGGCCGACTCGCTTGACGGAGTTGCCGAGCGGCGGAAGGGTCCGCCCCATGGGACAGCCACCGAAGATCAAGATGCCGCTGAGCAAGATCCCCATTGTTCGCAGGTTGGGTATTCCCTACACGCCACGTCCTGACGAGCGTCCGTTCCTGGCACGAGTACAGGTCGAGAAGAAGGACGATGTCGAGGTTAGGGTCGCGGTGCTGGGCAGCCGGGAGAGTGATCGGTTTTTCGGTATACCTCTCGCCCGACGGGGCATCCAGCCTGTCTGGCTGGAGGTCAGCAACCAGACCGAAGGTCCGCTATTCTTCGACCGCGTTCGGCTCGACCCGAACTACTACCCTCCGAGGGAAGCCGCACTGGTGAGCCATTTTGCGATTGGCAGGCGTCTGGCCGGTTACGGCATGCTGGCCTGGGTCTTTCTCCCACTGATCATCTTGCTGCCGCTGAAACTCATTGGCGCCCGCCGTGCCAACCGCCGCATGGACGAGTATTTCTGCAGCCATTCTTTTCCACTCGGTCCGGTTGGCTCAAAAGAAACCGCGTCCGGTTTCGTGTTTGCTTCACTCGATGACGGAATGAAGATCGTATCGGTTCATCTTCTCAGTCCAGTCATGACGCACCGGTTCGTGTTTTCGGTGCCCGTTCCCGGAATTGTGGTCGATTACGAGCGACGGCCGTTTGCCGAACTCCATCCACCGGATTCGCTGATCGACTGCGACGAACCGACGCTGCGCGAGCGACTGGAGAGCGAGCCGCGAGCGACGACCAATCGCAGCGCGACGCGCGAAGGGGACCCGGCGAACCTGGTCGTCGTCGGGGACTTCGCGACATTGCTCAGCGCGTTCGGAGCGCGGTGGGACGAGACGGAAACGATCAGTCTGGCCACCTCCTGGAAGACTGCCAAGGCGTTCCTGTTCGGATCGCAGTACCGCTATTCGCCGGTCAGCCCCCTGTTTCTCTACAACCGCAGCCAGGACTTTGCTCTGCAACGCGCCCGCCACACCATCAACGAGCGTCTCCACCTCCGCCTCTGGCTGACCACCATGCGGTTTGAAGGCAAATCGGTGTGGGTCGGCCAAATCAGTCGTGACATCGGCGTCCGTTTTACGCCGCGGACCTGGAACCTCACGACACATCGCATCGATCCGGACGTGGACGAGGCCCGCGACTACGTGGTCGCGGACCTGCTCGAGTCGGGACACCTCGACCGCATGGGTTATGTCGGCGGAGTCGGCAACTCCCAGCCGAACGCGCCGCGGCGCAATCTCACGGGTGACACTTACGAAACGGACGGAAATCGAGCGGTTCTCATCCTGGCACCCACCAAAACCATCCCCAAGTTCCTTGGCTGGCATCTGGATCCGCAGACCGCGAACGCGCCGGCCGACTGAATGCGGGGCGAGGCGCCCACGCCGAGCGGCCGTTGCTGGGTCTGCGGGTTCTCGTTGGCGCCGACACCTGCTGTTGACAATCGTATCGCCAAAACCTGAGTGCACGACACGCAGGTCCATCCCGTCTTGATGGAGTTTGAATGCACCTATGACGGTGCCGGAATCAGTACGTGGGCCGCGGTCATCGCTGCGAAAGCCCGATCCGATAGGACGTGACACGCGAATTTGCCCATTGCCCGGCGGTGGGCTTGGCATCACGCCGCGCCATATTCAATCCGTCGCAAGCCCTACAACCGGAAAAATCGCGACGAATGGATCGAACGAGATTGCCGCCAATACTGGTACCACCGCCGGCCGATGATAGACTCTAGCCAGATTCAGCCAATCACAACCGGAAGGGGGTCTCGACAATGTCAACGAATACTCGTTTGGCTCCTGGCCGGGCGTGCGTCTGGTTGAGCGTTACGGCACTTCTGGTGGTGCCCCAAACGGCAATCGGCCAGTCATGGGAACGCGACGTAGAATTTGCATCGACAATTGACGTGGTGGAGTCTGCAGGGCGTCACGAAACGGACACGTCGCTTTGCCGGGAGTCGGTGGAAGCTGGGTGCCCCTCCGCCGCGTGCAGCCACTGTTGCACTTGCTCTGGCGGTTGCTGCGGTTCCCGCCTGAGCCATTCGGATGAGTTCTCGAAACGCCTGGCTGCGATGGCGAAGTCGTTGGAAGCCCGAGGCCTGGTGTACGATGTTGTGGTCCCTCAGTTCTATCAAGGTGTCACGAGCGGGGGCGTTAAGCAGGGATTCGAGTACGGCGGCAAGGTTGACCAGTTCTTCATTTTCGACAGCGGCAAGTTAGGGTTGTGGCAAGGCATGACGTTAACGATGCACGCCGAGACTAGGTACGGCCAGGATGTCAACGTCGATGCCGTCGGTTTGGCACCGGTTAATTTGGCCATGTTGTATCCTAAACCGAACGAGCACGATACGGCGATCACCGGGTTTACGTTTGCCCAAGCGCTCAACGAAGATGTGCAGTTGACGTTCGGCAAGTTCAACGCACTTGATCTCTTCTACAGCCTCTACCCACAGACGGGACGGGGTGTCAACGGCTTCATGAACGCATCTGTCGTGATTCCGATTTCGATCGCTCGAGTCGTTCCCTTGTCCTTCATGGGGGCGGGGGCATTGAAACTTCAAGGGAAACAGATTCAGGGCGGGGTGCTGGTCTTCGACACGCAAAACGTGACCACCACCAGCGGCTTCGAAGACCTGTTTGACAATGGTGCTAACATTTTGGGCTTCTGGAGGTTTTTCACGGACCTCGGCGGATTGCCAGGTTCACACCTCTTGGGAGGCATTTGGTCCACGGGAGAGTTCACCGCGTTCGACCCGGCCGGCTTTGTCTTTGTTCCTGGCCAGGGTATCGTCGCTGAGCGGCAGAGTGGTGCCTACACGCTTCTCTACAGCGCCGAACAGAGGCTGTGGGTCGACTGCTGCAATAAGCAGAGAGAAGTCACGCTGCTGAGCCTATGGGGGCTGTCAGACCAAGATACCAGCCCATTCGGTTGGTCGGCCAATGTCGCCATCCAGGCTCAGGGCCTCAGCCGAGCCAGGCCTCAGGATTCGCTGGGTGTGGGCTATTTCTACACGGGTCTCAGCGACGATTTCCAAGAGCTTATCAGCCCAGTGTTGACGCTGGGTGACGTGCATGGCGTTGAGCTGTACTATAACGCATCTGTCGCAAAGTGCCTCCAGTTGACCGCGGATCTGCAAATCGTCGAGCCAGCACGGGTCACCAACGATACGGCCGTCGTGTTTGGACTGCGCGCGACCGCGGCGTTATAGGCCCGCAAATTGCCGTAACCCAGAAAAATCCCGCACTGGCGTTTCTCTAAACGACGCCACTGGGCAGGCGACAATCAATGCGTCCTCGATTTGTCGGCGCTGCGAGCACAATGGGCAGTTTCATAAACGCCTAAATGATGACGTACGTGTTCTTACATCCTTCCAGCATCGCGTTGATCACACACAGCTTGATTGTCGCAATGCTGGCCGTTCGCGTGATCATGCAACGTCCGGAAACGGGCGTCGCTCTTGCCTGGTTGCTGCTGATTGCAATGGCTCCATTCGCGGGCGCGTTGCTCTATCTAATGATTGGAGAACGCCGTATCGGGCAGCGCCGCGCCCAGGGAATTGCAGCACTTCGGGTCGACTATCAACGGATTGCCGATGCCGCCATTAGGGAAGGGCTCACGGATGTCGACTGGTCGCGCCATTCGCCGGATGCCCACGCCATGGACGTTCTTGGACGCAACCTGCGGGGCTTACCGACGGTTTGCGGCAGCAGCTATCGATTTCATTCCGACACCCAAGAGATCCTCGACACCATCGCTCGGGACGTGGATTCGGCCGAGAAAGGTGTGCTCATGGAGTTCTACATTTGGCAACAAGGCGGTAAAGCCGACGAAGTGCTGGAGGCCGTGATTCGGGCCGCCCGGCGAGGCGTTTATTGTTGTTTGCTGATCGATGCACTCGGCGCGCGGCCATGGTGGAAGGGCACCCAGCCACAGCGGTTGCGGGACGCCGGTGTCGATCTCCGTCCGGCGCTGCCGGTTGGACTATTCCGCACGTTGGTGGGACGGACCGATTTGCGGTTGCATCGCAAGATCGCCGTGATCGACGGGCAAGTTGCCTGGACGGGCAGTATGAATCTGGTCGATCCGCGCTTTTTCAAACAAGACTCCGGCGTGGGTCAATGGGTAGATGCCATGGTTCGGCTGCAGGGTTCGGTCGTCGTCCCGTTGGCAACGACAATGATCGGTGATTGGTTACTGGAAACCGGCGAATCGGCCGACACCTTGATTCGCCGTTCGGGACTCGCTCTGGTCAAGCCACAGGGACCCGCTGACATTCAAGTTATTCCCTCGGGGCCCGGACAGTCCGGTGACGCCCTGCTGCAAATGATCCTGGCGATCATCAATGCAGCACGGGAAGAAGTAGTGCTAACGACTCCTTACCTCGTACCAGATGACTCGCTGCTGCGAGCCGTCCGCGGCGCTGCGGCTCGCGGTGTCGTGGTTCGGCTGATCGTTCCAGAAAAGGTGGACTCCTTCCTGACGCGTTATGCAAGCCGGTCCTACTTCGACGATCTGGTTGAAAGTGGAGTGGAAGTCCACCTATACCGGGCCGGCTTATTGCACACGAAGTCGATTACCGTTGACGGGGCGATCAGCATGTTCGGCACGGTGAATCTCGACATGCGGAGCATCTGGCTGAATTACGAAGTCGCGTTGTTCGTCTACGATCGGGAGTTTGCCGTGGGACTTCGCGCGCTTCAAGAGTCCTACCTCACCGATTCGGACCGCCTCGATTCCACCGCTTGGGCGCGACGTTCGTTCGGAAATCGAATCCTCGAAAACACCCTCCGTCTGGTCAGCCCTCTGCTGTAGGTGGCTTGACGCTCCGGTTCCGAAATGCGGTTGTTTGACGGGCCAGCTTGACTTGCTAGAATGGGACCCGCCGCGGCGCGGCTTCTAGGTGCCTGACTGCGCGGGCGAACGTCGCGCCCCCGAGGACCTCGGCACGGGAAACGCAAAATGGAAAGGCAACGGTCATCGCATCGGCGGCAGAGACCGGCAGAATTTGCATTGACCATTTGAGAGCCTTGGCAGAGCGCAGAACGACCGTGCAGGCCCCAACCCCGTGCCCCGCTCATCCACCCAAATCGGCGGAACGATGTCGTGATCCAGCGATCGTCTCCGTCTGTTTCATGGCTCCATGGTTGTGTGCACCCTCCGCATGAAAGGCTCCGATGGCGTCTTATCAACTGCCCACACCGGTTCGCCCCAAGAAGGCCGGCAAGCGCGACGTGTTGTTGGTGGCCAGCGGCGATCTTCGCGAATCCGCCAATCGACTCACGTGGCCCAAGCAGCACGAAATGGAGGACGCGCTGGGTCGGGCCGTTCACGCCTTGGGGCACCGATTGGTTCGCGCGCATCCGTACAAGCCGAAACGGGAACACGGATTCATCAGTTCGCAGACCGAGGGGATGGGGGTCTTTCGGAATATCGATCCGGATGCCCCGTTGATCGTGGCCGAATCCGTTTGGCAGTATTCGCATCACGTGTTGCACGGTTTGATCGCGCATCGCGGACCGCTGCTTACGGTAGCCAACTGGTCCGGAACCTGGCCAGGTCTGGTTGGCATGCTGAATCTGAACGGTTCGCTCACCAAAGCCAATGTTTCTTACTCGACGTTATGGAGCGAGGATTTCACGGATCGATACTTTTCGTCGCGTCTGGCCAAATGGCTCGATACGGGGCGCTGCCGGCACAACACGCGGCACGTCGTGCCACTGAGTAAAGTCAAAATAGGTGCCGCCGAACAGCGCCTCGGGGAAGCACTGGCCCGGCAACTGCAGCAGGAAAAGGCCGTGATGGGCGTCTTTGATGAAGGATGCATGGGGATGTTCAACGCGATCATCCCCGACCATCTGCTGTATCCTGTCGGCGTTTTCAAGGAACGGCTGAGCCAGTCGGCCCTGTACTACGAAACGCTCCAAACCAGCGACCGTCAAGCACGGGCGGTTCGTCAATGGATGGAAAAAAAAGGCATGACCTTTCATACGGGTCCCGACCACCAGCGCGATCTGACCAACGAACAGATTCTGCTTCAGTGCAAGATGTACATTGCCGCGCTGCGGATCGCAGACGACTTCGGATGCGATACAATTGGTATCCAGTACCAGCAGGGCTTGAAGGACCTGCTGCCAGCTTCGGATCTGGTCGAAGGAACCTTGAACAATACACAACGCCCGCCCGTAAAGTCACGCGACGGAAAACGTGTCCTGTACCGTGGACAGCCGCTGGTGCATTTCAACGAAGTCGACGAATGCGCCGGGCTGGATGGATTGATGACCTACCGCATTCACCAGGCGATGGGACAACCCGTGGAAACCACGTTGCACGACCTACGATGGGGTGACTGGGACGCGACGGGAACGGTTGACGACTACGTGTGGGTGTTTCTCATCTCCGGCAGTGCGCCGCCGGCGCACCATCTCCGAGGCTGGCGCGGCTCCGATGGACATCGCCAGCCACCCATGTACTTCCCCAACGGAGGCAGCACGCTGCGCGGCGTGGCCAAACCGGGCGAGATCGTGTGGTCGCGTATTTTCGTCCAGGACGATCGGCTCAAGATGGACCTGGGGCGGGCCGCCGTTGTGAAGCTGCCCCAGAAAGAAACGGAACGGCGTTGGAAGGAAACGACCTTCCAATGGCCCATCATGCACGCCGTGACCTACGGGGTCTCGCGGGATCAGATGATGGCGCGTCACAAGGCCAATCACGTGCAGGTCGTGTATGCCAAAAGCGCCAAAGAGGCGGACAAGGCCATGATGGCGAAGGCCGCCATGGCCGACGCCCTGGGCATGGATGTCGCGCTCTGTGGCACGGACGATTCGGGACAGCCGTGGGCCTGACCCCCCTTTTTTCCCCATTGCAGTGGCACTTTTCGGCCCCCAGCGGGCCACTCGCTATCTCAAGCGAGGGTCTCCGGAGATTAAGTAAGCCGCCACGAAGCTGGGCAGGGTCGCCACCAGGATCCACACGAAGAATAGCGGGTATCCCAGCAAGCTCTGCAGGTATCCGCTGACCATTCCCGGGCCCATCATGCCCAGCGCCATGAAAGCCGTACAGAGCGCGAAACTGGCTGTTTCGTGTTCGCCTTCCGAAATTCGGATCATGTACAGCATGTACGCCGTGAATCCGAATCCGTAACCAAACTGCTCGATCCCTACGGCAACATTGATCACCACAGAGTCGTACGGCTGCGCGAAGGCCAGATACACGTAGACCGCATTGGGCAGGTTCATGGCCATGACCATCCACCACAGCCAGCGTTTCATACCATGGCGGGCCGCCAGAAACCCTCCGGCCAGACCGCCTATGGTGAGCATGCCGACGCCCACCGTTCCGTACACGATGCCGACCTGTTCGGTCGTGAGCGCCAATCCCCCCGCCTGGCGAGTATCCACCAGAAACGGCGCGGCCAATTTCACCAATTGCGCCTCGGCGAAACGGAACAGCAACAAAAAGGCGATGGCCGAAACAATGCGAGGTTTCCGCAAGAACTCCGCGAACGTCGCGACCACGTCGCCCAGCGGCTCCGTGTGGTGGGGGCATCCCTCGGTCGAGCCGGACTCCGCACGTGGCAGAACTCCCATGTGATAGAGGGAAGAGAAGAGGAAATACGCCGCGATCGCCCAGAACGTGATCATCCATCCCTGGACCGCATTGCCCAGCTCCGTCTCCAACCGGCCGGCCAGCATAACCAGCGGCCCCTGACCTACGATCATGGCCAGGCGGTAGAAGGTACTGCGCACGCCCACGAACCAGGCTTGATCGCGTTGATTGAGTCCCAGAATATAAAAACCGTCGGCGGCAATGTCGTGGGTAGCGGACGCAAACGCGAGAATCCACAGAAAAATCAGCGTGGCCCGCAGCATGGCCACCGCCGGAATGGCCCAGGCCACGCCGGCAAAACCGACCGCCACGAGCAGTTGCATGGCCACGATCCACATCCGTTTCGTGCCGTACAGGTCCACGAAGGGACTCCACAAAGGTTTGACGACCCACGGCAGATAAAGCCAGCTCGTGTACAGCGCGATCTCCACATTGGAGACGCCCAGCCGCTTGTACATGATCACCGACACGGACATCGTGACCACGTAGGGAATCCCTTCGGCGAAGTAGAGGGGCGGGATCCACACCCAGCCCGAGCGTGTCCGCGAAGGCACGCCGGAAGTTGCGATTGTATGCTCGTTAGGCACCATCGGCCTGTTCGCCAGGGTTTGCGCCGGCAATCCTTATCCTGGGGCGTGGTACGGCCGAGGGCGGTTGCCACTGCGGGTAATTGCTTGACGTCGCGTCAGCGAAGAGAAACGACGGCCACCGGGCCTTCGATACCTTGCCGGTTGACCGCCGATACGGCCACCCTGCTCGGCGGCTCGATCGTAGTCGTCCCCAGGTCGAACTGCAACCGCTGCTCGTGTCCGGACCGGATCGACAGGTCCCATTGCCCTTGGCGCAACACACGAACGACCCACAACTTTGGTGGGGACGCCACGGACATCACCACGGCGATGTTCTGTTCCGCGTCGTCGCGATGGACCGAAAGCACGGGCAGCGGGGGCCGCTGCGCGCCCAGCCAGGGGCTGGCCGGAACCAGCGCCGGGGTGCGGTAGACGGCGTCCATGAGCCGATCGCCAAGCTTCTGGCGGTTTTCGAGAAGTGGTTTCATGCTGAAGTGGATGTGCCCCGGCGCGTGAAGTTCCCGGCGCGCCAGGCGAATCTGCGCGACGATTTCGTCCGGCGGCCAGGCCCGGCGGCCCTGCATCCCAACCCGCGACGTAAACAGGCCCGGCCATAAGTGCCGCCGGTGCCGGTTTTGGGCGCGCCACCATCGCAGCAGGGCGGGAAAACTCTGTCCGGAACTGTCGATCGGCCAGTACAGCTGCGGGCTCAGGTAGTCCAGCCAACCCTCTTGCTGCCACTTCCGGGCATCGGCGTACAGGTTCGCGTACGCGTCGAATCCCTCAATCCCTTCCGGATAGCCGGGCCGCCAGATGCCAAAGGGGCTGATCCCGAGCTTGACCCACGGCTTGGTTTGTTTGATACGGCGGTACAGTCGCTCGATAAACCGGTCAACATTGCCACGGCGCCAATCGTCTCGCGACAAGCCCTTCTGTTGCCGTTGAGCCTGCTCCCAAGCCGCATCGTCCGGAAAGGGAACCTTCCGGCCCGCGTCGTCGCGAATGGGGTAGGGATAAAAATAGTCGTCCAGATGGACGCCGTCGATATCGTACCGCTCGACGACATCCAGTATCACGTCCAACGAATGCGTCACGGCCGCGGGCTCACCGGGATCGAGCCACAGGTACTTTCCGTACGCCCGCACCAGTTCGGGATGCGAGCGGCTGATGTGGTCCTCGGATACCGGGCCGTCCTGTGCCGGGTGCCCGGCGCGAAACGGATTGAACCAGGCGTGCAGCTCCAGCCCTCGCCGCTGTGCCTCTTTGACGGCCAGCGACAACGGGTCGTAGTGCGGTTGGGGCCCCTGCCCCATGCGGCCCGTTAAGAATTCGGACCATGGCTCCCGTTGCGATACGTACAATGCGTCCGCGCAGGGCCGCACCTGCAACACGATGGCATTGCAACGCAGGTCCGAGGCGCGGTCCATGATGCGAGTCAGTTCCTGCCGCTGCGTGTCCACGCTCAGACCCGGCCGGGAGGGCCAATCGATGTTGGCCACGGTCGCGACCCACACGCCACGGAATTCACGCTGGGCCGCAGGAGGCGTTGCCGTCTCGTCGCCGCCGCGGGCCTCCGGCGCGCACATCGCCGCCAGCGCGGCGATTAGATAAGGAATTGCTTTTACAGCGCGCCGTGGCCGGTCACCGGCGCGGATTAAAGAGGAATAAAATACAACCGGCATGCACATGGCTTTTTCCGGACGCGGTAATGCTTATGTCATCCGATGGCTGTGAAACTGGCGTCGCGTTAACCGGCGAGCGCGCTGCCGGACCCGTGTTATGGGTCAAGCCGATCGATGTAGTCGGGGCGCGCGTATCATTGCCCAGCCCGCGACCCCCAGCACCAGCAATGCGAACGCGCCGGGTTCCGGCGCTTGAACCGACGGACCATGGAGCTGGCCCGATAAGACACCGACGAAGCCGTCGATATCGTCAAAATCCTGATCTCCGTCCTCGTCGAGATCCCCTTTTACCGTCGGCGGGATACCGAATTGCTGTTCGTATGCTTCCGCGTCGGTCAGCCCCAACACAAACGCTCCGATGTCGTCGAAATCAACATCGTCATCGCAGTCCATATCTCCCAGCATCAGCAGGCGGGCCGACACGATCTTCCGGACGGTTCCTTGATTATCGTTCACACCATCTGTCGTACCGAACCCCACAATATAGATTTCGCCTTGTTCGTCCAGCCCGAAGCTGAGCAGCGCCAGTTCCGGCGTGCCGTTGCCGGAGGTAATCACGAACTCGCGAATCTGCACATCGTTCGGATCCTTAATCTCTCCCAACTCGTCGTAGGGATCAATGTAGAACAATCGTCCCGGCTGGCTGAAAAACGAGCCCGTCCCGGTCGTCAAGTCGCCGAAGACATACTTGCCTTCTAACTCTGGTAGCGCAGAGCCCCGATAGACAAAACCGCCTATCACACTCCGCCCGTCGTCATGGTCGTACTGAGCGATGGGATCGAGCATCACCGGCGGCATTTCCGGAAGTGAAGTCGGCCCTGGAAACGTTCCCTCCATATAGGACCAGCCATAGTTGCCGCCCGCGACCGCGACATCCACTTCTTCTATCTTGGCCTCACCCACATCCCCGACGAACCGCAGTTGCGTGATCGGATCAATACTCATGCGATAGGGATGCCGAAAACCGTAGGCGAAGATCTCATCGAGCGCTTCGCCGTCGGCCAGGAAGGGATTGGACAGCGGGATGCGGTAATTCCCGTTGCCGCTGACCGGGTCCAGGCTGGATGGAGTGACGGCTGGATCCAGAGGATCGATCCGCAGTACGGTGCCTAGGACATTGCCCAGATTCTGGGCCTGCAGCGCAATGGGCGTTCCGATGGTGATATTCAGATAGCCGTCCGCGTCGAATTCCAGTCCGCCGCCACTGTGAATGTTGCCGGGATGCCCCTCGCGAAAAATCTCACGCCGGGTCGTAACGTCGATAGCATTAGGATCATTGACATCGACTTGCCATTCGGTCAACAGGTTCTGGTGGGTGCTGGCGCCAGGCCCGGAAAAATCCTCGGTAGCACCCGCGTCCACGGCGACGGTGTGGTACGTGTAGAATTTTCGATGGCCCGGGCTCTGCAGATCCGAAAACCCGGGATGGAACGTCATCCCCAGAAGGCCTCTGGAACCTTGCGTAAAGACCTCTGCCGATAGGTCAAGGAACCGCTGTGGCGAAAGCGCGCCTGCACTGTCGACAATCCGGACTTCACCGAACTTCTCCGCAATGAATAGCCGATCAGACCCGTCACCCGCGTTGGTCACCTGGAGCGGCTGCTCGATGCCGCGGTCTATTACCACCGATTCCAATTCAATGGCCAGCCGGCCGAAAGGAATGTCGGGGAGTTGTCCCCGAACAGTACCGCACAGCAGCAAGGTCACGCACAGCACAAAGAGACCTGACGGATTCACTGCTTGCCACCAACGCCCCATCGATCGCTTCTTCCAGGCAGGGTCAATATTTGAAAAGAACACACGGTGCGAATCCTGCCGTCGACGACGGCGTGCGGCGAGTCATCATCGCTGTATTGCCCGGTCGCTAGTCCGAATCCAGTCCGCGCCGTAGACAGAGCGGAATGAGTTGCCTCATCTCGCAGGATATCTGGCGATCGAAGGATGTCAAGTTCTTTTCGCTATTGCCTGGAAATACAGCCGCCCCGCCCTACGCAACGCCGCCCTCGACCGGTTGGGCCGGCCGGCCCGTTCGCTGGCGGGTGCGCGCGACCAACCGTAGCAGGCCGAGCTCCGGCACATCGGCCGTCCCGGCCGACGGAGAAGCAGTCTGGACGAAACCCGTGATCTCGTCGAAAACCCTTGCATCGCATGATAGGGGACGGACTCGTGTATGGTTCTCTCCAATGATAGCCGATCGTTCCCCCTCTTTGTTCAGTCAGGCAGCCGCGGGGCGGATTCGGTTGAAACTCCGCCCGTTGTGCAGCTATAACCAGTGGGGCAAGCGGCCGGTACCGGTTGGCGGGAGCGGTTGGGTACACTTCTGGGAAGATTTGTCATGTCTCGTTTTCCATTTCCGCGTGTCGGTGGTCCGCTTTATCTGGGGATCATGCTCGTGTGTTGTTGTTCATCGCAGGCGCGCACGTACGACCGCCCCGCCGGCAACTCGTCCCAGAGCCGATCGGTCGTTGTGGCCCGGCATGCAGTGGTGGCGACGAGCCATCCGCTGGCAGCCCAGGCTGGGCTCGACGTTCTCCAGGCGGGCGGCAACGCCGCGGATGCGGCCATCACGACATGCGCCGTACTGGGCGTTGTGGAGCCCATGAGTTGCGGAATCGGGGGCGACCTCTTCTTGATCTACTGGGACCACAAGACCCAGAAGCTGTACGGCTTGAACGCCAGCGGACGGAGCCCCCGCGCCATTTCGCGCCAGAAGATTCTCGACCGCGGCCTGCGCGAGATCCCCGACGAAGGGCCGCTGTCTTGGAGCGTTCCGGGGTGCGTCAGTGGCTGGGAAGCGCTGCGGAGCCGGTTCGGGACTCGGAGCCTTGCCGAGCTTCTCGCGCCGGCCGTCACGACAGCCCGGGAGGGTTTTCCACTCTCTGAAATCGTTGCGGCGAGCTGGCACAGCAGTGTTCCTGCTTTGCAACGGTGGCCTGACTCGGCAGCCACTTATTTGATCGATGGCCGTGCGCCGCATTTTGGCGAAGTCTTCCAAAACCCGCGGCTGGCCGCCAGCCTCCAGCGAATCGCCGACGGTGGTGCTACGACCTTCTACCAGGGCACGATTGCCAAGGAAATTGTCGCATTCAGCCAGTCCCACGATGGCTATCTTTCCGAACAGGACTTTGCCGACCACACCGCGGAATGGGTCGATCCGGTGTCCACGAACTACCGCGGTTACGACGTCTGGGAGCTGCCGCCCAACGGGCAGGGTCTGGCTGCCCTGCAAATGCTCAACATCCTGAAAGACTTCGACATCGCGTCGATGGGCCCGGGCAGTCCGCAGTATTTACACTTGCTGATAGAAGCCAAGCGGCTGGCCTTCGCCGATCGTGCCCGTTATTACGCGGATCCCGCCCTAGCCAACGTGCCGGTCGAGGCACTGATATCCGACACTTACGCCGCGCGGCAGCGCTCGCGTATCCGTCGAGATCGCGCGGCCGAATCCGTGCCGCACGGCGACCCGCGCCTGCAACACGGAGACACCGTTTATCTGACGGTGGTCGACAACCAGCGCAATTGCTGCTCGATGATCCAGAGCATCTACTACAGTTTCGGGTCGCAGGTCGTTCCCGGTGAAGTGGGATTTGCCATGCAGAATCGTGGCGCGTTATTCACGCTCGAAGACGAGCATCCCAACCGACTCGAGCCGCACAAACGGCCATTCCACACGATCATTCCGGCGATGGTCACGAAGCGCGGCCGCCCATGGCTGGTGTTTGGCGTCATGGGTGGTGACATGCAGCCGCAGGGGCATGTCCAAGTACTGGTCAACCTGATCGACTTCGGCATGAACGTGCAGGCGGCCGGAGATGCCGCCCGCGTGCGCCATTATGGCAGCGCAACCCCGACGGGCCGGCCCGAGTCGGGCGTGGGACGCGTCGTCGTTGAATCGGGGATCAGCGACGAAACGATCGCCTCGCTGAAAGCGCTGGGACACCAGGTGGAACGGGGCCGCGGCGGCTTCGGGGGCTACCAGGCCATCCTCGTCGACGACCAGCATGGAACACTGCACGGAGGCAGCGAATCGCGCAAGGACGGCGCGGCGGTTGGCTACTGACGTGCCCGAAAGCCAACCACAAAGTGCCGGCATCGCACGCGATGACGGGACAGTGACATCAGCCGGCACGCGCTCGCGTCCGGTTCAAGCGAAGGTGTAAACCATTCGAACCGTGAGCCAGCGCTCCGCGGCTGATACGCTCGCAAAGTTTGGCTGGCCCGCTACGGTGCCGTGTTCACGTCAAGATCCCCCACGGCGAACTGGATGCCGTCCAGATAGAACCGGAGGATCACGGGATTCCAGAAGATTTCTTCGCGGTGGCCCAGCGAACTGTAAAACACGCGCCCCTGGCCGTGACGGCGAATCCAGGCGACCGCAAAGTCGCCATCCGAACGACGGATCGAATCCTTGTTCATGTTGGTCCTGGTCGTATCGAGCGAAAGCAGCACCTGGAGGTTGTCGCGGGAGTACGGATCTCGGAATTGATAAATTTCGTCCACAATCGGAAAGTCCTCCCCGCCGAACGCGTCGCTCAACACGTTGTCCGGTCGCTCCACGCTGATCCATACCTTTTCGTGCCACGGGTGATGGTTGAAATAGCCGCCCAGCATGCGGCCGAACTCGGGCCAGTGATAGTTGGCGTCGGTCGCTGAATGGAATCCGACCAGCCCTTTTCCGCTTTCTACATATCGGAGCAGTTCCTCCCGGAGCATTTTTTCGACTTCCTGGACCGATTTGCTCCCGTCGGGAAACAGCCGCTTGACGTCGGCCGGCGTGGGCTGAATCCAATTTCCCGTGGTGTTGGACAAGACGACGGCATCGAACTGGTCGAGGGACTCGGGTGCGAAAAGAGTCAGGTCGTCGCTGATCGTGGTGTCGTAGGCGCCGGTCTGTTGACCCATCAACAACACGGCGTGCGCGCCGTGAGGAATGGAGCGGTGACGGAAACCGGTGGCCCGCGTGAATGCCAGAACGCGCCGCGGCTGCTGGGGCTCCGCGCGAGCCGAGGCCGGCAACGCTGCCTGGATTCTCTGGACCTCTTCCGCCGTCACAAGCTCGCGAATGAAGATTTTGCGAAACCAGAGTCGGCTGCCGTGACTTTGCAGCTCGATCTGCCCACGGGGATACAAGGGTTTCTCGGGTTCCCACAGGTTCTCCAGAACGACGTTGTCGACGACGCGCTGTCCGTTTAACTCCACTGTGACCTGGTTGCCGACCATACGAATGAAAAACGTGTTCCACTGGCCAACCGGGTTGTCCGCGCGGACCAGTGGCCGGCTCGGATGCGCCTTGTTGTTGTACAGTCCGCCGGAACCTTCGGGATGTGTTGCGGGATCCCAGATCTGAATTTGCGGCAGCCCGCGCACATAGATTCCGCTATCCCCCATAGGTTCGATCTTCCACTCCACGAACAATTCAAAATCGGCGTAGTCCCGGGCAGTACACAAACTCTTGCCTTTGCCGTCGAACATCAGCACGCCGTCTTGCACCGTCCAATGATCGCGCATTACGTTGTTCGCCTGATGTTGGGCTTCGGCCAGCTGCTGGTCCGTCATCGCCGCGCGTTCGTGAGGCTTGCCGACAAGTCCTTTCCAGTTCGAAAGGTCCTTGCCGTTGAACAGCCGCGTAAACCCCTCTGGCGGTTCGTTCTGCTGGGTCGGCTCGGCCTCGGCCGGGCATGCCGCCGGTATGAGGTAGATGCCAAAACCCAAGTACAGCATGACGATCAATCGGAACATCATCGGATCCTCACCAATCGGGCGTTTATGGGAAATCTTCGTGCTCGCCGGCGTGCGCGACGACGAGTAGAATTGTATCACCGTACGGCGTACGCTTCATCCGCCGCGGCGCACCCCCGTCGATCGTGGTCCCTCCGGGCCGCGGAGCTGTCCAGACGTCTCGGCAACGCGCATCACGCGGCCTGGCGTGTCCGCGGGGCGAAAAACTTCCCAGGCGGTGGAATTCATGCTACGGTGGTTCGTACGATGGCTCGATGTAGCCTCACGCCATCGGCCCCGCACACGACCGCAATCTTTCGCAAGGAGACGGCGCAGAATGAGCCAGCAGGCGTGGTCAGACACGCACCGGGTACTGATGCCGATCGGAGATGCCACCGAAACGGTTGACACGCTGTATCCCTACTACCGCCTGGTAGAGGAAGGCTATCAGCCTGTCGTGGCGGCTCCCGAAAAGCGGACCTACCAGATGGTGCTGCACGAAGTGCGACCGGGCTGGACCATCACCAGGGAGTGGGAGGGGTACCGCCTGGATGCTGACGTGGCGTTCCGCGATGTCGACCCCGGGAACTACGCGGGGGTGTTTTTTTCCGGGGGCCGGGCGCCCGAATACATCCGGTACGATCCTGATCTGGTTCGCATCACGCGGCATTTTTTCGATGCTGGCAAACCGATCTGCAGTGTTTGCCACGGCGTGGAAATTCCCGCCTACGCGGGCTGTGTCGCCGGACGGCGGATGGCCACCGTCGCCAAATGCCGTTTCGATCTGGAGGTGTGCGGCGGCACGTTTGTCGACGAACCGTGTGTCGTCGACGGAAATCTGGTCAGTGGCCGGACCTACCATGACCACGGGCATTATGTGGGCGTCTGGATAAAGATGCTCAACGCAGCCCGCCACGCCCGTCAGACGGCGCCGGCCGGCTGAGACCGCTGGCCGGCGCCGTGAACCGGCCGACGGCCACGAGGTTTTTCACGTTCGGTGAAGGAACATTACCGTTCGCCATTCCAACAGACCAGGCTCGCGGCATCGCGATTGACCGCATCGTCCCAACCACATGAGATTACGGAATGAAGACGTGCTTTTTATTTGCCGTTCGAGGAGCCCTGAGCCGTCGCGGCCGGGCGTATTGGATGGCTTTCGCGTGGGCTCTTGTCCCGATTCTGCCCCCCGATTTGGCCGCGGATGATGTGGTCGGAAGTCAGGCCGTGCGTGTCGTCGACGACCTGCAGATCCCGTCGGGCTTCCAGGCCGAACTGTTGTATACGGTGCCCAAACCCAGCCAGGGCTCGTGGATCAGCATCGCCACGGAGCGGCACGGCCGGTTGATTGTCTCGGATGAACACGGACCGCTGTACTGTGTAACTCCGGGTGATTCCAGCACGGGCACCGTTGTCAAGCGGATGGACGTACCGGTGGGCCGGGCCCACGGTCTGCTGTACGCCCGAGCAAGCCTGTTCGTCGTTGGCGAGGGTCCACGGGGCGACGGCCTGTATCGACTGCGGGACAACGATGGAGACGACCGATACGAAGACGTGCACATGCTCAAAGAGTTGGAGGTGGGCGAAGAGCATGGCGCGCACGCCGTGCTGTTCGGACCCGACCACCACCTGTACGTGGTGGCGGGCAATCACACGCCCGTGCCAAAAGGCATCGATCCCGCGTCGCCGTTCCGCAATTACCAGGACGACTGGTTATTGCCGCAAATGGGACCTCCAAGTGGGCACGCGTCGGGTATCCGCCCACCGGCCGGATTCATCTTGAAAACGGACGAAGACGGCCGGAGCTGGCAAATGCTGTGTGGCGGCTTCCGCAATCCTTACGACATCGCCTTCAATAAACACGGGGAATTGTTCGCGTACGACGCGGACATGGAGTACGACAGCGGTTCTCCCTGGTATCGGCCGACACGCGTCAACCATGCGCTGTCCGGAGCGGATTTCGGCTGGCGGCGCGGGGCGGCTAAATGGCCGGCCTATTATGCGGACTCGATGGGCAGTGTGATCGATATCGGCCAGGGCAGCCCCACCGGCATCACCTTCGGTTACGGCGCACGCTTTCCGGCCAGGTACCAGAATGCGCTCTATTTGAACGACTGGACCTACGGCCGGATTCGGGCGGTCTATCTCCAGCCGCACGGCGCGTCCTATACGGCTTCCGCGGAAGACTTTGTCGTGGGGCGGCCGCTGCCGCTGACAGATAGTATCATCGGCACCGACGGCGCGATGTATTTTCTCGTGGGTGGGCGCCGCACGCAGTCCAAGTTGTTCCGTTTAAGCTACGTGGGAAAAGAGTCGACCGATCCGCCGCCGTCCGCCGACTCTCCGCAGGCCGCGGCAGCGCGGCGTCTGCGGCGCGAATTGGAGGCCCTGCATCAACACGTCGGCGAGAAAGCCGTCGAAGCGGCGTGGCCCCATCTTGACAGCCCCGACCGGGAATTGCGTCATGCAGCTCGGATCGCCGTCGAGCATCAACCCGTAATGCTCTGGGAACAGCGGGCGCTCTCCGAACAACGAAGTCAGGCGCTGATCACTGCCATGGTTGCGCTGGCGCGGTGCGGCAGCCCGGCGCAGCGACCCGAGGCGCTGGCGTGTTTGAATGCCCTCGACCTGGGCAGTCTTCCGGCCGGGCAGAGTGTCGAAGCGCTGCGAGCCTATGCGCTGTGGTTCATTCGGGCAGGACGGCCGGCCGACGAGGAACTGGTCGAAGTACGTGCCCGACTGGAGGCCTGTCTGCCGTCGGACGACAGCGCCGTCAACCAGGAACTCGTGCGCCTGCTCGTGTACCTCAACTCCAACCAGGTCGCCTCCCGGGCCGTGGCACTGCTCCGTCAGTCGCGATTGCAGGAAGAGCAAATGTTCTACGCCTACGTGCTGCGGCATGTCCGGCAAGGTTGGAACAGGGAAGATCGGCTGGCCTATTTTCGGTGGTTGAATCGAGCCCGTTTCCAGCTCCGGGGCGGCGCGCCGTTTGCCAACAGCTATTTCAGTTATGAAGGCGGCCGGAGTTTTCGACCCTACAACGCGGCCACCTTCGAGGAGGCCGTGGCCACGCTGTCCGATGCCGAAAGACAGGATCCCGAACTGATGGCCATCATCGGGGCCACCGAACCGCCGCCACCGGAATCCGATTTTGTATTGC
Source organism: uncultured Pirellulales bacterium (assembly GCA_964573605.1). GTDB lineage: Bacteria > Planctomycetota > Planctomycetia > Pirellulales > JBBDJB01 > CAZNKT01. The sequence goes on from CAZNKT010000035.1 coordinate 30,879, forward strand.
AGCTTAAGCGCCAGCCAAACGTCTGGTCGGTGAGTGACTTGCTGCCTGTTCTGTCGCGTATGCGTTCCGGTCGGTCCTTTAAGGTTGGCAAGGCCGCGTTTGAGGCCGTCAGTTGCGCCAAGTGCCATAAATTGGGAACCTTTGCCGGCAATGTAAGCCTGGGACCGGACCTCGATACGGCCGGCAGTCGGTATTCGCCGCGGGATCTGCTGGAATCGATCATCGAACCTTCGAAAGTCGTCTCGGACCAACTGGCCGACCGATATATCCTGACAAAAAACGGCGTCGAATATCGGGGCGCCATTGTCGAGGAAACAGAACAGGCGGTTGTCATTAGGCCCGATCCCGCCAAACCTGCCGTCGTGACCATTCCGGTTACTGAGATTGAGCAGCGCGGCATTTCTAAGATTTCCCGCATGCCTGCGGGACTGCTCGATCCATTGACGGCCGATCAGATCTTGGACTTGCTGGCCTATGTGCTCTCCGGCGGCAACCCGTCGGATGCGGCGTTTGCCGGAGATACGATCCAATCGAGGTGAAAGGACTTAGTAGCAGGTGATTCCCGCCCGGCTGCCATCGTGCGACGTCCGTTATCACATCGACGATGTGCAGCACATCGCATCTCCGGCCCTGGTGGTGTTTCGTAACCTGGTCGTCGGTAATATCGAATCGATGATCCGCATCGCCGCCGATGCAGCGCGGTTGCGCCCGCACTGCAAGACGCACAAGATGCCCGCGGTGGTGCATCTTCAATTGGAACGGGGGATAACGCGGCATAAAGCCGCCACACTGGCGGAATGCGAAATGCTCGCCCGGGCGGGTGCACGCGATGTGCTGCTGGCGTACAACATTGTCGGTCCCAACATCTCCCGGACCGTGCGCTACCGCCAGACGTTTCCCGACGTGGCCTTCTCGGTGATAGCCGATGATCATCGCGCCATAACCGCGCTCGGCGAGGCCGTGCATGCGCGAGGACTTTCAGTCGATGTTCTGCTCGACATCGACACCGGCCAGCACCGAACCGGCGTACCGCCGGGAGACGCCGCGGCAGAACTTTATCGGCAGATTCACCATCAGCCGGGCCTCGTTCCGGGAGGTTTGCACGTTTACGACGGCCACCACAAGCAAGTCGCGGTCGGCGAGCGCCGAACCGCCGTTCAGGAAGCGTTCGACCGCGTGCTTTCATTCCGAGACGGCCTGCGACGGGACGGTCTGGACGTGCCCCGCATGGTCTGCGGCGGGACGGTGACGTTTCCCGTGTACGCGCAAATGGATGATCCGACAATCCAACTGAGCCCCGGCACATGTGTGTTTCACGACCACGGCTACGGGCATACATTTCCCGATTTGGACTTCGTGCCGGCTGCCGCGTTGATCACGCGCGTGATCAGCCGCACTGCTGCGCAACGTGTTACGCTCGACCTGGGATACAAGGCGGTGGCGTCGGATCAGCCGCTTGATCGCCGGATTTATTTTCCCGACTTACCCGAAGCCAAACCCGTCCTGCAAAACGAAGAACACCTGCAGCTGGAGGTTCCCCAATCGTGCCCGCTCGTTCCGGGAGACGTGCTGCTGGGCATCCCCGGGCACATTTGTCCGACCTCGGCTCTCCACAAATCCGTTATCGTCGTGGAAAACGGGCTGCGGGTTGGCGAATGGGAAGTGGCCGCCCGCGATCGTTGTCTGACAATATGACGGAACTCCTTCGTTCGCGCACGCCAGTGGTGACCTGCCAGTGGTGACCTGTGCTGGAGAGCGGCACGGTGCGGACCTATAATTGAGGCCGCGTTGGCGGGTGGCACGTACGGCACGTGACGGGAGTACGCAATGATGCATCGTCGAGATTTTCTTGAACGTTCGCAAGGGATCGGCTGGGGGATGGCAGGAGGAATCACCGTCCTGCGCAATGCGCGTTCCGCGCGGGCGGCGGCCGCCAACGACAAGATCGCTTTGGGCATCATCGGCTGCGGCGGTCGCGGACTGCATCTGGCCAAAGGATTCGCCGAACGGGAAGACTGTCATATCGCGTATCTGGCTGATGTCAACGCCCGCGTGCTGCCCGGTGGAGCCGCCGCCATCGCCCGCATGCAAGGCGGACAGGCACCGAAGTACACGCACGACTTTCGTGAGTTCCTGGACGACGAGTCGCTCGATGCCGTCGTCATCGCCACGCCCGACCATTGGCACGCGCCGGCCACGGTATGGGCCTGCCAGGCTGGCAAGGATGTGTACGTGGAAAAGCCACCGACCCATAACTGTTGGGAAGGACAGAAGATGATCGAGGCGGCTCGCAAGTACGACCGTGTCGTTCAGTGCGGTTTCCAGAACCGAAGCGCGCCGTACAACATGCGGGCGCGGGAATACATCGCGCAAGGAAAGCTTGGCAAAGTTCACCTGTGCCGCATTTATAATCAGAAACCGCCGTGGGGCAACTGCCCCGTAGTGGAAGACAGCCAGCCGCCGGATGGCTTGGATTGGAATATGTGGAACGGCCCCGCTCCGGAACACGCCTACAACGAGAGCATGCACAAGTGCTGGAACCACCAGTGGAGCTACTCGGGCGGGGACATTGCCAATGACGCCAGTCACCAGATCGACCTGGCGCGCTGGCTACTCGGCGTCGATTATCCCCGCACGGTATATTCGACGGGTGGCCGGTTCGATATCCAGTCCGCGGCCCAGAGCCCCGATACGCAGATCGCGCTGTATGACTTCGATGGACTTCTCGTGAGCTTCGAATTAACGCTGTTCGCCCCCTACATGTTGAAGACCGATGCGGGCGTCCGGCAGAGCGATATGTTCCCGTACTGGATGCAAAATTCGACACGCATCGAGATATTTGGCACCGAGGGCATGATGCTCGTGGGCCGGCACGGCGGGGGATGGCAAGTGTTTGTGCGCCCCAAGAGCCGTCAGCCGGTCGTCAAGGATCAGGCCTTTGGGCGGTTTCCCGATCCTGAACACAAGGAGGATTTCCTCCAAGCCGTTCGCACCAGGCGGCGACCCAACGCGGAGATCTCCGAGGCGCATCGGAGCGCTCTGTGGATCCATTACGCCAATATCAGTTATCGTCTGGGGGGACAAAAAATCGCCGTCGATCCGCAAACCGAGCACATTCGCGACAACCCGGAGGCGATGGCCTTGTTCAAGCGAACGTATCGTTCTCCATGGGTCCTCGAGGAGCGGGTGTGACGATTCTTGCGTCGACGCTCCCCGCGTGGCACACGGCCACCTTTCAAACAAGCCGGCATTCATGCGGCCGCGGAATGCGTCTGTGGCAGCGTCGTCTTCTGATACTTTGGTGCGCCGCGTGTTGCGGGGTCGTAGCGACCGCCGGCGAACAGGCCCCGTCCCCAGCCGCGGCAGCAGGGCCGCGTGGCGCGCCGTCCCCTGTGGTGGAAGGCTCGCACGCGCCCGACGTGCTGCCCGGCACCCGTCCGTTGACGATGCAGGGAGACATTGCATCGGCGCTGGTGCAGGCGGCCGACGCGTTTCTTCTCGATCAAACTGAACAATCGATGGGTCGCCGTCGTCGTCACTGGAATCGCGATACGTCTTCTCCTGAAAATTATCGGAAGTCGGTGCGTGGCAACCGGCAACGGTTTCGTGACATCATTGGTGCGCGCGACGACCGGGTGGCGTTCGATGACCTGGAACTGTTGGCTACCTGGTCTGGTCCAGCCTTGGTCGGACAGAGTGGTGCGTTCCGCGTGTATGCCGTGAGGTGGCCGGTGCTGGATGGCGTGTGGTCAGAGGGATTGTTGTTGGAGCCATCCTCGCGGCAAGTGGTGGCCAATGTGGTGGCCGTACCGGACGCCGAACAAACGCCCGAAATGATCTGTGGCCTCACACCCGGAGTGCCTGCCGCTTCGCAATTCGCCCGCCGACTGGCCGAAAGCGGTTGTCGCGTGCTGGTGCCCGCCATCATAGATCGCGGCCACGAATTGTCCCTGGCCGAAGGGAATAAACGCCAAACGCGGGTTACGCACAGAGAATTGCTGTACCGGCCCGCGTTCGAAATGGGCAGGCACGTGATCGGGTACGAAGTGCAGAAGATTTTGGCCGCCGTCGACTGGTTTGCAACTCGGCCGAAACCGCGCCGCGTGGGCGTGTTGGGCTATGGCGAAGGTGGATTGCTGGCCATGTACGCGGCCGCCATCGACCCGCGCGTTGATGCGGCGGGCGTGAGCGGTTATTTCGACTCCCGGCAGCAACTCTGGCAAGAGCCGCTGGATCGCAACGTTTTCGGCCTGTTGGACGAATTCGGCGACGCGGAAATAGCCAGCCTGATCGCTCCGCGATTGCTGGTCGTGGAGGCGTGCGCGGTCCCTGCCGTCACCATTCCCCCCGATACTGGTGGCGGTCCGGGACGCACGCGCACACCGCCGCTGCAGCGCGTCGAACAGGAAATCGCGCGGGCCCGTGATCTCGTGGCGGGACTCGGCGCCGAGGCAGGTTTGCAACTGGTCGCCAGCGCCGACGGCAGCGGCCCGTTCGGCACCGAGGCGTGGCTGGCCAGATTCGGCAACGGACTGCGGGAGGAATTTCGTCTGGCTGCATCGGGCGACGGTCCGCAGCATCTCCGCACGGATTTCGACCCGCGTCCGCGGGTCGCGCGGCTGTACCGCCAGATGAACGCGTGCACCCAGCGGCTCCTTGTCGAAAGCCCGTATACCCGCGCGCAATTCCTGTCCCGCGTCGATACGCGCAACCGCGACCTGGAGGCATTCACGAAGGACATCGAGTGGTACCGGGACTATTTTCGAACGGAGGTGATCGGCGATTTCTCCGGTCCGTTGGTCGATCCAAAACCCCGCTCGCGGAAAATCATCGACACGGAGCGGACCGCCGGCTACGAGGTCGTGCTGGACGTACTGCCCGGTCTGTTCGCCTATGGAATCCTGCAGATCCCCAAGAACATCGGCCCCGGTGAGTCGCGACCGGCCGTGGTATGCCAGCACGGCTTGGAAGGACGCCCGCAGCACGTAATCGGTCCCGATCAGGCGCAGTACTACGAAGCGTTCGCCACCAAGCTCGCCGAACGCGGATTCGTTACGTTCGCTCCGCAGCATTTGTACATTTTCCAGGACCGATTCCGCACCTTGCAGCGCAAGGCCAACCCCATCAAGAAGACCCTGTTCTCGCTGATGGTGCCCCAACACCGGCAATTGGTAAGGTGGTTGGGCGGCCTGGACGAGGTCGACCCCGATCGCATCGCATTTTACGGACTAAGCTACGGCGGAAAGTCGGCCATGCGGATCCCGCCACTGGTCGAGTCGTACTGCGCGGTCATATGCGCCGGGGATTTCAACGAGTGGGTCTGGAAAAATGTCTCGGATCGCGACCCGGTCAGTTACTATGGGAAAGGGGAATATGAAATCTTTGAATGGGACCTCGGTTCCACTTTCAATTATGCCGAAATGGCCGCCTTGATCTGTCCCCGACCCTTTATGGTCGAGCGAGGACATTATGACGGGGTATCTCACGACGAATACGTGGCTTTCGAGTACGCAAAAGTCCGGAGAATGTATGCCGACCTGAAGATTCCGGACCGGACGGAGATCGAATTCTTCTATGGCCCTCACAAAATTCATGGACGGGGGACCTTCGATTTTCTGCACCGTCATCTTCATTGGCCGCATGTGCCGACGGACTGAGCGTGTCTGACTTGACTGGAGAAAATTGCCATGCATTGCCGTACGCTGAGTCTGGGAGTTGTCGCGTTCAGCGTGATGGGCGCCCATGCCATGCCCGGTAGCGCGGCGGAACGATTACGGGCAGGCATTATCGGTTGCGATACGTCGCACGCCATCGCATTTACGAAGATCTTCAATCGCCCCGATAGCGAGGGGGCCACCGCTGCGATACAAGTCACGACAGCCTTTCCGGGCGGAAGCCCCGACATCCCCGCCAGCCGCGACCGCGTGGCTAAATACACGGAAGAACTGCGCGGGATGGGCTTGGAGATAGTGGGTTCCATTGACGCCTTGCTCGAGCGCGTGGACGTCGTGCTTTTGGAAAGCGTCGACGGGCGCGTGCATCTGGATCAGGCGCGTCCTGTCTTCGCGGCTGGAAAACCCGTCTTTATCGACAAGCCGGTCGCCGGGAGCTTGCGGGACGCCGTAGAAATATTCCGCCTCGCCGCCGAGCATGATGTCCCTTGTTTCTCCAGTTCTGCATTGCGTTTCAGCCCTCATGTCATCAAGTTGCGAACCGACAGTGCCGTGGGCGAAATCATCGGATGCGATGCCTACAGTCCATGCTCGCTCGAACCCCACCATCCTGATCTGTTCTGGTACGGCGTGCATGGCGTGGAGCTGTTGTTCACGGTCATGGGCCCGGGTTGCGAAGCCGTGGCGCGCGTGCAGACCGAGAGTACGGAGCTTGCCGTGGGCACTTGGCGCAAGGGGCGCGTGGGCACATTCCGCGGCATGCGCGCGGGTAAGCGCGGCTATGGCGCCACCGTCTATGGAACCGGGTCCATCCAGACGGGTGGCGACTTTGCGGGATACGAGCCGCTCTTGGAACAAGTCGCCATTTTCTTTCAGACGGGTACGCCTCCCGTACCGGCCTCGGAAACACTGGAAATCTTTGCATTCATGGAAGCGGCGGACGAGAGCAAACGCCGTGGAGGCACTCCCGTGCGGCTCGACGAAGTCCTCCAGAAGGCCGGGGGCCAGCCATTCGCGGCGCGGTCGGCAAAATGATCCCGTGCCGCCGGGACGCGACCATACCGGCAGGCGGTAAACAGGCACCAAAGCGATGGCAGCTCACAGTCATTGATGGCGGCACCGGCCGGGCACGTGCCCCTTCGCGTTTGATCTACAAACGGATTGCTCACGGAGCTGCCAAGATGCATGAACACGAGTTATCCCGATCCCGATGAATCGCTGAGCAACTCATGGACCACCTTGCCTCCGACGTCGGTGATCCGGAAATCCCGACCCTGGAAACGGTAGGTGAGCTTCAAGTGGTCCATGCCGAGCAGGTGCAAGAGCGTGGCCTGGAGATCGTGCACGTGCACGGCCCGATCTGGATCCGTGGGATAGAAGCCGAGTTCATCCGTGGTACCCATGGAATGGCCGGGCCGGACGCCGCCGCCTCCCAGCCAGACCGTATAAGCATCGATATGGTGGTCGCGCCCGGGCGGCTTGCGTTGTTCGCCCATCGGTGTGCGGCCGAATTCTCCGCCCCACAAGACCAGCGTCTCGTCCCACATGCCACGCTGCTTCAGATCCTTGACCAGTGCCGCAGTGGGGCGGTCAACCGCGCTGCATGCGGCTTCCAGCGATTGAGGGCCGTGGCCCTCCAAACCCTCGGGGCCGCCGTGGTGATCCCAATTCGTGTGGAACAGCGTGACAAACCGCACGCCGCGCTCCACGAGTCTGCGGGCCAGCAGGCAGTTGTTGGCGAACGACGCCTCGCCGGGCGTCGCTCCGTACATCGCCAGTGTGTCGGCGGTTTCCTGCGTCAGGTCGATCAGTTCCGGCGCGCTGGCCTGCATGCGGTAGGCCATTTCATAGTTGGCGATGCGGGCCTCGATTTCCGCGTCCCCCGTCACTTCGTGGCGACGCTTGTTTAATCGGTTGATGGTCCGCAGGACACGCCCCTGCCGATCGCGGCTGACGCCCGCCGGATTGTTCAAGTTCAGTATCGGGTCGCCCTGGCTCCGCAACGGAACCCCCTGGTAAACACTGGACAAGAATCCGCTCGAATAGAGGTACGAACCGCCACGGGGACCGCGAGGCCCGGAGTGCAGCACGACGTATCCGGGCAAGTCGCGCGACTCGCAACCCAGCCCGTACACTGTCCACGCTCCCAGCGACGGTCGGCCAAACAGTGTCGTGCCGGTCTGCGTGATCAGCTTGGCCGGGCCGTGATTGAAATTGTCCGTATGCATCGTGCGAACGAACGAGATATTGTCGACAATCTCCGCGGTACGGGGCAACAATTCGGACACCTCCGCTCCACATTCACCATACTGTTTGAATGCGCGCGTCGTCCCCAGGCATTTGGCGTCGTTGGAAATGAACGCGAACCGCTTGCCTTCCACGAATGACGGCGGGACGGTCTGGCCGTTCAACTGCTGGAGCTTGGGCTTGTAATCGAATAACTCCAGCTGGCTGGGCCCGCCGGCCATGAACAATTGGATGATAGCCTTGGCCCGCGCGGGAAACATCGGTGACCGCGGCGCGAGCGGATTCGGCGAAGCATCGCCCACCGGAGACGCCAGCAACCGATCTTGTTGCAGCAGCCAGCCCAGCGCCACACGGCCCAAACCCAATCCCAGCCCGGTCTGCCCGAGGAATTCGCGCCGCGCGGTGACCGGTGAATGCACATCTGGCGACATGATCGACTCCCGCTCGCTGTTATTCTCGCGTGATGAATTCGTCCAGATTCAACAAGGCCCGCGCCACCGACGTCCAGGCAAGCGGTTCCTCGGTCGGCGGCTCGCCCTCCGCGCCCGCGTCGCCGTTCCGGCGCTCCCGGTCCAACAGTTCGCGCAGCGCGTCCATTTCCACGCGGTCCGGCTCCCGGCCCAGGCACCGTTGGAACGCAAATCGGATTCGATCGCTGTCCGAGGGTCCCCCTTGCTGGATGATCCGCAATGCCAATGCCGTGGCGGATTCGACCATCGCTTCGTCGTTAAGCAGCATCAAGGCCTGGATCGGCGTATTGGACCGATCGCGGCGCGTGCACGCCGCATTGGAATCGGGAGCATCAAACGCCTTCAAGAACGGATGGGGCGTCGTCCGCCAGAAATAGGTATACATGCCTCGCCGAAAACGATCGGCACCCTGACTGACAACCCATTTACGGGACGCGTCGCGGGCCCATTTGACGACGCCGGGCGGTTGCGGGGGAAAGACGCTGGGGCCGCCGATCTCGCACGAGAGCAGTCCGGCCGCGGCCAGCGTCGCGTCCCGGATCACTTCGGCTTCCAGCCGGTTTCGATTCTGACGGGCCAAGAGACGATTGCGCGGATCGATTTCGCGAAGTTCGGGCCGCGCATGCGACGATTGCCGGTACACGGCGGACGCAACAATCACGCGATGCATGCGTTTCAGGCTCCACTCCTGCCGGATCAATTCGCTGCTCAACCAGTCAAGCAATCTCGGATGGCTGGGAGGCACGCCCTTCGCGCCGAAATCGTTTTCCGTTTCCACGAGTCCCATGCCAAAGTGATATTGCCAGATGCGATTGGTGGTCACGCGGCACGTGAGCGGGTTGTCTGCACGCACCAGCCATCGGGCCAGGTCCAGTCTCGTCGGCGTGTCATCCGCCGGCGCGATGCCGGGCAACACGGCGGGTGTGCCGGGCTCGACCGCGCGGCCTTGGTCCAGGAAGTTTCCTCGTAAATGGATATGCGTTGTCCGCGGCTGTTCCCGCCGCCGCATGATGAGCGACGTGGGAATCTGGGCGCGGAGCTTCTTCTCGTCACCCTCGAGCCGATCGCGTCGCGTCACCAGCTTCAGGCCTTCGGAGCTCGACTTACGAAAATGGTCCATCACCGTCTCACGCTGCGCGTCGGTCCATTTCTTGCGGTCGACAGCGAGCAGTTCGCGGAGGTCCGCGGGAGTCTGTTCATCGCGCCGCGCGGCGGCTGCCCAATCGGAAAGGCCGGAAACATGCGCTTTGTCGTAGGCGTCGATCGTCCGCCGCGTGTCGCGCAGCGCCACTTGCAATTCGTCCCAACGCCGTTGCTGCCCCGCGTCCGGGACGGGCAAAGTGGGTTCATCACAATTGTCGAAAAAAGCAAACAGTTGATAGTATTCCCGTTGGGTGATCGGATCGAATTTGTGATCGTGGCACCGCGCACATCCAATCGTCAGCCCCAGAAGTACTTCGCCCGTCGTGTTCACACGGTCCGCCACGCGCTCCACGCGGTACTGTTCCGGGTCGCTGCCTCCCTCGCGATTGTGCTGCGTGTTACGATGGAACCCCGTGGCCACGATTTGGTCCAGGCCGGCGTCGCGACGCAGATCGCCGGCAATCTGGTCGATCACAAACTCATCGAACGGCAGGTCTCGATTCAGCACGTCGATCACCCAATCGCGATATTTCCAGATCGAGCGGGCGCGATCATTCGTGTAGCCGTCCGAGTCGGCGTAGCGGGCTTGGTCGAGCCAGTGGCGGGCCCATCGCTCGCCGTATTGTGGAGTTCCCAACAGGCGATCGACAAGCCGATAGTAAGCGTCCGGGCAGGAATCGGCCAGAAACTGCTCGACTTCGGCAATCGACGGCGGCGTGCCGCGCAGATCGAGACTGAGCCGGCGAACGAGCGTTGTGCGATCGGCCTGAGGAGAGGGCTCCATGCCGCGCGCTTCGAGCTGCGAGAGCACGAATCGATCGATGGCGGTTTCGGCCCAGCCGGTGGTTTGCACATCGGGGATCCGCGGGCGAGTCACGGGCTGCAACGACCAGTGGTCCGACGTGCGGGATGTCTGGGCCTCGGGCACTCCGTCCACGGGAGCGTGGGCACCCTGGTCGATCCATTTCGCCAGCACGGCGATTTGCGCGTCGCTCAACGGCGCCGGCCCGTCCTCCGGCGGCATCCGCTCGAAACCGCCCGTGCCGGTGACTCGTTTAATCAACAGGCTGGCGCTGCTGTTGCCGACAACGATCGCGGGCCCGCTGTTTCCGCCACGGATCGCCCCGGCAGCCGTATCGAGTCGCAAGTCGGCCTGCACTTCCGCGCCCGCATGACACGAATAGCAGTGCCGCTCAAGGATCGGCTGCACGTTGGCAGCATATTCGACAGGCGCTCCCCCGTCCGCCCCGACCGGGTGCGACAACGCTACGAGCAACAATCCCACCATCCAGCGCATGTTTGCCCTGTTCCCACGCCGTCCCTGGCCATCATGAAAACTCGACCGGCGCGCACCGAACGCGCATCGTTTGGCGTCGGACGCGAACACTCCGGGCCAGTATATCACATCACGCCGTCGCGTCCCACGAAACATCGCGATCCAGCGGAAACAGCGGACGACGAACGTGGTGAAACGGCAGTTCGTTCAAATCGGCCGATGTGCAGCCCGGCGTATTGACGCGGAGAGAATTGCGGCAAACGGTTGCATAAGCGGCCATCGGCGCGTGCACGCCTTTGGCGACAAGAATTTGAAAGCGAGCGGGGTCCAGGCCGCAACTGGTGAGTTGTCTCAGACTGAACGGGGGCACACGCCGCGATGTCACGAGCAACGTAAGGCCCTTGCTGCCGCGCAACACGACCGACCGGCCTTGATCAAAGCGGGATGCCCCGCCGTGCCGCGATTCGTGTTCGATGAACTGGCCCGAGCAGATTCGCTCCACGTGGAATGCATCGCGCAGCGGCCGTCCGTACCGATCGTCCGTTCTGCCGCCGACGTCCAGCACCACCGTGGCCCCGCTGCCGGCATCCGCGGCACGCTTGACGGCGGTGGGATCACATAAGCATACGCAGCCCGTCGTCGTTTCATGGCGCTGGATGGCGTGCGCCAGCAGCGTTCCGTCGCCGGGAGATCCGCCGCCCACGTTGTCGCCCATGTCCAGCAGGCACACAGGGCCTTTCATACCGGTCGCTCGCCGCACGGCATCGTCGACACCAATCATTGCTCCGACAAACTCATCGCGGCGTTTCCACAGGCTGTTTCCCAGTTGGCCGGCCAGCTTCGCGGCAAGCTGCTGATCGTCGTCGGTGACGACGATTGCGGCACTGCCCATTTCGGCCACATCGGCGTAGGGAAACCCCAGCACGATGCTGTTGGACAGCACGCCGGGCTGGTGGAGCATCGAATCGGCTTCGGAAAAAACCGTTGCCAGGTGCGGTTCGGACGTTGACTGCCGTTCGATGTTGATCACCAGCGGAGGACAGGCGGCGGCCATCGTCGGTCGAACCCCGTCACGCAGGATGCGCGCCAAAAGATGGGCTGCCTGTCTGCCGCAATCACGTTGGTCGAGATGTGGGTTCGTGCGATAGGCGATCAGTGCGTCGCAGGCGTCAACCATCGTCTGGGACAGGTTGGCGTGGGGATCGAGCGTGGCGACGATTGGCGTCGCGTCGCCCACCTGGCGACGAACTTGCGTCATCCAGTAACCGTCGCCGTCGGGATGATTTTCCGACACGAGTGCTCCGTGCGGAGCGAGCAACAACCCGTCCAGGTGTCCGGCGCGGCGCAGCTCATCGAGGACCAGTGCCACGAGACGGGAAAACGCCTTGTCGGACACGACGCCCCCTGGAATGGCCCGCGCGGCGGCCAGCGGCATGGCGCGCAGGTCATCGTCGGCCAGGCCTGCCATGAATCCAGCCAGTTCGTGGTGATCCCCCGCGGAATCCGCGCGGAGGTGTGCACTGCGGATGAGTAGGTCCAGTTTAAAGTGCTTCCAGTCAGTCCTGTTTGCCAGAAACGTATTCGACTCGTGCTGTAGAACGATGATTCCGACGCGCACCGTTGCGTTCCCGGGCTCATAAAAGGGTCAAGCGATGTGTCCATTGTAACGCCGCCACCGCGGTGGATCAGCCTTCGCGTGCGGTGCTTGTGGCGTGGTTTTGGTTGCGATAGCATGAACCGCTGCTTCGCTGATACGCGGACGTTCGCTCGCTCGCAGAATGCGGTTGTCGTCTACCCGTAACCGGCCATGCAGTTTGCGCTCAAGACCACCCGCCTGGGACTTCGCAATTCGACCACGCGCCTCCCGTTTCGCTACGGCACGGCGTGCCTGACTCGTTGTCCGCAGGCGACTCTGGAAGCGACGATTGAGATCGGCGGGCGATTGCAGTCCGGTTTCAGCGGCGATTGCCTTCCGCCGTCGTGGTTCGACAAATCTCCGGACAAGGACTTTCGGCAACAGATCGCGGACATGCTCGGCGTGCTCGAGCAGTCCCAGCGGTTCTTTCTGGCCGAAGCAGCCTTGCCTGTGTCCTTTTTTCCGCTATGGCTGGCTGCCAATGACGAACTGCACCGGCAGGCCGCCGCCGACGGAACGACGCCGTTGCTGGCCAGCTTTGGCCTGAGCATGGTGGAACGCGCGATCATGGATGCGTTGGCCCGTGCCGCCGGCTTGCCGCTGGCGCGGGCCGTCCGTGAAAATGTGTTCGGTATCGAGGCCGCGGCGGTGCACCCCGAGCTTCGTGGCCTGGCCCCATCCGACTGGCTCCCCGCGCAGCCTAAAGAATCGATCTACGTGCGCCATACCGTCGGGCTGGGCGATCCGCTCACGGCGGCGGAAATCCCGCCGGACGAGCGGCTGAACGACGGCTTTCCACAGTCGCTCGAGGAGTACGTCCAGACGACCGGGACGCGATACTTCAAAATCAAGCTCTCCCGTAACCTGGATCACGACTGTCAACGATTGCTGGCCGCGGCGGCTATCATCGAACCCACGCGAGAGGGCGACTATGGCGTCACGCTCGACGGCAATGAATTGTTCGAAACGGAATCCGATTTCGAGGATCTGATCGGCCTGCTGCGGGGCACATCCGGACTGCGGACGCTATGGAACAATACGTTGGCCATCGAACAGCCGCTGCCGCGCGGCGTCTCCTTGTCCACACGCCACACGCGGGCAATTCGCGAACTGGCACAACACAAGCCCGTCATCATCGACGAAGCCGACGGCCGCCTTGACTCTTTCCGCACGGCCATCGACGTTGGCTACCGCGGAGTCAGCAGCAAGGCGTGCAAAGGAGCCATCAAGAGTCTGCTGAATGCCGGGCTGGCCTGGCATCATAACGATCGCGGTAGAAATGGCCGCTATGTCATTACCGGCGAGGACCTCTGTTCCGTGGGCATCGTGCCCATGCAGTCGGATTTGTGCCTGGCGGCCACCCTGGGGCTGGCGCACGTCGAGCGCAATGGACACCATTTCCACCCCGGGCTGAGCTATTTACCCGACGAGCAGCAACGGGCGGCGCTGGCCGCGCATGGCGATCTCTATGCCCGGCAGCACGGAAGAGTCGCACCGGCAGTGCGTGACGGCTGTTTCTCCATCGCATCCCTGCAGTGCCCCGGCTTCGGATTTGCGGTCCTGCCCGCCTGGGACAGCCTGCACGCGGCCGACCAGTGGCGGTACGAGTCCCTGGAGATCGCATCATGATCAAGTGCACCGTGGTGGGAAGTTATCCGGTACCAACGTGGCTGAAGGTGTTCAGCACGCGCGAGAGCCTCCGCGACGCCATCCTGGCCGTGTTAAAGGTTCAGGAATTGGCCGGCATCGACGTGGTGGCTGACGGGGAACTGTATCGGTGGGATGTCAACCACGCCGAAACCAATGGGATGATCGATTATTTTCTGCGGCCGCTATCCGGAATTCGAAACGAATTGACGATGGACGAAATCAATTCGTGGCGTGAGCAGGAGGGGATGGAATATCGTACGCAGCCGGCGGGAATCATCACGGGACCGGTCGGAGCCGGGTCTCTGAATTTGCCTCGCGATTACGGGCTTTATCGCGATTTAACGACGCATCCCAAAAAGTTCACCGTGACCAGTCCGTACATGTTGGCCAAGGTGCTGGCCGACCGCCACTACGGCCAGCTGGACCAAGTCGTCATGGCGCTGGCCGACGTGCTTAAAGCACAACTGGCGAGCATCGATGCCGACATCGTGCAAGTGGACGAAGCCAATGTCACCGGTCATGCCCGAGACGGCTCTCTGGCTGCGCGGGGGATCAATCGCGTACTGGAGGGATGTCGCCGGGAAACAGCGGTTCACCTCTGTTTTGGCAATTATGGAGGCCAGGTGATTCAAAAGGGCACCTACGAAAAATTGATCGCCTTTTTGAATGACTTGCAGGCAGATCACGCTGTGCTGGAGATGGCCCGCCGGCCGGCGTCCGAACTGGCGATGCTCGCCGACGTCAAACCCTCGCTCGGGTTGGGCATTGGCGTGATCGACATCAAGGACAATCAGGTGGAAAGTCCCGACGAAGTCGCTCGACGCATCGATCACGCCGCGTCGGTACTCGGCGCAGAACGGATCAAGTACGTCCATCCCGACTGCGGCTTCTGGATGCTTCCGCGAAGCATCGCCGATGCCAAAATGCGATCACTGGTCGCCGGCCGCGACCGCTGCGCAATCTGAGAAACGGCGACATCCCCTTTTGATTACCGGTAGAAGTACCGCCGGACCAACTCCGGCGGCGGCGGGCCGGTGAGCCTGCTGACCACGATCGCCAGCACCAGCGACACGACCAGCCCCCACACGTTCGGGTGCAAGCCGAGCAATTCAATGCGGGGACTGCCCGCCAGCGTGGGCAAGAACAGACCAATGGTGATGCTGCATCCTCCCAACATCGAGGCCAGCGCGCCCTGCCGCGTCATCCCCTTCCAGTACAACCCCAGCATGGTGGGAAACAGGAACGTCGCAGCCAGCCCTCCCGCACCGAAAACGATCATCTTCTGCAGAAAATCCGGCGGGTGTAAAGCGGCTACTGTTACGCAGGTGCCAATGATGGCCGTCGTCGCATAACTGACAAATCGAACAACACGCTGGTTCACCTGCGGATTGATCGAACGCTGGTAAATGTCGCGAACCGCACATGAGCTGATCAGCAACAGCATGCTGTCCACCGTGGACATCACGGCCGCAAATGGCGCCGCAATGAAAATGGCTCCCAACACCTGGTATGCGGTGCCCATGTCGGCGACAAGCCGTGTCGCGACAAGCACGATGGCGCGATCGGAATCCTCGGGCGTCAATACCGGCAAGATGTTGCGGGCGGCCATGACGACAAACACAAACGGCAGATAAATGAACGCAAAGTAAATCGTGACCGTCATGATGGCGCGGTTTAATGTCTTGCTCTCTTGGAAAGCGATCAGACGAACCATCGTGCCCGGTTGCGCCATTCCGGTAATTGCCCACATCACGAAAAAGGAGAAGATCATACCCAGCGGGTGAAAAGGCGCGCCGGTGTTGGTTCGGCCCGGACCGAACAAAAAGTCTTCGCCCTGAAGGAATACATAGCGGTATTCAGACACGTCATCGGGGAACCAAATCAGGCCGTCGGCGCCCACGGTAACGAATCCTCCGTTTTGAGTTACGATCCGGTTGTTCTTGTAGGGGATCTCCACCTGGATGGCGTCGGACAGTTCGGGATGTTCCTCGATGGCGCGACGGACGTCGTTCGCCGTGCTGGTGACCATGCCGGAGTCATCGGTTCTCAGGGCGACCCGCACGAACGCATCGGGCGTTCCATCCCAGGCGACGGACAGATCCGCGCCGGGCACTCGAGGGTGCACGTATTGGATGCCGGCCGGCGATGGCGAACGCCGAGCGCGGAAAACCAGATCATTAAACGTGCCCTTGTCACCGTCCGGTCCGGGCACCGATGTCACGGCCATGGGCGGTGACTCGCTGAGTGTTTGGGTGGCACGCTGCAGGCCTCCCGATTTGCTCAGGACAATGGGGATCAGCACGACGACTCCCGCCCCCATGACAATACCCTGCATCACATCGGTCCACACCACGGCACGAAAACCACCGTACGCCGTGTAGAAGACGACCGTGATGGCGAACACGGCCAAACTCAGCTCGTAGCTGCCGCGAAAGCTGAGATTAAACGTATCTTCGATGATCAGCGCGCCGAGTTTAAACTGCGCGATGAGAAAACACGTCGTGAAAAAGATAATCATCACGCTGGCCACCAGACCGACCGGCGTCGATTGGTACCGGTCGCGCAGCACATCGGGAATCGTGATCGCGCCTGTTTTTCTCGCTACCTGGTTGATCCGCTTTCCCATTACGCCCATCGTGCACAATGGGACGATCATGTAGCTGCCGATCCACAAGGCCAGCACCCAGCCGTAACTGTAAATCAGCGATGGATACCCCCCGAAACTGCCCCCGGAGGCGCTGGTGGCGGCAAAGGTAAATGCCAGCGACCACGTGCCCAGACCGCGGCTGCCCAGGAAGTACTCGTGCAGAAAAGACTTCTTGGCAAGAAGACGGTGGGATGCGGCGGCCAGGACAAACACCCCCAGGATGTATGCCACGAAGACGACCATCGTCAAGCCGCGCGTTTCAGTCATGCGTCCGGCCGGTCCTCGTTTCCGTCCGGTGGACCACCCGTCGCTTCGTCCATTTCCACTCCCAGGTCGTCCTCCTGGAACACGAACACGCAGAAGATCAGGGTACCCACGATACAGAGGCACCACGGCACGACAATGCCGTAGAAAACCCAATCGGGAATGCCCAACCCGAGCGGCATCGTCAGGCTGTCTGGATCGCGATCAAACTGCGGCAGAGGGCCGACCAGCGCCCCGAGAGAGGGCCCCGTGGAGCCTGTCTGCGTAGGGTGATCCAGATAACCGTACAGGTAGCAATACGTGCATGTGTAGACGAGGCAAATCGTCCACAAGCACAAAATGATCTTCGCCTCGCGCAACGTGTGGACGTACACAGGGTCCGGCGTGGGATCGACTTTGTCCATCGCGTCCCTGATGTCTAATGATGATAGCCGCGTTTGCGGAGTTCGATGCGATACAGGCCGTACGGTCGAGGCTCGTCCCGCGACGGATCGACGGGTGCCTGCGCCGTCATGAACAGCGTCCGCGTGAAACGACCCTTGCCGAAGACGCAGTTCGTTGGGTCGCCCGGCAGCGCGATCCACGCCAGATGTTCTCCCGCGGGGCCGAACACATAGATGCCCGCCTGGTCACCGCTGCCTCCGGCCGCGTACAGGTTGCCTTCGACGTCCACGGCCATGCCGTCCATGCCGCGATTGGGCCCTGAATCGAACAGCACCTGTCGGGAACTCACGCTGCCGTCCGACGCGACACAAAATCGGAGGATCTGCCGGCGACCACCTGGACGCGGATCGTGGTCGACAACGTATAGATATTGTCCGTCCGGCGATAGCTGGATCCCGTTCGGCTTGGACAGTTCCTGTTGAACAACTACCACCCGGCCGTCCGGATCGATGCGGAAAACCCCTTCGAATTTGATCTCGCGCGGCTCGTCGCCCACATATCTCGGGTCGGTGAAGTAAACACGCCCGTGCCGGTCGACGCACAGATCGTTGGGGCTGTTAAAGCGTTGGCCGTTCCAGTTGTCGGCCAGCGTCCGCGCGGGCTCGTCTCCGCGCGAGATCGATACTCGGCGATTGCCGCCTCGCTTGGCGCCTTCGCACACCAGTAGCCGCCCCTGGGCGTCGAACGTCATACCGTTGGCGCGCCCGCTCGGCTGGCGAAAGACGGTGGTGCGTCGCGTGAGAGGATGGTACCGCAAAATGCGGTTGCCGATGTCGGAGAACAGAATCGTACCGTCGAGCGCCGCGGCCCCGCCTTCGGTGAATTCCCCTTCGGCCCACAGCAGCTCGGGGGACGCACCGGGAGCAACGATCGTGTGTTGGGCTCCCGGAGTGAACCCGGTGGCGATCGGGGGTCTCGCGGGCCGCCCCGCGTCAGACGTTGCCGCCCGAGTCACGCAGGCGAGGACCCCGATAAAAACAACCCATTTTGGCATCGCTATCCCCGACCAATCCGGAGGCTGTCCGGTCGCTTGTCACGAAACATCGGCCACCATGGCGACCATGGCGTCGAGGTAATCACGGGCCTCGTCCAGCGGCATGATTAGCGGCGGCGCGACGCGGATGACCTTGCCGGCCAGCGGACCCAGCAGATGAACGGCGCGTCCCGACGCATCGCCCAGGTAACAGGTCTCCACCATTCGATTGGCCATCTGCTCGGCCGAAAAGCTGCCCACAGGAGCACATTCGACGCCCCACACTGTTCCCTCTCCTCGCACCGCCGCGACGGCGTCGAGCCCGGTCAGGCGGACCAGACCGGCCTCCACAACTTCGGCCAGCCGGGCGGCGTGTCCCAGCACGTCATGTTGTTCAAACTCGTCGAGCGTCGCGAGTACCGCCGCGCATCCCAGCGGATGGGCGCTCCAGGTGTCCGAACCCGCTCCGTAGCCCAGAGCGGCAAACACGTCCGCCCGTCCCGCGGCCGCGTCCACGGGCACACCGTTGGCCATGCCTTTGCCCAGCACGACAATATCGGGTTCGATGCCGTACGCCGTGTACGCGTACATCGTGCCGGTGCGTCCAAAATTAGACTGCACCTCGTCCAGTATAAAGATCATGTCATGCGCGCGACAGAAATCCTGAAGCAACTGCATGTATTCCTTTTGAGGATGATACGATCCACCGCCTCCGAGATAGGGCTCGGTGATCAGACAACACAATCGCGATCCGTATTCGTCGGCCAAGGCATCGAGTTCGCGGCGATACGGATCGAGATCCAGGGGCTGGCAGCGTCTTAGCAGGGATCGGCATTCGTTCATCGGAAAGCCGACAAAACGAACCCGCGGATCTCGATCGGAGTCGTGCTCATCGCCGGTGACGGCTCCGGCCAGGCCTTTCTTTCCGTGAAAGCCCGCCCGCGTGGCGAGCATGATGTCGGCACCCTCGCGTCGCGCGAGGGAGGCCCACAACGCTTTCTGAATGGCTTCACTTCCGCTGGCCGCCCACAGCACCTGCTGCATCCGCTGGCCGCCCGGCTGCGCTTGCATATTGGACAACAACCGGCGCGTCGCCCGAACCTCCAATTCGGTGACGGCGTTGTAGGCAGTCAAGGTGACGGCCGGACAGAAGTCGACTGTCCCGTCCAGGTTTTCGAGTCCCATGTAGGCGAGAACCCGCTTCCACCAGCGAGTTGGATTGTGCCCCAGGTTTGCGACCAGCACGCCGGATGTGAAATCGGCCAGCTTGCGCCCTTCGGGCGTGTAGTGGTAGCAACCCGCGCTGCGATGCAGCACCGCCATGCTGGGTGTGTAGGTCCGCTGGCACTGGGGCTCCAACGCGGCGATCTGCTCACGCAGCGCGTTGGACCGCGACTCTTCGGGATGCAAGATTGCCCCGGCGGGGGCCTTGAGACCGGTCTGGGCCATGGCGTTGTGTTTGGCGTTAAATTCAGCGCTCACACGCGACCGTCGTACAGCACTTCGGGAGTGTGCGATCCGGGCGTGTACAGCACGAGTCCACCGGCCTCGTCGTTGACCCGGACGATACCGTCCGGTTGGCCTTGTGCGTGCCTGGCCAGGATGGACTCCATGGACTCCACAGCGGCTACCACCTGACGGTCCGCGACCATGTCATTGTAAGTCAGCGCTCGCGCCTCCGCCAATCGCTCTCCGCGCCGGCCGTCCTTCCCACCAAACTCCACATAGGCCACTTCGCGCGCGAATCGTTCGATCGCTTCGATGCCGTAGCCGCGCTGCGATCGTTGCCCCCAGGGTTCCAGGAACGAACCGTTGTAATGGTTATTCTGCGATATCTTCATTTCGACGGGCGTCTTTCCTTCGATCGTACACTCCACGCCCCGTCGCCGGCTGTGTCCGTTCCAGACGCCGTTGTCGAACCGAAACTGGACTTCCTGTTCCACATAGCCTGGGAAATTGTCTGGGGTGACCCAACTGGTATGGATGTCGAAAGCGGCTTCGCGACCGCTCTCGTACTGGTATATCAGCCGCAGTTGCGTCGAATCCCAGGTGGCGCCGCCGGGAGGCCCGACCAGTCCTCGCTGGCCCGAGCAAGCCACGGTGGTCAGCCGGCCGCCGAACGTGAAATCGATGAGCTTGATGTAGTGCACGGCGACGTACGTACCCGGATTGCGGCCCGTGATCCATTCCGCAAACTGGCTACCGGAGATCGACTTGGGCTCGAGCAGCGTGCAATAACCGTTGTTCACGTGCCTGAGGTGACCATCACATACGAGCGTACGCAACTTCTTGTGGTCGGGGTCCAACAACTTGTGGTACACAATTTTCGCCAGCACGTTGTGTTTTTCCGCGAGCTGCTGCAGCCGATCGAGTTCCGCCATTGAAAGGACGGAAGGCTTTTCGATCAATACGTGCTTGCCTGCTTCCAGAGCCGCCCGCGCGGCGTCGAAATGTCTGTCGTCCGGCGTGGCCACGCAGACGAAATCCGGCTCCTGTTTCAGCAGTCCCTGGACGGAATCGGGCTCCTTGTGGATCTCCAGCGGCCCGATGCGGTCGCCTGCGCTGCGTCGATACTGTTCGGCGCGGGACCCGGTCTTGCTGGCAATCCCGACGAGCGATACGCGGCACACACCGAAGGCCGGATCGTACAAGCCGTCGCGAGCGACGGTTTCGAAGAAAGGCCGATAGGTTTCGTCGAAAATCATCCCCACGCCCACCATGCCGGCGCGGAGGTGTCGGTCGGTCGGTTGCTGCTGCACCATGTTCAACCCCTGCCAGATGGCATGCGGCGTTAGGCGGCGGCCGTACCGCTCGCGCGAATGGCAACGCGGCTGGTTCTGCCAACTCTTTCGACGGTGATGTCGCCGGATCCTTGCCCGGTGATGCACGTCGC
>CAZNKT010000036.1:0-27699 GCA_964573605.1 uncultured Pirellulales bacterium
CTTCGGGTTATGATTTTCGCAGGTCTTTCGCCCGAAGTGGCGCTGTCCAACTAGTCAACTAGGCGCAAGAAGGGCGGACAACCGGACACCAAAATTGCCGGAACCGGACATCTTTCCGAGGTTCGCAGGGGAAGCGTTGCCTCAAACGGGGGCGGCCGTGCCACGGGTGGTCGCGGGAACATTCGCCGCGGATACGTGTGAGCCGGTCGGGGCGACGCGATTTGGGCGGCTCGCGTCGTTGACGTTCGGCCGGGATGGCCCCGGCAGCTCACCCGCCCGGGCCGGCGATCGCGTGGCACTTGGCCAGTGCCAGTAACGCATAGCATGTGCCGCTGTAGGTGATGAAGTGAAAATTGTCCGTATTGAGCGACCGCGTCCACCAGCGGCCCGATTCGCGTTGATTGGCCAGCAGCCAGCCGACGGACGCTTGCAGGCGTTGGTCGTCGGCCGGAACGCCGGCCTCACGCAGCACCAGGACACACAGGCCTGTCTGGTGCCCGTCGCTGGGCGGATGATCGAGGTCCGCTTCTTCGCGAAGCTTCGCCGCCCGATTACCTTTGCCCCAGGCCTCCGGAGCGGCGAACGAGCGTATGGACCAGCCGCCGTCGGGATTCTGCAGGCGAAACACGTCGGCCACGAGGCTCGCTCGCCGCGGCTCGTCCAGCAGATCCGGGACGCGCGTGGCGGTCCATAGTAGCAACAGGCTTCCATAATCGTGGGGTGGCGGTGTGGTGCGTAGGTACTGTTTGAGCTTCTTGAAACCGGCCCGCGATGCCTCGTCGCGCACGTCGGTCGTCCATCCCGGGGCAGTGGCAGCCGCCATCGCCGCCACCGTGGCAGCCTGGTAAGAACTTGACTCAAAGGGAGGCCAGCAGTCGGCGTTGCCAAAAGACCCGTCCGCCAACTGCAATTGGAACAGCAGGCGCAGGGCCCGATCGGTTTCCGCGGTTCGCTTGCCATGGACGTGGGCGTCCCACTCCGCCAGGCCGGCGGCGACGAATGCCACCTGCGCCGGCCTGAAGGTTCGCAGCAGTTTTTCTTGTTCGGTGGATTCCATCGATGCCAGTTGTTCGACGAAAAAGTCACGCACGCTGCGCAGCGGCTCGCCGGCGACGGAGGTCAACGCGGGCCGGTAGGCCAGGTAGGCGCCGTTGGTGTGGCACGAGACGCATTTGCGCTCCCGGGACCAGGCGACGGCGCCGTCGTCGAGATATTTCAGCGCTGCGTCGAGCGAAAAAGTTGCTCTTACCGGTTCATCGGCGGCCGCCGGCGGGACGCGTAGCGACTCGTGTGCGTACTGCGGTCTCGGCGTCCCTTGGTCCGCACCGAGTACCAGGCCCACGCCGCCCAAAACGATGCAGGCCGCCGCTGCCCATCGATGGTTCAGATGGTTCATGGTCCGAGTCATGCGATTGTGCTCCTGTTCGAAGACGCTCGATAGCCCATTGCGCTGCTGGTGGACCCCCGGCGACCGACGAACGAACGCCACGGGGAACCGGCAGTACGGGGTCGCTGAGGTCGCTTGTCCGCCCCGCCATCCCTCCCTGCCCCGGTGTGGTGGCCGCGGGAAATCCGCCTCGGATCGGGCCCCCTTTTTTCTCCTCGGGATTCTCATATTACTGCTTCGAGCGCGAGCCCGCTACAATAGCCCGTGCGCGGAACCCACGGACGCATGTCTCTCACGAGCCTGGAGTTTTCGATCCTCATGTGGCTATACTACGATCCCATTTTTCTAGAACACGACACGGGCGGCCATCCGGAATGCGCCGGCCGGCTCCCCCCAATTGTCCAACATATTGAACAGCGGGGGCGCGACGCGCCATGGCGCCGTGAAACGTGGGAACCCGTATCGGACGAACGCCTTTACCGTGTCCACGATCCGCATTATGTCCGGGGATTGAAAAACTTCATCTCCCAGGGCAGGCGGCAGGTGGAAGCCGACACGGTCGTGAGCGATCGATCTTATGATGTCGCGCGGATGGCCGCCGGCGCCGTGTGCGACGCGGTGCAGCGCGTCGTTCGCGGGGACGATCCTCGGGCATTCTGCCTGGTCAGGCCCCCCGGCCATCACGCGTTGACCAACGGTCCGATGGGGTTCTGCTTGTTCAACAATATCGCCGTGGCCGCACGCATGGCGACTTCTGAATTGGAAATGGAACGTGTGATGATCGTGGATTGGGACGTGCACCACGGCAACGGTACGCAGGACACGTTCTGGGAAGATCCCCATGTCGGTTTCCTCTCTATCCATCGCTGGCCGTTCTATCCCGGAACGGGATCGGCGGAGGAAACCGGTTCCGGCGACGGTTTGGGCACCATTGTCAATTTGCCAACGGCGTTCGGGACGCCCCGCGGCGATTACATCCAGAAATTCACTTCGGAATTGGAGCGGTTCGCCAGCCGCATCAAGCCGCAGCTCGTTCTGGTCAGCGCGGGCTTCGACAGCCACCGGGCCGACCCGATCGGGTCGCTTGGTCTGGAGTCGGAGGACTTTGGGCCATTGACCGAGGCCGTCGAACAGGTCGCCGCCGCCTATGCCGGTGGGAAACTGGTCAGCGTCCTCGAAGGCGGATACCACCCCGAAGCGCTGGCTGAATGCGTGGGCGTGCACCTGGACCGATTGGCGTCCGGAGCCTCTGAGTCCGGTTGATTCTGTTGATCCTCATGGGTACGTGCTCGTTATCCGTTGACGCGTTGGCGTGGTTGCGATTAACGAATCTGTTTGCATTCGCGGTGTTTTTGGCCGCGGTGCTGCGCGGTCTGCCTGGCTCATGGGCCCAGGCCGACGACTCCCGTGCGTGCGCGCTGCGTGCCGGTGCTGCGGCGGTCGACATCACCCCGGCGCGTTTTCCCGTCATCGTCAACGGCTATTTCCAAGAGCGCCTGGCCGATCAGGCACATGACCGGCTGATGTCGCGTGCGCTGGTGCTGGACGACGTGTCCCACGCGACTGGCAATCGGCGTGGTCGATAGCCTGATGCTGCCTCGAAGGTTGCTCGACCAGGCCAAGCAATCGGCTTCACGCGAAACGAAAATTCCGGTTGACCGGATGCTCATTGCGGCGACGCATACGCATTCGGCGCCGGCCGCCATGGGCTGCCTGGGCAGCCGGGCGGACCGCGAATACCAGCAGCAGCTCGTGGGCGGGATCGCGCACAGCATCGTACGGGCGGCGCGCCGGCTCGTTGCGGTGCGAGTCGGCTGGACGGTGGCATCGGATCCAGCACATAACCACTGCCGCCGATGGATCCTCCGCCCCGATCGCCTGGCGGAAGATCCGTTTGGCGGGCGGACCGTGCGGGCCAACATGCATCCGGGTCATCGGAGTCCAGACCACATCGGGCCCGCAGGACCGGCCGACACCGCTCTGACCTTGCTGGGCGTGCAGACGATGCGGGGCAAACCGCTGGCTTACGTGGCCAACTATGCCATGCACCATTACGGATCCACACCGGTTTCGGCCGACTTCTGCGGGGCGTTTTCGAGGCAGTTTGCCGAGCAGTTCGACGGTGCGCCGGGCGACCGGCAGGTCGTGGCCATGATGTCGCAGGGCACTAGCGGCGACAGTATGTGGACTACAGCCGGCCAGTGACGGCACGCGTCCGCACGATCTATTTGAATGGCCGACGCGCGCCCGACCTGCACGGCCAGCTCGACGCTACATCGTCAGAAGGCATGGCCGTCCTTTATGTGGGAGGCCGGCGCGACGGCGTCGCGCCATGAGAGGGCAGGATCGACGAAGCGGCCGTCTACGAACGCGCGTTGGTTGCCGACGAGGTCACCTCGCCCGTGCGGGCGTCGGGGCTCAAATTCCCGTAATCCCGCCGGCCGGCCCAAGAGGGCGGCGCGCGATCCCTGGAAATTCGCGTGAACGCAAGTTTCTATACACGCTGACCTTGCCGCATTGCAACGCGGGAGGCCATTGGGCCGCACCCTCGTCGGCGGGACTGTTTGTGGGGATTAATTTGGTCACACGGCGTGTGTGCATTATTGTAGTTAGGTCCACTTGCTGAGGTCGCAACGTTTTTTATGAGCGGCTTTCCGACTTCTAGTCGATGTAGCCAGATGCCGTCGCCAAGAACCGATGATTCTGGACCCGGCCTCGCGCCGCGATTGCCCGTGCCGACCGCGGCCAATCATGCTATGCCCTGCCAGGGGGCTGTTTCGTCGGGCACAACGGCCGTGTTTCAAAGACGAAACGCCTGTCGGGTTCGGCCGGCAGCGGTCAGGGTCCGGCTTCTCAAGGAGGAGGAGTACATGAAGACGAGCTCCGCTGTCGAAACCCCGTGGGCGCCTGTATGGATGATTGAGGAAGAGCTGGCCAACTGCATCACCCACGGAGTGGGTCTGATACTGAGCGTCGCGGGGCTGGCGGGGCTGATCGCGGTGGCGGCGCTGCAAGGCACCGCCTGGCACATCGTCGGCTGTACGGTTTACGGCACATCGCTCGTGCTCGTCTACATGGCGTCCACGCTGTACCATTCCGCCACGATGCCGCGCACGAAACGGATGCTGCGCACGATGGACCACGTGGCCATCTATCTGCTGATTGCCGGCACGTACACGCCGTTCACCCTGATCAATCTGCGTGGACCCTGGGGATGGACTTTATTCGGTATCGTATGGGCCCTGGCCGTGATGGGAATTGCCTTCAAATTCACGTTTGGACACCGTCACGATCGATTCTCGCTGGCCGTGTACCTGATCATGGGGTGGGTGTGTTTGATTGCGGCGAAACCGATTGTGCAGGTCGTGCCTTCCGGAGCGCTCTTGTTGTTGCTCGGCGGGGGCCTGGCCTACACCGCGGGCACGGTCTTCTATGCCAACGACAAGTCGTTCAGATACTTTCACGCCATCTGGCACGTCTTCGTGCTCGTGGGTAGTCTGCTCCACTTTTGCGCCGTGTTGTTTTATGTGGTCCCGGTCGCGCTGTAACCGGTCGACGTCGCGGCGATCTGGACGGGCCGCCATCGCCAAATGTCCGCTTAACCCGCGCGAAGGCGCCACCGCGCCTGGCGAAGCACGGCAAAAGGCGAGCCTTTCATTCGTTCATACCACACGGTCAGCAAGAGACCGTCCGGGAGCTCGACCGTCGAGGGATAACCCAAATCGCCCGAGTGTCCGTCACTGGAAATCAGGAGCGGTTCGGACCAGGTGCGGCCATGATCGTCGCTGACGCGGGCCTGGTTTCCCAACGGGGCCCGCCGGTGGCCGTAGGTCATCAGTAATCGATTGTCCTTGAGCCGCAACAAATGCGACGGAAGACCCCACACGCCAATCGAATGGGGCTCGGACCACGTTCGGCCGCCATCGGAAGATTCCGTTTGCAGGGTTTCTCGTTCGTGCCGCGCGTTGTGATTGCGGATGTGGACGACGACGCGGCCATCGGCCGTTTCGACCGCGTGCAATTCGTGGTAGTTCCGACGGCTGTCTCCCGGCCGTGCCGGAATCTCGCTCAACCACTGCCACGACTGGCCGTCGTCGACCGAATGGCAGACGCCGACGCGGTGCCCGTCGCGCCACAGGTCTTTTCCGGCGTAGAGCAGACGGCCGTCCGACAGGTTCACGGGACCGTGGGGACTGTCCACCAGGCAGTCGTAGCGCCCGGACCACGTCACCCCGCCGTCCGTGGAACGAGTCATCCACACGCCCAACGCCGCCTGGCGCTGGGCGGCATCCGCCCGGTGGTGCGCGGCTTGCCACCGCTCAATTCGTTCTTCCGGCCATTCGGCGTCCCGATTATCGGCGGCATGTTCCGCGGCGCGCTTCAGAATTGGTTCGTAGGCCAGCGATGTGAATGAAGTGACCAGCAGGCTCCCATTGGCCGTCTCCACGACTCCGGCGTCTCGATCGTCGATGCAGGCGTCAAGCAGCACGCGCGGCCAGCTCCAGGTCACCCCGTGGTCCGCGGACCGCATGACTTCGACTCGGCCAAACGGGCAGACGTGCGATTCGCGTCCGCCGGAGTAGGCGAGCAGCAGTTCCGTGTTGCGTCTCTGCGCAACCGTAGGCCAGCCGTGGTACCTGTGCGGGAGGCGGCTGATGACCCTGATCTGTTCCACGCTGGCGGTGGCAGCGCGGCAGCGGCGCGGGCGGCACAGCGGCATGCCGGCGGCAGCCAGGCCGGCCAGCAGCGTTCTTCGACAAACGCGCGGAGCGGCCGCGAAGACCGCGCTTGAAAAATCGGCGCGGGAAGCGGACTGAGGGATGGTTCGTTCCGGCTTGGTCATGGCATGGCATCCGTCAATGGTGGATCGTCGTCGGCGCGTCTCGCAAAATGGTTGCTCCTGGAATGCCCTTTAACCCCGTCGGCGCGTCCAAATAGATGTTTCACGTCGGCACGTATCCGCGTGCGAACCTGATGCGTCTCGATCCGGCACCGCGCGGCGGAAGGCGTGCGTTTTCATTTGAGATCTGGCACGCAACCAGGTCGTGCACGAAGCGCGGCCCGTACCCGGGACCGCGACTGTGGTGACGACATCCGGCACTGCCGGTTGCGCGATGCGGTGAAACCGGGGCACTAATCGTCGCGTCTATGGACTTCGATCAGGTGGTAACCGAACTGAGTCTTGATCGGATCGGAGACCTGTCCGATCGGGAGATCCGAAAAGACGACTTGATCGAACTCGGGCACCATATCTCCCTGAGCGAATTCGCCCAGCGAACCTCCCTGGGTGCTCGACGGACACTGAGAATGCTCTTTCGCCAGGCTGGCGAAGGCTTCTCCATCTTCAATTCTCTTCTTCAATTCCAGGGATTCCGATTCGGTGGCGACCAGGATATGGCTGGCGGCGGCGCGGGGCATGATCGTTTCCTTCCGTAAGGGGGCCGGAGGTCATGACGGGCCGCATTCTAAGCCAATACGCCGGGGGAAGATAGTGTGGCACGGACGTGACTCGGTTGTGAAGTCGGGCGACCGAACTCTACACTGAATCGCTGGCGCATGCGTTGTAAATTTGACTGCAGAATCAGGAGACCGGCCATGGCCGTATCCACCTTATTCCTCTTTCCGCTGGCATCAACCCTGTTCGGTGGACTCCTGCTCGGATTTCCCGTTGGGATCCCCCCGCGACCGCCGGACCCCATGATGGAAGCAATCGCTCCGCCGGATTGCCTCTGGTATGCCTCATCGGCCGGTTACGCAACGCCGGATCCGACGAACACAAATCATGTGGAGCGTTTGCTCGCCGAACCTGAAGTGCGGAGCTTCTGCCGGGGCGTGGAGGACATCGTACAAGCGTCCCTACGTCGCCAAAGCCGCGGACTTACCGGTCGCGTACTGACAACGGAGTTGCCGAAGCTCGTCAAGGCCGCGTTACTGCTTCCGCAGGCGACATATGTATCGCGGATCAGTATTTCGGAGCCGGGGGACCACGTGGAAGTACGCGCCGGGATGGTGGTCAATTTGGGAGACCAGAGCGACGAAATCACGCG
The DNA here is from genome assembly GCA_964573605.1 of uncultured Pirellulales bacterium. GTDB lineage: Bacteria > Planctomycetota > Planctomycetia > Pirellulales > JBBDJB01 > CAZNKT01. Next base: position 7,435 of record CAZNKT010000036.1, read on the forward strand.
GGCCCTGGTCAATTTGGAGCGGCTGGCTTTTGAGGGAGCCCCCGCTCCGACCGTCGAGCGCGACGGGGTCCGTTGGCACGAGCTCCGCTTGCCACCACCTTTTCCCAAGATTGGCTGGTGCGAGCAGGACCAGTACCTGTTGATCGCTGTTGGTGACGGCGAAGCCGATGCGCTTATGAAGCGCATGAAAGCGCGGAACGCGGCGCCGCCATGGCTGGCCAATGCCAAACGCGAACTGCGTGTCGAGCGTCTGGCGACCGTAGGATACGTCAACGTTGCCGCCGCCGTTGAATTGATCAAGCCGCAGCTCGGGCCGGCGCAAACGGCGCTCGGACTGCTGGGCGTGGACAACGTGACGTCCATTGCCACGATCAGCGGACTTGATCCAACGGTATGCGTCTGTCGAACGCATATCGCCATCGACGGGGCGCCGCGCGGCGTGATGGCCTTGTTGCCTCACCAAGGCTTGTCTACGGCGGATCTGGAGGTTGTACCCCCGAACACGACGTTTGCCATGGCCGCGCGTTTGGATTTAGAGACTGCCCTGCTGCGCGTCCTGGAAATGATCGACCAGTTCGACCCCGCGGTGCGGGAAGAAGTGGAGAAACAGGTTTGGCATGTGGACGCGTTTCTGGGAGTGGACGTCCGCCGGGAGCTGATCGGAACCTTGGGCGATGTGTGGCGTGTTTACATTCCTCGCGGGGATGTTCTCACCTCGTGGATCGGCACAACGCTGGTGGCGGATGTGAAGGACGCCGCGCAACTTCGGAGTGCCGCCGGTAAACTCGCCGAACTGGCGTCCCGCGATCGGTCCGCCGGCCGGCGCGACGGTGTGCGCATACGCAGCACACGCGCCGGTAAAGACCTGATCTATGTTCTCAGCGTGGCCGACGACGAGTTTCCGATTGCGCCGGCCTGGTGCGTCACCGACGACTATCTGGTCGTCGGCCTCATGCCTCAGACCATTCGCCAGTTCCTTTCGCGGAAGAAAAAGCGCGGTACCTCGCTCGTTTCCGATCTGCAACACGCGGGGTGGACCGACGAGCCAGGCCCGTCCTACGTGGCTTACGCCGACACGCAACGGATCGTTCGGGGCCTCTATCCTTTGCTGCAATTGGCGGCGCGGACAGTGTGCGGGGGGTTGCAGAAAAACGGCATCGACGTGGACGTGTCCCTGCTGCCGTCGATCGATGCGATCGCACCCCATTTGGTGCCGGGTATGACGCGCATGGCACGCACGGAAACGGGTTTTCTCCTGGAGAGCCGGCAGTCCGTGCCCGGCGGCAGCGTGGCATCCACTCTGCCCCTGGCCGCGATACTGACCCTCCCGGCCCTGACTTCCGCGCGGCAGGCCGCGCATCAAACGAAGGAAATGAATCAGCTCAAACAATTGGCCCTGGCCGTCCATCTCTATCACAACACGCACGGGCACGTGCCGTCCAATGTCCGCGACGACAATGGGAAAGCGCTGTTGAGCTGGCGAGTGCAATTGTTGCCTTATGTTGATCAGGCGGCTTTGTATGACGAGTTTCATTTGGACGAGCGGTGGGACAGCGCGCACAACAAGGCGCTGATCGACCGCATGCCCGACGTACTGCGGACGCCCGGCGCGTCTGCCGGAATGGGCCGCACTCAATATGTGACTTTGGGCACCGATCAGTCGCTATTGGGAGCCAGCGAAAAGATTCGGTTTCGCGACATCACGGACGGGATGAGCAACACATTGCTGGTAGCCCGCGTGGCGCCGCGCGCCGCGGTGACTTGGACCGCGCCGCGGGACATTCGTCTGGAAGATGCCGATTTGGCGACCGTCCTGAAGTCAAACAAAAACTATTTTCTCGCGGCGATGGCTGACGGTTCGGTGCGAAGGTTCCGGATCAGCGTGGACCCGGCAAAGCTGCGCGCGATGGTCACCTACAAGGGTGGCGAAGTGATTGATTGGCTGGAGGAGGTCGTTCCCTGATGTCGCGCGGCAACCGGGGGCGTCACGCCCGCTGTTGCTGGTCTCCTGTTGCTGGTCCCCTGTTGCTGGCTTCAACCAGGCCAGTGTCAGCAGCACACACGCGGCCAGCGCGGCCATGAGCCCTGACGAAGGCTCAGGTACGTGCTGGCCGGCGATGCTCGGTGATGGATGGGACAGAATGGCGACAAAATCGTCGATGTCATCGAAGTCCAGGTCCCCGTCGCCATCGACGTCCGCCTTGAATTCGGGGAGGATCTGGAATTGCGTCTCGTAGGCCACCCGGTCTGCCAGCGCCAATACCCACTGTTCGATATCGTCGAAGTCGACGTCGCCGTCGCAGTCCAGGTCGCCTTGAGGAGGGCCGGCCAGTACGGCCAGCGCGTGCCGCCCGAGAACGTTGTGGGCGGCGGTGGTGGGGTGGATCAAGTCCCAGAACAGAAACCCCGCACACGCGGAATCAGGATCGGGACAGGGGTCGGTCACGTTGTTCAATCCAAACGCTTGGGGCTGCTGGACGACTTCTTCCAGGATGGCAAACACGTCGAGCATCCGCAGGTCGACGACCAATTCCGTTGCGAGCGTGTCCAACGTGGATTGCAGGGCGGCGTTGAATGCCATGGACAGCGATTCGGCCAGCGCGACGGCATCCGCTCCCTGCTGGATCGATTCGGGCGTCCGGCCGAGATTGGGAAGGTTCGGAACAAGCAGTTTCGCGGCACCCGCCGCAACCAGTTCGCGCACGCGCTGCTCCATATTGTTGACGATCGCGGGCACGACGCCGGAATTGGTTTCCCCTCGCAAATCGTTGCCGCCGCCCCACAGCACATGCAGATCATTGGCATTCGCGCCGCCGGCCGGAAGATCCGCGACGTAGATTTCGATTTGCTCTTCGATGCCTGTCTGCTGGCCGAGAAGCAGATCGGCGAGGAAACCTTCGATGACCCCGCCGCGGTCTGTGTCGGCGCCGCCGAAGGCGTAATTACCACCGCCGTCGCGAGACGGTTCCGAGCGCGGGATGCCCAAGCCGTCGGCCATGTAGTCGTGCCAGACGGGGCCGTTGGAAAAGGTGCCGGTGGGCCCCACATTGGCAAATGCGGCGATCAGGTCGCCCACCAGACCGCCCTGATCCAGATTGCCGGTATCGGACAGGCTGTCTCCAAATACGACAAGCCGGTCCGGGATTTGGCCCGCGGCGAGCGGCCCGGCCACGCCCAGCCAGACAACGGTGATCCATAGAGCATATTTCATGGGGGCGTTCCGTCCGGGGCATGTTGAATCAGGATGCGTGACCGTGGGCCGTTTGCATCAGCCGAAACGCGGTAGCGTCCGGTTCTTGCGGACCGCGAACTACCGGCGCAGCCGGGGGGCTAGCGCCCCGCGGCTGATATGTTAAAAATTGATGTGCGAAGGTCGCGCTCGGTGATTTCTACGTACCGGCGAACGTCAAAGGAGTTCGACGACGCACAACCGCGGCGGGAACGCATGGCCGCGGTTCCCCGGCCGACAGGTCCACGCCGTCCGCTCCCGCCACACGATTCTAACGGGCGCGTCAACCGGCGGCCATGGGCGCGACGAGCCGCCGCCGGTTGAAACCGGTCGCCGTCTCGAGTGCAATAGGAAACTGTTCGACACGTATTGGCGATTCGAATGCGAGAGAAAACACAAGTGCGCCTGTCCGCATTTCTCATGGTGATGACAGTCCTTGCGCCTCTTGCGACGCGAACGTTGCCGGCCGGCGAAGCGAGCGTTGGCCAGGCGCGCCAGGCGCTGCGGCGAGCCGTGCGTTTTTTTCGTCGTGAAGTGGCTGTCGGCGGCGGCTATTTGTGGCGTTATCGAGCAGATTTGTCGCGAGGCGAAGGCGAGCGGCCCGCGCCGCGTACGATGGTGTGGGTGCAACCGCCGGGCACGCCGGCCGTGGGTGCCGCGCTGCTTGATGCCTACCGGCTGTGCGGCGAGCCCGGCTGCCTGGCTGGAGCACGCGAGGCAGCACATGCCCTTGTCCGGGGCCAACTCCACTCGGGCGGATGGGACTACCGCATCGAGTTTGATCCGCAGCGGAGAAAACAATATGCCTACCGCGACGCGCCGCCGGGTCCTGGTTCGCAAAACACCACCACGCTCGACGACGACACGACCCAGTCCGCGCTGCGTTATCTGATGCGTGTCGACGATCAACTCGACCACCAGGACAGCGGCATCCACGGAGCGGCGCGTTATGCCCTCGAGCGCTTGCTGCAGGCCCAGTATCCCAACGGCGCCTGGCCGCAACGATTCAGCGAGCCACCGGATCCCGGTCGCTTCCCCGTGCAACGGGCCACGTACCCCGAAACGTGGCCGCGCGAATATCCGGACCGGCCCTACTACTCGTACTACACGCTGAACGACAACACATTGAGCGATATGATTTGCACATTCCTGGAGGCGGCCGCCGTTTATGACAGCGACGATTACCGGAAAGCTGCGGAGCGGGGCGGCGATTTTGTCCTGTTGGCTCAGATGCCCGCGCCCCAGCCGGCGTGGGCCCAGCAGTACGACCGCCACATGCATCCGGCCTGGGCGCGCAAGTTCGAGCCCCCCGCGATAACGGGCAGCGAATCGCAGCGCGTCGTGCGGACGTTGTTGCTGTTGTTCGAGGCCACCGGAAATCAAAAATACCTGGAACCGATTCCCGCTGCGCTGGATTACCTGGAAGCCTCCCGGCTGCCGGACGGACGGCTGGCGCGGTTTTATGAACTCGGCACCAACCGACCGTTGTTTTTTACCAAGGACTATAAACTGACGTACGAGCCAGACGACGTGCCCGGGCATTATGGTTTTTTCGCCGCCTGCCGGACCAAAGCGCTCCGCCGGTCGTTCGAACGGGCGCAAAGCGGCCGACGCGCTGCCGGCAACGCGCCTTCGAACCGGCAAGAAAAGCCGCTTGCCAACCGCGCAGCGCGGATCATTGCGTCGCTGGACGAGCGGGGCGCGTGGACCGAACCGGGACGGCTGCGAGAAGATCCGTCGAGTGATGCGGACTCGCAAATCATCGATTGCAAGACGTTTGCTCACAACGTGAGGTCTTTGGCCCAATACATCGCGGACCACCCGTGACGCCGGTGTGCCGGAGCTGCCGGACCGGTCAGAACGTCAAGATCATATCGACTGCGGCCGTAATCTGATCCTTGTCCTGGAAGTCGTCGAACATTCCCTCGACGTCGAGCGTGGGTGCTGTCACGTCCGAGCGGTCCCAGCGAAGTTCGGGGCGGAACCGAACGAGCGGCGAAGGATGCCAATTGAAGCCCACCGTTAGCTCCACGTAGTTGCCGCCGTCAACAACGGCACGTACGGGCACGCCAAGCACCCGGGCGTTGTCCTGGTCGCGAAACCATTCGACGCGGAAGCCGAAATCGGTGGTCGGAGAAAGCTTGTAAAAAATGTAATTCGCGATGCCGTACCATACCGCATCGTCGTTATTCAACTCGTTGTCCAGTTCGGCATTGGCCTCGACACCCAGATCGTGCTGAAAGACATACGTCACGCAGCGTGAGAGCTTGTGGGACAGCAGCAGCGAATACGCCGAACGATCGTTCTCGCCAGATTCGTCCTCGTTGCCCGTGTGCAGCGTAAACGCCACGGACGTGCACCCGTCCGGTGAATCCCAGCTCAATCCGCCAAGAAAACCGAGTTTGTCATTATTGTCTTCCCACGTGTTCCAGCCACGCGTGAATCCGCCGAACAGATGAAAGCACGGCGAAAAATCGTACCGGGCCAGCAGACCCGTATGCGTAAAGGGTTCGGCATACTGCTTCAGATACGAATGCGAATAGAAGAAATTCTCCACTGCCATGGGGGATTCGTATCCCAGAATCGTGTAAAAATGGCCCATCTTCACCGACAGCCCTCCGCCCCACGGCGCATAGACTTCGGCGTACAACTGCGGCATGGCCAGCCCGTATAGCGCGGCTCCGTCGGCACGCGGCCCATCGCTGCTGTTCCAGCGCGGCGAATTGTCGTCGCGCGTTTCCAGGCCGGTGGACTCCACGAAGAAATAATCCGTTCCGTACAGTAAATCGACGCGGCCCCCGACGTCCCACTGGCATCCGTCGGCACAGACGGCTCGCTCCATGACAAGGTAGAGCTGGTTCAGCTGATATTCGTTGGAACGATCGTTGAAGGTCACGGGGCCGTTGAAGCGGTCTTTCGGACTGTCCGGATTCCACGTAAAGCCCTGGTCCAGCCAGCTGTAGACGTTGATTCCCCCCAGGCCGTCTCCACCGCAGTCGCCGGTTTGGCACAGATCGTATCGCGGGTGACCGCATTGCCCGCTGCAGCCCGCATCGCCGCACCCGTGTCCCTCGTGCGGATCAACAAAGATCTGTCGCACGTCGGGTTCGTGCTCCGGGGTGCCCGCCTTCTGGAACAACAGCGGGTGGCCCGGTCCGTAGGCCGCCCAGGGCGGTAGAAAACCGCCGCCATACGGCCACCCCGCGGTTTCGGCGTCGGCACCGTAGTCCACTCGCTCCGGCACCGCCCCGGCAGGCGGTTGCGCGCGGGCACCTGTATTCACAGCGAGTACGAGGCTCACCACGACAAGACAACCCAGCAGGCGGTAACTCATAGGACGACTCCGTTTGCATTGCGGATGTATAACTTTGTCGGTTGCGTAAAGATTCGCGGTTAACAGAAATCTGCCGGTTTCGGAGGATCGACGGGCCATCGCGACGGTCTCACGGGTCCGGATTTCCGCACAATCGGTGTGGCCGAACCGGCATGGCAGCGCTTGGCCGGCCCGTTGTCTGCCAGAAGATTGCGGAATCCGTACCCCCCATGTTTAATAGAGTTATGGGTTTCCGGCCCCGTCGAAGTCCGGTCGTCGGCCCCGTGCACAGGGCAGCAATCGCACTTATCTCCAGTCGCAACAAAGCTTGCCTAGATTGCTCACTTTGTTACACCGTCACGAAGCAATCGATCGCGCGAGCCACGTGCGTATGCTTTTGCTCCGGCCAATTTGAAGACGACGATTTGCACTCGGGAGTACCGCTTGCATCCAACCCGACCAGGAACAGACCGGGATGTGGATGACGGCATGGCGAACAGACACCCCAACTGGCGTGGAACAATGAAGAGGCACCACAAGAATTTTGGTCGTTATCTCTGCGCTCGTCGCTCCCACAGTCGGCGCGGCTTTGCAGGTCTCCGTCAGCGTCGCCGCCAGGCGCCGCACCTTTTCGAACGGCTCGAAGAACGCACGGTTCTGGCCGCCGGTGTGATGGGTGGCGCTGTGCTGTTAAGCGCGGAACTGTCCCTCGACGTACCCGACGGCACGCAGCAGTTGGGGCTCAGCGTGGACGGTGCTGAGACGCCCGCGTTGCTCGGTTTCCATGTGCGGGCAGCCGACGGCAGCACGATCAATCCCACGGCGGCCACGCTGATGAGCGCAAATGGCGCGGCGGTTCCCGCCAGCGCATCCATTCCAGATCTCAGCGGCGGTTCCCAGAGTCTCGCGCTCGCTTCATTGTCCAACGGCCAGTACATGATCAACGTCGGTGCTGAGGGAGGTACCTCAGGCACTTACGTTCTCGACGTGTTTCTACCGGGAGACACCAACGGCGACGGCGTGGTGGATGACGGCGAGGCCCAGACCATGGTCGCCGCTCTGGTCGAATCTGTGGGCAGTGATACGCCGATAGCGCAGCGCCTGTTTCGCCAGCTCGGCATCGACCTGGATCAGGAGTTCTCGGACCAGCAACGCGACGCCAACCGGGACGGCTCCATCGACCAGCTCGACATCCAACAGGTGCTTGCCAATCACTCACGTGACACCGCCGTGCAGATCGTTCTGATTGCCGACAGCGAAGGTCCCACGATCGCCACGCAGTTGGAAACCGATACCGGGCGCGATTCGAGCGACGGCATCACCAACGATCCGACGGTGACGGGCACGGTCACTGACGAGTCCGGCATCACGACGTTTGAAGTCAGTCTGGACGGAGGCGTTCCCGCGGATGTTCTCGATACGCTCACCGGCGACACGTTCCAGCTCGACACGGCCCGTCTGGACCAGATTGCCGGCGGCACGCTTGCCGACGGACAGCACACGCTGACGTTCTCCGCGGAAGACGGCCGAGGCAATGTTACATCGTCCGTGGAACTGATGTTCCAACTGGACACGCAACCGCCGGATGTCCCCGCGACCCCGGACCTGATCGCGGAGAGCGACACCGGCGAGCGCAGCGACGACGACGTTACCAGCGACACCACACCTTCCGTGGCCAGCGACGCGGAGCAGGAGGCGCTGGTGCAACTGATTCTGGACGGAGGAGACGGTGAGGACACGGTAATCGGCAGTGCCATTGCGAGCAGTCCGGTGACCGTGGATGTCGATGAAGACAAACCGTTGGATGACGGCGAGCAGACGCTGTTCGCCACGGCAACGGATGTCGCGGGCAATACCAGCGCGCGGTCGGATTCGCTGACCCTGACGATCGATACCCAGGCGCCCGTGCTTCAGTCTCTGCAACTGACGCCCGAATCGGATACGGGCACGTTGGGCGACAACATCACGGAAAACGTCGTGGTTGCGATCGAGGGCTTGACAGAAGCAGGCGCCTTTGTGGAGTTGCGCAACGGGCAGGCACAGATTCAGGAGAGCGACTCCAGCGGGAACGTCCTGTTCGACCAAATCAATCTGGCGTTTGGCCCGAACATATTCGACGCATTTGCGACGGACGTAGCCGGTAACACGTCCGCGGTGACTTCGTTGACGATCATTCAGAATCGCGCGCCCGAACTGGTTTCCAGTATTGATGACACGTCGGCTGTCGAAGATCAGCCCTTTGCATTCGACATCAACGGTGACTTCCAGGATGCCGACGTGCCGGACGATTCGCTGCAGTTCACGGCGGAGTTGGCAGGGGGCGGAGTGCTGCCCGGGTGGCTGGCGCTTGACCCGAACACGGGGGCGTTTTCCGGAACGCCCGAAAATGGCGACGTGGGCACGCTGAATGTCGTCGTTACCGCCACGGATTCGCAGGGTGAAAGCGCCAGCGACACGTTCCAACTGGAAGTCATCAACACGAATGACCCGCCCCAAGTTGTCGACCCGATTGGGGATCAAACTGCCGACGAGGACAGTCTCTTTGACTTAGACGCCGGCGCCGCGTTTGATGACCCCGACCTGATCCACGATGGCCTGGAAGGGCTGACGTTTACCGCAACCGCTGACGGCGGTTCGCTGCCCGAATGGCTGTCGATCGACGAAGACACGGGCGCGTTGACCGGTACGCCCGGGAACGATGACGTTGGAACGCTGCAAATCGAAGTGACTGCAACGGACAGCGCGGACGAGATGGCTGCGGTCATCTTTAACCTGCAGGTCCGCAACACGAACGATCCGCCTCAGGTCGTCAGCGAGATCGCGGACGACATGGTCGCTCAGGACCAGCCGTACAACCTGGACATCAGCGGCAATTTCACGGACGTCGACGCAATCCACGGGGACACGCTCGCGCTGACCGCGCGGCTCGCCGGGGGCGGCGCTTTGCCGGCATGGCTGACACTGGACCCCAACAGCGGCGTGTTTTCCGGAACACCGGGGAATGCCGACGTGGGCGATCTGGAAATCACGGTCACGGCCCAGGACGATCAGGGAGAAACCGCGACCAGCACGTTCAGTCTGGAAGTCCAGGACGTCAACGATCCGCCCGTCGTTCAGAATCAGACATTCAACGTGCCTCCGGGAAGCGGTATCGGCACCATCGTGGGGACCATTGCGGCCAGCGATCCGGACGCCGGCGATACCGTGACCTTTGAACTTGTCGGAGGCGATCCCGACGAAGTTTTCGACGTCGATTCAGACAGCGGCCAGATCACGGTCGTCAAGGACGGTTTCCTGGGCGACGGTGCGGGGCCCTTCGTTTTGACAGTCCAGGTGACGGATTCGGAGGACGCCAGCCGCGAGGCCCAAATTACGATTGAAGTGGCCGCCAATTCGCCGCCGTTCGTCGACGAAGGGATTGCCGATCAGACGGCCGACGAGGACCAGGCATTCGATTTCACGTTTGACCAGGATGCCTTCGGAGATGCGGAAGACGGCACGAATCTCACCTATCAAGCATCCCTGGCCGACAACAGCGCGCTGCCGCCGTGGCTCGATTTTGACGCCGGCAACCGGCGATTCACGGGCCTGCCCACGAACGACGACGTGGATGTCCTCTCGGTCAAAGTCACGGCCAGCGACCGCTTCGGCGCCATGATTTCGGAAATCTTCCAGCTCACGGTAGCCAACACGAACGATCCGCCGGAAGTTGTCAGCGCAATCCCGCCTCAGACCGCCGACGAAGACGCGCTATTCGAACTCGACACCAGCGTTCATTTCGACGACGACGATCTGCCGTTCGGCGATTCGCTGTCGTTTTCCGCCACCGAATCCGGGACGTCGTCGCTGCCGGGTTGGCTCTCCATCGATGGCATTACCGGCGTGCTCAGCGGTACTCCCACAAATTCGGATGTCGGTACGGTCGACATCGAAGTCCGGGTGGAGGACCAGTCGGGGCAAAGTGTGTCGCAGACGTTCAGCCTGGAAGTGCGCAACACGAACGACAGTCCTTTTGTCACCCAGCAAATCGCGACGCAGACGGCGACCGCCGGCACGCCGTTTTCCCTGGCCGCCGGGGACCGTTTCGACGATCCGGACCTGATTCACGGCGACATGCTGACATTCTCGGCCCTGGCCGATGGTGAAGCGTTGCCTGCGTGGCTGTCGATCAATCCGCAGACCGGCTTGGTCGAAGGCACGCCTGCCGAAGGCGATGTCGGTTCGCTGGAGGTGGAAGTGACCGCCACCGACGAGGATGACGAAAGCGATTCGCAGACCTTCACGCTGAACGTGCTCAGTCCGAACGAAGCGCCTCAGGTCGTATCGGAGATCGACGACACGGCGGCGGCCGTCGACGAGCCGTTCGCTCTGGATGTGAGCGGCAATTTCACCGACCCGGACGGGGACTCGTTGACATTTTCGGCCGCGCTGCCGAACGAAGATCCGTTGCCGGGTTGGTTGTCGATTGATCCGTTGACGGGAATTCTGTCCGGAACACCGGCGGGCGGGGATGTCGGAGTCCTGAACATTACCGTCACGGCCAGCGATCCCGACATGGCGTCGGCGTCGAGTACCTTTCAGGTGACAGTCAGCGGCGCCAACGTTGCACCGACGGTATTGCCCACGGCCCTTCATGTCGCGGCCAGCAGCGCCAATGGCGCGGAAGTGGGCACGGTCGAGGCCGACGATCCGAATCTCGGCGACACGCTGTCGTTTGAAATCACCGGTCAGACGATCGGCGACACCATCTCGAGCGCGTATTCCATCGACGCCGATTCGGGCCTCATCACCGTCGCCGACGCCACCCAGCTGTTCCCCAACGCACTCGTCACGCTGACCGTCTCGGTAACCGACTCGGGGTCGCCGGCGTTGAGCGACACGGCCACGGTAACGGTCGTGGCCGATCCCGATCCGGCCAGTACGGTCGTGGCCTTATCGTTGAGCGCGACCGATATCAGCGGCAATCCCTTGCCCCTCGTCAACGGTGTGCCCGTCGTCGAAGTCGGTCAGGACTTCCAGTTGGTGGGATCCGTTGAGGACACGCGGGGCTTTTCTGCAACGGGAGTCTTCGCGGCGTACGAAGATGTCTTCTACGATGATGCGTCCCTGATTTCGATCATCGCCGGGGAGACACAGACACTCACGCTGTCGCCCAACACCACCGGCGGCACGTACACCGTGACGTGGAACGAGGGAGGTGGTGACCAGGAGACGACGTCGGCCATTGAGCTCGGGACGAATATCAACGAACTGGTCGCCAATTTGCAGGCGGCTCTGGAATCTCTGTCCAGCATTGGCGCGGGCAACGTCGAGGTTCGGCAGACGCCGATCGTCGACGACGACAACCCGGACGTCATCCTCAATCGGTTCGTCTTTGCCATCAAGTTTCGAGGGGATCTTGCCCAACAGGATGTTCCGGACCTGACGGTCGACGGCTCGAACCTGACGGTCAGTGACGGAAGCGTCGAAGCGGTGATCGAGCAGACCATTCCCGCGGACGTCAATTCGCCGCAGGGATTTCTGGGGGCCTTCGATTTCCCTGGAGACTATGTCAACGGGATCAGTGCGGTCGGCACGGAAGATACGGCCGCGGGCCGTCCCGCGACGGAGAAAGTGCTCGGTGAAGTCGGCGCCTTCGACGGCCCGGAACCGTTGGGGGGCGGAGTCTTTACGGTCTATCAGGTATTGTTCAACGCCGACGAGGCCGGCCGCGTCGTCTTCGTAGGCAATCCGGCCGAGGGAGACGGCCAGAAGGTTCTAGTCTACGAGTCGGATGACCCGGTACCGGTGGACCAGATACGCTACGGATCCCTGGTCGTCGACATCGTGACGCCGCCGGCCAATGCGTCGGCCGCGGCCACGGCGCAAGAGCAGCCGACGTGGGGATTGTCCGCCGCGGCGACTGCGGCTTCCACGTCTGCCGCTACTGCTGCCCTCCCGCCATCCGGCGACGCGGCGTTGGTGGACGCGTACGCCGATCAGGATCCGGCCGTGGCGGACGACGGGTTCATGGCCCCGTCTTCAACAGCCGGGAACGATCCCGCTGCCGCCCTGGCCGACCGTGGCGTCGCCGAGGCAGACGGATTGGAACCTGTCCTGGCGGACATTGCCGCCGACGTGGCGGCGGGATGGGAAGAGGAAGCGCCCGCAGCCGACCCAACCATTGAGTAACGGGCCCGGCCTCGCTCGAAACCGGCGGACGGGCCACACCGTATACTTCCACCAGGGCACTTTTGGCCGCGGCCGGCGACAGGGCGCGGCGCACGTGGCCGGCCGGTGTTGCAATCTGGCCCGTGCCATGATCCATTGAAACGATGACTCGGTTCTTGTGCCGATCACAGCGATTGTCCGGCTCAGGACAAGGTACTCTGCATCCCATGTGGCAGCGGTTGACCAGTACGACGCAAAAGGGCCGACTGGCAGTCTGGCGGCAACGGGTGCTGCCTAAGATTCGGTCTTTTCAGACCGACATGCACGATCAGTCGCAGGCAGAACTTCGTAAACGGAGTCTGGCGCTGCGGTATCGCATGAAAAGTGGCGAAGCGGCCGGCGCGTTGCTTCCCGAGGCCTACGCTCTGGTGCGGGAAGCCGCACGTCGCACGTTGGAGATGGAGCATTTCGAAGTGCAGTTGCTGGGTGGCATCGCGCTGTTTCACGGCGCGATCGCCGAGATGGACACGGGCGAAGGCAAAACACTCACGGCAACCCTTCCGCTCTACCTGCGCTCGCTGGCCGGCAAGGGTGTCCACCTCGCCACGGTCAATGACTACCTCGCGCAGCGCGACGCGGAATGGATGAGGCCGATCTACCAGCTGCTGGGCGTGTCGGTCGGCGTCATCCAGACGCAGATGCCGCAGGCCGACCGGCGCAAAGCGTACGCCTGCGACATCACCTATGGAACAGCCAAGGAATTCGGGTTCGATTTCCTGCGTGATCGCCTGTTGATTCGGGAGAACGGAGGTATTGACGATACGGCGCGCGCCATGCTCGGAGGACCGGCCGGGCACGTGGCCAAAGGGGAACAGCCCGTACAGCGGTTCCCTTACTTTGCCCTGGTGGACGAGGCCGACAGTGTGTTCATCGACGAGGCGCGTACGCCGCTGATTATCAGCGCGATTCCGGGTGAAGCGCAGAAGATCGCCGCGTGCTGCTACGAATGGAGTGCGTCGCAGGCCACGCAGTTCCAGGAAGATGAGCATTACGAATACGACCACGAGAAGCGGACCGTCGAGTTGACATTCGAAGGACGGCAACTGGTGCGCGTGCTTCCCAAGCCTCCGCTGATGGACTCCGTGGGCCTGATCGATATTTACGAGTACATCGAGCGCGCCATCAAGGTGAATCACGAGTTCTTCCGCGACCGGCACTACGTCGTCCGCGACGAGGAAATCGTTATCGTGGATGAATCGACGGGCCGTCTGGCCGAAGGCCGGAAATGGCGGGCTGGAATTCACCAGGCCATCGAGGCTCGGGAAGGCGTCCCGGTGACGGTGCCGACCGGACAAGCGGCACGCGTTACGGTGCAGGATTTCTTTCTGCGCTACCGGCATCTGGCCGGGATGACCGGTACGGCCGTTACGTCGGCCAGTGAATTCCGAACGGTATATCGCCTGCCCGTGATCCGTATACCGACCAACCGTCCCTTGCGGCGAAACGTGTGCGAAGATCGAGTATTCGGCACGGGAGATACCAAGTGGGCGGCGGTGGTGGACGACGTCCGACAGATGCACGAGCAGGGCAGACCCGTGCTGATCGGCACCCGTTCCATCGAACGATCCGAATTGCTGTCCCGCCTGTTGCGCGATGCCGGAATCGAGCATCAGGTTCTCAATGCGCATCGGATTGCCGCCGAGGCGGAAATCATCGCCCAGGCCGGACAGCAAGGCCGGGTAACCGTATCGACCAACATGGCGGGCCGCGGCACCGATATAAAACTGGGGGAAGGTGTCGCCGATCTGGGCGGCTTGCACGTGATCTGCACCGAACTGCACGATTCGGCGCGGATCGATCGCCAGCTTGCCGGTCGCTGCGGCCGGCAGGGCGATCCGGGCACGGCACGCCAGTATCTGGCCCTGGATGACGACGTGCTGCGATCGGGGTTCGGACCTCGCAAGGCCGCGCAGCTGCGACAGAACGGCGAGCATAACGGAGACAACTTGAAAGGTGTGGGACGATTATTCCGGCGGGCACAGCGCCGGGTCGAACGGCGTAATTTCCGCGGCCGCAAGATGTTGCTGCATTTTGAAAAACAAAAAAGAAAGATGCAGCGGGAAATGGGTCAGGATCCCTATCTCGATACGCCCGATTAAAAGAGGACGGAGTTGTGCCTGCTCGGGCGAATGACCAAGGGGTAATGGGTCAGGATCCCTATCTCGATACGCCCGATAAAAAGAGGACGGAGTTGTGCCTGCTCGGGCGAATGACCAAAGGTGGCGGAAATCGTTGATCTCCGACGCGTATCGAATCGGACGCCATGGACACATCAATGCGAGTGGACTGAGCCAAATGTGTTGGTACTCAGAGAGTTAGGAGATAGAATTGGGTAGCGGTACGGACGGGCCTCGGCGGCGAACCCGCCGATCAGGCGCGCGCGTACGTGTCGGCGCCTGCCAGGGCGTCGTGGGCATAGACGGCAGACGAGAGGCGGCCGCGCGGAGCGACGCGGTGCGGAAAATGAACACGCTTGTCTCGCCTGGCCCGCTGGGGGCTTTCGGTCTGCCGTTGCGTTTGTCACCGAGTTGCGTGAAGTCGTTATGAGCACCGACCCGTCGGTCGATCCCCAGGCTGTCGAACAGACCAAGCGCCAGATCCGCGGGCTCGTCGAAGAGATCTCGACGCTTGCCAAGCAGGGTCTGAGTCCCGACGAGTTCTACACCGGTTTTTTGAACCGCGTTGTGGAGGCTTTGGCCGCCGTGGGCGGCGCGGTGTGGACGTTGACCGAGGCCGGTCAGTTTCGGCTGGCGTACCAAATCAATCTGCATCGCGCGTCCCTGGACGAAGACGGTGAGCACCAGGTCCGCCATGCCCGTCTGATATCGCAGGTGGCACAGACCGGCGAAGGGCTTCTCGTCCCGCCGCATTCGGGTGGCGGCGATGAGAATGCCGGCGCCAACCCCACCGAACAGCTGCTCGTGCTGGCACCGTTGACGAGTGATCGGAAGGTGGAGGGGGTGGTCGAGATCTTTCAGCGAGCCACGCCCAATCCAGCCACGCGCCGCGGTTACCTCCGCTTTCTGATCCAGATGTGCGACCTGGCGGGCGAATGGCACAAGACGTATCGTCTGCAACAGTTTCACGATCAGCAGGCCCTGTGGTCCCAGGCCGACGACTTCTCACGCACGATTCACGACTCGCTTGACCTGCGCCTGACGGCCTACACGATTGCCAACGAAGCGCAACGGCTGATCGGCTGCGATCGCGTCAGTGTTGCGGTGCGGCGCGGGAACCGTTTTGTGGTGGAAGCGGTCAGCGGCCAGGACCTGTTCGAAGCACGGTCCGATGTGGTGAAGTTGCTGGGCCGGTTGGCGACCAAGGTCGTCGCCATGGGGGAACCGCTGTGGTATGTGGGATTCACGGATGACTTTCCCCCGCAAATCGAAGAAGCCGTGCAGGAGTACGTGGACCACGCCCACACCAAGACCATTGCCGTTCTTCCACTGGTCCAGCCCGCGACGGAATCGGATGAGACAAACACCGATGCGGCCGAGCGGGTGGTGGACGAAGGTACGGTGGTGGGCGCGATGATCGTCGAGCAGATCGAGGACGTGCGGTCCCAGCATGACATGGCCGACCGTGTCAATCTGGTCAGCGGGCACGCCGCCCGGGCGCTGGCCAATGCGTACGAGCACAACAGCTTGTTCCTGCTGCCTTTGTGGAGATCCCTGGGACGGGCGCGGTGGGTGCTGCGGGCCAAGACCCTGCCCAAGACGCTGGCCGTCGTGGCGGGCGTGACGGCCGTGCTGTTGGCACTGCTGCTGATCCCGGCCGATTTTGCACTGACGGGCAAGGGCCAGCTGCAACCGATCCACAAACAGGACGTCTTTGCCGACTACGAGGGCACGGTGAGCCGCGTATTGGTCCGGCACGGTGAACGAGTGGAGCAGGGCCAGCTGCTGGCAGAACTGGAAAGTACGTCCCTGGACGTGCAGCTCGAAGGCGTCATCGGGCAGGAAGCCGAGACATTCGCCAAGTGGCAATCCGCTGCCACCCAGCGCCGCAACTCTTCATTACCGGCCGCAGAGCGGAACTTCTACGCGGCGCAAGCCAAGGAATACCAGGAACTGCTCGCGTCGCTGCGCTTGCAGCGGAAGATGTTGGAAGAGCAGAAGGACCGCATGGAAGTGAAAAGCCCCATCACTGGCCAGGTGGTCACATGGGACGTGCAGAATCTGCTGTTGCAACGGCCCGTCAATCGGGGCGAAGTATTGATGTCGGTCGCCGACACGCAGGGCGAATGGGAGTTGGAAATCAGTATGCCCGAGAACCGCATCGGACACGTGATGGAGGCGGTTCAGGAGTACGGCAAGGAGTTGACCGTGGAGTTCATCACGGCCACTTCGCCCAACGCTCCGCTGACGGGCACCGTGCGCGAAATCCATCGTTCCGCTGAGCTCAGCGAGGAACACGGCCACGTGGTGCGGATCCTCGTCGATATCGACGAACAGCAGCTCAAGGATCCCCGCCCCGGCGCTACGGTAACCGCCAAGGTGCAGTGCGGCACGCGCAGCATCGGGTATGTATGGCTGCACGAATTGCTGGAATGGTTCCAGTCGCGCGTACTGTTTCATCTGTAGCTCGTGTCAACGTGCGGCACCTCCCGCGGAGAACCTGGTCGGGTGCGGGCGGCCGCGTGGCATGACGTGCAGTTTCACTCCTTCGACAACGGATTTTTGACCCACCGGGCGACATGGCGACGTTGGCAGACAGTTTGAAGAGCAGCGCGGGCCGAGCGCTGACACTCCGCAAACGCCCCGATCTGTCGGTGTCGCAGCAGCGCTACCAGGGCCGTTTGTACTGGGTCGTCAAGGAGCCGGTTGGGCTGCGGTACTATCGGTTTCAGGAGGAGGAGTTTGCGATCCTGCAGATGCTGGACGGCACGATCAGCTTCGACGAGATCCGGATGCAGTTTCAGAAACGGTTTGCGCCGCAAAAAATCACACTCGGCGATCTGCAGCAATTCGTGGGAATGTTGCACCGTAACGGCCTGGTGGTCTCCACCGCTCCGGGCCAGGGCGTCCAGTTGAAGCGCCGCCGCGATGAACGGCGTCGCAAGGAATTCCTCGCCAAACTTTCCAACGTCCTGGCCATCCGGTTCAAAGGCGTCGACCCGGACCGGTTTCTAACGTGGTTGTACCGGTACATGGCCTGGTTTTTTTCCACACCCGCGGTCGTTTGCTGTTTGTTGATGGCGGTGGGGGCGCTGATATTGATTACGGTGCAATTCGACGTGTTTCGCTCGAAGCTGCCCGCCTTCCATGAATTTTTCGGCCCGTCGAATTGGCTGTGGCTGGGCGTCACGCTGGCGATCACCAAAATCCTTCACGAATTGGGGCACGGTCTGAGCTGCAAACACTTCGGTGGTGAATGCCACGAAATTGGCGTCATGATCCTGGTGTTGACACCGTGTTTGTACTGCAACGTCTCCGATTCGTGGATGCTCCCCAGCAAGTGGAAGCGGGCGGCCATCGGCGCGGCCGGGATGTATGTCGAGATCCTGCTGGCATCGGCGGCCACCTTCGTCTGGTGGTTCAGCGAACCCGGTATGCCGAATCATCTGGCCTTGCGGGTGATGTTCATTTGCTCCATCAGTACCGTGCTGTTCAACGGCAATCCGCTGCTGCGGTTCGACGGTTACTACATCTTGTCGGACGTGGTGGAGATTCCCAATCTGCGCCAAAAATCGTCATCGATACTCAATCGCATGATGGCCAAATGGTGCTTGGGCATGGAGCTTCCCGAGGAGCCGTTTCTGCCGCAGCGGAACCAACTGTTTTTTGCGCTCTATACGGTCGCCGCCATCGCCTATCGGTGGATCATTATGTTGTCGATCCTGTGGTTTTTGTACAAAGTTTTCGAGCCCTACGGATTGCAGGTTATCGGTCAGGCGATTGCCGCCATGGCGATCGGCGGAATGGTGCTCCAGCCGCTGTGGAATCTCGGCAAGTTCTTCAGCACTCCGGGGAGGATGCAGCAAGTGAAACGCAAGAATCTCTTGGTGACCGTGGCGACAGTGACCGTGCTCATCGCAGGCATCCTGTTCGTTCCGCTGCCCCACCGCGTGAACTGCTCGCTGGAGTTGCGGGCGCGGGACGCCAAGTTGGTTTACGTCGAAGTGCCCGGGCGTTTGGAAGAGGTCTATGTCCGCCCGGGTGACACGGTTGAGAAAGGCCAGACGCTGGCCACCTTTAAGAACACGGATTTGCGAGTGGAATTGGCCAGACTTGATGGCACGCTCGGCGAAAACAGCGTCCGCCTGAGGTACCTGGAGAGTATCCGCGCGCGCGACCAGAAGGCGCATTTCGAGTTTCTGCAGCTCAGCGAATCGCAGAAAGCCGTGAAAGAACAACTCGAGGACAAAAACGAAGAGCTGGAGAGGCTGGTCGTCACGGCCCCTTGCGCGGGTACCGTACTGCCGCCTCCGCCGCACAAGGGCAGCCAGCGTCCCGAAGGCATGCTGCCCGCATGGACGGGCCTGCTGACGGATATGAAAAATCTGGGCACATCGGTAGATAAAGGCCAGCTGTTCTGCGAGATCGGGGACCCCCAGAAGATGGAAGCCCTGCTGGTTATCGATCAGGCGGATATTGAGGAGGTGGCGCCGGGACAGTCGGTGGCGATCAAGCTGGACGCCTACCCGGGCCGGACGTTCTACGGGCAGATCGAGGAAATCGCGCGCGCGGATCTGAGGGTGGCCCCTCGCACCCTGTCCAACATGGCCGGTGGCGACCTGGCGACGCGTACCGACGCCTCCGGCGTCACGCGACCGATGAGCACGTCGTATCGCGCACGCGTTCCGCTCGACACGGACCAGGACCTGTTGCACTCGGACTTGCGCGGCAGAGCGAAGATATCGACGCGGTGGCAGCCGCTGGGCAGCCGACTGTGGCGGTTCCTGGCGCACACGTTTCACTTCACGCTGTAAGCGAGCGACATGCTGCCGGGGCGGTTGTTCGCTGCCACGCGCTGGTCAGGTGCGGGTGGGCAATTCCCGCTTGTTGCGCGTGATTACCAGGCCGCACACGGCGTACACTTTCTCCAGAGCCGACCACCGCCAAGGCCCAGCCATCCGCACGGATGCCGTCCACACGGCCAGCGCGGGATCATCCTGCAATAACGATCGTAACACCGCCGGGTTGACGCCAGTGAAGAAACTGCGCTAATCGATCAGTTGCGTCAGCAGACCTACCGACGCCACGCAGTCGAACGGACCGTCCGGAAGCGGCACCGTGGCCGCGCGGGCATCCTGAATCGCCTGCTCGACGTCCGCAGGCGGTGGTTGCCGCGTTGCGCACCGCGCCAGGTAGGAGCCCATTCCCGTCACGTCCACCCCTGCATGCAGCCGAATGCCCGTGAAGCCCGTCATCTGCTGCCGCTCCACGCCGCGCCGCAAGGCGTCGCCATCCAGGTCAACCAGATGAATCTGCCGATAGACGGCGGCCAACTGGGAAAGATCCAGGTCGTTGCAGTTGCCCGCGCCCAGGACGCACAGCCGCTCGGCGCCCCG
>CAZNKT010000036.1:27799-51548 GCA_964573605.1 uncultured Pirellulales bacterium
CCCGCGCGCGGTGGGGCTCGTATTGCCGCCAGCACGCTCGCGTGGCAGCGTTGCGCTGAATGTGCAGGGCCGTGATCGCGTCCCTATCAGGTGAGTGGCAGGCAGAGTCCGTCGTAAGCCAGCTCCATGCCCTCGGGCAGTTCTTGTGTCGTTTTCGGATGATCCAGCTCGTGGGAAATGTGCGTGAAAAACGTGCGTTGCGCCTGTAAACGGTGTGCGATGTCGACCGCCTCTTGCAAACTGAAGTGGGTGGCGTGGGGCCGCGGCCGCAGCGCATCGAGAATCAACACGTCCAGGCCTCGGAGCAGCTCCATGCTTTCATCGGAAATGCCGTTGGTGTCCGTACAATACGCCACATTGCCGATGCGGAACCCCAGCACGTCGAAATGGTCGCCGTGGCGGAGGCGGATCGGCGTCAGGCGTGCTCCCAGCACATCGAACGGTTCGGTGCCGATGGTGCGCAGCGCCAGTTGCGGCGCGCCTCCCACATGCATTCCCTGCGGCGGGTCGAACGCGTAGTCAAACGACTTGAGGATCCGTTCCCGCACCGCCGGCTGGCAGAATAAAGGTATCGGCCCGCCCGTATAGAAGGGGAACAGTCGCAAGTCGTCCAGCCCGAAGAGGTGATCGGCGTGTTCGTGCGTGTAGGCGACCGCGTGAACCACGCCGATGCCTTCCCGCAAGAGCTGCAGTCGCAGGTCGGTCGCTGTGTCGATCAGCAGATTGCCATTGGGCAATCCCGCAATGGCACTGCACCGGGTGCGGCGATTCCGCGGATCGTCGCTGGTGCACACAGCGCATCCGCATCCGACGGCGGGCACACCGACGGAGGTGCCGGTCCCCAACAGGATGAACTGGCCTGTGATGTCTTTGGTGCGGGGCGTCGAGGGCACGAAGTCGTATCTCCGCCAATCAGTGGACGACCGATGCCGATCGTCCGGGTCCTGCGCGCGGAGCCCGGTGCGTTGGTCGTTCGCTCGCCGGGCGGGGAATGCGTCCCGGTTCGGCTGCGACGCCGGTCGTTCCGTGGGCAGGCCTTGAGACAACGATAAGGCCCAGTTGATCTTGGGGCCGGCCGCGGGCCGCGGGCCGGCCGTTGAGTGTAGCACGCACCGGCCACGCAACAAGTTGGGGGCCGTCCGACATCGGCGTGCCGCGGCCGGCCGCAGCGTCGCGGGCCAGGCATCGCAGGGCCGATCCCCTCGGAGCCTGGCTGCCACGCGCGAACATCCCACGTTGACCGAGCGTAAATATCGATATAAGCTACGGTGCTGGAATAATTTGCGACACGGCAACCGCGGCAGTGTGCGACGCGTCCGTCGATGCCAGAGGGCCGGACACCGCGACGGCCGATGGCCGAGTTCGTCGGTCGCGCCCCGACGTCCTCGACGCGGTCGCAGCGCCGCATTAGACGCCTTTTGTGTGAATCGCGTTTTGTGTGAATCGCCGTTCTACGGTTTCCTCAATGCGCCAGTCATTGCAGGTCGCAGCGCCGCATTAGACCCCTTTTGTGTGAATCGGTAACGACCATGGAATCGAGTTTGGAACGGGTATGGGAAATTGCCTCGGAGGCCGGAAACGCCTGTCTGCGCGGATTCGAACGCTCGATCACGTCGTTGTTTGGATCTTCCAACGCCCGCTACCTGAAGAAACTTCAGCCGCGCGTGGATGCCATCAATGGCCTGGAGGCCAAATACTCAGACATGAGCGACGACGAGCTTACACAGCAGACCGCCGAATTCCGCCGCCGTCTGGCCGCCGGCGAGACGCTGGACGATCTGCTTGTCGAGGCGTTTGCCGTGTGTCGCGAGTCGGGGCGCCGCTACTTGGGCATGCGGCACTACGACGTGCAGTTGATGGGCGGCATGGTGTTGCACGAAGGCAAGATAGCCGAAATGGTCACTGGCGAGGGCAAGACGCTGGTGGCCACGCTGCCCGCCTACCTGAACGCCCTGTCCGGTGATGGGGTTCACGTGGTCACGGTCAACGATTACCTGGCCCGTCGTGATATGGAATGGATGGGGCCCCTGTACCTCAACCTGGGGCTGACCGTGGCGGCCATCCAGAGTGGAATGAGTGCCGCGGATCGCCAGCGTGCCTATGCGTGCGATATCACCTATGGCACCAACAACGAATTCGGCTTCGATTACCTCCGCGACAATATGCGGGTTGCCGCGCCCGGCGATGATCGGTATCCCCAGAGCGAACAACAGGCACAGGGACCGCTGCATTTCGCGATCATCGACGAAGTGGACAACATTTTGATCGACGAAGCCCGCACGCCGCTAATCATTTCCGGACCCGCCGAAGACGACGTCACCAAGTACAGTAAGGCCGACAAAATCGCTCGCCAATTAAAACGCGAAGCGCACTTCGAAGTCAAGGAAAAGGAGCACACGGCCAATCTGACGGACGACGGCATCCGCGAAGCGGAAAAGCTGGCCGGCGTCGAAAGCTTCTATACGGCCGGCAACATGCAGTGGCCTCATCTTATCGACAATGCTCTCAAAGCGCATCACCTTTACAAGCGGGATGTCAATTACGTCGTCCAGAGCGGCGAGGTAGTCATCGTCGATGAATTTACCGGTCGACTGATGCCGGGCCGGCACTGGAGCGATGGTCTTCACCAGGCAGTGGAAGCCAAGGAAGGCGTCCGCGTCAAGGAAGAGAGCCAGACGCTGGCCACGATCACGCTGCAGAATTTCTTCAAGCTGTACAACAAGCTGGCGGGCATGACCGGCACGGCCATGACCGAAGCGGGCGAGTTCTGGAAGATCTACAAGCTGAACGTGATCGCCGTGCCCACCAACAAACCGTTGCACCGCCTGGAACACCCCGATGTGATCTTTCGCAGCGAGCGGGAGAAGTACCAGGCGATCGCCGACGAAATCGAAGCACTGCACAAGTGGGATACTCTGTATTGCACCGACGGCACGGTTGTTTCCGGCACGATCCGCCGGCAGGATGAACAATCGGTGGAGGTGAAACTGCCCGAGTCGCGGAACACGGAAGTGATTCCGCAATCTCGCATTCGCGACGTCCAACGTCCGGGACGGCCGATACTGGTGGGAACCGTGTCGATCGAAAAAAGCGAACGGCTGTCCAAGTTACTGGAGCGACGAGGCATCGTCCACCAGGTGCTCAACGCCAAACATCACAAACGCGAAGCGGAAATCGTCGCGCAGGCCGGCCGCAAAGGTGCCGTCACGATCGCCACGAATATGGCCGGCCGTGGCACGGACATCGTGCTGGGCGGCAATGCCGAAACCATGGCCTGGGCCCTGCTGCAGGACAAATATCCCACGCGCCTGGACGTGCCCAAGGAAGAATGGGATGCGCTGGTCCGCGACATCGAAGATCGCGAAAAGATGGCCAGCGAGGCCAAAGACGTCAAACAACTGGGCGGACTGCACATCGTCGGCACGGAACGGCACGAAGCACGCCGCATCGACCTGCAACTCCGCGGCCGCTGCGGCCGCCAGGGGGACCCGGGGAGCAGCCGGTTCTACCTGTCCCTGGAAGACGACCTGATGCGCATCTTCGCCGGCGACTGGGTGCGGAGCATTCTCACCCGGCTGGGGATGAAGGAAGGCGAAGCCATCGAAAGCCGCGTCGTCAGCCGCCGCATCGAAGGCGCGCAGAAGAAAGTGGAAGAGAGAAACTTCGAGATTCGAAAAAACCTGCTCGAATACGATGAAGTCATGGACGAGCAGCGTAAACGCGTGTACCGGTACCGGCAGCGGATCCTGGACGGCGAGAATTGCCGCGGTCTTATCGCCGATATGATCATCGATCAGGTCGACCAGCACCTGGACGTCTTCCTGGCGACGCAGTACGGCGCCGAATGCTTCGCGGCCGAGGCCGGCAAACAGTTGAGCGTGCCGCTGGAACCGAAGGACTATTTCAACAGCGACTTCGAAACCGCCGAGGCCCAGGCCCGCGACGAAGCCGAGCGGATGGCTGAGGGCCAAGTGCTGGACACCATTGACGAGAATCTCCCGGAAGACGAAGACGCGTCGGAGTGGAACTGGGAGGCGCTGGCCAAGTTCGTCAATACGCGTTGGGGACTCAATTATCGCGACCGAGATCTGAAACGCGTGGGCCGCGATCGCCTGGACGAAGTGCTCACCGAACAGGCTCGGGAAGCCATCCAGAAGGTGGACCTGGCCGACTGCCGCAAATTCCTGGAAAGAGATTACGGCGTATCCAGCGCGTGCGACTGGCTGCGGATGAAATTCGGGTTCACGCTGGAAAAGGACGAAGTCGCCGATCTGGAGACCGAGCAGTTCAAGGCCATCGTGCGCGAAAAGGCGGCGGAAGCGTACGACGCGCGCGAGGCTGAATACCCTGTAATGGCGGGTCTTTACCATTTCACCACGCGCGACGCGACGGGACAGAAACGCTATGACCGGGAACAGCTTGTCGCCTGGGCGCGGGATCGATTTCAGATCGACATCAGCTTGGACGATCTGCGTAACAAACAGCGAGAAGAAATCCGCGCGCTGCTGCTCGAACACAGCCGGGCCGACAATGCGCGGGCCAAGGAAGCCCTGACGGAACTGCACCAGCGCCTGGGCCGACTGTTCGACGGACATGCCCAATCCGGACATGCCCAATCCGGAAACGGCGAACTGACGTCGCTGATCGACTGGCTGAAAGACACGGTCGACGTAGAGATGTCGGAGGATTCCCTGCAGTCTCTCGATCGCGATCAGCTGCATCGCGAGCTGACGCGAGCCATCGACGACCGCTTCCGCCCCGAGATGCAGCGCATGGAGCGGGCCCTCGTGCTCCAGCTGCTCGACATGGCCTGGAAAGACCATCTGCTCAGCATGGATCACCTGCGCAGCAGCGTGGGCCTGCGGGGGTACGCGCAGGTGGATCCCAAAGTGGAATACAAGCGGGAGGGCATGCGGCAGTTTGACGACATGTGGAAGTCGGTAGGGGATCACGTTACCAACCTGATCTTCCGCATGGAGCAGCTCGACGAACGATTCGTGGGATCGACATGGGTGCAGGCCGAAGCCATTCACGAAGACGCGCCCTCGACGCGTGAACTGGCTGCATCGCATCCCGACGCCGCCGGAGTGGGTGAGGATGCGCGGCTGGAACCGATTCGCAATCGCGAAGCGCGGGTCGGGCGGAACGACCCGTGCCCCTGCGGGAGCGGCAAGAAATACAAGCGCTGCTGCCTGAATAAGGCGTCTCGAGGGGGACCGGTGGGCGTCTGACAGGCGACGGCGCGGGAGCGGCGCGCCCGCCCTCCGTGCCGTGAACCGAGGGAAGGGAGTCCCCATGAAGTACCTGCTCAACATTGCCTACGCGCTGTTGTTGCTGCTGCTTTCTCCGTGGATCGTGTTCGCCGCCGTGCGGAAGGGCAAATATCGGGAGGGCCACGCCGCCAAACTTCTGGGCCTGGTCCCCCCGCGTACGTCGTCCCGGCCGTGCGTCTGGATGCACGCGGTCAGTGTCGGCGAAGTGAACCAGCTCGCGCCGCTGGTGACGCGCGTCGAACAGCGCTGGCCGGACGTCCAGTGCGTGATATCCACCACCACCCGCGCCGGTTTCGCGCTGGCCACCACGCGCTATCCCGACCACAGCGTCTTCTATTGTCCGCTCGATTTCAGTTGGGCGGTGCGGTCCGCGGTCCGGCGGATCCGGCCGGATCTGTTGGTGCTCGTGGAACTGGAGTTGTGGCCCAACCTGATCCAGATGGTTCAGGCGTCGGGCGCCCGCGTGGCGATTGTCAATGCACGGTTGGGTGATCGGAGTTTCCGCGGGTACGCGCGGATTCGGCCATTCGTCTCCCGCGTCTTGCGCCGCGTCGATCTGATCGCGGCACAGGACCGACGCATCGCCGACCGGTTCGTGGCCTTGGGGGCCGACGCCGCCCGGGTGCATGTCACCGGTTCCATTAAGTACGACGGCGCGGAAACGCAGCGCGACAACGCCGACACCCGCCGGCTTGGGTCCTGGGCCGGCTTCGCGCCGGACGACGTGGTCTTCCTGGCCGGCAGCACGGGAGATCCCGAAGAACGCCTGGCCCTGGAAACTTTCCGCCGGCTCCTGCCCCATCATCCGCAACTCCGCCTGGTGCTGGTGCCCCGCCACCCGGAACGGTTCGAAGCGGTGGCCCG
The DNA here is from genome assembly GCA_964573605.1 of uncultured Pirellulales bacterium. Lineage (GTDB taxonomy): Bacteria > Planctomycetota > Planctomycetia > Pirellulales > JBBDJB01 > CAZNKT01. The sequence goes on from CAZNKT010000036.1 coordinate 33,937, forward strand.
GATGCTTGCGGAGACCGACATTCCGTGGGTGCGCCGGACCGCGCATGAGCGGCCTGCGGGCCGACGGTCCGGCCGGGTTATTCTGGTCGACAAGGTGGGCGAGCTGCGGGCATGGTGGGGAACCGCGCAAATTGCTTTTGTCGGCGGCAGCCTCACGCAGCGCGGCGGGCAAAATATGATCGAACCCGCCGCCTATGGAGCCGCGGTCTGTTTTGGGCCCAACACATGGAATTTTCGGGACATCGTGGCCACGCTGCTGGCCGAGCAAGCGGCCGTGGTCGTGCGGGATGGACGCGAGATGGAAGCGTTCGTCGCGCGGTGCCTGGCCGATGCCCCTTATGCCGCGACGCTGGGCCGTCGGGCGCAGGCCGTCGTCCGCCGGCAGTTTGGCGCGGCGGATCGTACGGCAGAGTTGCTCCTGGACGTGGCGCGCCCGAGCGGCACCGCCAGCCGCAAGCCGAGGAAGGATCGAACGCGGCTCTGCGACAGCTCGGTTTCATGACTCCGCCGATGGCGGCGTGGGACCGTAGGCGGACATCGCCTGGCGATCGACGCCGGCGTCCCGCGACCGACGCGTCAGAGACGGCAGCCGATCAACCCGCGATGCGATCGGCCGATCCCGTGGCCTCGCATTCGGCCGTCACGTGCACTACGACTTCGGTCAACCTGGACGCTTCCCGGGGCAGCTTGACGTCGATCCGTGCCCCGTAAGGCAATATCTGGGCAACGTTCAGTCGCGCCTCCGCGCCCGAGATCTGCTGGACAGTGACGCCAGGCAGAAGGGCAAACGGGGGGCAGAACGCCACATGCAGCGATGTGGTCCGCTGGCCCGGAACGAACGTGGCCTGGAAATCTCCCGCCAGCGTTTCGCATCCGGTAGCGCTGCGGGTGCGTATCTGCTGTTGCACGATGACGGCATCGCTGGGGGGCCGCGGTACGCGGGCCGAAGGCAAGCGCGTGCCGGTCCCCGCCGTGTCGGCTCCCCGGTGCGGGACATCGCCGCCGCGGTTTGGCGGAGCCGCACGGTAGGCGAGCCACGCGGCCAGCTCGCTGCCCAGGACGGTCGCCCAGAGCACGCCGCGGACGGCAAGCGGCGTGGCCGCGAACGTCAGCCCGCACGCCAGCCCGCAGACGGCCGTCGACGTAGCGATGGAGATCGCTTGCGTGAAGCGGGTGCGGCATTCCTCCGGCGCGGCACGAAACGCCAGGAAGCGGAGACACCAGCCTGCCAGAACGATGATGCCACCCAGCGTGACGAGCAGGAGCGGTTCGGGGGGCTGCGTGGCGGCACCGGCCCACCGTCGCACGACCAGCAGCGCCGAGCTGGCGGCCAGCAGCGCCACACCGCCGGCGGCCGCGGTTCGCAAGGCCCCTCCCAACGGGTCGCCCGCCGGTACGGTTGCGCCCTGCGCGTCGGCGACGCTCGGCGGCGAGGCACCCTGGGCCGTCATCGGATGCAATCCTTACTTGGCGGTGTCGCCGTCAACCGGCAGCGACGCACTTTCCCGCCGCGTCGGCCAACTCTCCTGCGCGGTCGGTCCGCTCCCAGGTGAACTCCGGCTCTTGGCGCCCGAAATGTCCTCCGTGCGCCGTATTTTGAAAGATCGGCCGCCGCAGGTCGAGATATTCGATAATCCCGCGCGGAGAGAGGGGAAACAAATCGCGAATCAGACGGCAGATCCGTTCATCGTCGACCTTGGCCGTTCCGTTGCAGTCCACATGGACGCTCACGGGCTCCGAAACCCCGATGGCATATGCCAGTTGGACTTCGCACCGCTCCGCCAGCCCCGAAGCCACGATGTTCTTGGCGACGTGGCGAGACATGTAGGCCGCGCTGCGATCGACCTTCGTGGGATCCTTGCCGCTGAATGCGCCGCCGCCATGACGGGCCCAACCGCCGTACGTATCGACGATAATCTTGCGCCCGGTCAGACCGCAATCGCCGTGGGGTCCTCCGCTGACAAAACGACCGGTTGGATTGATGTGGAACGTGATCGGACCCTGCACCAGCTCGTCCGGTAACGACGGTCGGACAATATCCTCAATCACGAACTCGCGGATCGTCTTGGAATCCACGTCGGGAGCGTGTTGCGTGGACACCACGACCGTGTCCACCCGGACAGGTGTATTGCCGTCGTATTGCAGGGTAACTTGACTCTTACTATCGGGTCGCAGCCAGGCGGTCCGCTGCCGTGCTTCCTCCAGGCGGCGCAGGATGCGGTGGGCCAAGGCAATCGGCACCGGCATCAGCTCGGGCGTGTCCTTGCAGGCGTAACCAAACATCAATCCCTGGTCGCCTGCTCCCAGTTCCTTTCCTGCCAGCTCATCGTCGTCGACGCCTTTGGCGATATCGGAACTTTGACGGTCCAGCGTGACCATCACACCGCACGTGTCGGCCGAGAATCCAATTTTACCGTCGCAATATCCCGCCTCGCGAATGGCACGCCGGACAACGTCGGGGTAGTCGACGCGTGACTCGGAGGTAATTTCGCCGGCAAGGACGACAAGTCCCGTGGTGACCAGTGTTTCGCAGGCGACCCGGCTGAAAGGGTCCTCACGAAGCAGCTCGTCGAGCACGGCATCAGAAATCTGATCGGCCAATTTATCCGGATGCCCGCGACTGACGGCTTCGCTCGTAAACAGATAGTTTCCTTGTGCCACCGGTTCGGGTCTCCTGATCGTTTTCTCGTTTTCTGACGGCCGGATCGAATGCAGGCCCATAGTATAAACCAACCGAATATTACGGCAAGCGAGGTCCAGCGACGCTTCTGATGAACGGCGGCGGGGCCGGCACGGCAACCATCGCGATGTTCCTCGCGTCACTTCTGGGCTTGGCATTCCGGGGCCGGCCCACGATAACATGAAACCGTAGCGGGTATGCTCGTTCATCGTGCGACCGTCCAACCGGCGGCGTCGCGAGCGGCGCGATCCTTCTTGCTTGCGGCATGGTGCCGCGTTGGGAAATCCGTGAAGCATGGCTCGATGGCCTCGCCATGTCTGGACAACGGTGTTCACCTATGCGACGATTTTCGTTTTGTTTCCGCTGCTGTGCCTGTTGGCCTATGCCTGGGTCCGCGGCAAGTTGTTTTCGTGGTAAAGTCTCACCCGACGGCACGAACGACATCCAGAAAGCCGTCATCCAGAAACGCAGCCTTGCCGTTTGTATTTAAGCCGCTGATAGGACAGCACCACGTTGGGAGAGGGACCTGCGATTATCGTAACCCGACGCGTCAGCGTGTTCTTCGAGTTGGTCCCTCGCTTACGCTTCAGGTTGCGTAAAGAAGCCGAAGTAGAGCTGGCCGATTACCTATCGTTCATTTGATGAAACGTCGCTCTGCGGGAAGGACTCCCGGGCATGGTTTCACGCCACGAACGCGGAATCGGGCGGAAGGCAAAGGCCGACGGAATCTTGGCATCGGTTCCCGTACAAATCAGACAACGTCTGCAGACGTACGATCAGCAGCAGGTGCTCCAGCATTGGAACGACCTGACCGATCGAGAGCGTCAATCGCTCGTTTCTCAATTAACGCAAATCGACTTTCATCGGCTGCGGCGACTGGTTGCTGAAGGAGCAAGGCACGAGGACTGGGATGCCGTGGCCGCACGCGCCGAGCCTCCTCCAGCCGTGCGCCGCGACCGGCCGGGAGATTCCGCGGCACGTCGCACCGCGCGGAGGCTGGGAGAAGAGGCACTTTCCGAGGGGCGCGTGGGAGCCATCCTGGTCGCCGGAGGGCAGGGAACCCGACTCGGCTTCCCACATCCCAAAGGCATCTTTCCCATCGGTCCCGTGTCGCGTGCATCGCTATTTCAGATCCACTTTGAGCGGCTGCGCGCCGTGGCGGGCCGGTTTGGGTCTTCCATGGCGCTGTACTTGATGACCAGCCCCGCCACGCACGATGAAACGATCCGGTACCTCAACGACCACCAGCGCTTCGGCTATCCCGACCAGGACCTGGTGGTGTTCTGCCAGGGCGTGATGCCCGCCGTCGACGCCGCCACGGGAAAAATATTGCTCGAATCGCCGGGCCGGATTGCGTTCAGCCCGGATGGACATGGAGGCGTCGTCGCGGCGCTGCAAAAAAGCGGGGCCGTGGAGGACATGCAGCGCCGCGGCGTGCGGGAATTGTTCTATTTTCAGGTCGACAATCCTCTGGCACCCGTTTGCGACCCCGAAGTCATCGGACATCATATCCACTCCGGCTCCGAGATCTCCACGTTGGCCGTGGCTAAGGATTCGCCGCACGACCGGCTGGGAAACATCGTTCGCGTGGACGGCCGGGTGCGGATTATCGAATACATCAACATGCCCGACGAAGCGGCGCGGAAAAAGGCCGCCGACGGCGGCCTGCTGTTCTGGGCCGGAAACACGGGCGTGCACGTTTTCAATACGGCGTTTCTGAAACAGATGTCCCAAAGCGATACGTCACTACCGTTTCATGCATCCCGCAAGCGTGTCCCGTTCGTCGATAGTCGGGCACAGCGGATCGAGCCGGACCAGCCGAATGCGTTGAAGTTCGAGCGATTCGTTTTCGATCTCATGCCGGCCGCGCGCGAGTCCATCGTGATCGAAGTCGACCGGCACGCGACGTTCGCACCGCTGAAAAACGCCGATGACCAGTCGCGGGACACGCCCAGCAGCGTGCGGGAGCAAATGATGCATGTGCACCGCGCATGGCTCCGATCGGCGGGGGCACGGATTGACGATGACGTGGTCGTGGAAATCAGTCCGTTGTACGCCACCTCCGAGACAGAGCTGCGCGAAAAACTGGCGCCGGGCACCGCGATTGGCAAGTCCATTTACCTGCGAGACCAATAGTGTCTCACAAAACATCGCGGATACCCGGCCGATACGCGAGTTGGTGGACGAAACAGCGATGCTGTTGGAGCATCTGAGTCGCCCGCGTCACGCCCGGCCGGCCGGCCTTGGGCGGCGTTGTCCGGCACGGTAGGATGAAGCGGTACCGTCTCTCGCTGCTCTTCGAGTTAAGGACGCGCCGATGCTTCATGTCGTGATCATGGCTGGTGGTTCCGGCACCCGGTTCTGGCCGGCCAGCCGGCGAGCGACGCCCAAACAGCTCCTGCGGCTGGCGGGCCAGCGCTCGATGATCCAGCAGACGGTCGACCGATTGGGCGACCTGGCAGATCCCGATCGCGTCCTGGTGGTGACCAATCAAAACCAGGTGGAATCCATTCGAGCCCAACTTCCCGAGTTGCCGGCCACGTCGATCATCGGAGAACCGTGCAAGCGGGACACAGCTCCCTGCATCGGGCTGGCGGCGCGACTGATCGAACAGCGCGATCCGCGAGGCACCATGGTGGTCATGCCGGCCGATCATGTCATTCGCCCACCGGACGTGTTCCAGGATGCCGTTCGATTCGCCTCGGGACTTGTCGAACCACACCCGCAGCGTCTGGTGACGTTCGGTATCAAGCCCACCTACGCCGCGGAAGTGTACGGTTACATCGAGCGGGCCGCGGCGCTCCCGAGCGCGGACACGCCTTCCATGATTGCCTACAAGGTAGCCCAGTTCCGCGAAAAGCCGGACGCCCACACGGCGGCCCATTATCTTGAGTCGGGCAACTTCTATTGGAACTCGGGGATCTTCGTGTGGCGTGTCGACACGATCCTGGAGGCGCTGGCCGACCACCAGCCGGAGATGGCGGGCCGGCTAAAGCAGATTGCGCGAGCCTGGGGAACGCCGGATCAGGCGGAAACATTGCGCCAGGAGTTTTCGGCAATCCGCGGTGTGTCCATCGATTACGCCGTCATGGAACATGCCCGGGAAGTCGTGGTCGTGGAAGCGCCCTATGAATGGGACGACGTTGGAAGCTGGCAGGCCCTGAGTCGACTGCGAGGCGTGGATGATGCAAACAACACCATTGTCGGAAAACACATCGGCGTGAACACGCAAGGCACCATCGTCAGTGGGCAGCAAGATCACCTGATCGTGACCGTCGGCCTCAGTGATTGCATCGTTGTGCACACTTCCGACGCCACGCTCGTCGCCAGCAAGCACCAGGAAGAATCCATCCGCGAGGTCGTGAAATTGTTGGAAGAAAAAGGATGGGATGCTTACCTCTAAGCCTTCGCGCTCGAACTGGCGCCTGCCGGTGCGTCGCTCGAGCAGCTTGGCTGGCCGTCCTGTTGCACGTCGCCGAACCCATTGTGCATTCCGAAGAAATTTCCGCCGAGGCGGAGTCCGCGATGAGTCGCCAGGCTTGGACCGTTCCGACGCTGGGCGGCAAACAACTGTGGGCGGATTGCGTTCTTCTGCACCAATGGCGTATTCAGCGGCACGCGCTGACGGGACAATGCCGACTGCTGGACCCGCGTAATCGGCGGCACGCCCACGGAACGCTGGAAGCGTGTCAGCAAAGGCTGGATCAGATACGTCGCGAGCAGGCCATACCACCGATGCGCGGCGAAACCGTGGTCGTGCTGCACGGTCTGTTTCGGAGTCGTTCGTCGATGGAAGCGCTGTGCCGGTACTTGCGCCGGGCGGGCGATTGGAACGTTCTTAACGTCGGATATCCGACGACGCGCGGGTCGATCGCCGACCACGCGGCGACGCTCGCGCACGTGATGCAGAGCCTGGACGAGGTCGGCCCCGTGCACTTCGTGGCACACAGCATGGGAAATCTGGTGATACGGCGCTGGTGGGCAGACCTTGCGGCCGATGACCTCCACCGGCAATCGCTGGAGCGTATCGGGCGGTGGGTCATGTTGGGACCGCCCAATCAGGGAGCCGTGCTGGCGCGAAAGCTCGTACCGCTTGATTTCACGCGCCGGATCGTCGGCAAAGCCGCTCGGCAGTTGGCGGCCGACGGGCCGACACTGCAGGCACAACTGGCCGTGCCGACCTGCTGCTTTGGAATCCTGGCAGGGGGAAATTCCAAGAACCGCGGCATGAATCCCTTCCTGCCGGGCGACGACGATATGATGGTCAGCGTACACGAGACACGCTTGCCAGGCGCGCACGACTTTCGCGTGCTGCCCGTGTGGCACATGACCATGATGAACGATCCCACCGTCCGTCAGTACGTCGTTCGATTCCTGCGAGACGGTTATTTTGAAAGCGAGGATCGCCGTGTGCCAATTCCCGATGGACAGTGAACCGCCTCGAGCCGGTTTCAAAACACCCGATTTGGTGTGACATTTCCCGGTCGTGGAGCGATGACCGGGCGTTTTGAAACCGCTTCTGGCCGAACTCAGCCGCGGCGGCCCGGACGGTGACACCGCTGAACGATGGAAGAACACGGGGCTCCAAAAAAATCGACCGGCGCGTCAGGCGTCACACGTATCGCCGGTGTCGACTACGGCACGGTCCGGATCGGTCTGGCCGTGGCCGATATGCAGATGAAAATTGCGTCGCCGCACGCCACGTATGTCCGGTGCGATGCGCAACGCGACGCGGAGTTCTTTCGGCAATTCGCCGCGCAGGAGCATATCGGCCGGTTTGTCGTCGGATTGCCCGTGCATCTGTCCGGTCGGGAGAGCGCCACATCGACGGAGGTCCGAAAGTTCGGCCAGTGGCTGCACGCGGAAACCGGTGTGCCCGTCGACTTCTTTGACGAACGCTTCACCACGCGAGATGCGGAAGAGGCCCTGCTGTCCGCCGGTGTGACGCGCAAGAAACGAAAGAGCCGGATCGACAAGGTAGCCGCCCAGATGCTCCTGGATGCCTACCTGCAGCACCGGGGTCCGCGGACCGATCCCCCGAAGCCCCTGGACGATTGACGATTCCGGCCGTATGCGTTGACACGCCCCAGAACATGACCGCCGAGCCGTCTGCCCGCGCCGGCGTTGTCGGTCACGGCTTCTTTCCCGGCCGGGTCGCTACACGAAACGGCCGCGGCGGGTAGAATCTGGGTGGAGCGCCGGCCGGCAAGCGGGCACACGGCACGCGCGGAAGTCGCCCGGGTGCGACGTCAGCGGGGCCGGTTTTCGAACGTCTCTCCGCCGTTGTTCGTCCCGGATGGGAACTGTTTCCGAGTCGTTATCCAACCCAGGCCGCCGCGCGTCAGACACAGGGACAAGACTTAATGGTCGAACGGACACCGATCTTTCCTCACGTTCTGGAACTCAATTTCCAGGCACGTCGGCACATTGGATGCAGTGTTTATCTCGTGTACGACGAATCGGACTGGGCACTGATCGATATTGGCTACGAGGAAACGGTACCCGAATTCATTGAAATTATTCGGCAATTGGATTTTCCGCTCTCCAACTGCACGGCACTTATCGCCAGCCACGCGGATGTCGACCACATACAGGGTCTGGCCCGGGCCAAGCAGTTGCTCAAGGCCAAAGTAACGTGCCATGCGGACGCGGCGAGGGCCTTGGAAGAGGGCGATCCGATATCGACATTCGCCAAGATCCCGGCCCAAGGCATCGACCTGCGAATCCCGCCGGTCAAAGTCGACCGGCATGTAGCGGAAGGGGACCAGATACGGATCGGAGCGCTGGAACTCGAAGTGTGGCACACGCCCGGCCACACGTCGGGTCAACTCTCGTTCCGGCTCGGCGATCTGTTGTTCAGTGGAGACAATCTTTTCCGCGACGGCTGCGTGGGAGCCATCGACGCCCATCACGGCAGCGATATCCAGGATTTTATCCGCTCGCTGCTACGCATTCGCGACAGCGATGTTCAGTGGCTGCTGCCCAGCCACGGACCGGTTTTCCGCAAGGACAATGTGCTGATCAACCAGACCATTGCCCGATTGGAATCCTATTTGCACATGGCGGATTTTGGCACGTGCGCCGTCGATTGGCCGCTCATCGACCAATGGGAAGAAGAATTGGCCGCGGGGCGCCCGCCCGATGTCTGAAATCTACTCTTCCCATCTTCACTAGATTGTTCTTCAACGGTCCGGCCGCGGGGCCGGTTGTGACGAATCTGCCGAATATTCGCTCAATGCCGGCCGCGGTCCGGGCCGATGCACAATACACAGGTCACCGCGATCCGCAAGCGGGCCGTGCACGCTGTCGGCGCACACGGCCTGCCGCCAATCGTCGACCCGACGGAAAAGCCAGCGGCGGAAGGTCCGCTCCGGCCACGTTTTGGGGGGAACGGGAATGCATCGTCTGCTCATCGCGGCGCTGTTTTGCGGCGTCATGGCGTGCCCATCGGCGGCACTTAGAAAGGCATCGGCCCAGCAGGCATACGGCCGCGCATGGGCCGGTTCGATGAACGCGCGTGACTGGGAACGCTTCTACCATTACCCGTTCGTCTACTATCCTCAGAATTATTGGGGCAGCGAGTACTACCGCAGCAGCGAAAACCTCTACTACCGCTACCCGCCGGAAATGAGAATCCCGGTGTACAATACAGGCTGGTACAACTATTACCCGGAAGCCCGCTTCTACCAGAATGGTCGCGATTTTCACCCCGGTACCGGGTTGAAGTACCACCGCGGCCACCACTTCAATCTGGATGTTTTCTAAACGCCTGTTGCGTGGTGTCGAGCCCCACGGGTGAACAGAGATGCGAGCCGGCGGGGGACGATCCGTTTCCCAAGGGATTCTTCGGCGCGTCGTAAGCGCCAAAGTCGTTGAAGAACAGGCGCTTGGCCCAGCGGTAGGCAAAACTTCTTTCCGGAATTTCGCTTCCTGGGCAATACTGTGACGGACGGGGCCGCATCCGCGACAACTCCTGCTGCGCGGTTTGACGCGCGGTAGTGTCCCGCGCGTTGTGCAGAACGACGAGTTGTTCCAGAAGGTCGGGCCGTTCCAGGACGATGCAACCACGCGTCGTCGACGCCGCCAGTTGCCGGAAGTCACGCAGAAACGCGGACTGGTTGATCGTGGCGCGGATCCCTTGCGGATCGTCAATCTTGTCGGTGGCGAACTGCACGATCGGACACGGTTCAATATCGCCCCACGGACTGATGTGGTGCGTGAAACCGGTGGCCGCCGGGCACAGCGCGCGGCCATTGTGGTCGTAATAGGCGTCGATGATACCGATCGGTTTGCGGGCCCGCATCTCCACCACGAACCGGCGGATCCGTAGTTGTTGCTCCGGTGTCAGCGCCAGTTCGGGGCTGGCCTGGGGCCCCATGGGGCGATACGTGTGAAACCACACGTACAGGACGCCCATTTCAATCAGACGATCGATCCATGATTCCTGAACGAGATCATCGATGTTGGTCTGGCACACGCTCGTGCACACTCCGGTCACCAGCTTGTGTCGAAGGCAGTTCTCAATCCCCTTCAACGTGCGCTGCAGCACGCCCTCGGAACCACGTCGTGAATCGCTGACCCATTCGTTGCCTTCCACGCTGACCAGCGGCGTGACGTTGCCCATCTGACGAAGGCGGGCGGCGACGTCGTCGGAAATGAAATGCCCATTGGTGAAAAGCTGGAAATAACAATCCGGGTGGTCAGCAAGGATATCCAGCAGATCCGGATGCATCAGCGGTTCGCCGCCCACGATACCGAAAAAGTAGTTTCCGGCCTGCTGAGCGTCACGTATCAGGCGGTTCATCGCGCCGCGTTCGATTCGCTGTTGCTTGGCCGATACGTCGACCCAGCATCCCTGGCAGCGAAGATTGCAGCTATTGATGACCGAGATGTAGAGGAACGGGGGGAAGAATTCCCCCCGCGCGAGCCGTCGTCTATGCCGGTAAAGGCTCCACGCGCCGCGGTACGCGAAGTTCCATATCAATTTCCAGAGCAGCCGCTTGTCGGTTTCCCGCAACAGGCGGCCGGCCATCTTCCAAACCATGTCGAACCTCGCCGCACACCGCGGTGCCCCACTACCCAGGGGCTCGATTATACTCGGCTCTCAGCCAGGGCGACATGCTGCGTCGAAGGGCCGTCCGCGTGGGAACCGGTCGCGCGGACCTCGTGGTCCAGGTCCCATTGGTCGGCCCGCTTTCGTGCCCCGGGGCGGCCACAGTCAAGCAAATCGTGTGCCGCGCCACGCCCGACGCGATAGCGTGCCTCGGCCCATGGGCCCGCCACCGGGTCAACGCTCGACACGCGCTGGCCCCCTGCATACAATCGCGCCTCGGTGCTAACTCTCATACAACCGATAACGCGGCTGCCGAAGTGCGTTGACCCACGGCGGCCGAGCAATCTCGCTTGTGCGTCCAACCCGATCGTCCCAACGGACAGCGCCGCTCACGTCTTCCCGGTTTCATTATTGCTCGTAAACCGTTGGCCACAGCGCAACCCACGCCATGGTGCCATGCAGACTGAACGACTGTTAACCGCTTGGGAAACAGCGCGGCGCGAGCTGATCGAGCAGCGCAATGCCGCTGGAGTATGGGTTGGACAACTGGCCAGTTCCCCGTTGGCGACGGCGACGGCCCTCTCCGCGCTGGTGCTTGCGGAGCAGCATGGCCGCCGGGTTGACGGCAAGTCATCGTGGGAAGATGTTTACCAGGGAAATCTCAGCGAGCTGATCGTACAGAGCCTTCATTGGTTGGCGGGGCAGCAGAATGAGGACGGAGGTTGGGGAGACACCGATCGCAGTGGATCGAATATCGCGACAACGCTGCTGGTCTCCGCAGCGTTTCACTTGACGGGCGAGCCGGCAAGGTACTCAGGAATGCTCGCTCGTGGCGCGGAGTACATACGCCGGCAAGGGGGATTCGACGCTTTGCGGCGGCGGTACGGGCGAGACAAGACGTTCGCGGTCCCCATCCTGACCAACTGCGCGCTGGCGGGGATGGTTTCCTGGTCGGAGGTACCACCGCTGCCGTTCGAACTGGCGTGTGTTTCACCTGGATTCTACCGCCACCTGCGTTTGCCCGTGGTCAGCTATGCGTTGCCGGCACTGGTTGCCATCGGGCTGGCGCGTTTTCACCATCTGCCGCCCGTCAACCCGATCACGCGCTCGGTGCGCCGCGCGGCACAGTCGAAGAGTCTGGACGTTCTCCAGGCCATGTTGCCCGGCAGCGGGGGTTTTCTGGAGGCCATTCCTTTGACGTCGTTCGTGGTGATGAGCCTGGCGGCGACCGGCCGCGCCGAACATCGGGTGGCGCGGATGGGCGTGGAGTTTCTCCTGGAATCGGTCCGGGCCGACGGGAGCTGGCCGATCGATGTTGATCTTTCGGTATGGAACACCGTCCTTTCGCTATCGGCGCTGGGCTCCCGGGGCGGATCGTCCGGCGAGCGGTCGACGCCGGCCGAGATTTTTCCGGACAGTGTTGAATGGCTGCTGGCGGCGCAACATCGCCGCACGCATCCCATGACCGGAACGCCGGCTGGTGGCTGGGCATGGACCGATCGGCCAGGGGGCGTGCCTGATGCAGACGACACATCGGGTGCCCTGGTGGCACTGGCTCGGGCGCGCCAATGCGCTCCGGACCAGCGGGGCCGGAGAATCGATGCGGCAGCCGCGGACGGTGTCACATGGCTTCTGGACCTGCAAAATTCCGACGGAGGCTGGCCGACGTTCTGCAGGGGCTGGGGGCGGATGCCGTTCGATCGCAGCGCTGCCGACTTGACTGCGCACGCGTTGCGCGCGCTGGCGGCGTGGCGCGGAAGATTGCGGAACTGGTCGGCGGAGGCTTGCAAAACGGGACCCGGCAGCGGGGACCTGGGCGGAAGGATCGATCAGGCTATCGCGCGGGGTGTGCGATTCCTGTTGAACGGCCAATCCGAAGATGGCAGTTGGGATGCGCTGTGGTTCGGCAACCAGCACCATCCCGCCGAAGCCAATCCGATTTACGGAACGACTCGAGTGCTGGCCGCCCTGCGCGACCTCGGCCTGAAGGATCGAGCGCCCTCGGAACGAGCTCTCAACTGGTTGGCAGATGTGCAGCAGGCCGCCGGTGGTTGGGGAGGCGGGCCGCTGGCCACGGAACGCGGCTATCCGGAGCAGGAGTGCAGCGTGGAAGAAACCGCGCTGGCCGCCGAAGCGTTACTGAAAGCGGGGTCCGCGGCCCGCTTCAAAACAGCGGCCCAACAAGGAGTTAGCTGGCTGGTGGAGGCCGTCGAATCGGGCCGGCATCGGGGGCCGTCGCCGATCGGTTTCTACTTCGCGAAGTTATGGTATTATGAACGCCTGTATCCACTGATATTTACCGTTTCCACGCTCGGCACCGCCGTGGAGCACAGCCTGCCCCCGCAGCCATCCCGCTACGTTCATTCCCATCCTTTTGTGTGAGGTTCCTTGTGAGCTTCCGTGTGGGGTTGGCCATGCGAGGGTCGGCTCGCAAGCACTCGCCAGTCACGGGCGCGTTGATCCATGGCCCATCGTCAGCGCGGCCTGTCGCGGCGCAGTCCGGCGCGATCCACGTCGTCCCGGATGAAAACAACACGGACGGCACGGGCTGGCCGCGTGAGGGCCGGCGGTAACCCGCGCACCCTTTGATCGAACAGCAGGCGCACGATGGCACGACAAAAGACCAGTCATCTCAAGATGGTCCCGGAGACAAAGGCGCTGCGCGAAACGCTTCGCCGTCGCTGCATCGAGGTGGCAGTCGGCCTGGACAAAACCAAGCCGCTCAGCAAGGCCGACATGGAGACCATCGTCCGCGGCATGTTGGACGACATGGGGCATTCCGAGGGATACGTGGGCTGGACGATGGTGGCCCTGGCTTCGGCATTCTGGCACGACCAGGTGGCCGGGGTTGCTCCGAACAGGCGGCTGTTTCTCCTGCCACACTGCCTGAAACACGCGGAAGGATGCCCCGCGGACTACGATCAGTTTGGACTGGACTGCGAGAAGTGCGGCGCATGCAGCATTGCCGATTTTCGGCAGACCGCCGAGGAGATGGGCTACAAGGTGTTGGTCGCCGAAGGTTCTCCGATCGTATTGAAGATCATCGTCAGTGGTTACGTCGACGCCATTGTCGGCGTGGCCTGCCTGAACGTGTTGGAGAAGGCCATCGACAAGATCCTGCGGGCAGGCATACCCTGCATGGCGGTGCCGCTGTTATCGAGTGACTGTCGGAACACTTCGGTGGACGAAGACTGGGTTCACGAGATGATTCATGTGCGGCACTGCGAGCCAGCGGTGCGTACGCGAACGTATGTGCACCTGATGCGGTCCGCCAGCCAGATGTTCACACCGAAAGAATTCCAGCGGCTGGTTCCGCAGACACGTGGAGATGTTCCGGTCCGTGACGCGGTCGGTTCGCAATGGGACGTATTGGATCCCATCGCCGCGACCGAGGCATTGGGTTACGATTTCATGATCAAGGGCGGCAAGCACCTGCGGCCGTTTATCACGCTGGCAGCTTACGATGCCGTAATGGAAGGCCGCGGGACGTATGCCGACGGTGACGTCCAGTTGCAGCAGGTTCCGGACGCCGTGCGGCGAGTGGCTGTTTCCATCGAGGCGTTCCACAAAGCGTCGCTCGTGCATGACGACATCGAAGACGACGACCGCTTTCGCTACGGCCAGGAGACGTTGCACAATAAGTATGGAGTGGCCACGGCGATCAACGTGGGGGATTTCCTGATCGGCCTGGGATATCGACTCGTTGCCTCCGAGGCCGGACAGCTCGGCGCGGACGTGGCCGCCGACATCCTGTACGAACTGTCCGACGCACACCGACGCCTGAGCGAAGGGCAGGGCGCGGAGCTGGTGTGGCGCGACTCACGGCGCAAAGCCTTGTCTCCGACAGATGCCCTGCGGATTTACGCGTTGAAGACCGCGCCGGCGTTTGAAGCCGCCTTGTCCGCCGGTTTGCGAATGGGAGGCGCGGGCGATACGCATCGTGAAGTCGTACGCCAGCTTAGCCGCAACGTCGGCATTGCCTTCCAGATTCTTAACGACCTGAACGACTGGCAGGAAGGCGCCGAAGAGAAGCAGAACGCCTTTGGCGACGTGCTGCAAAGACGGCCTACCGTGTTGTGGGCGTTGGCCTCCGCGAAGCTCTCCGCATCCGCCCGGGCGAAAATGCAGCGGTGGCTGGACGGCCCCGACCCGCATGAGGCCGTGGATCATATCCGGCGGAGCTATCAGTCGGCGGGAGTATTCGAGCAGGCCCATCGCCTGGTAGATAAGTACCAGCAGCGGGCGGAAGAAGTTGTCGAACGGGTCGAGCCGCAACCGCTGCGGGAGTTGTACTACTTTCTGATCGACCTGGTGCTCGCGCGGCCGGCCGAAAACGCCCCCGTGCTGCTGACGCCGACCCTGCCGGCCGACGCCGCCGTCGTGGCCTGAAAAGAACCCGTCCATGCTGCATCGCCTGTGCTCGATCTTCTATGATTCCCCCGAGCACCTGGGCCGGTTCGATCCGATAGGCGCCGACCGGGTGCCTGAGCCCTACCGGCAATTGTTGGACCACGCGCAGCATATGACCGTTACCATGGAACACTACCACGGTTGTCCGGTGACGCTTCAGGTACTAGATAGTTATCAGGACGCGCAGACGTACGCCCGATCCATCGTGCTGGCACGACAGACGGATGGCCAACGGGTCCAATACGGTATCATGCGCATCGGTCTGGGGTTTTTGGCCCAGCCGGTGAGAGGCGTTATCCTGCGAGAAGAAACCCCGCTCGGCCGGATCTTGATTCAAAACGGAGTATTCCGAGAGATTGAGGCGATTTCCCTCTACCGCGTGACGCCCGCGGCGGGCTTGGCGCACCACCTGCAGATTCCGCCTTCGTCGCCGACCTACGGGCGGACGGCGCTGATCCACGTCGACGGCAAACCGGCCATTGAACTGCTGGAAATCGTCGGTACCGTCCACGAGAGTTCAACCTGAGATGCACTTCGATTACGACTGTATCGTGATGGGCGGTGGACCGGCGGGAACGACGGTGGCGTCGCTCGTGGCCGAAGCAGGTTACCGGACCCTGCTGGTCGAACGGGAAAAATTTCCTCGCTTCCACGTCGGCGAATCCCTGATGCCGGAAACCTACGGCACGTTTCGCCGGCTGGGGGTTCTTGGGCGGATGAAGAAGAGTTCTTTCGTGCGGAAGGTAAGCGTGCAATTTGTCAGCCAGTCCGGCCAGGCTGCTTCGCCGTTTGATTTTCGACGCCACGATCCGCATGAACGATCCCAGACCTGGCAGGTCGAACGAAGCCGATTCGATGCCATGTTGATGGAGAACGCAGCCGAGAAGGGAGCCGACTGTCACGACGCGACGCGGGTGGACAAGGTCTTGTTCGACGATGGGCGGGCCACAGGCGTATCCATCCGGTCGGCAGCCGGCTCGACGCATGGCGTTTCATCACGCGTCGTGGTCGATGCCACGGGACAGAGTGCGCATCTGGCCACGTCTTTGGGATTGAAACAAATCGATCCGCACTTGAAGAAGGCAGCGGTTTGGACCTATTACCAGCACGCTCGCCGGGAACCCGGCGAACACGGCGGGGCTACCGTTATTTTTCACGCGCCATCAAAACGGGCGTGGTTCTGGTTCATTCCGCTGTCCGACGATGTGACCAGCATTGGCGTCGTTTCGGATAACGATTACCTGTTGCCAGCCCGAGCCAAACCTGGTGACGTTTTCACCCGGCAACTGGGCCAGTGTCCGGCATTGACGGACCGTTTGACCGACGCGTCGCGGATCGGCGCGGTGCATGTCGCCCGCGAGTTTTCCTATCACACGTCGCGTTCGGCGGGGGACGGCTGGGTCGCGGTGGGCGACGCCTGGGGCTTCATCGACCCGATCTATTCGTCGGGCGTGTACTTTGCCATGAAATCGGGCGAGTTGGCTGCGGACGGCATCATCGACGGCCTGTGCCGCGGCGACACGTCGGAATCGCAGTTGGGAAAATGGGACCCCGGCTTCGCGGCCGGTACGCAATGGATCCGGAAACTGGTTCACGCCTTTTACGCGCCCCACTTCAGCTTTGGACGCTTCATCGAGCAACACCCGGAGCATCGAGGACGCCTGACGGACCTGCTCATCGGGCGCGTCTTTCATTCCGACGTCGGCAGGATGTTCGACGACATGGATCCGTGGTTGCATTCGCAACACACGCGTGTCGCGCGACCGTAGCGTGGACGGGTGCGGTCTATTTGGGGGCTGGGCGTTGGCGGCGGCATGTTGACGCCCCTGGTGGCTGGCCGGGCAATCCAGTAGACTACCACCCCGCATGAACGTCGTCCTCACCCTTACGGTCGTTGCGCTGGTTGCGTTGCACCAGGACAACTGGTTCTGGGACGACCGAACCCTGGTGTTCGGTTTCATGCCGGTTGGGCTGCTGTATCACGCATGCCTGTCGCTGGCTGCCGGCGTAACGTGGTACGTGGCCACCCGCTACTGCTGGCCCACCCATCTAGACACCCCGCCGCCCTCGCCGGGGCGGGTCCCCGAATCGCAATGACGCAAATCGCCATCATTGTTGTTTATCTGTGTCTGTTGCTGACGCTGGGGATGTTTGCCAACCGGTTGTTCCGGGGCACGTCGCAGGATTATCTAATTGCCAGTCATTCGATCGGCCCCTTCCTGTTGCTGATGTCGTTGTTCGGTACAACGATGACGGCGTTTGCCCTGGTTGGTTCATCGGGCGAGGCTTACAAGGAGGGGATCGGGGTGTACGGAATGCTGGCCTCGTCCAGCGGCATTATTCATTCGCTCTGCTTTTTTGTGGTGGGTGTCAAATTGTGGGATCTGGGCCGCCGGTATGGATACAGGACTCAGGTTCAATTTTTCCGCGACCGTCTGGAGTCCGACCGCATCGGGCTGGTGTTGTTCC
>CAZNKT010000037.1:0-48676 GCA_964573605.1 uncultured Pirellulales bacterium
CAAACCATCCTGACCAGCCAGATTCGACATCGTTTTCGTTTTTTGACTGAACGCCAAGCGGGTACCGGCGGCGACCCTGCAAGCACTTTTGCGGCATGCCAACATTTCCACAAGCATCGCGTACTACGTCGACCTTCAGGCTGACGACATCTCTGCCGAGCTTTGGCAGCAGTTCGGCGGAGAATTCAACACTTCATTCAACGGTGAAGGGTTTGCGACCCAAATTCGACTGTAGACGCGGGACACCGGCTAGGCCGAAAGTCTCTACAAGATAAGGGGTTAATGCCAATGCCGCCGAGTGGATTCGAACCACCACGTCCTTATCGGACACAAGATCCTGAATCTTGCGCGTCTGCCAGTTCCGCCACGGCGGCAAGCGTTGTTACACATCAGGTTACGTCGCTCCTGCCCCTCCCGTCAATTCCCAACTCGCCATAAACACTCCATCAGGCCATCGGACGGACCCGCAGCCCCGCCGGTGCGAACACGGCCGCGCGGGCCACAGCCTGCCGTTTCTGGCAAAGAGACGAGTCGATGCCCCGCCGCTGGTCGATGAACTGATCCGTCAAACGGTACGGTATTGTCGATGCTTGTTCGCCAGGCTCGATTTTCCTCACAGCGTCGCCCTTGCAACACCAGGAGCCAACACATTGTCGCCCAGCGGGCGCCGGGCGGCCCATCGGCCAGCACGTCCGTCGGCCGGCCAACACACCACTCAAAAGACTTTGCAGGCGGCGGAGCATTTCGGCATCCATTGCGATCCGCGCATGGATAACGTAGATGGATAACGTAGGAAGTGGAAAACGCTCACCAAGAGTCTCATCAAACGGCTTGATCAAATCATCGGTCCGGATCGCGATATCCCGGCCCCCGACATGGGAACGAGCGCTCGCGAAAGGGCTTGGATTTTCGAAGCCGAAAGCCCGCGCCGGTTTTTGCCACGACGCAATGATATTGCATTTTTGGCTATAAGAAACTGTCAAACGTTACAATTAACAGCATCACCGCTCCGACAGCCAGCTTTCCCGCGGTGCCCCATAACCTTCCTGAGAATGCACTGCGAGCAGCACGAACGGTCTCCTCGGGACTTCGGCCCTTCCATTCTTCTCCAAGATAGGCACCCGCAAACGCGCCGCACGCACCGCCCACGATTGCTGCAATAGATGATCCCACTATTGGAATGGGAAGACCAAATACCAGGCCGACACTGCTTCCCATTACGGCTCCCACGATCGACATGACGATCGATCGCCTGCTGGCTCCTTGCTTCGCGGCTCCCGCAGCGCCAGCCATGAATTCAATCAACTCACCAGCAATTGCAAGCGCGACCAGAACGGCAATCGTCGTCCAACGAATCCCTGGCATATCGGCTTCGGTCGGAACCAGCCAGGCGAACAGCACGGAAAAGCTGACGATTATCCAGTTTCCGGGGACGGCAATCAGGTTGGACAGCCAGGCCAGAATGTTGGTGACAACGAGCACCAAAGCCCACCCATAATACCACCAGTGCGACATCATCCGAACT
The DNA here is from genome assembly GCA_964573605.1 of uncultured Pirellulales bacterium. Taxonomy (GTDB): domain Bacteria; phylum Planctomycetota; class Planctomycetia; order Pirellulales; family JBBDJB01; genus CAZNKT01. The sequence goes on from CAZNKT010000037.1 coordinate 1,526, forward strand.
CCCTTTCCGCGTGCATGTTAGAGGACAACTTCCGCCGCCCGTCAAGATCCCGGCCGCCGCCGAAATGGTCCGGATCATCGCCGCCAAGACCCGGGTTGTTGCAAACCTGCCGGCAAAATCCTACGATCATCGATGTCTCAAGTTACTCATGATCCCGACCTGCCATCCTGTCCGTGGAGGCTACGCCATGCAATATCTGGTTCTCTGTCTCGTGCTGCTTGCCACCAGCCTGATGCCCGCCTCGTCACTGCCAGCCGCCGATGCCGACAGCCGCCCACTGGACTTCACCATGAATTCGCTGCAGGGCAAACCCGTCGATCTGTCGCAGTACCAAGGGAAAGTGCTGCTGGTGGTCAACGTCGCCAGCCAGTGCGGGCTGACGCCTCAGTACGAACAACTCCAGGCGCTGCAAGAAAATTACGGCGAACAGGGCCTCTGTGTGCTGGGCTTTCCCTGCAATCAGTTCGGACGCCAGGAACCCGGCTCGGCAACCGAGATCGAATCCTTCTGCAAAACAAATTACGGCGTCACGTTCGATATGTTCGAGAAGGTCAACGTCAACGGTGACGAGGCCTGCGATCTGTACCAATACCTCACATCGTTGCCTCTGAAGCCCAAAGGCCCGGGAAAGATCAGCTGGAACTTCGAGAAGTTTCTCGTCAATCGTGAAGGAAAGCCGGTCGCCCGATTTGCGCCCCGCACGCGACCCGACGCAGAAGAAGTCTTGTCACGCATCGAAGCGGAACTGGCCCGCAAATAGCCGCCGTCGCGCCGCGGACGCGGGCGCGCCTGGCAACGCCCCGCTACGCCCGCATAGCAATGGGGACCGAACCAACCGCATCACGGACGGCGATCGGCATCGGTCGGCCAGACGATAGCGCCTGGATGGCTCAATCCGCACGTCCGGCCGATTCGGGTACCACCGGTTCGACGGCGTGGTCATGGCCCATGTGGGCCGCCGATTCGAACAGTCCAATCCCGTAGGCGACGGCGATGCCTGCCAGCAGAACGGCCGACAGCTTTAACCGGTCGTGCTTGTGAAACTGCACCTCGGGCAACAAATCGCCCAGCGAAATACACAAGAACGTTCCTGCCGAAAACGCCATCGCGCAGCCGATCAGTGCGCCGGCGCCGAGCCCGGCGCCGACCACGACCATTGCCGCGCCGAGCGGGCACATCAAGGCGAACGCGGCATTAACGGATTGCCGGCTCCGCACGGACCAACCACTGGCGGCCATCACGGACGTTACCGAGAGTGCGTCCAGCGGCTTGTGCAGCAGAACGACCAGAAACACGCCCAGGCCGGGCAGCCAGACTCCGCCATGCGCTTCGGCGGATAACGTGGCCCCCACGGCCACGCCGTCAATGAGCGTGTGCAGCGACAGTCCAATAAAAATTCCAACCCACCCCATTCGGTGGCTGAGCATCCCGGACGCGTGGCCCACGTCCGCCGTTGACCAGTGCCCATGCTGGTGGTGACGCGCGTCCTCGTTGGCCGCGTGCTCGGCCGCGCCGTGCTGATGGAACTGAAATAGACGGATCAGAAAGAACGTGACCAGCAACCCCACCAACATCCACCACACGGCCCGATCCAATGATCCTGCAAAATAGACACCATGGGGCAGCAAGTGCAGCAGGCTGACGCCCAGCATCAGCCCGCCCACAAAGCTGACCATCAACTGCAAACGGTTGTGCGTCAGCCGAATCACCGACGGCAGCCATCCGCCGACGAGTGACGCGGCCACGATCAGCAGACAATAAATGGTCAGCAATAGGAACGGATGCATGGTTGTGCTGTCGAGCGTACCGTTTCTACCGATCTGGCCACAAGACCGGGATCTGCCGCCAACACAAAGTAGCCGGGAACGCCGCATGAAATTCGGCTGCTGCTGACCGGCTCATCACCCATTCGATTGGGGATGTCCCTTCGTGCGGCTCCAAACGCCATTACGAAAGGCAGGCAGCAAACAAGCCTAGCGGCTGCGGGGTTTCCTCGACGGCGGCCAGCCCCGACAATGCAATTATCCGAACTTCCGTAGCGTTTGGCCGAACTACACGGACCGTGCGGAAGAGCAGCCCAACACCCGAATCGCCGCCGAATCGCCTTGCCCGAGAGTGTCCCATGCCTAATCAGCTCGCCCACGAAACCAGCCCCTATTTGCTTCAGCACAAGGACAATCCTGTCGAGTGGTATCCTTGGGGCGAAGAAGCACTCGAGCGGGCCACGCAGGAAGAGAAGCCCATTTTTCTGTCTATCGGCTACTCGGCGTGCCACTGGTGCCACGTGATGGAACACGAGAGCTTCGAGGACGAACAGATCTCGAGGCAGCTCAACGAAAACTTCGTGTGCATCAAGGTCGATCGTGAAGAGCGTCCTGATTTGGATCAAATCTACATGATTGCGGTCCAATTGATGACGGGCCGCGGCGGCTGGCCGATGTCCGTATTCCTCACGCCTGATTGTTATCCCTTCTATTGCGGCACTTACTGGCCGCCCCATGCCCGCGGCGGAATGCCCGGATTCGACCAGGTGCTGGCCGGAGTGGCCAGTGCCTGGCAGAACCGCCGTGACGAAATACAGAGCAACGCCGTTCAGCTTTCGGATCAGCTTGCGCGGTTTGATCTCAGTGCGGGCGACCCGTCGCCGCTCACCGAAGAACTGCTGCACGCCGCCGGCCAGGCGATCCAACGACCTTACGATCCCGTACATGGTGGGTTCGGCGGCGCCCCCAAGTTTCCACAACCCATGAACCTCGACGTCCTGCTGCGGTTGTGGTACCGCAACTCCAACGAGGCTTACCTCCAGATCGTCCGCACGACGCTGGACAAAATGGCGGGCGGCGGAATCTACGATCACTTGGGCGGCGGATTCGCGCGATACTCGGTGGATGCCCAGTGGCTCGTGCCCCACTTCGAGAAGATGCTGTACGACAATGCGCTGCTGGCCGGGCTGTACCTGGACGGCTTCCTCGCTACGCGGGATCCGGCAATGGCGGACGTGGCGCGCGAGACCCTGGACTACGTCCTCCGTGACATGACACATCCCAACGGTGGTTTCTACAGCACGGAAGATGCCGACAGCGAAGGCGAAGAAGGAAGGTTCTATCTCTGGACGCCAGGTGAATTGGACGAGGTGCTGGGGCCGGACATTGCCGAACGATTCGCGCACGTCTATGACGTCTCCGCTGCAGGCAATTTCGAGGGAAAAAACATTCTGAATCGTCCCAAGACGTGGGCGCAATATGGACAGATTCTGGACCGCGATCCCTCAGATTTGCAAGCCGAGATGGCCCAGGCTCGCGAAGCGCTCCGCGCGGCGCGCGAAAAGCGCGTGCGACCCGGCCGCGACGAGAAGATCATCGTCGCCTGGAACGGCCTGATGATCGACAGCCTGGCTCGGGCCGCTGGAGTCCTTGACGACCGCCGCTATTTGCAGGCTGCCGTTGCGGGCGTCGATTTCCTGCTTGACGAGCTTCGCGACGACCGCGGCCGACTGCGTCACACGTGGCGTGACGGTGTGGCCAAGTTCGACGGCTATTTGGACGACTATGCCTGCCTGATCAACGCGCTCGTTTCTGTTTATGAAGCCGGTTTTCGTGAGTCGTATATCGATGATGCAACGACGCTGGCCGACACGCTGCTCGAAAAGTTCGCCGATCCCGATCGCGGCGGCTTTTTCTATACCGCCGACGACCATGAACCGCTCATCACCCGGCCGCGGGACATGCTGGACAGCAGCGTACCGAGCGGGAGCTCCATGGCCGCCACGGCGCTGTGGCGCCTGGGCACACTGACTGGCCGGCAAAAACTCCGCGACGCGGCCAAGCAGACCCTGCACAGCGCGTCGCACGGCATGCAAACGCACCCCACGGGGGCGGGGCAAATGCTGGCGGCCCTGGATGCTTTCCTGGGACCCATGCATCAGATCGTGCTCGTGCATCCCCGCCGCGACACGGCTTCCGACATTCGCAAGCTGCTCGCCGAGCACTACATCCCCAACCGGGTCCTCTCCGCGCGCACGCTCGGCGACGCTATGCCGCGCAGCACCGCGCTGGACGAACTGTTCAAGGGCCGCGAGACAGATTCGGACCAGCCTCGAATGTTCGTCTGCCAGGAAGGCATTTGTTCCGAACCGGCGGTCGGACGAGACGCCATCGCCGACTCGCTGCGGGAACTGGCTTCACCGTAGGCGTTTGGAGATTTCCGTGGCCACCGGTTGGCCACGGGGTCTGCCGGGCCATGTAACACCAAGCAGCTCGGCAGGGCAATCCCCACGGCGGAGCCGGGGGCTAAATACTGCACAGACGTTTGAATCGGGCTGGTGACGGAGGAGTGCGAGCACCCGACCCACCGGGTGCCGGGCAGGGCCGATCCCCGTCGACGCCTACGACGGCGCGCTGCCGCGGGGCGCCCGGAACACCGATTAAGCCAGTAGCTGGCGGATGACGTTGCCGGCGCGCATCACCTGCGGGCGGCCGGCGGTGTCGGGCAGCGTCAGGGTGCGTGGCACGCCCAAGGCGTGATAGACCGTCGTGACGAGGTCGGCCGGCGACACGGGATCCTCATCGGGATAGGCGGCATGTTTGTCTGATCGACCGAACACGCAGCCGCGCTGAAACCCGCCGCCCGCCAGCACGGTCGTGAAACAACCGGGCCAATGGTCACGACCGTCCCCCCCTGCTCCCGCATCACTGCTCCGCTGCCCCACGCGCGGCGTGCGACCGAATTCGCCGGACCACACGATGAGTGTCTCGTCCAGCATGCCGCGGGCATCCAAATCGTCAAGCAACGCGGAAAACGCCTGATCGGCGACCGGCATCAAGCGGTCGCGGTGATCGGCAAAATTGCGGTTATGCGTGTCCCAGTAAACGCTCACGTTCTTGACGCCATCGTTGGGCCAGAAGACGGTGACCAGCGGTACGCCTCGTTCCACAAGCCGCCGTGCCTGCAGCACGGACTGCCCGTGCGGATTCAATCCGTAGCGTTGCCGCACCGCCGTGGGCTCCTGGTCCAGGTCGAACACACCACGGCCGGCCGTGCGGGACAGAAGCAAATCAAAGGCTCGTTGGACATGCGCATCCTTGGCTTCCAGGGCGGGGCCCGACGCGGGTAAGTGCCCGTCCAGCCGGCGCAACAGCTCGCGTCTCTGGCTCAGGCGTTTCAGTGGCAACTCGGGCTGGATCTGCAATTCGCCCATACCCCAGTTGTCGCCGCCAGGCAGGGCGTCGATGATCAGCGGATCGTATTGCGGACCCAACCAGCCGGCCCATTGTCCCTGGCTTTGTTCGACAAAGCGGGGGACATCGTTGTCGAGTTTGGGACGCATGGACACCGAGGGCGGCAGCGGTCCACGTCCACGACCGATCCGCGCCAACACGCTGCCCAGATGAGGCCACTCGGCGCGCCGGTCTCCGGCCGGCACCGGTCGATGGCCCGTCAACAACCAGTGCGTCGCCGTCAGATGATTGACATCCGTGTGCGTCATCGAACGCACGATACACAAATCGTTTGTGCGGTCGGCAAGTCGCGGAAAATGCTCGCTGATGTGGATGCCCGGCACGCGCGTCGATATCGGCCGGAATTCACCGCGAAATTCCAGTGGTGCGTTGGGTTTCAAGTCCCAGGTGTCCAGTTGCGACGGGCCACCCCACATGAACAGGAAGATACAGGCTTTGGCCCTTCCGAATGACGGATCTCCGACCGGACGAGGTGCGGCGTTCGCCGCAAGCAGCTCAGGAAGCGTCACGCCCAGCAGGGAAAGGCTGCCAAGTCGGAGGATCTCGCGCCTGTTCATACTGCACAATTCTCTTACGCTTCTCAAACGAAGCTCAAACGATGCTGCAGATCAACGGGCCAACAGCGGCGAATACCGGGAGGGCTCTGTAAGCCCACAGCCATCGGCGTGCCCATACGCGTACCGTGGCCATTGGACCATTATCGGCGATTATAAGAGCCCCCGCGCGACGGAACAACAACGTCAGAACTCGAGGCAATCGACCTTTCCCTGCCGCGCCGGCCACTGGTTGCACGGACCGGCAAGAAAACCGTCAGCGCTAGGCAACACGCTCGGATCTGCTTGATGCCTTTTCGCGGTGTGCCTCGCGCCGGGGGGACGCGGGACCGTCACGTTCGGTGTGGGCGAACCACCGTTGGGCCTTGGTGGGCGTCCCGGAGGCCGCGTCGCGCGCGGCGCGAATCAGTGCCCCGAACGCGGCCCAGAAACTCGCGAAGTTGCAGTCACGGTAGACCGAATCGGCGGGCAGATGCGCCATCAGCCTGCGATGCGCGGTGGGAAGGTTGTGGTAAGGCAGCGCCGGGAAAAGGTGGTGCAGCGCGTGGTATCTGAGCCCGACCGGAAACAGCATCTCGGTCACAATCGGACTGCCCGTAACGTTAATAGAGTCCTCGAGCTGTTCGGCATGACTCATGCGATCCCCGTCACTGACGTAACGATGCGCCACCAGCGTGCGCAAGTGATTCATGCCGAGTGTCATGAATGCCAGCACGTACAACGCCGTCAGCCGCGGCCAGCCCACGATTCCGGCCGCAAAACAGACGAGCAGCGCTGTGATACGCAGCCAGCACGCCACGTCCATGGCAATCCAAGCCGCCAGCGGCGCGTTGGGAGGAACAGGTCTCTTGTAGCGGAAGTTGATGACAAACGACGATGCATGTTCCAAGACCCACACTCGCAGCCGCGGATGTAAAAAGGAAATCGGGGCCAGCACCGCGAATCGAAATGTCACGAACAGCGGCAACAGGAATGCCTGGCCCAAGAACCACAGGATGGCCCGCGGATGATCGCCGCCCAGTGGAAGGTATTCGCCATCTTCCACAGTGCCGTAGTGGTGCGTATTGTGATGCGCTATGTGGCATTCGTAAAAGTATGACGGCATCAACATGGGAATGCCGGCGAGGATATTCCAGGCCACTTTAAAAGGAACCATCTGCCCGCGCCGAAGATGCACGATCTCATGCATGAACAGCGCCGTTCGGTACAAAGCCACGGACGAGATGAGCAGACAGGCCAGACGGATGGACCACGCCGCGATAAGATTGGCGTGCAGCCGTTCGGCTGTCTGGTCGGCGGGTGTCAGATAGACCGCCGCCGCACCATAAGCCACCGAAATACTCGCCAGAAAGTCGGCCCAATAGATCGCCGGGACGGGTCTCCCCAGATCTGCCACAAGCTGCCGCGCCATGGGAATCGTGTCGTGGGCGTTGCTCAATTTGATGTCTCCTCGTCCGTGCGAGAATCGAGAAGTAGGAAGTCGCTCCGGTTTCGCGGGTTCCTTGCTGGTACGGCAGCCTGTCTGACCAAACCGGAGGGACTCGCCGCCACAAGTCAGCGTTGTCGCCTATTTTGGAGCCCCAGGGCGGCGGTGCGCCGATAGGGGACAGGCACCCAGCCATGGTGGATTTCCAAAGGCAACACCGAATCCTCTCGGAGCCAGTCCCCTTTCCGTGCCGCCAATTTGCGCACTTTGCGCAGAATCGCGGGACGCACCGAGCAGCGGATCAGCAGATCACTATGCAAAGACGGTGCCGCGACCGGGCCGGGTTGACGCGTTTCAAAGGGAACGCTGCGGCTTGTCCTGCTCCTGGGCCCGCTCGAGCAGCGATTCCAGCCTTTCGATCTGCTGTTCCGCGGAGGCGGTTAAAAATTCGAGGACACGAATTTTGCTGTCGAGTCGAGCCGCCAATTCCCGCGCGGTTTCGTGCATCCGGACTTCCTGTCGCATCAGCTCGGCCGAAACGTCGGCCGGGCGGAGATCCCAACGCACCGGGTCGCGAGACACGTGCACAACAGCGGGTTCACGCTCGTTGCGACGCCCGAAATACCGATAGGAACGTCGCAGCAAGATGACGATGGCCAGGGCCAGGGCAAAAAGAAACAGGGCCCAGGCCGAGTTGTTTGCGGCGAGCATCATGCGGGCATCTCCTGGCGCGGCATGCGGACGTGTACGAGCACGTCATGGACCTTCGGTGAATTCATTGAGGACGAAACGCCCGGCGGGCCTGGTCGTAGACCTCGCGGACAGAAACGTCGAATTGCTGTGCGATTCCGCGGCACGACTCGTACTCGGGCGTAAACTGTTGCCGGCCTCCGGGCAGTGTGGCGCGCACGCCGTCCACGTCGCCCCACGCGGTCGTCACACGGCACGATGCTCGGGGCAGTTTCGTGCGGTCGACCTTCCATCGGCGAATGCCGAGCGTGCCTGTCTCGCGAAACAATATTTCTTCCATCCGCTCGACATCCGGCGGCCGGCAGATGACGGTCAAACGCACGCCGGGTCGATTTTTCTTCATATGGATGGCGGTCCAGGCAACGTCCAGCGCACCGGCCGCCCAAAGCTGCTCGCAGCAATTCGCGATAAGCTCACCCGTCGTGTCGTCCAAATTGGTTTCCACGGACCATACCTGGTCCGTGTTGCCCGCCGCATCGGTCACACCCACCAGCAGCCGCAGCAGGTTAGCCTGCGCGTCCAGGTCGCGCGATCCTGCGCCACAACCGACGCATTCGATGGTCATCGCCGGCACGGTCCCGAAAGCATCGACGAGTGTGGCCAGGATGGTCGCTCCCGTGGGCGTCGTCAGCTCGGCTTCGATTCGCGACTCGGCCAGCGGTATGCCGCGCAACAGTTCGACCGTTGCCGGTGCGGGGACCGCGCATCGCCCGTGCGCGATGTCAATCAACCCCGTACCGGTCGGCACGGGCGAGCTGAAGGCACGTGAGACGTCCAATAAATCCCAGCCGATCGCGGTGCCGCAGATGTCCGCAATCGAATCGACGGCTCCTACTTCGTGAAAGTGTACCTTCTCCACGGATGTGCCGTGCACGCGCGCTTCAGCCTGACCGAGCCTCTCAAACATCGTTGTGGCGAGCTGCTGCTGACGTGGCGTAAGGGCACTCGAACCGATCATCCGCACGATGTCGCTCAGATGCCGATGTTGGTGCTCCGGCTCATAAACAACGTCAATCTTCGTGGCGCGAAAACCGTGCTTCGTGACTTCGGTCGGCACGAGGCGGCAGGGCGGGAGTCCCAGAGAATCGATGCCGGACTGGATCGCGTCCAAGGCCACGCCGGCGTCGACCAGTGCTCCCAGCATCATGTCGCCGCTGATTCCACTTGCACAGTCAAAGTAGGCTATTTTCATCTCGGCGCGCCGGACATCAGCTGCTGGTGGAACCTGCAGCGAAACCACGGATCGTGAAAAGGAGCGCGTGGGGCGTGGTCGCTGCGAGGCGGACGGGGCCGTATGACCCACACCCGCCGGGGCCATTGTAGTTGGGAATCGCCCGGCAGGGGAACATGGATGCTTGCGAGCTTGACCGAGGGGGACGGCTTGGCTAGAGTACGCCGCCCGCAGCTGGCGGTCCGGTGGCACGCGCGCCCCGACGGCGGTCTTGCCGCGGCCTGAAGAGACCTGCCGCACACCGGAAATGCGGCGGTCAGTTCCTGGTAGTGTCCCTGGTTATGACCACTCCCCCTCCAGCCATCGACGAACGCTCCGCGCAGGATGCTGCCGGAACGCTGCCTGCGCGAATGCGGGTCCTGTTCATTCACCCGGGCGGAGACCTGGGCCGCCGCCTGCCGGATACCTTGGCACGGGAGCGCCTGTCGGAAATCGTTGTCGATACGGCCCGTGGCGCGGCCGAGGGCATGGCGAAACTTCGCGACCATCCCTACGACGCCGTGTTGGTTGCACACCGTCTGCACAGCCTGGACGCCCTTCAATTCGTGGAGGGCCTTCGGGGTGGCGGTTCCGATGAACCGGTGGTCGTCATAGGGGACGACGATCCGCAGCAGATGGTCCCTTTATGCTACGAGGCCGGCGCGGATACGTACTGCCATTTGGCATCGACGACCCCGCGCGCGTTGATTTGGTCCCTGGCACGGGGAATCGAGCGGAACAAGTTGTCCCGCGAGAACCGCCGGCTTGTGCTGGCCGAACAACAGCGTCTGAAGCACGAGCATCGCGAAGCCGAACGATTGCTCCAGCAGCAGCGGTCGCTGATTTCGGATCTGGAATCGCTGTCGCACGGCCCGGGACAGGCAGATGGTCTGCCCGAGTGCGACGCCGAGCGTGGCCGTCCGGAGGATCCGCCGGCACGCAGCGAGCCTCTCGAACCCGGAACGCTGTCCGAGGAGCTGGCCCGGAGGTACCGGGAGCTGCTTCGTGCCTACGTGATCATGGGGACCGGCAATCTGGCCGACGAGCTTGCCGCTCTGGTCGAGCTTCTGGCATCCGCCGGGGTGACCGCCAGGCAAACGATGCAACTGCATGTCGACGTGGTGGAAGAACTGATTCATGGCTTGGGCAATCGCAGTGCGCGACACGTCATGAATCGGGCGGACCTGCTGGTCTTGGAACTGATGGTGCACTTGGCCGAAGGTTATCGGCGGCATTATCATGCGTGTGTCCACCCGCCGCGGCAGCGCTGGTTGCCTGGTTTTGCATAAGAGCCTCTAACAAAACCGCCGGTTCGTCTGCAAACTGGCGTTTTTGGTAGTGCATCCATGATGTTTTGTTAGACGCTATAAACTGCCCCGCGTCGGCCGCGAACGTCCGCGCCGGCGGCTGGTTCTTGTTGTGCTGGAATACGTTGATGTCCGATGCGACGACCCCTGTCGGCGATCTGAGAGACCTCGTGCGCCGTTTCGTGGCCGAACGGGACTGGAACCAGTTTCATTCGCCCAAGAATGTGGCCATGGCGCTGGCAGTTGAAGCCGCCGAATTGATGGAGCATTTTCAGTGGATGTCGGCGGATGCCTCCCGCGGCGTGGCGCACGATACTGCCCGGCTGGAGGCCATCGGCGAAGAGCTGGCAGACGTAATCTGCTATGCGTTGGCCATGGCCAACGAGCTGGATCTGGACATCACTTCGGTGGTTCAGCGCAAAATGGCTAAAAACGAACGGAAGTACCCCACCGACAAGTTTCAGGGACGCTACGAGATTTAGCGCAGCGGGCATGTCCGGCGGGCAAACCGCGGCGGTGGGAAGCTTGTCTTCCCGGGCGGAGCGCGGTCAAGTCTCGTCGCATTCGCCCGGTCATCCTTACCGCTGCCAAACGTTTCTCTTCGCGACGACCTCGCGCCGGACGCCACTTCGTTTTGGCCCGATGGCCAACGCGAACCAGCCTTCTTCGGAGGCCAGTTGAGTTACGGACAGCCCTGCCAGGCGCGGATCGTCGCCCCATCGTTCAGGGACGATTGGCACCACGCGATTTCTGGAGAACAGTTTGGCGAACATGCCCCGCAACACAATCTGCTCGCGCGTTCGAAACCGCTTGCCCTCCAGTCGGATGATACCGGACCGCTCGAGCCACGCGTGCATTCCGTCGGAAACTGGCCTGTAATCGGCCCTCACCCGGAAGTTGAAGAAGTGGTGGCGGCGCTTGGAAACGCGATCGAATGACAAAACGACGCTCACCTTGCCGGCTCCCATGGTCGTCTTGACCGCGTCCCGCTCGGCAAACTTGACCTCGGCATCACGCGGAATATCCCGTGGAGGTTTGATCCGTCCTAAGCCCAGCGATTCGATGACGTGCTGGTACAGATCAGGCAGTGGGAATTCACGGCCGTTTACATCCAGTTTCTCCAGGAAGTTTCGCAGGGCCGAATGGTGGAGCTGGAGGCTGACCAGGGAGTCCGACGGCGCTTGCGGTCGCGGCGTATGGGCACCGAGTTGGTGGCGGCCGGCCAGCCGCAGCCGCAACACGGCCCGTTTCCGTGTCGTGTACAAATCGACTGGAGTTGCCCGCAGCTGCAGGCTTGCCAGTGGCGTGAGCACGCGGCGGCGAAGGCGCGCTTCCACCTGTTTGATCCGGGCATCGGCCTCCGCATCCAGGCGCTGCCGCGCCGCGGCGGCGACCTTCCGCTCCACCTGCCGCAGCGCGGCCGACTGCGACTGTTCGTGCTGCGAAACGGCCGCCGCGCGGACCAGGGATCGGATCACCGGCAGAGCGTCGAAGGACGTTTCGACGTCGCGCAGGTCGACCGAGCCATCGGCCTCCGCAATGGCCGGCCAAACGCGCGTTCCGCCCGGTGTCAACAGAATCAGCTTACGAGCCACGTAGGACGTCATTCCGCGACTGGAGAACCGAGCCGGACCGCTGCTCGCCGTGGTTCGCGAATGCACCGCACCCGATGCCTCCAGGCCGAGCCGCAGCACATCTCGATCCGGAATCAATCGCACGGACAACCGTGTGTTCGTCACACTGCGACCTCGGATCCGGGCGCCCATCATGATGTCCTGGACGGTCTGGCTTTTGGGCCGCGGTTGGGGCAGCATCCGCGTCATCATTTCGTCGCGTACCGCCAGTCGCAAGTTCGCATTGAGGTAGTGACGCTCCAGATCGCTGGCCAGATCTCGATAGGATTCCAGCGGCGACCAATTCAGCGCGTGGATATCCCGGGCAATCAATCGTGCCCCGTCTGCGTCCGGATGTTGCTCGTATCGCTCCACACGGCACAGGATGTGAAGGAGGTCGACCGGCGCGTGCGCCCAGTAACGCATCTGATGATCGAGCGCCGCCAGCGGATCCTGCCGGACAAAATCGCGCTGCCGGTGTGTCATGTAGCTGCGGTCGAGCCGGTTGAGCACTCGCCGCGCGAGGCGCTGTCTCTGCGTGACCGCGTCCGGATCGCGTCGCTCAGCCAGTCGCGATAGTTCAGTCCACAACAGAAATTCTCGCCACTGGTCCCCTTGAAGGGAACCTCCCGTGAGCATGGCAATGTCTGCCAGGCATCGATTTAGATCACCAGGTTCGGACCGCAGAGCGCCGAGCGGTTGCTGTTTCTTCGCGAGACGTGCCGCGTGCACCGACTGCCATACATCGACTCGCCGCTGCAACGCATAACGAGCGCGGTCAAATGCCCTCCGCACCCCGTTCTCTGTAATGTGCGACCGCACGTCGCTACTCGCCTCTGCTAGCGACTGCAGGCGGGTGAGAACCTCTGACGCCTCGTTCTCCGCTACGCGCAACGGACTGGTTAATTGCCAGAGCACTTCCAGGACTTCGTCCACCCACTGATCGATTTCCTCACCGCCGTGGATGTTGTTGAGCTGTTGGACCAGCGCCGACGGGATGGCCCATTCGTCCCCGGTGAATGCTTCTTGTGGAGATTCGCCTGCCAGGCGATCAGGGTCCACGACGGGCAGACGGACGGCCGGGCCGGTATCCGTTCGGGAGGGTCGCAGCGCGATCCGGTCGGGTCGTTGATTCTTGTTATTCTTGCTCCCGACGCCGACCACATTCTCGCCGTCCGATTCGTCGCCGTCCGGGTCATCGCCGTCCGGGTCATCGCCGTCCGGGTCATCGCCGTCCGGGTCATCGTCGTCCGGGTCCAGCTGCGGAGCTTCGGGAATGGCCGCCGGGCCAGCGCCGCCCGCGATAACCGGACCGTCCGGGGACGCCTTCGCAAGGGACGTCCGCCACAGTCCCAGACTGGCTGCCGACGCGTCCGATCGTGTCGGCGGTTCGGCCCGGTGCTCAAGGCTCGGCGGGTCTTCCTCGCTGCATCCCGCCCCCGCCAACGGCAGACAGGGGTCAATGCTCCGGCGCCGCGGCGACGCGTGGACGGGGGTGCGGGCCAGGGGCGAACAGGCGGCCGGCCCGAACGATGCGCATGGCCTGGTCGGCAAGCGGTCCACTCCTGTCGGGATCATGGACGTCCGGGCGTTCTTCAGCCGAACGAGCTCGTCGATCAATGCGTCTATCGTGACAGCATTCCGCTCCCCGGATCGCCACGAACGAGGAGCATAAAGACTGAGAACGAACAGGCAGGACAAGGCGGCCAGGTACGGCCACACCCGCCCCGTCGTTGGTGTTCGCATACCGGTGAACCTCACCATCAAGGAATTCGCCCGCAAAGCACCGCCATCGCGGCTGGGTGGGCCGGTCGGCGCGCAGCAAGGGCCGTGTTGCCTATCATTCGCGTCTTCGTAAAGATCGGAAGTTTGACGCGAAGTCTTACAATCCGTTTGGAAAGACTCACGTTATGCCGCCATGAACCGGTCTTGCCGCGGCGGATCCAGCCGGCGGCAGCGGGTGGCGAAGGAAGAAAGGTTTAACGATTACGTAAACCAGTGGAATGTCGCGAGTCTGAACAGAGCGGCTCGGCGAAAACTTAAGGCGCCAGCAAACCGGCACCGTTCTCGTGTCGTGCTTCGTCGAGCAGGTACGTATCGCCGTGTTCGCAGGCCGGCGCGCAGCAACACAGAACGTTTAAACTCCCGTTAACCGTATTGGTCACTTGCTGGAAGTCCATCGTGGGTCACGGCCTCAGAATGCCCAAAATCGCCGGAGGATATCGACGCACGTCCCATGCTTCACCACACGGCAGTTTATCGAAGGCGAACCGCCGGTCCGCCTCGACGACAAAAGCGCTGTGCGGCGGCGCGGCTTGTAGCAAACGATCGAGCATCTGAATCATGGCATCGCGCCGGCCCTCATAGAAATCATAGGGAGGTGTGCAAAAGACCAGCCATGGCGGGTCGGTTTCGGGAAGTTCCCGCCGCACCCACGCGAACGTGCTCCCTTCGACAACAGCGACGCGTTGCTCGACCTGGAGGCTCCGCACATTTTCACGGATGATGGCGGCCGCGGCGACGTGTTGTTCCACGAACGTCGCCCGAGCCGCGCCTCGGCTGATTGCCTCGATTCCCAGAGCACCGCTGCCGGCGAACAGGTCGATGGCATGTTTTCCTTTTACGTCCGGGCCGATCAGGTTGAAGGCGGCCTGGCGCACGCGGTGTTTCATGGGCCGCGTGCCGGCATGAGCAGGCATGCGCAGCTTTCTCCCGCGAAACTCTCCTCCCGTAATTCGCAGCCATCCGGAGCGGGCCGGCCGCGATTCGGGCTGCCGGCGGGGGCGGGCGCGATGTCGATTGCGGCGTAACACCACATCATCATGCGACCGGGCGCGGACCACCGCAACACCCCCTCGCGGGTTTGCCCGATCATATGTTATGCTTCGGCTACGCTCGTCCCCACCGCCCGCGTGCTCCCGGCCACGGACAGCAGCCCGCCGCACGTCTCGCAGGGGAGCATCCTCGCCTTTACGTTCCAACATCTAATAGCGTCTAACAAAACATCATGGATGCAGTACCAAAAACGCGAGTTTGCAGGCGAACCGGCGGTTTTGTTAGAGGCTCTAAAAAGGGTCACGCGATGCTTTTTTTTCGAATTCGTAGACCGTGGCTCCCCATCTTAGCCTGCTGGGCCGTATGGTGCGCGGCGAACACGTCGACAGGCCAGGATGACGGTCAAGATCCAACCGCCGGCGAGCCTGCCTCCGAAGCGCGCCAGCAGTTCGACTCCCAATTCCAGCAATGGAAGAGCACGCTGCAAGAGATGCAGACCTTGCGTACTCGATTCCAGAAGGCAACCCCCAGCGAGCGGCCAGCCATGCAACAGCAGTTCTCAACACTTCTCGGGCAAGCGACCTCGCAACTCGACGAGCTGGTAGGCGTCGCCGAGAGAGCCTATGTCGGGGCGCCGGAAGACAACAAGGACGTCGGCGAATTTCTAGTCGATATTGTCCAGCGTTTGAACGCCATCGATCGCTACGACGAAGCCCTTCGGCTGGCCACGTTGCTGATCGACTCAGGCCTGCCGGACCAGCGCGTTTTGGTGTTTGGCGGCCTGGCGGCGTACAACGCCAATGAGTACCCAACGGCCCGCAAATATTTGAACGCGGCGAAGCAGGCGGGATTGCTCGGGGAGTCGACGCAAGGCATCGATCCGCGTTCTTCCGCGATGGCTCGACAACTTGCCGAAGGCGTCGATCAGGCGAGCAAATACTGGGAACAGGAACAGGCGCTCCGCCAGGCCGAAGCAGAAGCGGACGACTTGCCGCGAGTCAAGCTGCGAACGAACAAGGGCGATATTGTCATCGAGCTGTTCGAAAACGAGGCACCGAACACGGTCGCCAATTTCATCAGTCTGGTGCAGAAAGGATTCTACGACGGAGTCAAGTTTCATCGGGTGCTGCCGGGTTTCATGGCCCAGACGGGATGTCCCCGGGGAGATGGCACCGGCGGGCCCGGCTACCGTATCCGCTGCGAGTGCCACGGGGAAGATTTCCGCCGCCATTTCCGCGGCAGTGTGAGCATGGCCAAGCAGAGAGAACCGGATACAGGGGGCTCGCAGTTCTATCTCGTCTTCACGCGGGCCAGCACGGAACACCTCGATGGCCAGCACACGGTCTTTGGGCGGATTCTGGACGGCATGGACGTCGTCGACCAGCTTGTCCGCATTGATCCGTCCCAGCCAGCACCCGGCGTCGAACCGGATCGCATCGAGTCGGCAACGGTGGTGAGAAAGCGCGATCACGACTACACGCCGGAGACGTTGCCCGAGTGACCCACGGCCGTGTTTTCGGGGGCAGCTCGCGACGGCGACCATTCGAAATCGGCGTGCCTTAGCGTGGGTGCACGTTGGTGCGCTGGGTACCGAGGAATGGAAATCAACAAGCGCTGGGTTACGCGGCCCACCGCCGCGCGCGTGGATTTAGAGAAGGTGGCGCGCTTTCACGTCCAGGTATTGATTCACGAGCGGCGCGGCCAGTCTTTCCGGAAAGACATCGAGGGTTAGAACTCCGCGCGATTGCAGATCCGCCAGCACCTGGTGCCGCCACGCCAGCACGTTCGCCGCCGCCGCCGATCGAAAGACCTCGTCCTCTTGTTCGTCCCGTTGGAAAGCGTCGAAGACCGAGCGGTCCCGCATCAACACGCCCAGCGGCAAATGACGCCCTGAAAGATTGGCCAGGTGCTGTTCGATCTGAGTCGCATTCACCTGGTCAATGATATTGGTTATCAATACGACAAGGGCCCTTTTACGGCAGTTGGTGGCCAGGTACAGGAAGGCCCGGTCGTAGCGCGACTCGACGAGCGTCGGGAAACGGTCGAAACAGGTATGCAACAAGTTGTTCGTGTGTTTCATTCCTCCACGGGGAGGAACGAATCCGTGAATTCGATCGCTAAAGCAGATGAGTCCCACCTGGTCCCCTTGCCGCAAAGCGACATAGCTCATCATCAGCATGGCGTTCAGTGCGTGGTCGAGGAGGCTCAACCCTGACGCCCGACCCGTCATCATGCGTCCACAGTCCACGAGAAAAACGACGCGCTGGCTTTGGTTCGTGCGGAATTCGCGGACCGTGAGCTTGTTCCGGCGCGCGGTGGCTCGCCAATCGATGTGTTTGAACTGGTCGTCGCGCCGGTAATCGCGGAGACGTTCGAATTCCGTGTCTCCACCCGGTTTACGTGTCTTTCGGACGCCCAGCAGGCTGAGCCGGTTCGTCCGCGCCAGCAGGCCATACTCGGAGAGCTGCTGCATATCTGGATAGACGTTCACTCCAGACACAACGGGATAGCGATAGAGCCTTTTCCACAGACCGAGCCGGCTGGTCCAGCGGATGTGCACGCCGTGCAGCGTAAAGGCGCCTCGGCGGCGCGGAATCAGATCGTAGGTCACGCGCGTCCGGCTGCGAGGAGGCAGGAGCGTTTCGAGCGCTTCCGGATCCGCATCGAGGTCGCTGGCAACATCGTCCCGCACGGATACCTCGCGGTCCCACCAGCTCTGGTTTGTAATGGTCAGTGTCACACGATGCGGCTTGCCAATGGAAGCAATCCGTCCGAGCTGGCGCTGCACGGCCAGCTCTTTTTTCGGGGGAACGGTCAGCAGGTCGGCAACGACGATGACACCCACCAGCACGTCCGCGCCGACAAGCCACCAGAACGCGCCGGGCAGCACGATTAGCAGCATGGCGGCGCCGACCGGTACCGTGAGAAGTCCGAGCAGGGGCCGGTGGGGATACACGTGCTTGCACCACGCCAGCGCGGCGAGCCCGCCGGTCAGGGTGGCGAGCATCCACAAGGGATTCACATCCGGGGCACCTCAATGGTAGCGATCAGGCCATTCAGCAGTTCGTCCACGGACCGGCCTTCCACTTCGGCTTCGGGGGTCAGAATCACGCGATGGCGTAGCACCGGCAGGGTGATCTGGGCAACGTCGTCCGGGACAACATAGTCCCTGCCATGGACCGCGGCCAGAGTTCGCGAGCCCTGCACGAGCGCGATGCCGGCGCGGGGAGATGCTCCCAGATAGAAATGTCTCGTCGTCCGTGTCAGACGCACGATGGCGTTGATGAAGTCGATGATCTTTTGCTCGACGTGCACCTCGCCGCATGCTTCCATCACCTCCACAATTTCCGCGGGCGAAGTTACCGTGCGGAGGTCGTGCTCGAGACGCGTATCCAAATCCACCTGCCGGCTGTGCCTCCGCAGCACATCGGCCTCTTCTTCCCGCGTGGGATAATCAACCACGATTTTAAACATGAACCGGTCCAATTGCGCTTCGGGCAGATTGTACGTCCCTTCCGACTCGACGGGATTCTGCGTGGCCAGGACCAGAAAAGGGCGGGCCAGTTTGTGGCTCGTTCTTTCCACCGTCACGCGGAATTCCTGCATGATTTCGAGCAGCGCGGCGTGCGTTTTTGCCGGCGCCCGATTGATCTCGTCCGCCAGCAGCAACTGCGTGAAAACGGGCCCGGGCCGGAAATGAAACTCCTGCGTCTTCATATCCAGGACCGGAGCGCCGGTAATATCAGAGGGCATCAGATCCGCCGTGAACTGGATCCGCCCAAACCGGCAGCCGAGCACCCTTCCCAGCGTTCGGACGAACAGCGTCTTGCCCAGACCCGGCACGCTTTCAATCAACACATGGCCCCCGGAAAACAACGCCACAAGCGTGATCAAGGCCAGTTCATGCTGCCCCACAAATATCCTCCGGATCTCGTCAAGAATGCGATCCGCCAGCGTTTGAATGCGTTTCGCGTCAACGCGCCGCGATGCCGCGGGGCCGGCCGGGGACGGACGGGCATCCGTTTTTGCCGCGGCTTCAGACGCCTCACGGAGAGCACGGCGGGATGATGCAGATGGATCATTCATGGGACGTTATCTCTGGATCCAAAAGGTTTCGATAGCGCGACACGGCTTGTTGCGCGTAATCGTAGTCTTGTGATTTGCGCAGCAATTCTCCCAGCGCGTCAATGTGGCTGCCGAAGTTGATCGTATCCGGCTGAGGTGGATTGTGTGGCCGGCCGAACAGTGGAAACCGGCTGAAACAATACACTGTCCCGAAGATGGCCAGATGGAGCACCACATAGTTGATGGGCCAGACGTTGAAAATCTCCAGTCCCGTTTTCATCCGCATACCGGGATCCTCGGTGTGTATCTCCACGCCATCCGGCCCGGACTCCAGGAACAACACGTTTTGCCCGGCCGGTCCCACGGCGTCGATCAACCGTCCGGCCAGCTTGCGATGCTCGTGATTGATCAGGGCCATGTTCAGCAGGAAGGAACCGTTGGCAACCAGCACCAATTGTCCGTCGCCGACCGAACGCCGGAAAATAATGGGCTTGCCCTCCGACTCCAGCAGGACCTCCGCGTCGCCTGCCGGATCCATTTCGCCGCGAAGAACCAGATCTGCCCGCACCGGATCGATCTGCTGCGCCCAGGGACCGGACAGTGTCTCGACCGGACGGAGTTCGCCCCATCGCCGCAGGGAAAACCATCCGGCCCTTTCCGAACTGGGCAGTCGCGACCAACGGCTGCGAAAGGCCTGTTCGGCATCGAGCAGGCGGTCGCTGACAAAGTCCTTCTGGTACTCGTCCCTGGCCAGCACTTTCACTCGGCTCCAGTAGGGCACGGCCGCGTCGTAATCGCGTCCGACGTAGATGAGTTTCCGCCGGCCACCAACTTTGGAAAGCCAGCGGGTCAACCATTGGCGTGCTTCGGGGCGCGGAGCGCGAAAGCGGTCAGGAAACCAGACAACGATATCCGCGCGATGGACGGCCGGCGAAAGGACACTCCACGAATGGACCTTATGACCGGCCTGCTGAAACATGTGCGCCAGGACCGACGTCCCGTTGACACTCTGACCGCCCAGGATCTGCGACGTTCGCCCGTACGATGTCTCGACCGGGGCCTCGCAACCCGACAGCATACCTGCTGCCAGGACCATGCCCGCCAGCGGCCATCGTGCTGCGTCGTGCCGTCGACCTTTCATTTGTCTTGCCGTTGCGGCTGGCTGAGGTGCCCATGGAACGCGTCCAGGTGGCCCCAGCAATGGTCAAAGCGGCTCCGTTCCAGCCGCCGGTTGCCAAAAAAAACTTCCTCGAAGGCGATCATCGTATCCGCGACCATCGTCTGCAGAGATTCCAACCTTCGCAACTCGTGGAGATACGCGCGGTTGGTTTTTCCGGGCGCGAGGTGGATGAGCTGATTCTTGTCGAGTTGTATCAACTGGTAGCTGAACAGGCACACAATGGCTCGCGAATAGTCGCCCTGCTGATAGAATTGCCGCGACTCTCCCAACAGGTCACGGATGTTGCCGCGTACCGAAGCGGGCAATGCTTCGATGTTTTGCCCGGTGCTGGATTTGGCGGCTAGGCGTTTCTCGGTGCGCCGCGCCGGATGCGCGGGTTGGCGACGCACCGCGGCGCGCAGCATGAAGAATGCCAGCGCGGCCAGGATGATGCCGATACCCCACCAACCGATCTGCCGGGCGACCTGCATTGTCCAGCGGACATCGGCAGGCACCGAGAGGCGGAGATGCTCCGTTTCTCGATCGTACCACGGATAGGGCCGCCATCGATCGAGGGCTCTCCGGCCTGCATCCACGGCTTCCTTCGGCTGCCGCAAATCCACCGGTTGCGCGTCGGCCGCGGACAGGCCGCAGGTGACTCCCATCGGAATGGCGACAGCCAGAAAAATGGCCTGCTTCATGGCGACATCCTGACCAGTCGGGCCGCCTCGGCACGCAGGCTCAGCTCGACTTCCCAGCCCTCGCGGCGAATACGCAGGTCCAGATAGAGCAGAAAACGCGCCACGGCCGCATAGCCGACCACCAGCCATAGGGCCACCGGCAAGTAAAGACTCAGCCCCACCCCCGCGGAATGCTGCCTGCCCGTAAATACGCTCAGCGTCGTCCAGATCGAAACGCAGAGACTGACCGTCAGCGCGGCCGCCAGACCGGTCGTGGCCATCCAGCGCGCAAATAGATCTCCGCTGGCGCCACGGTGCAGCACCCGGCAGCGCTGCAAGGTGGTCCACCGCCGCGTTCGCCGGGATCTTGCCGGGTTGCGCTCCAGAAGGATAACCTCATTCATATACGGCCACAGGCCCAGGGGCCACGCGAGCGTCACCAGCAGCGGCGTGCACAGCGCACGAACCGCGAATCCGAACACGGCCAACTGCGGCAGGCTCGCCGCCAGGTCTCTGGCCATCCGTCCCACATCAACGTGGTCTCGAAACATTCTCTGCCCGAGCATCAGGGTCAGCGGTGCCGAAGCCAGGGGAGCTTCGAGCATCACCAGCGTCCATTGTGCCGCAACGTATAACGCGGACGACGGTACAAACCGGTCGTTCAAATCCCAACCGCTCAGCAGCCAGACGTTCAGTGCCAGCCACGGCGCGCATCCCGTCGCCAGACAGATCAGCCAGCCCGGGAAGTATGCGCGAATGACGTGGAGTGCCAGATCCATGATCTCCAGCAGACTCCGCTCGCGGATCGCGATACTCGTCTTATCAAGCTGCATGGGATTGCTGCGGATAACCCAGGACGACGAAATAGAACAGCAGCAGCGCGCATGAAACGACTGCCACCGTCTGCTTGACGCCCAGCGAAAGTTGCGACGGCGACACAAACTCTTCGATGAGCGCGGCCAAGAAAAAAAGAACCATGGCGGCTCCCATGGTGGGCATCGCCCGACGGGCAGCCATCCGCAGCGATGCCAGTCGCGGGTAACCCCCGGTGACGACAAGAGCGAATCCGAGCCGCATGCCGGCGGCCGCCGAAATGACGATCGCGGACAGCTCAAACGGGCCGTGGGCGCTGACGAACTCAAAAAAGTGCACGCCTTGAGGCACGGTGGTCATGTACCCGAAAACGGCGCCCAGGTACAAAGCGTTGAACGTGGTGACGAACAATCCGCCCACACCGAAGATAAGTCCGGCCGCAAAGCACCGCAGCCCGATCTCCATGTTGTGACTGATGTAGAACCCGCTCATCATCCCCGGCGCGGTGCCGCTGCTTGCCCGCTGCCCCACGGGATCCGCGTACATTTCCTCGAGTTGCACGATAAACGCTTCACCGAGGGCCGTACGCGCATAGTCGGTGAATGGCGATGCGCTGGAAGCCAAATAGGCCGACACCACGAAGAACAATGTAAAAACGACCGCCGCCAGCCACAGCGCGCGATCGCGGGACAACCGTTGAGGAACCGTTACCAGGAGCTCGTGCCCCCATCGCCCGATCTGGAACTTCCGCGCCCGATACAACTGATTGTGTGCGCGCGCCACGACGTGGTGCAAATAGTACACCGTGCCGGAAGGCAGACGATACGCTTCCGCCAGCGCCAGATCCGCGCACGCCGCACGGTAGAGGGTTGCAAAACGGGCAACGAATTCTCCGTCCAGCTTCTGCCCGCCTCGGCGCTCCAGTGTCGCGCACATCTGCTCGAGCGTACGCCAGCTTTCCTCCCGGTTTTTTAGAAGCTCCGAAACTTTCATCGCACTTCCACCGGCGAGGTTTGGTCGGCCACCAGGGCGCGGTGATAGAGCGCGCACAGCAGCAGGTCGCTATCCGTTTCGGCGGGCAGTCCGAGTTGACGAGCGAGCGGTTTGCCAAGATGCGCGGCGATCTCCGCGCGGTGCCCTGCTGAAAAATTCTCTCGGCGCTGAACATATTGGATCAATGCCCGAGCCATGCTCGATCCGACAGCGTAGTCGATGGAAACGCGTTGCAGAAGTCCCAACGCCCGCGCTTCCCGGATATCGGTCAACCCGGCAAAGGGTCGCCGTTCCTCCATGACCACCATCGTACCGCTGGCGATATCTCCCAAACGCTGGTAACGTCGGGTGCACAGGCACGACACGAGCGCTACCGTGTAAAACATCACGGGCATGGCGTCCACGGAGCGCAGTACGTTCCGTAGAACGGCCTGCAAAGCATTGATCGGCCGCCCGTCGATTGACACCACGCGCAGCATCATGATGCGTTTGCCCGGGGTCTGGCCGTTGTACACGGTTTCGAACAGGCCGCCGTAGAACCACGCGACAACAAACCACAGCAGCAGGGACAGGCCAATGCCGGAGCCCTCCAAACCGATACTGGACAATGCCGCCACGACCACGAACGACACCGCGGCTACCAAGGCTCCGCGAATCGCCACATCGAACAGGTAGGCAGGCAACCGCGTAAAAGGACCGGCAACGCGGTATTGAAAAGCGATATGTTCGGGCGTGATGACTTCAATGCGGGTATCAAGCTGGCGTCGGACAGACATCTATATGGACGTTGAAAACGCTCGAGCAGCCGCGTCAGGACCGTTCCGTCCCATCTGCCCAGCGGGAGCTGATGGACGTAACCGCCACCGCGCCGGACACGCGTCGATGGCCGCCGCAGATCATTATTCGCCAAAATTTTGCCCCCGACAAGCGAACCGCCCGCTGCGGTACGCATGGCGGCCGCCATCCGCAGTTTGCCGCGGCGCGACCGGCAGATATGATCAACGTTTTGGCGCTGTTGCCCCTTGCCGGGAGTCCCCAGCACAATGAGTACAGACTCGAAAACGGTCGTCGTCACGGGCGGCGGGACGGGCATCGGAAAGGCCATTGCCTACTCACTGGCTGAAGACGGGCACCGCGTGGCAATCGCCGGTCGACGGGCGGATGTGCTGCGCGACGCAGCAGACGCATGGAAGGGCCCCCACGCCATCCTGGCGCACGAAGTCGATGTCGCCGATCGCGACAGCGTCCGGAAGCTGTTCCACTGGGCAGCGTCAACGCTGGGATCCATCGACGTCCTGGTCAACAGCGCGGGCGTGAATATTCCCAATCGCACGATGCAAGCGATGCACGACGAGCAGTGGGATCACGTCATGAACGTCAATGCCACGGGCGCTTACAATTGTCTGCGAGCCGTGCTGCCGCAGATGAGGCAGCGCCGGGACGGGATCATCGTTAATATCTCATCGATTGCCGGCATCCGCGTCACCCAAATCGGCGGCGTGGCCTACACGGCGTCCAAGTTCGCTGTCTCCGCGCTGGGACTTGCCGTCGCACTCGAAACCGCGGGGGAAGGTGTGCGCATTACGAATATCTACCCGGGCGAAGTCGAAACGCCGATCCTGGACAAGCGCCCCACGCCCGTGTCCCGGGAACACCGGGAACGCATCCTGCAGCCTGACGATGTCGCCGCCATGGTACTGGCCGTCATCCGATTGCCGGCCAGGGCCCATGTGCCCGAATTGATCATCAAGCCGACGTCGCAGCCGTACGGTTAGGCTCCGATCTCGAAAACGGTCAGCGGTTGAAGAGGAACGCGGCGCTGTTGATCAGCGCCCACGTCAGGTCCTGGGCTCCCACAAGCCGTTGATTGGCCTGCACGCGTCTGGTGACGGCCACCGCGTCTTCCAGCTCGCGGAGCTGCGCATCATCCTGGCGAAAACGTTTCAAGAGTTCCGCCTGTTGTTCGTCCGAACGTTCGGTGGCGGGAGTGCGGAGAATCGCCAGCATCTTCTCGTCCGGGGGCAGCCTGAGGGGTCGCTTGCTGTCCGTGGCGGACAGACGCAGCCGCCCGATCGTAAATTCCCCGTTACCGAACTGCTGCACAAGTTCAAAGCTCAATATGCTTCCCGAATCGTGCTTGATCGTTTCCCCGCTTTTGAAGATCGCCACGTGGTCGCGGCCAACCTGGGGGCTAACAGCCCAACCGTGGCCTTCCCGGTCGCCGTCGATGGCTTTCTTGATGGAAAAATCGTTCTGGCTGAACGTGACTTCCGTCTCGTCGAAAGCGACGGGTTTGGATTCTTCCGGTCGCTCGATCGGGGCTGCCTGGACGGTGAATTCGCTAAGCACGAAATTTCCATCGGGCGATCGGCCCGGCCCTCGATGGGGCAGACGATCGTCGGCCAGCACTTCCAGGCGGATACCCGTGATGTCCTTGAGTGGCGTGGTGGCTTTGAAAGAATAAACGGCCTTGCCCGTCTTGCCGGTCAGCAACCAGGAGCCATCGTCATTTTTCGTCAGCGCTGCGCCGTTGGTCGTGGCGAATTCGACGAGGTCCAACACGTGCCATTCGGGCGGCATTTTCGACTCTGCCCAGGCGGTGATTTTTTGCGGCAGCGTTGCGCGGTAGGCCTGCAGCGCATCCAGGTTTGCCTGGTGTAGTTTCGTGAGGCGCTGATAATCTCCGCCCGCATCGGCGATCGCTTCCACTCCCGCCTCGACTTCCTCAGGCGTTGCCTCGCGATTCAAGATCCTCATGAACAGTTCTTGTACGAGCCGCCGATCGTCGGCCTCTTGGGCCACCAGCCGGGACAGTTCGTTTTCCGGGTCGGCAATCGCATCGGCGATCGTGGGTCCGTTGATCATGGCCATCACGGAGTCCAGCATCACGTCGCTGGACCGTTCGCACTCGCAGGCGCTTTCTCGAGCGGGTCGACCAAATTTATCCAGAAAGCCGCTGGGCAGCTTGATCCCCACGTCGGGCAACTGAGCCGCCCGCGTGCCGGGTGGAACGCCCGGGAATCGCGGCACGGACCCGGTCACGAAATGCACGGCATCGTACAGAACCTCCGCAGGCAGCCGCCGGGCCAGGGCGTGCGAATAATTGACCTGGTCGTCCTCGTTCCACGCATTCGCAGCCACCGAATGTTGGTAGGTGCGGCAGCGGCAGATAGTGCGGATCAGGTCCCGTGTGTCGAACCCGCTGTCGATGAACTGCTGCGTCAGGCGCGCCAGTAATTTCGGATGCGTGGGTGGATTGCCGGCCCGGATGTCGTCGATGGGCTCGATAATGCCTCGGCCCATCAAGTAGCCCCACACACGATTCACGTAGCTCATGGCGAAATAAGGATTTTCGGCCGACGTCAGCCATCGGGCCAGTTCTTCGCGGCGCGACATCCCATCGTCGCGCTGATACGCATTTTCGTAGGGGAAGGAGGGAGCCGCGACGACTCCCGTCCGCTCATGGACGACCTCCCCGGCGCTATCCTCGTACACGATTTCGTACAGCGGCTTGGCGCCTTCCACGGCGGTTCCCGCGATCTTCCGGTCGCCGCTGGCCGGATCCTTCTTCAGGTGCACGCGGGCGAAGTACGCGGACAACTCGTAGTATTGGTCCTGTGTCCACCGCTCGAACGGGTGGTCGTGACACTTGTTGCAGTTGAAGCGAGTGGCCAGGAAAAGATGCGTGGTGTTCTCCATCATGGGAGTGGGATCGCGGAGAATCTTGTAATATGAGGCAGCCGGATTCTCGCGGGTCGATCCGCTGGCAGTAATGATTTCTCGAACGAATTGATCGTAGGGTGTGTTGTCTTCGATATGCCCGCGGATCCACACGCGAAAAGCGGCGGCGCCTTCCGAGCCCAGAAATTTTCGATTGACCTGAAGCAAGTCGGCCCACTTGTTGGTCCAGTGATCCACGAACTCCGGACTGTGGATGAGCTTGTCGATCAACTCGTCGCGCTTGAACCACGTTTCCCGATGATCGCCGACAAATGCGCGCACCGCTTCTGGTTCGGGCGGCAGCCCGGTCAAATCGAGGTAGATGCGGCGGATAAATTCGCAGTCATCGCACAGCGGGCTGGCGGAGGTCTTCGTCTTGCGTAGCTTTCGGTAAATAAAGTCGTCGATGTAATTGTTGACAGGCGGCTGGACCCACACAAATCCCGAGCGATCGCCCATGACGGTCAATGTCGTGGCCGTGTATCGGCCTTCGTACCGAGCCAGCACCGGCGCTTCGCCGCGGCGCAACGCGGTTAACAAGCCTTGATCGTCGGCCTCGGCAATGTCCATATCTCCGCTGGTGACGAAGGCCTCCGCCGTTACGTCCCGGACCCGCCCGTCGGCGTACGTGGCCAGCACGCGCATCTGTTGTTGCATGTTCTCGCGCGCCACCACCGGGTTGAGCGGAGACAATTCGATGGCGGTCACGCGCGGGGAAGACCGGTCCAGTGCGGCGCCATCGGCAATCCACGTCCGAATCATATCGAAATAGATGCTGCCGGACGGAATCACCTGCCCGCCACCGTGTGGAACGCTTCCGGTGGCCTTGAGCAGCATCAAGCTGTCTTCGGAAGATGCTCGATTGATGCGGCGGGCCGCCAAATCGTCGGTGAAACCGCGCCAGTCGGTCAACGGATCGTAACCCCTCAGAGACAATTTGAAGCCGTTCTTGCCGTCCTTGGAACCGTGGCACGTTCCGGCGTTGCAGCCCAGTTTCGACAGGACCGGCATGACGTCCTGCACGAAGTCCACCACCAGCGGCTCTTCCACATGCCGGCACTCCACGGGGACCTCTACGGACTGTTCGCCCGCGGTGATCGTGATCACCCCCTGACCGTCGCCGGTCGGGCGCACCAGTCCGGTGGAAGAAACCGTGACGATCGCCGGCGAGGCCGCCGCCGAAGCGATGCGTGTGACGTCGATCCGCTCGCCGCTATCGAGTTCGGCCGATACAAGCAATTGCACGTAGTCCGTCTTCCGCTCAAGTCGGATCGCGGACGGCTCGGCTTCGAGGGAAACGACGCGCGCTTCGGGTGGCAACCCGCGATCGGCATCTTCGCCACCGGCCAACCGCATATCGGTGGCCAAAAGGGACGCGGCCACGCAGACAACCGCCGGCAATCGCAGAGCGGCCGAGCGGCAAGATCGTGTGATAGGATTCATGATCTGTCGTGCCTCATCGTCGGCATCACGGAACAAGAGACCTTCTATCTCCCCGGGACGCGCTCAGGGTTCCGCCGGTGAGACGGTTTCGCTGGACGGTGGTGCGCTGCCCGTCGGCGTTTCGTCTTGCAGCGGTACGGCCGCAAACTCCGAAAGCAGCGCTCCGGTGGAAGGATCGTTGAGTCGTACGACTCCGTCATAACCGCCCGATGCCACCGCATTGCCGTCCGGCCGGAACGCCACTGCGAAGACTCCCGCATGCTGGCCGGCCATGGCGGCGACCAGGCGGACGTCGCTCTCGCGGTATTGCTCCAGTTTTTTTCGCTCTTCGGCCGAACGCCCGCCCAGCGCCTTGGCCTCGATCTTCTTGATTTCTTCCGGCATCTCACTGTCGTATTCGGCGGAGAATACATGCACCGCGCCTGTCCCGTTGAAGCTGCTGCCGGCCACGATGCGAGCGCCATCGGCGCTGAAGTCCACATCGAAAATGCGCCCCGGCATCGCGGGAAAACGCCGCACCAGATTGCTATCGTCCCCAATACGTCGCTTGGTCTGACGGAAGAGCCGGTAGGCACGCAGCACGCCGTCGTCGCCGCCCACGGCCACTTCATCGCGCGAGGGATGCCGCTGCACGGCATGAATCCCCCCTTTCAAGGCCCCGGGCGTGATGGATGTAATGTTGTCGACGAATCGTTCGGTTTCGCGTTCGAAAAGCTTGACCGTCATGTCGCGGCCCACCGAAACAATGTGGGCACCGTCGACAGAAAAGGCGGTGTCCAGCGTCCAGTCATTCGGGGCTCGCTGCAGCAAGACTTGTTCCCCGGACTGGCTGTCGATGGCGCGGACCGAATTGTCCGAACACCCAAACGCGATAAACCTGCCGTCGGGGGACCAACTGGCGCCGTAGACCGTGTCGTAGGTCACGGGCACCGACAGCATCAACGTCCAGTCCGCGGTATTCCAGATCTGGACCTCGCCCATCCGCGCGGGACGGCCTCCGGTGACCGCCAGTCGGGTTCCGTCCGGAGAAAACACGGCCGATTCGATGCGATCGGACATGCCGATGAGCCGCGCGACGCACCGCGAACCATCGGCCTGGAAGACGAGCACTTCGTGGAATCCGGACACCGCCAACAGGTTTCCATCGGGGGAATAATCCAGTGAGGTGATGGTCGGCGGAGTGGTGTATTGGGGCGGGTTGTCCTTGTTGAAGCGGGCGGTGGCCTGGGCCGGCGTATCGTTGATTGCCCCCTCGGCAATCCACCTTTGGATCAACGCCAGATGAGCGGAACTGAGGGGCGGCTTTTCCTTGGGCATTTCGGCCTGGCCGTCCACGGGCGTGATCTGTTCGACAAGATAGCTCTCTTCGGGCTTGCCGGGCACGATGGCCGCCAACTCGCTCTCTCCGCCCCGCAACAACGCGTCGTACGACGTCATCACGAAGTCGCCGCCGGCTTTGGCCGGCTGGTGACAGCCGTGACAATGGGCCTGCAGCAACGGTCGCACGTCGTTGTAATAACTGACACCCGCGTCCTGGCCGGCAGACGTTGGATCATCGTCTCGCTCGGCGGCCAGCCCGCTGACCGCCGCGGCGAAAAGACACGCCACTGCCAGCAGCGCAACAAACCGATGCGCATGACCACGCATCAGGAGGCAGCCGGACATGTCGGAAATCCCTGCCACAATGTTCTCTTCTGTACCGATTTCTCTTGTACCGATTTCTCTTGTACCGATTTCTCTTGTACCGATTTCTCTTGTAACGGCCCTTCGCCGGCGATTGCCGGCCCGGGCCCGTGGCATGGAATGGATAACCTCATGGAACACGGCGGCGACCCGACTCGGTCCGGCGTCAGGCAAACAAACCGCTGACCGCTTCGGCCTTGACCAGTTCACGAGGTTGATTCAGGTGGTTGTAGACGATGGTTTGGGGATTGATTCCGAACGCGTGGTAAATCGTGGCCAGGATTTCGCGAGGGTGGACGGGATCTTCGGCCGGTGCCGAACCGGTCTGGTCGGACTTGCCGTGTACGTGGCCGCGCTTGATACCGCCTCCTGCCATAACCGCGGTGTAGCAGTATGGCCAGTGATCGCGCCCATCGGCAGAATTGTCGTTGCCCGATGTGCTGACTCCCCGTTGCGGCGAGCGCCCGAATTCGCCGATGCAGACCACCAGCGTTTCCTCCAGCAAACCGCGCTCTTCAAGGTCGCCGATCAGCGTGGGCAACCCGGCATCGAGCATCGGTGCGGACCGGTCCTTGATGCGTTCGGGAAGTCCCGAGTGCATGTCCCAGGAATGGTTGTCGGAATTAGCCACTTTGGGCCAGATGACTTCCACGACGCGCGTACCCGCTTCGACGAGTCGCCGGGCGAGCAGGCAACACTGACCGAACGTATTGCGTCCGTACCGGTCGCGTACCGCATCGGGCTCCTTGGTCAGGTCGAACGCGTCGCGAGCCCGCCCGGACACGATCAGCGACAGAGCCTGATCGTAGTATTCGTTCAAATGATGACGCTCGACGGCCTTGTCAACGGCGGGCATGGTCTTGTTGACCAGTTCGCGGAGCCGCGTGCGGCGCTGCAGCCGGTCCGGAGACAACTCCACGCGCAGCGCCAAGTCGTCCAGCTTGACGTTGTTCATCTTGTGCATGTCCATGTCGTCGCCGGGCGGGTACAGCGTATACGGATCGTAAGCGCTGCCGAGAAAACCGGCATTGCCCGCCTTGCCAATCACATTGCTCTCCTGCAGCGGGCGAGGCAGCATCACGAACGGCAACATCGGCTCGGCGGGGGGACGGAGACGGATGATTTGCGACCCGAAGTTCGGAAAGTCTTTTCGGTTGGGCGGCTCCAACTGCCCGGACGGACTCACCTTGTCCGTCGTGTAACCGGTCATCATCTGGTAGATCGCAGCCGTATGGTTGAAC
The DNA here is from genome assembly GCA_964573605.1 of uncultured Pirellulales bacterium. Taxonomy (GTDB): domain Bacteria; phylum Planctomycetota; class Planctomycetia; order Pirellulales; family JBBDJB01; genus CAZNKT01. The sequence continues at coordinate 32,195 of CAZNKT010000037.1, forward strand.
AAGCCGTCGGGCGTGTAGCTGACCGAGCGGATCATCGTGGTCTTGTCGTTGACCGCAGCCAACCCCGGCAAGAGTTCCGTGAACTTGATTCCAGGCAGCTTTGTCGAAATCGGCTGGAAGGAGCTGCGCACGTTGTCCGGCACATTTTCCTTGGGATCCCACAAGTCCAGGTGGCTGGGCCCGCCCTGCAAATAGAGCATGATGATGCTCTTGGCGCTGCCCCATCCCGGGCTGCCCACCAGGCGCGATTCCGATGCCGCCGCCGCGCGGTACTGCAGCATCCCGCCCAGGCTCAGCCCGAGGAGCCCCGACCCCCCTACCCGGAGCACATCCCGCCGGGTCACGCCGAGCCCTCGGTCACACAGGTCTTTGCCTCGCTGTCCAGGAATGACGAGCATGGGTCTTCTCCTGCTTGGGTCCCATGGCACGCACCAGGCACACTCCCCTGGCGGCTCGTCCGTCTCCCCCAGCACACCTGCCGCGGGCGGCGCTGCCTCGCGCGTATCGCTTCTCGATCGCGGGCCGTGCGACCCCATCGGCGGACGAACAAGCGGTAAGTATAAGAGGCCCTTATTATAACGCGTCTTTGGGACTGGGCACAACTCCCCAATTTTCCGCGGGCCGCGGCAGCCGATCACCGCGTGACATGCTTTTCGGCCCGCCGGTATAATGGGACGCGTCCCCCCGTCGCAATCGCCTCCCGCAATCGCCGCCTTCGGTACGGAATTGACCCGCATGACACGAAAGTGAACCCGCGCATGGACAACCATCCTCTGGCTCGCCGCAGCTTCCTGCAGAACTCCACGACCGCGGCCCTCGCCGCGTCGCACGCCTTGCTAGCCACCCGCGCCTTCGCGGCTGGCAGCGACACGCTACGCCTGGGACTCGTCGGTTGCGGCGGGCGTGGCGGCGGAGCCGTGCTGGACGCCCTGCACGCCGACCCGGCGGTCCAGCTTGTAGCCATGGGCGATGTCTTCGAGGACCAGTTGCAGAACCGGTTGAAAGGTCTGCAGGTGGAAGCCGGATCGCGCGTGAACGTTCCGGCCAAACGGCAGTTTGTCGGTTTCGACGCGTACCGCCACGTCATCGACGCCGTCGACGTGGTGATCCTGGCCACATCACCTCATTTCCGTCCCTTGCATCTGCAGTACGCCGTCGACAGGGGGATCCACGTTTTTGTGGAGAAGCCGGTCGCCACCGATGCGCCTGGAGTGCGGAAGTGCCTGGCGGCATGCGAACAAGCCCGACAGAAAAACCTGTCGATCGTGTCGGGACTGTGCTGGCGGTACCACGAGCCCCGCCGTGCCGCGATGCAGCAAGTCGCGCAGGGCGCGATCGGCGAGGTGACCGCGGTCGAAACGGTGTACAACGCGCAAGGCGTGTGGAATCCCCGCCGGACCCGCGAGCAGTGCCAGTCGGAAATGGAATACCAGCTGCGCAACTGGTACTACTACACCTGGTTGAGCGGGGACCACATTGTCGAACAGGCCGTGCATGCCCTCGATACGATGTCCTGGGCCATGGGAGACGAAGCTCCCGAGAAGTGTTGGGGCGTCGGAGGCCGCCAGGTGCGCACGGCTCCCCGCTATGGAAATATCTACGATCATTTCTCGCTGGTCTACGAGTACCCGCAGGGTGTCCGAGGATACCACCAGTGCCGCCACTGGCCGAACACGCCGTCACGCGTCCGCGATCTTCTGTTGGGCAGCGAAGGCACGTGTGACGTATTCGGACACAAGATCAGCGGCACGACCGACTGGAAGTACTCGGGCCGGGACAATAACAAGTACCAGGCGGAACACGAAGCGTTGTTCGCCGCCATACGCGAAGCAACGCCTGTCAACGACGGCCACTACATGTGTCGCAGCACGATGCTGGCCATCATGGGTCGTATGGCAGCCTACACGGGCAACGTGATCACGTGGCAGATGGCGACGGAATCGGAAGAGGATCTCAGTCCGCCCAGCTACGAATGGACCGAGGTGCCGCGCCGCCCCGTGGCCCGGCCCGGAACGACGCCCTTCGTCTGATGCCGACGGCAACGGCGGCCCGGGGTATCCCGCCGCGGGCGTCGGCACGGCGGCCTACAGGCCCAACACGCGGTCCATCTGACCGGCGACGACGGCCAGCCGGTCCCGATCGCCGCCCCCGACTTCCGCCGTTGCCCATCCGGTAAAGCCGATGTCCGTCAGCGCGCGCCTCACAGCGGGCCAGTCCACGTCGCCCTGGCCGATATCGGTGAAGCCGTCGCGCCGGCTCCAGTCCTTTACGTCCAGTTTGACGATACGGGTGCCGAGCGTCCGGATCCACTGCTGCGGCTGGCCGTATTTCTGATGATTGCCGATGTCGAAGTAGACGCCGACCCAGGGGCTGGCAATTTCGTCGATGTACGCGGCCAGCCGCTGGGCGGTCTGATCCGCGGGGCCGTCGTGGTCGTAACAGAATCCGTTCCACACGTTTTCTACCAGAATCCGCACACCCAGTCTCGATGCCAGCGGCAGCGCTTTGCGGATCTGTTCGATGGAACGCGCCCACACCTGATCGTGATTTTCATGTTCGGCGTCCGTGACTTTTCCGGGCACCAGCAGCACGCTCGAGCCTCCCACGCGGCGCGCATCGCGGAGCGACGTCTGGAGCGACCGCAGCGCCTCGTCGCGGACGGCGGCGTCCGGATCCGACAACCGCGTCTGCCAGTGGGTGCTGTTGACGACACCGTGGATCGGCAGGCCCACCTCACGACTAGCAGCCCGGGCCTCCCGCTTGTCCAATCCTCCGGGGCTGCTCAGTTCAATGCCGTCGAAGCCCAGTTGCTTGAGCGTGCGGAACTTTTTCCGCGCCGGTCCTTCTTCGGCCACCATGCCGATCTTGACCGATTTGAATATGATGCCACGATGGGTGCCCGCTTCCCGTGCCGCCAGCCCGTTGGGCCACGCAGCCAGCGTCAGGCCGCCCGCGGCCGGCAGCGCCGTCCGCAGGAATCGGCGGCGATCGACGTTCGGGCAAACCCGTTCCGGCCGCGACCGGGCGGGACACGCAAGCGGATCGTCCATCGTTATCTCTCTGGCTGGTGACATGGTGCGGTCGCGGACAACGCAACGGGCTTGATTCTCCGGCGGCCCAGAAGAAAACCCGCGGGCCGTTATCCGGCCAGCGGCGCCGACGCAGCGCGGCTCCTGGCGATCGGAGCGCGAGCCCAATGTCACGTGGCACGACCCTTCCGCCTGCCGCCGAACGGTTATTCGAACGTGATCCGGCCGCCCAGTTTCCGGAGTTCTTCGATCTGCTTCGTTCGGGCCTCCTCGCTCAAGGGATTGCCGGTCAAGTAAACACGCCAGAACGGTGCAAAACGCGTGGGACCCGCCGCGTCCCTCCGCGCCATCGTGACCAGCGTGGACAGGTCGGAAACTCGATTCTGTTCCAGAAACAGAAAACTCAGTTCCGTCAGTTCGCCCAGTGGACGGATGTCCTCGATCTGGTTCTCTTTCAGATCCAGCGACGAGAGCCATTTCAGATCGTGAACCGGACCGATGTCGGTGACCTGGTTGCCTTCCAGGTACAGGGACCAAAGTTTATCCAATCCGGCGACCGGACTGATGTCCTGCACCCGATTACGCGACAGATACAGCGAATTGAGGCGCTCCAGGCCGGCCACCGGACTGATGTCTTCGACCTGGTTGTCTTCAAGCTGTAGATATTGCAGCGCGGGAACCGATGCCAGCGGCGCGATGTCCTTGATGTTGTTCCCCGCCAGATTGAGCGATTGCAGGCGCTCCAGCCCCTTCAAGGGAGACACGTCGCTGATCTCGTGGCCTTCCAGGTCCAGCAGCGCGAGGCTCTTGCAGTATTCCAATCCGGACAAGTCTTTGATTTTTTGTTCGTCTTTGAGCTTCAGGCCCTTATGTTCAATGGTAGAAATGTCGCGAACGTCGTCCTCGGTAAGCGGCTCTTCATTGTCGCGCTTCTCGAAAACATACTTGCGGACAGCCGCTTCCAGGTTCTTGTCGGGAAACAGATTCTTTGGTTCGTCGGCTTGACCTTGAGCTGCCAACAGCAGGCACCACGACAAGGCCAGCAACACGATGCGACGCCCATGCATGAATGACTCCTTGAAATGTCGATTTCCGCCCAGCCACACGTCTACAGGGAGCGTCCACAGGGACACCGCGTGTTATTCTAGCTGAACCACAGATGCTCCTCAAATCAAAGCGTTCGTGGATCAAGCTTTCTGCACGGGAATCCGTTTTCGCTGCTCGCCCTCGCTCCGCGGGATGCGGATCTCTAGCACCCCATTCTTGTAGGTCGCCTGGATCCTTGACGAATCGATTTCCGGCGGAACGGCCACGGTACGCTCCAAGTGGCCCACGCGAAGACTCCTGGACTCTTTCTGTGTTGTTTCTTCACGGCGCTCGGCTTTGATGACCAGGTAGTTTGCCCGAATTTCGATATCGAAGTCGCCCGCTTCGAATCCGGGAGCCTCTGCCTCGATAATCATCTCCTGGCCTTCGTCGCGGACGTCGAGTCCCCAGAAGCGTTGCCGATCGAACCAGGGTTCGAGTCCTTCGGACAGGCTTTGCCGGAACCGATCCACCAGCGACGTCAAATCCCGTCGCACTTCTTCCAGCGGATGCCGCGACGAAGCGGACCCTTTTCTCCAGGGATTGAGACTGGACATCGTGATGCCTCCTTCGCTAGCGGTCCACTCGCGCGCTGCACGTCCGTACCGACCGCCGCCGTAGCCGAATTCCTTCCGGCGAATCGGCTGGCACGGGGCGGCCGATGGGGAAATAAGGTCACCCGGCGCGTACTTCAATGCGCCGGGGCTTCACCGCCTCTGTCTTGGGGAGATAGACCGTCAGCACGCCATGGGATATTTCCGCGTTAATACCACTTGCGTCGATATTCTCCCCAATTTGAAACGCTCGATAAAAGTCACCCTCTTCGTATTCCCGGTGGAGGCATTTCTTGTCCTCGTGCCGCGTGGGCACGGTGGCATGAATTGTCAGCTCACGGTCTTCGAAACGCATGTCGAGCGTATCGGCCGTGACACCGGGCATATCTGCTCGCAGCACGAGGCCTTCATCCGTCTCGATGATGTCTACCCGTGGCTCGAACACGGCGCTGTCGCGCGTACGTTCCACGGACAAATCGTTTCCATGCCGTTCATGCTTTACATTGTCGGACATCGTGAATTCTCCTTACGATCGCCGTTTCGGTGCGTAACCGCAATTCGGCGCGGGTTAGTTATGCGCAGTTCGCTCGGTTCAAGGAACACCTCGGACTTATGGGGACTTCACGCTGATTTTTCGCGCCTTCGCTTCTTCTCGCTTGGGGAATTTCAGCGTCAGCACACCGTGCGCGAAACTCGCTTCTACTTTGTCTGAATCCACATCGGTCGGCAGTTCACAGACGCGGTGAAATCTGCCGAAACCGCGTTCCTGCCGGTGCCACGTTCCCGAGTCGTCTTCCGGAGGCTTTCGCTCTCCCTGGATGCTCAGTTCGCGGCTGCCGTTGACATAGATTTCCAGATCGGCCAGATCCATTCCCGGCACTTCCGCTTCCACATACAGGCAGTTATCGTCGTCCCACAGATTGAGCAGCGGAAAGGCATCCACTGGCCGTGGAAGATCGCCCGAGCCTCGGTCGAATCGTCCGAAGAGTTGATTCATTTCGCGATGAAGGCGTTCCATTTCCGCCTGCACGTTACTGAACGGTTGCCATCGTGTGAGCATTTCGCACCTCCTCCGTTTCAATTTCCGGAATCGTCGCACGCCGCGCCCCGCGACCGGGCCGCACGCGCCTGGGCCTGGCAGCCTGCTGCTGCCGCGCCCAACCAGGGTGCAAAGAACATGCCAATCGCGGGAGGCTGGGGGCTTTGGCCGTCGCGTCGCGTCGCAAAACGCGTATATTCCGCGAGTTGTGACGAAGGCCTCCCGGTCCGACCGGACCTCTCGACGCGCTACGTCCGCGCGGCCCGCCTCGAGCGGCCTGCCAAATCGGCCAGCAGCGGGCGGAAATACCGTCACCCAGAATCCTATCTCTTTGTATACTTGTGAGTTACAGCAGTCACTGCTCAGGGGGACTACGGGCGGTCCGGTCGAGGAACCGCCCGCGGGGTGGAATGAAAGACACGCTCGAATTCTTGCGATGTCTGTATGAGCACACCAGCGACTTCGTTTGTCTCTTGTCGTTGAAGGGAACCGCGCTGCATGTCAATCCAGCGGGTCGCAAATTGCTGGGACTGGACGCCCGGCAAGACGTCGCCGGCATGCGGATGCAGGATTTCTACACGTCGCAGAGCTGGGACCATATCCATCGTGACGGGCTGCCCACGTTGAACCAGGAGGGTGTGTTGCGTACCGACGCGCGGGTGCAATGTATTCAACCGGCTCGCACGCGCGACGTCGAGCTGACGGCGTTCTTCATCGGCCAACCCGGCGTCGACCGGCGCATTTGCCTGGTGGCCTTGCATCGCGATCTCACGGACCGGAAACGGGCCGAGGAACTGGAAGTGCTCAACACGGCTATCCTGCATTCGTCGCTCGATCCGATTGTCACGGTGAATCACGAAGGCCTCATTACTGAATTCAATCCCGCAGCGGAGAAGACGTTCGGACGGACCCGCCATGATGTGATCGGGAAGACGTCGGAAGACCTACTATTCGCACCCGCGGACGAAGGGGGCGAGCAGGATCGTGTGGAACGGCATCTCAGCGTGGGACAAGGTTCGCTGTTGGGCCGCCGAACAGAGATCACCGCCAAACGGGCAGGCGGAAAGTCATTTCCGGCCGAGATGGCGATGACCATCAGCCGCCACCAGGGCCTGCCCGTGTTCACTTTTTTTCTGCGCGACATCAGCGATCGCAAACGGGCCGAAGCGGAACTGCGCACGGCCAAAGACGCCGCCGAAGCGGCGAATCGCGCGAAAAGCCTGTTTTTGGCCAACATGAGTCACGAAATCCGCACGCCCATGAACGGTATTCTGGGTATGACCGAGTTGCTGCTGGAGACATCGCTGAACTCCGAGCAGCGCGAATACATGGTCATGGTTCAGGAGTCGGCGCATTCGCTGCTGTCCCTCATCAACGACGTCCTGGACTTTTCACGCATCGAAGCGGATCGGCTGGAACTGGTGCATCAACCGTTCGCACTCCGCGAATGCCTCGGAGACACTCTGAAGTGGCTGGCGATCCGCGCGCATCGCAAGGGCCTGGAGCTGGTATGCCACATACCGCCCGGCACACCCGATGCGCTCGTGGGAGATGCCGGCCGTCTGCGCCAAATCGTGGTGAACCTGGTCGGCAACGGGATCAAGTTCACCGAGCACGGTCACATCCTGCTGCAGGTCAAGGCCACGTCGAGCGACGACCAGCGTGTGGAACTGGCATTTACGGTGAGCGACACCGGCATTGGGATCCCGAAAGCGAAACTGGCGTCGATCTTCGACGCTTTTGAACAAGCCGACGTATCGGTCACTCGGCGATTCGGCGGCACGGGCCTGGGGCTGGCGATCTGCCAGAAGCTGGTGGGCATGATGGACGGCAGACTGTGGGTCGAGGGCACAGGAGACGAGGGGAGTACCTTTTGCTTTACCGCCCGTTTCGATCACGATATCCAGGGTGGTGATGATGGGAAGGAACCGGACCACCTCGTCGAAGCGCTGCGTGATGTTCGCGTGCTGGTGGTGGAAGACAATCAAGCGTGCTACGAAGCCCTCAAGGCCACTCTCGAGGGATGGCGTATGCGGCCCGCCTGTGCGGCGTGCGCGGAGGACGCCCTCGAAAAATGGCACTCGGCCCGCAGCGACGGCGACCCGTTCCGCCTGCTGCTCGTGGATGCCGCGTTACCCGAGAACAACGGGTTTGAGCTGGCCCAGGCGGTGCAGAGCGACACTGCTTGCGACAGCCGTCTGATCATGATGATCACACCCGGTATCCGGCGAGGTGATGTCGGCCGGTGCGACGCCCAGGGGATCCGCACGCGGGTCTCCAAGCCGGTCAAAGATTCGGAACTCCGCGCAACGCTGCTGGCCGCCCTGGAAGTGGAAGCCGCGCCGCACGCCCCCGGGGCGAAGCCGGCAACGGCCGCGACGGAGCATGCCCAGACCCTGCGGGTGCTGGTGGCCGAGGACGGTGTGGTCAACCAACGGCTGACCGTGCGACTTATGGAGAAGCGAGGCCACAGCGCCGTGGTCGTCAGTAATGGCCACGAAGCCGTGGCCGCGATAGAATCCAACACTTTCGACCTGGTGTTGATGGATGTCCAGATGCCGGAGATGGACGGACTGGAGGCAACCCGGATCATTCGCGACCGGGAACGATCCACCGGCGACCATGTACCAATAGTAGCCATCACGGCACGCGCGATGAAGGGCGACCGCCAATTGTGCGTGGCGGCGGGCATGGATGCCTATGTCTCCAAACCGCTGCGATCCGATGAACTCTTTCAAGCCATTGACGATGCCATGCGCAAACGCAAAACACCGCCGCTCGATGACGCCGCTTCCACCCCGCATCGCTTCGACGCTGCGGACAAGGAAGAAGCGGAACCGGAAGAATCGGTCGACTGGTCACGGATCCATCAGGAATTCGGTGACAATCGGGAACTGGTGCGCGAAATCATCGAATTGTTCCAAAAGGAAACGCCGCGCTTGATGCAGCAACTGAGCGACGCCGTCGGAAACAACGACACCGAACAGGCGCGTCGGCTCGCGCACACCATCAAGGGCTCCGTTCGGTACTTCGGCGACAGCCAGGCACACCGGCTCGCCGTGCAATTGGAAAACCACGCACGGCAGGAGCGGCTGGATGACGCGCCGCAGCGCATGGACGAATTGCGAAAGGCACTGGGCAGGCTGGACACCGCGCTGACGCGCTATCTGCAACGCTAGACGCCGTTTCAATACTCGCTGCAATCGCTCCACGACCGGGAAGTGTCGCAGCAGAATCATGTCTTGAAACCGGCTCCAAAGACGACCGGGCGTTTCAATCCAGAATCCGCCGCCACCGCTCGAGATTCCACTGCACTTTCTCGGACGACGTCATTTGGGAAAAGTCCGGTGTGGACGACGAGTCCGATCGTTTCGGGGCGGTCGGCGACGTCGCAGTGGACTGGCTGTAGCTGGTCGATGACGCGGTCTGCTCCAGGTCTTGCTCGAGGGACCGGCGGGGCGAGATGTTTTGTTTGCGGAGCGTATCGTGGTACGCTCGCACCGCCTCTTCCGGCAGCATCTGGTCGTCGGCCACCGCGCGAAGATACCTGACAAAGGCCACCTGGTCCTCGGCGTTGTTGATTTTTCGGCCGTACAGCGCCACTCGAGCGCCGTAGCGCTTTGCTTCCCACAGCATCTGATAGGCGTCATAGGTCGTTCCGGCCGATCCCCCCAGAATTCCCACAATCAGTGACGGATCGTACGAGACGAGGTGCTCCATGGCGGCCGGACCGAAATACGGTATTTTCAGAAACAATGGCCTTGATGCCGGTGGCACGCCTGCCAGGGCGCGCACAATGCTGTCGTTGACAAAGCGGGCCGTGTCCTCGGGACATGACGGCGCGCAGGCGTTGGGCGCGAACACTTCCAGAAAATGCCGAAAACCTTTCTGCTCTGCTTCCAGCCGAAACTCGCGGTACGCTTCCAGTGACGCACGGTCGGCATGCGCATCGTTGTTGAAGGTGATGGAGTAGAGGCCTAAATCGGCGCCCGGCACGGGTCGACGGTCGTCGCAAGACGCCGCGCCGCACATGACATGGTCGATCGTGGTCGACCGAAATGGCAGCGACGGTTGCGATCCATAGCGGCCGGTTCCTGCCGCCAACCAAATGTCCGTACTGTCGTTGGCCCGCACCGCCGGTGTCACGGGACTGTTGTCAAACAACCGTTGCTGAATGGTCAGAACATCATTGCTGCTGCAGCTCATCAGCGCGATATCGACATCGCGCTGCTCCACGATCTGTCGGATCAAATCCCGGTAGTCGACCAGGCTGCGGAACCGTCCCTCCGCCGCATGGTGTTCCGGGCTGCGGCCCGGAGCGGCCAGACCGAAAGCCATATCGGCGTCCTTGGCGTCCGCGAGAATAAAATCGCGGCTGGAGGCATCCTGATGGATGCGGGCGAGCTTGACGTCGAGCGATTTCTGCATTGCCGCACGGTGGTTGCTGAAGTGGCCGGGAGCGCCATTTTACTAGTATAGCTCAACGCGTGCACCTGCCCGGCGGTGGTGCCGGGATGCCGCCGGGCGTATGATGGCCAACATGAAAGCGACGGTCGATTGTGTCATTTGCGGATCATGCGTCGTCGACCTGCTCGTGCGGCCCGTCCCGCTCGACACGGCCATTGGCCGAGGAAAACTGCTGCCCTGCGAGCCGATCAGGGTGACCACCGGCGGCATTGTCGCCAACGCCGGCATGGCCATGGCTCGGCTGGGAATGAACGTTGCTGCTTTCAGCGCGCTGGGAGAAGACGCCTGGGCCGATGTCATTCGCACACGGTGCAAAGCCGAAGGCATCGACACGCATGACTTGCTGACGCGGCCCGACGCGGCTACCAGTACTACGGCAGTGCTAATCGACCCCAGCGGCGAGCGAAGTTTTGTGCATTGCGTCGGCGCGCCGCGCACGATGACGGACACCAATTTTCGCGATCATCGGGAACTGTTCGCGCGCAGTCGCATGATGTTGCTGGGCTACTACTCGCTGATGCCGAATCTGGAAAAAGATCTGGCCCGCGTGTTTGCCGAGATCCGGCAGGTCGGCTGCCAGACGGCACTCGACGCCGCGGGCGATGGCGGCAGCATGCGACCGCTGGATGAGATTCTTCCTCATCTGGATGTCTACGTTCCCAGTTACGCGGAGGCATCGCGGCAGACGGGCGAAACGGATCCGGAGTCCATCATCAACTGCTTCCGCCGTTGCGGTGCGCCGGGAATCCTGGGCGTCAAACTCGGCGCGGACGGCGCATTGTTGAGCTCCGCGGAGGGCCAGTATCTGGCGGTCGACGCCGTCGATCCGCCCGGAGCCGTGCGGGACACCACCGGCGCGGGCGACGCGTTCTATGCCGGGCTGCTGACCGGTTTGTTGAAAGGCATGCCGCTGGCCGACGCCGGCCGCCTGGCGGCAGCCACCGGCGCGTGTTGCGTGACCGGCCTGGGCGCATCCGAAGGGCTCAAGAATTTCCAGGACACCGCGCGGTTGGCCGGGCTGGTGGACGCTTGACGAGCCCACGTTGTGCGTGAGGCCACGTCGGAGAGCCGGGGTAAACTGGCGAATCAACAGCTGGCAGATCAACGGATCGGCACGAGCGCCCGGTGGACGCTGGTCCGCATCGGCGACCGCTGGTTGATTCGGACGGCGCCCCTGCCGTAGCGCGGCGCGGAAGGGCCGCGCGAAGCCGGCACGCGCTCACGGGCACTCGCCGTTGGCGAGTCGCTCGTCGATGGAATCAAGGATCCGCGGGAGTTCCGCGATCGAATCCACGACGTAGTGGGCGCCGGCCGCCGTGAATTTGCCGCGGACCGCTGCCCGGCGGTCGGCACGGGTCGGCTCGTCAAGGGCCGCCCACTCTTTCTGTCCGAGTCCCATCTGGCTGCTGGAGTCCGTCACGGCGATACTCCAGGCTCCGGCCATCAGCCCTTCCTCAATATCGGGAACGGTGTCGCCCACCTTCATCACGTGCGACGCCGGGTAGACCTGCAGATGCTCCATGACCCGGTACAGCATGAACGGCGCCGGCCGTCCCACGGGAACATCCTCGGCACAGACATCGCACGCGCTGTGAAAGCCCTGTTCCTTCCCTGCGCGCGCCATGAACTGCGCCGCATCACGAAAATATCCCGTCGTCGTGCCGATCTGGATATTCTTCCGGCGCAGGTTCTCCACGCACGCCAGCGTTTCGGGCACGAGCGCCGCATGTTCGGCCAGCGCGTCCATCTGACAGCGGACATATTTGCCGAACAGGCGGTCAACGTCCTGTTCGTTCCAGGCTCGGCCCGTGCGCGCCGTCCACGCATCGGAAGTCTGCGGCTCGCCGAGCAACGCGCGCAGATGATTTTTCTTGTCGAGCCCCATTGGCCCGCGGGCCACTTCGTTGGAAACGGCGATGCCTTCGTCCGCAAACGCCTTCACGAAAGCGGCTACGGGCGCCAGGCAACCGAAATCGGCGATCGTGCCCGCCCAGTCAAATACGGCGAGGGAAATGTGGTCATCGCGGCCCATGTGTAGACTCCTCAACTGGGTGATCGGCGCGACTAGCTGGCGTCGCCTGCCGCGTTACATGGCCGATTGCTTCATCGACAATGTCCAGCGCCCGAGTCAGTTCCTGCCGGGCAATCACCAGCGGCGGGCTCAACGTCACAATGTTTCCCATGGTCAACTTGAAGCTCAGTCCATTTTCGAGGGCCCGGTACATGACCTGTTCTGCTTCCGCCGACGCCCTCTCTTTGGTCGTCCGGTCGCGTACGAGTTCGATTCCCAACAGCAAACCCATACCCCGGACATCGCCGATCAACGGATGGCGGTCCCGCATGGCGCGCAACCGGTCCGACGCGTAGTCTCCCAGCCGGCGGGCGTGCTCGAGGAGCCCGTCCGACTCGATGACGTCCAGGGTCGCCAGCGCGGCAGCGCATGCCACCGGGTTTTTTTCGTGTGTGAAGTGGCCCAGCGACTGGTGGGCGGCTACGTCGAGTTCTTCGCGTGCGATGACGGCGGCCATCGGCAGAACGCCTCCCCCCAATCCTTTGCCCAGGACCAGAATGTCGGGCACGACGTCGAACTGCTCGCACGCGAACATGCTGCCCGTGCGGCCGAGTCCCTGGCAGATCTCGTCCAGGATCAACAGGCAACCGTGGCGGTCGCAGGCCCGGCGAACGGATTGCCAGTAATCGCGCGGCGGAACGTAGGGCGTGCTGCGGACCGGTTCGGCGATCACGGCCGCCACGTCGCCTTCCTTCTCGAGAACGTATTCCAGGTAATCCGCACATTTTAGATCGCAACCACCGCGTGCGCCGCAGTCCCACAGGCACCGGTAGGCGTCAGGCGGTGGAACATGCTGGGTGCCGGGCAACAACGGCCCGATGGATCTGCGAAAAGCCGCTTCACCTCCGACCGAGATCGCGTCCAACGACGCACCGTGGAACGCGTCCCACATACTGACCGTCTTAAAACGACCCGTGGCCACCCGCGCCAGTTTCAGCGCCATGCTGATGGCAGACGTTCCGCCCGGTGCGAACAGGACCTTGGAGAGGTTTCCCGGAGCCAGATCAACGAGTCTGCGGGCCAACCGCACCGCAACGTCGTTCGTGTACCGCCGCGTGCAAAACGACAGTTGATCCAGTTGCTGTTTGATCGCGCCGATGACACGGGGATGCGCGAACCCCACCTGGTGCACGTTGTTGCCATGGAAATCCATGATGCGGTTGCCCCGCACGTCTTTCAGATAGATGCCCGAACAGCTTCGTAGGGCGTTCAGGCAGGGAGTCGACAGGGACTGGTGAAGAAAAACACGACTGTCTTCGTCGAGCAATTCGCGCGTCGGATTGTCGAGACAGCGTTGCTGCCATGCCTGTCGCGCCGGACTGATGTTCACATCGCCCTCGGAGCGATCCGGATTGGTCGACGCCGTCTTGTCGCTACCGGCCTGCATTCGGCGAGACCCGATGGGAACGGAAAAGAAAATAGACGCAACTGCCCAAGAGACAAACCGTACTGAGGACCGATACAAAATACGTCAACCCGATAAAGAATTCCAGCCGCGTGGAATTGGGTGCCATAAGATCGTCGTAGATCTGTACGCCGATCGAACCGACATATCCTATGGCGTCCATGACGTAGATGCCAAAGACCGCCGTCCCGATCGAACGCGTCGACGCGATCACACGGTCGAACAGCATCGATCCGAACGGCACGTACGTCAGATACGTTCCCAACCCAACCAGAATGATCCACAGCAACCCGTCTATCATCGCGTGCTGCCGAAACAGATAGGTGCTGATGCCCATCAACGCGCTGCCGGCCATCATCAGCGCGAACATGCCCGTCAGCCCCCACCGGTTGTCGCGCACGAGACTCAACAGCGACAGGGCGATCAGGATCCCAAACGCTACCGGAGTTTCCGTCCTCGTGAAGATGTGCGATAGGTGCCGCCGGGCCGCTTCGGGATCCACTGGATCCGGCCGCGCCGCTTCCGTTCCTCCCGCAACGTCCCGCAGGCCGAGTTCGACCACGATCTCGATGCCATAGTTGTCGCGATAGTCGCGGTACGCAGTGATAAAGAAGTACACGACCAGCAGCAGCAACATGCCCGTCAAAAAATGTCCAAAGAACGCGAACCGGCGGCGGCTGTCCATGGGCTCGCGGTGACAGCGTTCGGCCACGTCGGATGCGTCGGGATCGGGCAGCTGGTCGAGCATCCAGACAAAAAAGAGAAACGGTCCCAGAAACAAAAGGCCGGTTACCAGCGGCATGGCTGACTCGGACACGCCCCACGAATCCATCACGAACAGCCCCACATCCTTCACGATGGCGCTGGAGACGATAAACGAGCAACTCAATCCCGCCAGCAGGAACTCCGACGCGCGGCGGCCTTCGAGATACCAGACCACCATGCCCCACACCAGGCCCAGCGGAAGGCCATTGAAAAAAATCGCCAGCAGTTTCCATCGGGGCGGAACGACGGCGAACAAGACGAGCGCCGACTCGGCCAGCACGATCAGCAGGATGAGCGACCAGGCGCGGCGGCGCCGCGTGACCTCCGAACAGATCTTAATCCCCAGGAACTTGGAAAGTGCGTAGCCGACAATCTGACTCAATACGAGTGCAGTTTTCAGACGGATTGACGCACCATCCAAGGCGAGCGGCTCTCCGGTCACGGCGTCCTGGTAGGACGCCGCCGAGAACGGCTTGCGGAACGCGTACATACAGAAGTATGTTCCGAAGGAAGCGGCAATCGCATAGGTGTATAAGACAGCCGACGGGGCGGAAGACAGCCAGCGGCACACGGGGCCGGATACTTGTGGTTGCGAATCATCCATGGATCGACCCCGGCACGGCTCTCGGCGCCCGCCGCCAGCAATGTCGCGCGGAGCGTTCGCTGCGCCACGCGATGCGGACGCTGCCACGTATACGTGTTGCGTCGACGCAACCGCTCCGGTCAAAGGCCGACATTATACGCCCGGCACTCGACCTTTGAAGTGCGCCAGGGACCTGACCCATTGCGTATCGGACTCGTACCTCATTTCGACCAACCATTCGGGAAGCTGGGGCAGATCGTCAAGCAATTGGCGGACGCGCTGCGTGTGCTTGGCGTCCCGCCAGCGTCCAATGTTGGAAATGTCCACGGGACGGACGCCGTTGAGGGCCGTCGTATTGAAATCTTTAACGCGGATTTCGTGGAAGCAGGCAAACGGCCGTTGCGGCTCACGGCCGACGAAACCGCAAATCTTTTGCTCGACTTCGGCCGTCCGACCCACCAGATCCTCGAAGCGGATGGCCAGCACGTCCGGAAACCGGCACGCGTATCGAAAATGGTCGAAGAACGCCCGCCACCGCTGTGGCGTCATATAGTACTGGCCGGGCCGATTCCGGTGATGCGATGTGAGCACGTCGCGAGGATCGCGGACCAATACGATAAACCGCACCGTGCTTTTTCGTTCGGCGTACTGCTGGCGAATTTCGTCGACCCAGAACAGATCGGACGGCGCCTTGGAGATCATCAACTCGTGATTGCGCAGAGCGTACTCCGCCACGTATTGCGCTCGCCGCTCACGCGGAAACGTTCTTGCCCCCCCCAGGCACGAGGCCATCATCAATTGCAGCAGCGTGGTGCCGGATCGCGGAAAACCGCAAATCACCACATGGGTCTGCAGCGGAGTCAGTCCCCAGCGACCCGCGTCGATCGCGTCCAACAACCATCGACGCACGCGCCGTGAGAGGCGGGAACGAAGGTTTTGTCGCGGCGGGCGATTCGACGCGAAATCCGGGAGGGACGGAAGAGAAACGGCATCGTCCGCGCCGTACGAAAAAGATTCGGCAGGCGACGATTTGGACATCGCGGCTCCGCGAGCGCCAGTGAACAGGAGAGTGGCAACCGAGTTGGAGGACGCTGTTTGAATGGACAGCGCCTCTCCAGGGGTAAACGACCTGCGAAAATCGCAACCCGACGCGTCAGCGAGGGATCCAATACAGAAGATCCCTCGCTGACGGTTTCGGGTAATGTGTGTTGGGAAAGGTAAGCTGGCCCGAGGTCTCCATTAAGAGACAAGGACACTGGTTATTGTGGGTCTTGTGGCCCCGAGTTTCCGCACCATTTCCGATTGTTTCACGCTGATGGGTAGCGGGAGTCCAGGCGTTCAAGGTGAATTTGCTGGTAGTCGGTGGGCCGCGTCACGTACTGCTTGCGGATCGCACTTGCTCGGCGCGGGTACCACTTCCGCTGGCTGGTCCAGCCGTGCCAATGCTCTCGAATCACGATAACGGCCGGACTGCCACGTCCGG
>CAZNKT010000037.1:48686-51422 GCA_964573605.1 uncultured Pirellulales bacterium
ACACGGCCCGACAAGCCGGCCGTCGCACGCGGCGGCCGGCGGCTGACCGAAACCTGAAGGCGTGCTCGGACGACGGGATAAACACATGCAGGTAAACAGGTTAGGCGACGAAGCCCGTCATGCGGGGCCATCCTGTCGGCGGCACGGATGCGATGAACCTGTGCTGTTCAGTGCCGGGCCCGCTTTTGGAACACGCTGGGCGATTTCGTCCGGCACGCGCAGGTGCCTGACCGAACAAATTTCCGTGACCCGACGGCCGACAACGCTGTCGAACGTCAATAGCGCCAACGGCTTGGGTTGCCGTTCGAGCCAGTTGCCCAGGTCGTCCAGTTGTTCGTGCCACGGACTTGATGACCGACAGTGTGCTTTATAGACCGCGCACGGGAATCCGCGCTCTTTCAACGCCGTGGCAAACGCGGCACCCAAGTGATCCGCGTTGCTGGGCCGGTGAGGTGAATCGCAGTACCCGAAATACCGGAATCCTTTGTACAGAAAGTGCTGAATTCAAAAGAAACGGCGTATATTCACGGCGCGTTGGTCCAAGGCGCGGGGCGTTTGTGAAGACTGCATCAATAGTCTGAGTCATTTGAGTGAATCCGCTCGGAAAGCTGCTTTCTTCCGTGCCTTCCCGACGCAAAGCGATGCGGCTGTATCGCCGGGGAATCCACCAGGCTCGCCGGGGGAATTCGCAGGCCGCCGTGGACGCCTACACCGCCGTCATTCGCATTGACGCGGCGCCGCCTTCGATCCGCGGCATGGCACGGTTCAACCGGGCACTGGCGCTGTGGTCCACGGGCAGGCACGCGCGGGCCGAACAGGACATGGACGCGCTGCTGGCGGGTCAAGAAGTACCTCCTTCCGTACGCGAAGCCGCGCGGGATAAGCTTCATCGCATGCGGAAACTCCGCGCGATCCGCTCTCACCCGCGCCCGACGCCACCTTCGCTGGATTGACGCCACGCCCTCGGTGCGGCACAACATCAGAAAAATGTCGCCGAGGACCCTTCGCATGCTCCCCGTCACCCAGCGATCGCTGTCGGTTTTTCCCGCCGCCTGTAACGGCGAATTCAATCTGCCGGTCGAGTTGGCCACGGTCTTGAGCCACGGCAAAGGCTACGAGCTGTGGGATGTCGAAGGCCGCCGATTCCTCGATTTTTCCATGGGCTGGGGGTCGGTGCTGCTGGGCCATGCCCGCCCCGAAGTCGTGCGCGCCACCCAAGAGCAGCTGCGGCGGGGATCGAACTTCGCCTACGTCAATGAACCGGCGCTGCAGCTCGGGGAACGACTGATCGAAGCCAGTCCGGCGTGCGAGGCGATCCGGTTCTGTTCGTCGGGCACCGAAGCGACCATGTATTGCCTCCGGCTGGCCAGGGCATTTACCGGCCGCCACAAGGTGCTCAAATTCGAGGGGGCCTATCACGGCGCGCACGATATTGGTGTGGCCAGTCTCTTCCCGGATCCGCCACCCGATTTTCCCCGTCCGGATTCTTCGTCCGCGGGAGTCAGCCCTGCCATCGCGGATGGTGTCCTCGTGGCGCCGTACAACAATCTGTGCCACACCGAACAGATCGTGGCCGCCCACGCCGACGATCTGGCGGCCATCATCGTCGAACCGTTGCAGCGGTGCTTGACGCCCGCCGCCGGATTCCTGCCGGGACTGCGGAACATGACGCGAAAACACGGCATCGTCCTCGTATTCGACGAAGTCGTGACGGGTTTTCGGCTGGCGTACGGTGGGGCGCAGGAATACTACGGCGTCGTGCCCGATCTGGTGGCGTATGGCAAGGCGCTGGGCGGCGGCATGCCGATCGGCGCGTTCGGCGGTCGCCGGTCGATCGTGGATCTGGTCCGTGAGGACCGGATGGGGCATGAAACGTATGTGTGGGTCGCGTCAACGCTGGGGGGCAATCCCGTCTCCGCCGCGGCGGCATTGGCCACGCTCCGCATTCTGAATGATGCCGAACCGTACGTCCATTTGCGGCATTTGGGCAACTATCTGCGTTGCAAGATGCGCGAAGTGTTCGCGTCGCGAGGCATCCCTGCGCAGGTCATCGGCGACGGGCCGCTCGCGCAGATGGTGTTTACCGCCGAGGAGGTACGCGACTATCGATCCGTGGCGCGCTCCGACAAGACGCTGGCCCGCAAGGTGATGCTCGCCCTGTTCGAACGCCGGGTGTTTTTGAATCCGATGGGCACCAAGCTGTATCTGTCGCTGGCGCACGATCAGCCGGCTTGTGACGAGTTCTGCGATACGCTCTCGGCGGCCCTGGACGACGTGCTGTAGGTGGGGCGTCGACAACATTCAGGTCACAGGCACGACAACCAACGCGTTTGCCGTACCTGAACCGACCAGCATGGCACTTGTTTTGTCGAGCGGCCTGGCAGGCTTGCTGTTGACCGTTCGCCGTCGCCGATCCCCCCGGGCGAAACGTCAGGTGACTTGAGCATCCCTCCCCGCGAAGCAACCACCTGGCGTTTTGCGGTTCGTTACCGTCTTCGGTAACGCCCCCGTGCGAGCGCGGTCGCCCCGGCCGCGCTCGCTTTTTTCATGCGTCGGCTGGTTTGTTCTGGTCGGTTTGTCATGGTGAGTTTATCCAGGATGTACGGCACGCCACCGACGGCGTACGCTACCGGGGCTGGCCCGCGCGACGGATTTCTTTTGTGGATGCTCGGTCACCTACCGTAAGCCACTACAGACTTAAACTGCGTGACCCCCAGCGGCGCGTGATGATCAACA
>CAZNKT010000038.1:0-51292 GCA_964573605.1 uncultured Pirellulales bacterium
GCGTGGATACTCTCCTGGGCTATCGCCCAAGCGTCGTATGCGCGGTCGTAGACCTTATCTTCCATCCAGCGCGGCGTCTTCAGTGCGGCGCCAAAACGCCAGCAAGAGTCCTGGATGTAGTAGATTCCCAGGTTGGCTCCACCACCCCAGGTGTAAAGCGAACCTTGACCCTGCGGGTAGGTAGAAACCAAGTCCCCATTGGCGTCGTCCAACCCGGCAAAAACCATCGGTTCTACTTCGATCTTGGCCATCGTGGCCACAGGCGAAATGCCGATCAAAACCCGATCATTGATCGCGTAAGCCACGGTGGGTGCCAAGTCGATGAAAGCCGCTTCGGAGTAAACTCGCCCAAACCCACCCAAGGGAAAGGTTGCCGGTGTGCGTTGGGGAGCGAGGATTGGATTTGAAGGGTCAGCGCGAAAGTTGGTCATGAAGCCCGCGACGGACAAGACACCAAGCCCGATCGTCAACCGCGGATTGGGCGTCTTGTGTACCCACGCGATATTTGGAAGGGGCGTTGCACCGGAGTCGGACCCTGTCTCGCCTGTCCCCACGCCAAGCACGGACGAAGCCGTGTCAATGTTGGGGATGAGCATTTCAACTGAGAAAGAGAGTTCCGATCGCTGCAAATCGCCAAGTGATGCCGGATTCCAGTTGATAGCACCCATCCCATCCAAGGGGGCAGCCACCGCGGCCGAACCCATCGAACGATTTATGGCGCCGATACCGGGCGCGTAGACTCCCTGCGCACGAGCCACGTGCGGCAATAGCGACAGGAACAGCATCGATATCATGCAACAGCGACGACGTATCCACGAACGCGTCATCACAGCATATGCCTCGCGGACAAGTCGTTCGATCACGGGATTCGCCGGTCTTCGGGACCTGCTTGCTCGTTCGAGACGATGCGAGCCTTAGGCAAGGAGAATTCGACGCCATTATGTCAATCGGCACAGATTGCCGAAATGGCCCAGTGAAAGTATCGAATTGTGTCTGACCATGGCGGAGTGACTCCTGAGCGGTCGCTGGATTCGCAACAGCTCTTGCAGTGGACCGCAGCCGGGTTTGATCCTGCCACCCCCCCAGCCTCGCCTCAGTGCGACCACAAGTTCCGGGCAGCGAACGAAGACGAAGCTAGCATCCGTGCCACCGGCCAAACCCCGTTCTTCTGCTGAGCGAAGACTCATTCGCACTCCGCGAGTTGCCATTCGGCTTAAGTGCGAACCGCCGGCGCGCAACAAATATCGTCGCTGCGGCGACTTACGCCGCGCAAGAAAGCTAACGCGAATCAATGCAGCCGCATTGCGTAGGCATTCTCAACAATTAGCTTAAGGGCACCAGTCTCGTCGAGCACTTCGGTTCGATCCCAGCGGATTCTTCCGCTCTCGAGTCTCGGGGCGCTCGTGTGAATCTCCCAAGCCGAGGCCGAAGATTCATTCGCATTTACTCCGACAGGAAGGACCAAACGTTCTATACGCACGGGCACATATAGTTCTTCTTGCCCAGGAATGGCATACATCGCGCCCACTCGCCACGCGGAGTCGAGCAACAAGGCTGGTATGACGCCAGAAACGCTATGAGCCTGGTTGGGAACAAATCTGGCGCGACGACCATGGGGCCCAATCGCAATGTCGCGCACGCAGTCAAAGGGACCGGACAACTCAACGTCATTGCATCGTCCATCACAATAGGGGTCGTCTATAAACTGATTGACGCCCTGGACGCCATGAGCACCAATTTCCCGAAGTGATGGCCGTAGGACTGTCGTCTCGCGTTCAAATCGGAGAGTCGCCTGGGCAAACACAACGTCCTTGGACAAAGCCGCACCAGTAGGATGCAGAATATCACCGATCATCCAAACGACAATTCCTTCGGCCGTGTCTTCCGCCACGACACGGATGTTTGGTTCGTATTCAGCTGAGTAACGTACAAACCGATTGAAAATCGCATCTTGGACGGTCACAGCCGTGATACATCCAGCGTCTTTGTGGAGTTGCAATCCTGCACTGACCATGCGTTCCAGTATCCACGCTCCAGGCAGCGTTGGCGCACCTCGTACCTTGTGGTGTGCAAGGCATTCGATTTTTGATAGCTCTACACGGAGTTCAAGTATTCGTCCCGTCGAAGCGGCGGTTGGGGGCGGAATCGTTTGGACGCCATATTTAATGTGTTCTGCCTTCGATAACGGTACGTTGTTCGCAGATTCTGTTTTTCCGGCCAGGACCTGGCGGAATATGTGCTGGCCATCTTCGACGGTCAACACTGACAGTCCGCGCTGCTTTGCAAGGGCATGATATTCGCTGCCGCGCGTCATCCCTATACCGTCCCAGGCAAGCCACGCAATACTCGACCAGCCCTGGTCGTTGTGTGTCGTGCTCAGACTGCACAGCCGATCCAATGTCTCATTGGCTGCGCCGTAATCATGTTGACCGTCATTGCCAAAGATGCTGTAAGCCGACGTGAGTACATGAGTGCTCACAGTTCTGCCAAACTGCGTGCGGCATTGGTCGACCAGATTGTGTAGTCCTGAGACCTTGACAGAAAACGTCCTGCGAAATTCGGCTAGACTGCGGTGTTCAAGCCGTTTCGATACTTGGACTCCTGCACCGTGCACCAACAGATCAATCCGTCCATACTTCGATGCAATCTTTTGAATCGCGCTCGCAACTTGTTCACGGTCCGTAACATCAGCGACCATATACTCAACTCGACCACCAAGAGAAGACAGCTGTCGGATTGTCTGATGAGCCTCCCACCGAGCGCGAGCCAGTTCGAAGTGGTTCTTCATCTCAGACGCAGACGCAGTGGGATGATCACGCATGAAACGATCGTAAAATTCTCGTTCGGCTGCGGCGTCGATTAGGCCCGTCGGACCGGCTTCGAGCGAACTCGTTCCGAGTGCCACGACTGTGCATTTGTAATCGCGAAGCAATGCGTCGACCATGACCGAGGTGACTCCACGAGCGCCGCCGGTCGCCAGCACAACCGAATTGGCATCTAGTGTTACTTGAGGAAACGCCGCGGTCAATGTCGGAGCTCGTCGTAAGCGACGCGCCAGTCTCACAGTATCGTCATAACAGACTTCGGGTTCGTGATCTCTCTGCAAACGCTCGACGAACACACATTTCAATGCGTCGCTCAACGAACGGCCTCGTGTGCAAACAACCCCAATCCGCGCCTCGGCGAATTCGCGATTGATTGCCTTGAGCAGTCCGGCGACCGCGCCGGAAGCAGGATGGATCCCGCCATTCCACGCATTGAGAAACAGCCCCCACAACTCCACACGACCCTGCTTCAGCTTGGCAACACAGCGTTGGGCAACCAGAAATAAAAACTCGTCGAGGCTGTTGTCCGTCGCGACTCTCGTCAGGGTCTCCGAGAGGTCCCACGTCGTTATTGATTCGACTGCGACGACGACGTCAGCACCGAAATCATCGATTTGATCTAGTACGGATGCCGTCGCGTGCTCATCGGCCAGGTGGGCGGAGAATACGTTTGGATCGTCGCTTTTCGACGCGACCTGCCTTGCCGCAGGACCGACGACTACCACCATGTACCGTTGTGTGTGGCTTGGCAACGTCCGAATTAGGCCTGAAACTTGTTCTTGATCAGCTGGAGTGATCGCCAGTATCGCTGGCGTGCCCAGATTCTTGAAATCTGCATCGTTGTTCGCGATCGGAGCCTCAATCCACACAGGAACGTGAATTGGGAATTCCGAATCTGTTGACGAAATTTCTTTTTTGGCGTCAGGCAACGTCCCATTTGGAATACCATCCGCAGCAGTGTCGAGCGTTTTCAGCAACGCACGGACTTTCTCTGCCGTAGTTCGTGCGGCTTGGTCGGTGCCGGACTCCCGGCAGCTAATTTGCAACGGCTCATTCACGGCGGAGACGATGTTCAGTCCAGACTCGTCGGCATAGCGACGAGTCGTCACGGCGAACGCGGCAGCAAATTCGTCTCGCAATGCTTTTGATTTGCGCCGGGGAATGCACCAGGGATTCGCGTCCTGTGCGGCGACGATCACAAGCCTCGTGCCACTGTCATCGCCGCCTCGCAGCAACAGCGATGCGGCGGCCATCGCAGCCTCCAGAGAATTCGCGCCGGAATCGACAACGAAGTTCGGGCCGTTCAAATTTGATTGCAGTGCAGCTCGACCCGCCGACACGTTCGGCATCATGCACTGAAGTGTATACGGACCGGATGGTCTTGCTCGGTCACCAGCCGCTGCGAGCGTTTCAAGGAATTGGTCCAATCCAGCGAGGTTTCGGCAGAACCGCGGGGCGAGAACTCGCATCGTAGCTTCCACGCCCCGTTCCGTCTTGCCGCATTGTGCCAAGACCACACCCGTCTCTCGGCGCAAAGCGTCGTCAAACTGAGGAATCTGTGAAACGACATCATCAACCAGCACGATCGCAAGCGTTTGGCTAATGTCCATGTCATCTGCGAGGTCGGGCAGTAGAACATGGCCCTCGGGTAGATTCACGCTTCCGCGATCAAACCGCAAACCGGATGACGTTGAAATCGTTGGAACCAGCTCACGGTAAGCGACAAACACGAGTTCGTCATCTTCTGCATTCCGCGCGATCTTCGCGCCCCGCGATAGATTCCGGGGTCGTTCTCCCGGTACATAGCGATCCAGCACAAGGTGGGCATTCGAACCACCGAAGCCAAAACCGTCAATCGCAATTCGGCATTGTGGCGACGGCAGCGATAGTGAGCGATTCGGTACCGTCAGCGTGCGACCAGATTTGAGCAGGGACTCTGACGGCTCGCGATGGAAAGCCTGCGCCGGAAAACGCCCATTTCGCATATATTCGCAGGCCGCGATAACCGACGCCGTACCGGCCGCCCAACCGGCGTGGCCCAGCAATCCTTTGAGACTGTGCAGCGGAATGGGCTTCGACGTGCGGCCGGAGAAAAATTTTTGCAAGGTCTCCAGTTCCGTTGCATCGCCGACCGGTGTCGCGGTTCCATGCCCTTCAATCGCGTGGATAGAGCTGGGTTCAATGCCGTAGTTGGCATAGCAGCGCTTGAGCGAAAGGAGTTGCCCATGAGTTTGCGGGACGTTGGCTGATGAGCTGCGTCCATCGCTCGACAGCCCAGCACCTCGCAATACAGCTGCAATTGGTAATCCCAACTGTTCGGCGTCTGCGAGGCGGCGCAGCGTTACAACCGCAGAGCCTTCTGAGAATACAACACCATCAGCACTCGCATCGAACGGTCGGCATCCCGTCGACGTAGTGCCGTTAAACTGCGAAAACAGGCAGCTATTTCCCGGACCGGGGCAAAAGACCCCTCCGGCGATAACTACGTCCGTCTCGTTCGATTCAAGCGCCTGCATGCCGAGCGCGACGGCATACAAAGAAGAAGCACACGCTGCATCGACAAGGATCACGTTGAGCCCGGGTTTAACCACGCGATCAAAGACTTCCTGGACGGCACCGTGCGGGTCCTGGAAAGCAGAACGGGCTGTGTTCATCCGTTCGTCAATAGCCTGATCGGTTGGGTCAAGCTCGGCGTATCGCAGGGAGGACACTATGTCCTGGTCCTCAAATCCGTCCGCGGTTGCTCCCATCAAGCATAGAACGCGGTCAGCACCTTCCAAAGACGCGGTGCAGGAAGCCAATGCGATACAAAGCAGGCGTTGTGCCCGCGTGAACCCATCGAATACGTTCGGGTCGATGCCGGCTGGAGCCACGATATCGGCGTCATTGACGCGGCCCGTCAAGTGGGATGTCGAACGATCCGGGACGAGCTTCTCCGAGTAAAAGTCCTCTAACCAATAACGATCAAAACGTCTCTGGTCGACGATCCCCGTTCGTTGCTCGATGATGGCCGAGTATAGTTGTTCCGGTGACGAAGCGCCGCCGGGCAATATGCATCCCTGTCCGACAAGCGCCGTCGGTGGGACAACGCGATGTGTAGCGTTCAGTCCTTCCTCAGGTTTTGTGTTGCTCCTACTTCGCGTTATTGCACGTCGACTCCTCAGTCGTGGTCCAACCGGAAGTGTGGAGTGACAGGAGCAAACGCAAGGTTCCAATGCGCCACGTTGACTTACTTCGAGGCCGCTGACGTCGAGCCCTTGGGGGCCTGCCTTGGAAATTATTCTCGCTAGCGATCCCGTCGACCCGCAGTCAACAAACTTCGTTGCTCCAGCTTCGATAACATCAGTGATTCCACCTTGGAGATCAAAAGGCCTTACGAATTGACTCGCCATCGTTACGGCTACGTCATCATCCGGCGAAATGAATCGTCGACCGATCGACGAGTAGACAGCAAGGGACGGTCCCTTAAGCTGCAGGGCGTTGAGTTGCTCAAGCCATGCCAAAGCAGCCGGTCGCAACAGCGGGTGGTGAAACGACGTGGGGCTGGGGACCGTTACGGCGCCGATGTCGATACTTCGCAAGTGTTCGCGTAATCGTTCCAGTTGGCAACGTGGTCCCGACACGACTGTTTGCTTTTCGTGATTTCGTCCGGCGACTACCACCTGATCCAGACCAAGCAAAGCAACTTCCGTCGCGACACTTGGTCGATCGGTGGCAACAGCCAACAATCTGCCGTCGCCCGGCGCATGTTTCGCGACGGCTCGGACGCGCTCGCAAACAATACGAATACCTGTTGGCAAATCAAAACATCCGCCAACGCCTAAAGCCGCAATCTCTCCAAAACTGTGCCCCATCAGGATTCCGGGGCAATGCCCATCAGATTGCCTCAGCAATGCACCCAATACGTTTTGCAAGTGGATTGCGACCTGGGACAGTTGGGGTGTTGTCCTGACAGCATCACGACATTGTTCGCTATCACCACTGATAAGCGAGAACGCATCCCCCTGAATCAACTCCCGAGCAACAACAGCACATTCGTCGAGTTCTTTTCGAGCGGCGGGCGCCAATTGCGCATAGGCCACAATCCGTTCACTCAACATCTGGGGGTCAAAGGCCCCTTGACCCGCGAATACCCACGCCTCCACAGCCTCACTTCTGCACGCACTGGTACCTGACGAATCATCTAAAACCTCGGTCTCACCAGAGATCACGGAATGAGCCGCCGATATCACCTGTGGACTGGGATAGCGATCTGTAAGAAACCGAATCGCCGTCTCTTGCTCCGTGCCACTGAACAGAGCTTCCGTCTTACTTCCGCCCGCAAGGACTCGGTCACGAAACGACTCGAGTGTCTGAGGCTCCTCGATCTCTCGCATCTCTGCCATTGCGTTCCAAAGTGGCGGCGGCACGGGAACAGGACTTCCCGTAGCTCTGTCCGCACACAACAGCGTCTGGAAACCCGCACAGATTGGCTTACCGTACGCGTCGATGACGCGATAGCAGAATCTTACGCTGGCCCGTCCCCACTCCTCCAACGTCAGTAGGATCGCAACGCGGTCACCGAGCTTGGTCGGATTAAGATTGCGGGCATAGGCATCCGCCGTGATTAGATGGATGCGGTCTAGAGTGTCTCGCACTCCGTCAACGTCAAAGATATGTTCACCGAACAGGAATGACTCGCGAGCCGCGCACTGGAATTTGAACGCGGTAAGGAAGTGGTGGCTTCCATAGGCCATGGTGTCATCGAAATGAATGGTGTATTCAGTTGCAAAATAATTCAAGTGACACCCCAACTGGCAATTGGTTGCAACTCAATGTGAGGAAGCGCGGAACGTCTCGCGCGAAACGCGATGAAGAGGCTGGCCATCCGCGGTGGCGGTAAACCCGTGGTCAACCATCCAAACCGCTCCGTTGATTCCGCGAGCTTCGTCGCTCACGAGAAACGCGATGGTTTGAGCCAAGTCCATCGGACTACACAGCTCTCCGTCGGGGATCATTGACTCCCAGTAACTTTGAGTGGCTCGCGCGGAAGGAAACATGGAAAGCAGATCACCGTAGACCGGACCTCCCGCCACACAATTCACACGGATGCCGAATTGTCCAAGCTCGCAGGCAAGATATCGGGTAAGCGATTCAACGGCAGCCTTCACGACTCCCTGACTGCCCAATCCATCGATAAACTGATGGGCGCCCACAGCAGACATTGTCACAATCGACCCTCCGCCTCTGGGACGCATCAGTCGGGCCGCGCGGATTGCGCATTGGTGATGCCCTGTCACATTGGTGCGAAACGCCCGGTCCCAATCGTCTGGTGTTAATTCCAGGAATGAACCGATACGACCGTCGGACGCGTTGCATACGAGAATATCCAGCCCGAATTGCCGTTCGAGCTTCGTAAAAATGTCATC
Source organism: uncultured Pirellulales bacterium (assembly GCA_964573605.1). Lineage (GTDB taxonomy): Bacteria > Planctomycetota > Planctomycetia > Pirellulales > JBBDJB01 > CAZNKT01. The sequence goes on from CAZNKT010000038.1 coordinate 8,234, forward strand.
AACATGGTCAGAGTTCGCAACCGACCCCCACAAATGGACCGCCGTTCCTCCTTGTTCCCTGATCTCAGCTGCTGTCTGCTCACCCTGTTCACGGGAATGGAATGAATTCACCACTACGGTCGCGCCACGTACGGCCAAAAGTCGCGCAATCGTTCGACCGATGCCACGCCCCGAACCCGTCACCAAGGCGACTCGCCCACGGAGTGGCTTTGCTGTGTCTGTTGTCATCTCAACAGACTCGTTAACAGGAAAGTGAGGCGACGGAATCGTGTGCGATGGGGATGTATGGCTCCTATCGGAATGGTCGTCGCCGTTTGTTGGCAGCACTTGACGATCCAACAGCCGCGCGTCGCGTTGGTCTGAGCCACCTGGGTTCAACAAACCGTCAATCCAGCTCGCGATATTCGCAATCGTACGAATGGACGGATCGGGCTCTTCCTTTTCCAACTGAATACCAAACTCTTCAGTAAGAGCAACAACTATCTCTACGCGTTTTACGGAATCGATGCCTAGATCATTCTCCAGATCCGCTTCGGCAGTTAACAGTTGCGTAGGATACCGAGTGGTGGCGGCAAGACAATCAACGACGCGTTTTAGAGTGCCTTCAGTCATTGCGATTCCAGTTACTCTCTAGTTTGTGATCCAAATGAATCATCGCAGGGCGTATTATATCACGGCAATGATCGCATTTATGGCAGTGCCATTGAAAGAACAGTGAATTCCTGCGAGCACCGATCAGGCTGGAACGGATTTACGGCTTGGTCCGGCTAGGAGCAACATATGGCGCGCTGGTGCGTTGCCTCGTGATGAGTTCTTACGCAAGTCGCCACGCTTGGCGGCGTCCTTGGTTGTAAACAAGGCCCCGGACTGGATTGCAAACTGGTGAGCCTGGGAAGAATTGAACACGTCCGACGCGGCCGTAGGATAGGCGATGTGACTGAGAATACGTGTTCACAATCGCCGTAAGAAGAGCGTTGAATCGCCCTTCGGTACTGCAATGATGCTGGGTATCACCAGAGCTTCAGCCCGCCCGCGCGGCGTCTCCCACGCTGGCCGGCAGTGGAAGGATCAGATCAACGCGTGCGAGGGGGTCCTTGTGAAGTGCGCGACTACTTCCTCAGCGGCAACCGGACGGCTTAGATAATAGCCCTGGTATTCATCGCAATCGTAGGCTTTCAGGAACTCGATGTGAGCGTCTGTTTCGACTCCTTCTGCGAGAACTTTAAGCCCGAGTGCCTTGGAAAGGACGATAATGCTTGCCGCAATCAACCCATCATCGGAATCCGGGATATCCTTGATGAATGCACGGTCGATCTTGAGCCTATCCAGGGGGAATTGACGCAAATAGGCCAGTGATGAATAACCCGTTCCGAAGTCATCGATACTTATGCTGACGCCCATGTCCTTGATCTGATGGAGTTTAGCCGCCGCCTGTTCGACATCATCAATTAGCAGTCCCTCCGTGATCTCGCAATCTAGCTTGGTAGGATCCACACCAAACTCTTTAATCGAATCGGCAACGTCCCGGCAAAAGTCTTCATCGTTGAATTGAACGGTGCTGACGTTAATCGACATCCCAATGTCATAGCCTGCATCCGTCCAAGTGGCCAGTTGCCGGCAAGCCTCACGGACGATCCATTTGCTAACCGGAATGATTTCGCGGCTTTGCTCCAAGAGATGTATGAATCGGTAAGGCGGTATGACTTCGCCGTTATGACGCCATCGCAATAGCACTTCGACAGCGATGACCTTTCCGGTTCTCAAGTCGACCTGCGGCTGGTAAACGAGGAAAAACTCCTTTAGTTCCAAAGCAAGAGACAAGTGTGCCTGCATGGTACGATATTCAATCAAGCGATCAGTCATATCGGATGAGTAGCACGCATACCCCAAGCGATTGTCTTTCGCATAAAACATTGCTGTATCGGCGTATGAAAGCAATTCTTGATCGGATTCAGTATGGTCGGGACAAAGCGAAAAACCGACGCTAGCACCCAGTGGAAACTCTGCTTCGTCCAAAACGTACCTTTGCGTCAGAAATTCGCATATATCGCGGGCGAGGGTCGATGCATGGTCCGCGTCTGTGATGTTTGGGTAGATGATGCAGAACTCATCACCTCCCAGCCGTGCAACGTCAGATCGATCGCCGAATTTGCTGTTTAGTCGGGATGCAATCTCGATAAGCGCATTGTCTCCGACCGGATGTCCCAATGTGTCGTTGATTTCCTTGAAACCGTCCATATCGACCAGGAATAATGCCATACGCTCTGACTCATTCGATGCATGGCGAGCGGCCTCTTTCAGTTTCTCTTTAAACTGGAAGCGATTGATCAGCCCGGTCAACGCGTCGGTCGTGGCTAATTCATGCAGAGTGTCACTCTTCCTTTGTAGGCTCTGACTCAAGTCAATGAGATTCTTCGTGCGCTCTTGATAGTATTCTTCTCCTTGTTGACAACAGAAAAAAACGCAGACGGCAACTCCCAGAATAAGTACCAATTCGTCGAATCTCGAAGTAGCTACTGTGTCGTGTACTCCGTACATCGTAAAAAAGAAGGCGACGAAGGCGACAAAGTTAACGATCAACCAGCCAAAGGCGGCGCGCACGCCCAGGAGCTGCGAGGCGACGAGTATAGACACCGGAAAGAACAGCATCGTTCTCGCCATCGCCGGATCACTAACGGAAACAAAGAATAATCCGAAGGCACTGGCAACAAGGTTCAGATTCATAATCAAGGCGTAGTTCTTGTGGTTCCGATACGTCCACAAGATGACCAGATGGAGCAACGAGTCCGCAAAGCAGACCCGCGTGGCCATCTGAAAGCCGCGGTACCACAGGAAGCAGGTGAAGAATATCCATGTCAACCAAAGCACGATGACAAGTCGCCATACGCGCTGTGCTCGCAACTCCTCCGCGCTGGTCGAATCGACAAAGAACGCACTTGGCTGGTTGGTCTTTTGTATCCAACTGAACATCACTGGTCGCCGTGCATAGACTTTCGTGACCAGAGGAGCGAACCTGTAAACCTTCCGTGTCCTGCGTCATGGGAGAAGAAGAGCGAACGGCTTGTAAAAAGTCTAGGTTAAATTGCACTGTTGAGGTACAGAATGCACGCTGCAGGCTAAAGACTGCCAGAAGGCACTACCCGCCCAATCTGAGGAACCCATACAATCGATATGATGCGGAATTGTGTGGGGACTGCGACATGTGCCAAACATTCTCCCACAACACGTGATTGTTTGGACCGCGATCGTCAAGTACGCTTGATGCCGATGATCAACGTGCCGGACCGTACTGCGGACACCGTCAGGATTCGTACTGATTCAGATTTGGACGGTGCTGTATGAGATTCAATGGAATACCGCTGTGGGCAAAGCAACGCTTCAGATTCTCGCTCTTTTGTCGTGCCAAGTTGTGATAGTCAGGCAACTTCGACATCGTTTCTATTTTTTTTACTGAACGAGCACCCAGCATGGACTCTCGATGGTGCAGTCGCGGGACAGTCAAGAACGAAACGCCTCGGGGTCGCGTGTTTTATGATGCACAACCAATCCTGGGGAAGACGACATGGCGTGATCCACGAGCCGCGGCCAGGTTTCCTCGCTGTTCACACGGCGCGGGTAGCCGTCATCCGATGCCAGCGTGCTTGCGGCAGCCTCGCCCGGCAGCATTGCCAGAAACCGCGCGATGTCGTCGAAGTCCACGTCTCCGTCCCGATCCGTATCGCCGGCCAAGGCCACCGGCGCGTGGAATTCTTGTTCGTACTTCCGCGAACTTTTAAGAGCCAGCACAAAAGCCGTCGCGTCGTCTAGCTCGATGGTTCCATTGGCATTCAGGTCGCCAGGTCCCGGAAACACTGCGTGACCGGGCGACGGAAGTCCGGCAATCCAGCTTTCCGAAAAATCTCCAAAGGCCTCCACAGTTCGCCGGTGGATCGATGCGCCCGCGACAAATTGATTCCGTGGCACCACAAGTCGCGCGACGGGCACCCGGTCTTCCAGCACCAGCCGGGGTTGTGGATCGTCACTCCCAACGGCTTTCAGGATCTGGACCACGGCATCGGGCTCGGTCAGGCTTCCTGCAAAGGGGCCCACCAGGGTTACGGCGGCATCCGCCTGCATCCGTGCGCGAAAGTCGTCGGCCAGCGATCGATCGGAAGGATCGAAGGGAACGGCCAGCAGTTTTTCGCCGGGTTGCAGCGTGACGCCGTCGGGAAATTCCATGTGCACACTGCCCGCCAGCTGCCATCCGTCCAATTGCTGATCAGCCTGCGTGGTGTTGATCAATTCGATAAAGCGGAAGTCATCGCTTTCCATCAAGGATTCGACCACGACGTCGTCGAAAAGTGCCTGTCCGTTCTTGCTGCCCAATCCCAACGCGCCGCCGCCGAGCGATTCCCCGAAGTCGTGGCTGACCTTCACCGCTCCTTTGTGCAGCAGGCTGGCCGTCGTGCCTCGAATTTCCAAGGCGACGGCCAGTTGTCCGTCGCGGATCAGCAGCGGGGTAATCGGTTCGGCTAGCTCTGCGAGAAACTGCCATCCTTCCGGAGTGCGTTGTCCGACACGCCACTTACCCGCGACGACGTGCACCGAAGCAAATTTAAAATCTTCTGCGCCGCGGTAGTCGAAGATGATCGCTCCGTTCCGGGAAAACTCTGTCAGCCATTCAATTCGCAGAGACGTAGCAAACCGGACATTTCTCGGTTGCGGGTCGAGCCCGCCGGTCAGTAGAGAAACGGTATCGCCCTCGGGACCGGGGATGACCGTGTAGCGACCGTCTTCCTTGACACTCCAGGTCCCCAGTCTCGGCGTAAAGCCAGCCGTGGAACCGTTGTCGAATGAATGTTCAAAGGTCTCCAACGCCGGCACGCGGTCCAGGATCTCCGATACGACGACGTCGCCCGTGGCCGGTCCGCTGTTTTCAGCGCCAAGTGTTGCCGTGCGCATGGGAAATAGCACAGCCGACGCGTCGCCGTCGGGCCATCGACCCAAGGCGTCGCCGGCCCGGCCGCCGACAAAAGCCACATAGTCGACAAACCGTTCGGGTCGGCCCTGGTCGTTGGCCGCCAGTAACCAGAGTTCGTTGAAGGGGGCATCCCATTGAAATCCGAGCTGAGCCTGGTTGTAAACAACATATTGCCCTTCGGCCAAAGTTGTTTCCGAAGGAATCCGATACCGGAAGAAGTCGTTTGAGGAATTGCTGATGTACCAGCCACCGATGGGTACGTCCGATTCCGAACGGTTGAGCAGTTCCAGGGAGCCGGCCGGTGACGGAGAAAAAGAGTCTGTCATTACTTCATTGATGACGATCCGCCCGTCCTGTCCGCGGCCTTCCGCGCCGGGCGATCCGCCAAACTCCGAGGTGGCTCTCCACATCGTGGGGTTTTGATAGTCGCCCAGCGGATCGACGATTTCCAGCGTGCTCCCGAGGCCTCGCGCTCGGGCCGGCCAGACATCATCGCCTGGGAAAGCAAATCGCTGGATGACCCTGCCCGCGGCGTCGACCAGCGTCAGGCGACCCTGCCGATGGTTCAGTTCGCCGGAGAACTCTCCCTCCAATCCGCCTTGGCCGTCGTTACCCGCGGCGATCGGCACGGCATCCCCGTAGCGGGATTGAAAAGCGTTTCGGTCACGCACGATCACGGTCCGCTGGCCGGGCGGCAACGTCTGGTCGGACAGGTTGAAATCGATGCCCTGGCGACCTCCATCGCCATCCGTGTGAACGAATCGCACTCCACCGAGTGGTATCGGATCGTTGCTGGTATTCACCAGCTCCACGAACTCGAATTGCTGGCTGTCCACATTAGCTTCATCAAGTCCGCCGACCGGGTTCGGTCCGTGGGGATCGAAGTTGATCTCGGAAATCCGCAGCGGGAAGTCCGAAATGGCTTCGAAACCGGCTTCAGTCACCGCGGACCAAACGCCCTCGTGTAACACGCGTGCCTTGACCACGGTATCCTGTTCGATTTGGAAGGAATCGACGAACAGGCGTCCCGACGCGGACAGCGCGCCGCCAGGTAACCGCGGGTCGCTGCCGTCCAGCGTGTAGTAAATGTGGCCTTCCGGCGCATGGAGACCAATAGATGACGCTACGGAAATCGGTCCACCATGCTGTCCGAATTCGGGTGCGTCAACCGCGGGATACAAATCCCAGGCCTGGAGCTGCTCCAGCAGAATGGGCCGGCGCCGAGGAAAAAAGTCCTTCAACACATTCTGCTGGGTAGACAGCCAATCGGAACGTGTGAAAGGAGCTTCACGTTTGTTGTCTCCCCACCGAGCCGATTCGCCGCGAATGGCCTGGTCGACTTCGTCCATCAATCGCTGATACGTGCCCGCGGCATTTTCAGCGGTCAACGCGCCGCCGTTGAACAGGTATTTGTGCGCCAAGTCCGCGAATCGCAGCCGGTATTCGTCGTTTACGAGTAGCCGTCGATGGATTTCAGTCGGAGCACCGATGTTGTTCTCGGAAGTGACGTCGATTTGAACGTTGTTGAGTACGATCTCCGCATCCCAACTGTGAAACCGCCACTTGCCCTGGGAATCCTTTCGATTGAACGATGCATACCAGTTGTGTCGCGCCCAGTCGGTGTTCGCCACGTAGAAATTCACGAGCATGTAGCTGATGAAATCATCAATGTCGAGCACGGACTTGAGTTGTTCGTAATGCGCATCCTGTGACAGATCCTGCCTGGCCATATTCAGCATGTGTTGGTAATTGGAAGCCGTGCCGCTGACCACTTCGGAGGAAGAGTGTTTCACGACATCATAGTCATCCTTGTCGCCGCCGAGATAATCGGCCGCGAACGATTCGTCCGGACGTTCGTGCACGTAATACAGACCCCAATACAAGCCGTTGATGTACAGGTGGTGGAAGCGGGCGTGGGGCGCCCAGCCCCCGGTTGCGTTCTGCAGATCAGCCACAAACTGGTCCTGGATGAACTTGGCCGAATTCAAGGCATCAGGCTCGGGGATATGCCAACTGTGATTGAGCACGGCGTCCAGAATAATCGTATCGAACCGGTCAGCGGCTTCGTTCCCGAACAGGGGATAATCGAGTTTCGTGGGGCCGAACGGTTCGACGAACTTGACTCGCATGGAAAGCTTATCCGCCTTCCAGCGCCGCGTACTTGAACCGCCCTGAATCTGCACCGAACTGTCGATCTGGAACCCGGTGGAACCGTCCGGCAGAATCTGCTCCAGCGATGCCGCACGCGGGATTCCGTCACCGCGGATGTAGATGCCTTCCGCATTGCTGAACATGCCGTCCCAGGGCAAGACCAGCGACATCGTGGGGATCGAGAGCAAATCGTCCGCCGTCAAGCGATTGTTCGGATCGGGATGATGGACCACGTCCGGATCGACTTCCCAGTCGCCGTTTTCATTGGCATGGCCCCAGGGGGGAAACGGCGGGAGACCTGTCCCGTCTTTTCCGAACGACTCGCTCTGTAGAAGAACATCTTGCGGGAAAAGATACGTGTGCGTCGCGATGGGGCTCGACGCGTAACCATCCTGAAAAGCCGCGGCCCTCAAGTTCGTCGTGCCGCTGATGCTCAGCGGGCCCGATAGAATCTGGCCGTGGTCCCGCAATGGCGGCGTGCCGTCCAGGGTGTACCGCACTGTCGCGTCCGGCGTGCCCGTATCGATCTGCAGCACAAACGGCGCGTCGTAGAACCCGCGTTCGGCGCTGAACGTCACCGGTTCCAGGAAGTCGATCACGCCTGCAGTGTTCTCCGACCCGGGAGTAGGCTCGGGAAAAAATCGAATACCGTCGGGCGTCCGCCCGTAGCTGACGTCGGTTCGTTGCGGCGGATAATCCGCGCCGCCCTGGCCGAACTCCGACACTACCGTGCCATCCGGCGCGACTAAGGCCAGGTATTCACCGGCGGCTCGCAGTTTGAAGTCCGTATGCAGGCTGACATGGTGCACTTGGCCGCCCAGCGTTTCGTTTGACTGCCAACCGTACCCGGTCGCGGGATCGTAGACATCTGCGGCCGACACGGGCGTATGCCCGGGTTCCACGCGGGATCCGGGCGGGCCAAAGTCGAAACGGAGCGGATCACCACCTGACGCGGACGTGATCATGAGTGCGTTCAGCACGGCCTTGCCGGTTGCCCCACCCGTGTCACGCATCCGCACAGCCAGTCGGCCTTCCGTGGCGGAAGTTACTGCCGCCGGGAAGACACGCGACAGAAACTCACCCGGATTGTTCGCCAGCGTGTCGACAAGTGTGTGCTGCACGTAGATATCGATGTCATCACGACTCCGTGTTGCATCACCTACGAGAAGTTGTACCTGATAATCACCGTCCGGCAGGTCGACCAGAAACGTATTGTCCACCAACGACACAAAATCACTCTTTAAGTCGACCTGCGTTACCACCTTTGAGTCGCCGGAGGCAAATACGAGCATGCTGCCGCCGCCTTCCAGGTGGTAGGCGGGAAAGGTCCATTTGTCGGGTTCCCGCGGGTCATCGGTCAGGTGCCAACCGCCGAGGTCGACGGACGAATCGCCTTGATTTTGGACTTCTATCCAATCGCTCGACGCTCCGAATTCGTCCAAGATCGTTTCGGCATTCGACGCCATAAACTCGCTGATGACGGGCCCCGCGGCGAGCAACGCACGCGATTCCAGCCCTTCAGGAACACGCAGCCGGCGGCGATGACGGACGCGACGATGGACGGGTCGACCGAATTGGCGGGCAGTGACGTACACAAATAGAAGGTTCGCGGATCGCGGAATGCGGAATGCGGAATGGACTTGGTGCTCGAGGAACGGTCGCAGTCCGCGCCCGAAGGACTCGCGCCCAACGCAGCGGTCGGACGACCGCACACCAGCGGGCGGCCACTGCCCGGCCCTTAGTTTAGCGGGTGTGAGCCGTCGCCGTCAAAAGATCAGTCGCGCGTTCCTGGCAGCACAAGCTCCCGGCGGCGCGGGGGGCAAGGAGATCTATACGCAAAAGGATGGGGACCCAATTGGATCGCCATGTTAGGGTAGCGCTGGCAAACCGCGCGGAGGAATATATCGTCAGGATACCACTCCCCGGGTGGATCCTCCCACCAACCAGATATACCGAATCCAGGTCTTCAAAGCGATTTCTTGGCCGCATGTGAAGCATCTGTCTTAAAGTGTGGGCAAGATTGAACGTCGCGCCCTTATAGAAGCCTTGCTGCTCCCAATCTTGGGGGGGTGATCACGTGCTCGACCCGGCATCGTTTCTCAACATCCTCGATTCCAACCTTCCGGAGTTGCCGTAGAACGACACGCCGAAAGCCGGCTTTCTCTCGGCTCCAATCGATATTGCCGGTTTGGTGCGGCACAGGAACCAGAACATACGAGGTGCTCCGACCACTCGGTGCCAACGTCGAGTCGGTGACGCAACTGTTCTGAACGTAGAACGATGGATCGGTCGGCAGCCGCCGATTCACTTCAATGTCCAGAAGGTTTTGTTCGTAGTTCTTTGACAAGTAGATCGTGTGATGCGGCAATTCGTCCTGAGTCCCGTTTAAACCAAGATAGAGCATGTAAGTTGAACACGAGACTTTCTTCCTGGCAATCTTCCGATCCTTCCAGCGACGGCCAACGCGGTCGGGTACCAACCGCTCCATAGCGTGGGCGAAGTCGGCGTTGATGAAAAGAGTGTCGCAGTCATAAGTCCCCTTCATTGTGCGGACGCGCTCCGGCTGCCGACCATGCAATAGCAATTCCGTGACCGGTTCATCAACGTGGATTCTGGCACCCATGCTGCGTGCCAGCCTGGCCATCACCTGAGAGACCGCGCCGCAACCGCCTATGGGATGCCACACGCCGTGTTCATATTCCAGGAAGGACAGGATGGAGAACAGACTGGGGCATTGGAACGGCGACTTTCCGAGATATTTTTCTTGGAAGGTAAATGCCAATTTCAGTCGCGGATCGTCGAAGAATCGCCCCACTTCCGTGTGAAGGGATCGCCAAGGTCGAAGGAGCGGCAATGCTCGAAAGATATCGCTGTGCAACAAATCGCGAATGCTGTTAAACGGTCGCTCCAGGATCGAGGAGAAGCGGTCCAATTTGTCGCAGTTTTCGGACATGAAATGCTGAAAGCCCCCAAACCTCGTTCGGCGAGAGTCGTGCGATCTGCCTTTCCATCCGCTCGACGTTGGGGGTGGCGTCGAGCTGGCCTCCCGCGCCGAACACGAGCCGATATTGGGGGTCGAGTCGCCTCATCTCAACTTCCTCGAAGAGATCGTGCCCCGTGCCCACGAAGATTTCGCTGAGGATCCGCGGATACAGGAAGAATGTCGGGCCACGATCAAATCGAAATCCCCCGGTGTGAAGGTCGAAGTGCGTCCCCCGACGTACGGTTGGCGATCCAGGACGGTCACGTCTAATCCAGCTTGAGAAAGAAGCATCGCAGCAGCCAGGCCGCCAGGCCCGGCTCCGATGACGACTACTTTCTTGCTCACAACCGCCCTCCCGAATCATTGAGATCCCGTAACCTTCGGATCACATCCGATTCTCCAATTGGACCTTTGTACTGTCTGATGTCCGTCGGCATCGACGACTGCAGTAGACCACGTTGTTCCAGTCCTTCTGCAACTTACGTCGCCAGTTAAAGGGACGTTTGCAACACACGCACATCGTAACGGGACGCTTACCGTTTCGGATCGTGGCCACTTCTCAGTTCAACCACCAATTGGGCAAGTCGGGGGCAAGGGTCGTTGTCAGCAATCCGCCACGTGGGATTGTCGACGCGTCGCCCTGCAACGGAATCCGAATTTGGAGGGGAACGACAATCGTCTGCGGTGGACCCCGCAAGCCAGCAATGCCGTTGGTGGGCAACGTTAAAATGAGCTTCAAATTAATCACGACCGACCGGTCACTGGGGATAATTCTCTTAGGGGACACCGAAGTCGAGCTTCGGCTGCTGCAGCAAAAAAGATAAAGAGAGCAATTATCAGCAGTATTGGGTTTGCCAGTCCCAAAAGTCCCAGCCCGATCGCGCAGACCTGACCAACGATGGCGGTGGCGCGTGTCGCGGTCGTGTAACTGGATACCATTCCCAGCAGCGCTCGAAAGACGCGACCGCCATCTAGCGGGAACGCGGGACACATTTCGAGCACGTGTGGCACTCGCGCCCGGACGGCCCGCGCTGCGTACCGCAGGATCAGGTGGCAGGAATACTTTTCGACGCGATTTCGCCAGAACATGGCCAGACTATTCTCGATTCCCTGACACCATCGATCAATCAATGGGAGTGTCGGGAAAGATTCCCCTATTTTCCGCCCGACTTTGGCTACGAGGGCGGCAACTACCACAACGGCGGAATATGGCCGTATCTCAATCATGTGCATGCGTGGGCGTTGCTGAAGTCCGGCCGCAGGGACGAGGCCATCGGCTTGTTGAAACGCGTCGCCCGCGCCGATCCTGTCGAATCGGGAGACTACATTCCGCATGAGTTTATTCATGGAGTCCCTGGAAAGCAGGCAGGGGTGCCGATGCAAGGCTGGAACGCCGCCATGTTTGGAACCTGCTGGTTCGGATTAAAGCAAAACGAAGTACCGTAGCGCGCGAGCATGCAGCTAAACACTTGCCGCCAGGACTACAGGACGTGATGCAGGTATTCGCCGAGGCTGTCGAGTCGGCGGCTGCGGTACGCCGCATAACCGTCGGGCCGAATCAAATAGAGGCTGGCAGTGTCAGCCCCGTATCGCTGACGCAGGGATCTCTTCGGATCCTTGATGATTGTGACATCGGGAGGAAGGGAGAGCTGCGAATTCTGGCTCTCGACGACGAATACATCGATCCAGTGATGGTGAGCTTTGACCGCCGACTCTGCAGCACTTACAAGATCCGTCGAAAGATCGCCGCAGGTGGTTGGCGGGAACAATAACAAGTGGTGGTGCGGACTGCGGAACAGGTCGAACAACGTGCATGTTTTGCCGTTGACGCGGATCTGTGTGGTATCCAGAGCCCGCGCACCGGCATGCGGCCCGCCCTCGAAGCCCTCATCAGGCTCAATACAGATGGAGCTCGACCTGTAATCCAGGTCGATCTCCTCGGCATGGCGTCGTACCTGCATCTTTTCGGCCTCCGGTACAAACATATGCTCGACGAGCTTCTCGCGTTCTCTCGGTGAAAGGCCTGCAAACGCCTCAGTGCGCTCGGTGGATGCCTTCGTCGTCTTGATCACGTCTTCGGCGATCTGCCGACGTTCCGCTTCATAGGTGTCGAGCCATGTGCCGGGCACGACTCCACGCATTACTAACGCGAGTTTCCAGGCAAGGTTGTGGGCGTCTTGGATCCCCGTGTTCATTCCTTGGCCCCCGATTAAACTGTGAACATGGGCGGCGTCGCCCGCCAGGAAGGCTCGTCCGTGTCGGTAGTGCGGAGCGAGTCGATAGTGGATGTGGAAGTGAGTCAGCCAGCGGGGGTCCGACAGACGAAAATCCGGCAGGCTCCGCCGCGTCACGACCTCCTGCATCTGCTCGAGCGTGGGAGCTTTGCTGAGATCGCTGCCCTTTGGGGAATTGGCGACGACCAGTCGCCGTCCTTCGTCGAGGAGAAAAAAGAAAAGGTCGCCATGGTCGTTGAGGAAGATATACGCGTCTTCGGGTTTTAGCGGCCCGCTGACGACGACGTCGGCGAGCATGTACGGATGAGGGTCCGCCTCGCCTGGAAACACCAGCTCGGTGAAGTGTCGCACGGTGCTGTGAGCCCCGTCGCACCCAATGAGCCATGGTGTGTCGACGTCTTCCTCGCGACCGTCGGCATGTTTCAAGGTCACTCGAATCCCACTGGCGTTCTGTTCCATCGCCGTCAGTTCGGTGCTGCGTTCGACCGTCACACCAAAGCTGTTGAGGTGTCTTTCGAGGACGTTCTCGGTCTTGGCTTGAGAAAGGGAAACGCCAACGGGAAACGGGGAATCGACTGCGTCCTCCTGTGATCGCACGATACGTCTTCCGTTTGCGTAAAGGCAAATCCCGCGCATGGGTTGCGCACTTTGGATCACCTGGGAAGCGATGCCGAGGCCATGCAGGATCTCCTGGGTTCGCGAGTGCAGCACGGTGGCGCGCGAATGGGGATCGATACCTGGCGACTTGTCGACGATCCGTACCGAAACACCGTGACGCGCCAACTCGGACGCCATCATAAGCCCTGTCGTACGACCTCCCACTACCAGCACGGGCCTTTCCGCATTTTTCACGTTCATATTCATAGACCTCGTGCGCTCCATGTGTCGGCGAACATTTACCAGGTCGATGGCATCCCGGAGCGGTCCAACGTTGGCGTGCAAGACAACGCGAACGATGACTTCAGTAATCGGCTGCTTAGTTATACAATGGGTTTCGCAAAACCGAAACTGACGGAATCAGAATCCGGGATATGCGCTTTAACGAAGCATCGATCTTTTTCCCGGACGAGGCGCCGTCTTGACTTTTAATCCTGGATCAGCGAGCCGCACGGTGAGGCGTATCTCGTGGACTCTTCTAGGTACATTGTGCCAACCAGCATCGACATCGTTGGGACTGTTTGATAAGTATGGACGTATACGGCACGGTTGTGGCTAGCCCGCCGGACATCAGGGGACTCGTCTTATTGTGAACCAATGACCTCACGGAAACCGTTGTTTTCTCCTTGGACCGAAGCTGCCGGCCTGATTCTACAAGGTCGCGTTCCGCCTTTGCGTCCCGTGGGCCACTTGCCTGTCAACTTGCGGCCCCAAGATGTCGACGACGCTATGGCGATCCAGGATGCCGTCCATCAGCTGCTCGCCGAGGCGGGATTGGGCCAGTTGGTGGGTAGTAAGATTGGCTGCACGACTCGTGTGATGCAGCATTATTTGGGGATGGAGCACCCGTGCAGCGGCGGCATCTTCGATTGCACCGTCCGGCACGTCGAGGGGACGTTTGATTTTGATGCGTTCCTCCACGTGGGCGTCGAATGTGAAATCGCGGCCATTCTGCAGGCACCGATCCGAGCGGCAGATGCCCCGCACGATCTTGCAAACATCACTGAATGTGTCGGCGCGATGTCAGCAGCGATTGAGATCGTCGACGATCGCTATGTCGACTTCACCCGGCGGATTCCCGACTGGCGGACCTGGATCGCCGACGATTTTTTCGGGGCCGGAGCGGTCCTCGGCGGGCCGGTCACGAACTGGCCAGAGCTGGATCTGCCGTCTTTGCAGGGGCAGATGCGGATCAACGGCACGCGCGTCGGGAGCGGGCAGGGCCGCGACATCATCAACGGCCATCCGTTGCAGGCTCTGGTCTGGCTGGCGAACGATCTGGCCCAACGCGGGCGCGACCTGCCACCCGGTTGGATCATCATGCTGGGGAGCGTGGTACAGACGAAATGGGTCAACGCCGGCGATCGGGTCGAGGTAGAGGTGGACGGCTTGGGAACAGCCGTGGCACGATTCGAGGCAACCGAGCGCTGAATCTTCGGTACCCGCGACTACCTTCCAACGTTGCCAGCAAGGCCGGAAGGGCGATCAAATCGCCGATAATCGCCGTCGAAATCGTGGCGCAGGCCATCGCGCCAAAGATACGGTGGGCCGGCAAATCGGAAAACAGCACCGTCCCGAAGCCCGTCACCAGAATCACGGTGGTCATCAGCATGGGTGTGCCAACGTGCAAAAAAGTCCTCCGCACCGCATTGTCGACGTCGTCATCCAACTGCACTTCCTGGCGGTAACGAGAAAGGAAGTGGATCGTGTCGTCCACGGCAATCCCCAGACAGACGGTGAAAGCGCAGACGCTGGAGATAAACAGCGGCTCGCCCATCAACACCAACAAGGTTCCGGTGGCCACCAGGGGAAACATGTTGGGGATAACCGAAATCAAACCAATCCGCACGGAGCGATAAACAACGGCCAGCACCACCAGAATGATTCCCGATGCGGCTCCAAGGCTTGTAATCAGGTCGAGCACAATCTGGTAAAGTTCTCGGGCCGAATAAACAGGCCCACCGGCCTGCCAAATCTCAAATCCCTGGTACTTGTTCTCGAGCTGAGCAAACTCTTCATCAAGCCGATTGAAGACACCTTGATAGTGCCGGATGCCGCGATCCTGGACGCGCGTTACAATGACCGCCAGGCGTTCGTCGGGTTGGTGAAAGAATCCCCGCAGCTCCCGGGGCAGCAGGGAAAGAAACGTCATTTGAGTTTGAAAATCGTTCGGATTGCCTGGAAATGACGCCAACATGTTGCGGATCGAAAGCGGGTGACTCACCAGAGGCTCAGTCTCGAGTATCGTTTCCACATCGTGAATCGCAGCCAGGATCTGCGGTGAGTCCTCCCCCAGTGTCTCCGGCCAGCGGATGCGCACCTGGTGGAACTGGATGCCTCCAACGTTTTCGTCGCAATGCGCCAGGGCCTGATACGCTTCGGTGGAGGAGGGCAACTGATTGGCAATCCGGCTGTCCGGCTTGAGAGCAAGACTGATTACCGCCATCGCCAGAGTCACCGATACCGCGCAAACGCTCACCAGTTTACGCTTTCGCAAGATTACGTCCAACAGCCATGCACTTCGCAATAACAGCGGGCTGATGACATCGTTCTCCCGCCCCCGATCCACCCGTGTTCCCAACCGCGTGCTAGCGATAAACGGCACGAAAGTCACAACCGCACAGAAAGCAATCACGACTCCGTACATGCAGGCTTTTCCGAAGTCCTGCACAAAATTACTGTGGGCCAGCATGAGTGATCCAAAACCAATCGCCGTGGTGAGCGACGTCAAGAAACAAGCCACGCCGACGTGCTCAATTGCCCAGCGGGAAGCTTCCACGGGCGAATCCCCCGCTGCCCGGCGGTCGCGTATGTTCACCAACAGGTGAATGCCATCGGTGAGGCCAATCATCGATACCAGCACCGGCATCACCACATTGGCCAGCTCATTGATATGCACATTGCACAATTGGAGGATGCCGAAGCACCAAAACACACCCAACATCGGCGCGACCGATACAATCCCCACGGCCGCCACGCCTCGGAGCAGCACGACCGACAGCAATAATGCCAACCCATATCCTGTCAGTCGATAAAAAGTCTGGTTGCGCGAGAAAGCTTCTTCGCGAGCCAAAAACAGGGGCAAGTTGCCCGTGATGCGGACTCGAAACTGAGGCGGCTCCACCGACTCCGGCAGGCGCGCGCGCTGCTCTTCCAACGCCGCCCTGGCGGCCGATACCACTCCGTCCGTGAGTTGGTTTTCGTCTTCCAGATAAAGCCAGTTGTAAACCACCGGCATGATCATGGTGGTGCCGTCGGGCGACAGCAACTGCCCCCGCACCAGCGGATGATGGAGCACCCGTTCGCGGACTTGAGGAAAACTTTCCGGCACGGCCCCGCTGGACGGTAGCAGCGGATCGGCAAATCCAAACGCGTTGAGTACCGGGATTTCGTCCAGCCAGAATACATTCTCCACGACCGGCAGGGCTTCCAGGCGGCGAACCATTTCTCGCAACGCGCGGACAGACTCGCGGCGAAAAAGGTTGTCGCATTCGACGACGAGAAACGATTCGCTGCTGCCCAAATCAAAAGAACCGGTAATGGCATCCTCGCGCCGCCAGCGGTTTTCGGTCAGCAGCGGTTCTTTTTCCGCGTCACTTTCGTCGTCAACCGGTTCTTCGTCATTATCGAGCGACCGAGAGATGGGGGACTCCGTCGGCGAAACCGGCATGTAGCCCCACGCCGCCAGCCCCGTGACCGTCAGTAGAAACACGCCCACGAGCGGACGATAGCGAACAAAATAATCCGCCAGCAATCTCACCGCGGGCCTCCTCGCACTATTCAAGCTAGCGCTGCTCACGGGCCCCGGGGCGACCAACCGAAGCCCGGCGAACGGGCCGTTGGTAGCGCGCTCCAGGGTTCATTGTCCGCGCAGCCGTCAAAACGGGGTGCTTGATCCGCGAGTTCCACACGTTAAGCACCGTCACCGATGGCGGGTGAGATCGCGAAGTGCCTCCTGATAGATTTCCTCTTCGCTGATCGCGCCGTCGTCGTCTGTGTCAAACTGCCAGAACGCAAACACCGCCAGTGACCGCGGGGCTTCCTTGCGTTTGATCAATCCATCTGTATTGACGTCGAACCGCTTAAAAAAATTGCGGGCGTACTTGCGTGCGTCCTTCCGCTGGGCGTCCGTTGGGTCGCGCGGCTTTGTCTCTCTTTGCTTGTCCCACGAGCCACGCGGCACCGCCACATCGAAAAAAGCGATCATCATTTCGTCCCATGTCTGATCGCCCCACCGCACGGCCGACGAAGGATCGGGATTGGCCAGGTTTCTTGGGGAATTGTCGTAATGGGCCGTGCACTGCAGGACCAGATCTCGTGCAAGCTTGATCGGGCTGGCCAGGGCGTATCCGTTCTGCCAGTTGAAATCATAATTGGGCACATCCAGTAAAATCTCCTCTGTGCCGTCAGGCCAGTGGCCCGTGACGCGGAACGCCTTGCCCCGCAGATGCATATGCGGCGCAATGGAGAGGAGTCGGGCATCAGCGGGCCAACGGGACCGCGATGCCTCCACGCGATAATTCTCTGCATGGGGAGGAATCTCGAACTTCTCATTAATGGCGATCAGGCTGACGACTTCTTCCTGCACGCTTTCCGGATCCGCAAACACCAATCCCAGTTGCGACATGTCCTCCACTTGGCTTCCAATCGGCGTGTAGTGCATTTGGAAAATCAGCTTGGAGCCGGCGGGGATCAACCGCGCCTGGCCCGGCGCGTATTCAAAAGCGCTTTGACCAGGGACATAGGCTGCCAGCAACCCCATTCCTCGGCGGCGCATATTCTCGGGAGGACTGATAAACACAATCACATGATGCACGGCCGACCGCGATCCGGGCACGACATCAGCCGCCGTCACCCACTTATCTTCCTTGAACTTCGGATCAACGGCAAAATACTGGTATTCGATCGCACCTTCGGCCGGCACCGTGAACGGCTCACCGCGCATGTCAATGACCACATCCGGTTCGCGGGGCAATCGCCAACCGGTGATGAATTTTCGCTTCGGAGGGAGCTGCGCCGGATCGCCTTCCGGGGCCCCCTGCCGAACCCATTCATAGAGCAACGCTTTCTCCGCCTCGCTCATTCCCCGGGCGTTGGCAAACTGGCCGTGCTCCGGGTTGGCGTGCCAAGGGGGCATCCGCTGCTGGCGGACGACTTCTTCTATCATGTCGGCCCAGCCCGCCACTTCGGCATAAGACGTCAATTCAAACGGAGCGATTTCCCCCTCGCGGTGACATTCGACACAATGTTTATCCAACAGCCGCGCTATTTGATTGGAATAAGTGACCGTGCTTTCGCCGGTCGGCTTGCGAGCCCGGCCGATCAGGCAGCCGACCGCGATGGTTTCGGGCACTTCCACGGGACGGCCCGCCAAGAGATCATCAATGGCCGCTCGGAGATCTTGCCGCTCGGGCTTGTCGCGCCCGTAACCCACGCCATACTGATCATCAATCCGGCCGTGATAGCGAATGGCTCGTTCCGCATCGAGCACAAAGACTTCGGGCGTCCGCGTCGCCCCGAACAGGTCGGTAACGTGGTTTCCCGCATCTTTCAGCAGGGGAAATCTTGCTCCATGGCGGCGAGCGTAGGCCGCGATTTCCGTGAGCGAATCCTGCCGGTTGGCGTTGATGCCAATCAAGGCCACATTCCGGTCAGCGTACTCCTCGGCCAGACTTTGCAGACGCGGACCGTAAAGCTTGGCGAGCGGGCAACCGGTCCCCAGAAAAGCGACGACCAGCACACGGTGCTCGGCGTAATCGACAAGCTGGTGCGATCTGCCGCGATAATCCTTCAGCGTGAAATTCTCCATCTGCCGACCCAACACGGATCTGGTGGCCGCCCCTTCCGCGGCATCTCCCGCCGCTCGAGACTCCCCTGACACCACCGCGCCGAACGCCGCAAGAAGAAAGAACCCGGTCAGCGTGCTAGCGGGCGGAAACGTGACGGATGTGAACTTCGCGGACATCGGCTATACCTCGATTCCCGTAGAAGCGGTTTCAAAACGCCCTGTAATCGCTCCATGACGAGGAAATGTCACGGCAGAATCGGGGTTTGAAACCGGCTCCAAAAACTACCGGCCGGTCCTAAGATTGTAGGAATCCGGGGACCGATCGAATAGAACCGCGGCGAAGTCAGAGGTCGGGGACCGGAGACGAGAAGTCGGATGGAAGTTCAGGCAGCCGGCACGCACGCCAAGAACCTCTGCACAATGCAAGTCACGCCCGAGGATTCCGACGGGGCGAACCGTGTCGTGCTGGCTGGCAAACCCGCGGCTTCAGGAGCCAACCTGTCCGAGATCGGCTGCCGCGCACCGATGGACAAGGCTGTCGTTTACACCGTTCGTCAGCGGATCGACGACCGCCGCGGGCCAACTACCACCTCTGCTGGTACATCAGGTAGAAAAGTTCGGCATCCGAGGCAGCGGTTGGACCGGACGTGTTTTCCAGGAAACCGCCGCCAAACAGGCGAGAATACCCGACCAGTATGTCCGAGTACCGGCGCAGGTGAAAGTTCAGCACGATGTCGAATTCGTCGCCCACGTTGGTGCCCGCCGCGCCCGTTGGATCACGCCGGATGGCGACGCCGCCGGCATTGTACAACGCGTCGCGGCTGTGATTCAGCCAGAAGTGGTGATATTGCAGCCACACGGTGACCCACGGCTGCGGATAGAAAAGCAGGTGTGCGTTCGCATCGTGGATATTCTGGCGACCAACCTGGTCGATCCAACCAAGATAATAGTGCCCGAAGGGATAGAGCTGGTTGAACGTATGGGCGTCGCCCGCCGTTGGATCAGAATCGCCACTGGCGTAATCGTAGTACAGCCAAAGGGTGGGCGACCAATTCGCACTCGTGAAGTTACGTCCCACTCCGGCGGTAGCGGCTCCGGCCAGCAAGTCCTGCCCGTTCTGGTTGCCGAACTGCAGCGCCAGTTCGTAATCCCAAAGATACCCGCCATTGTCTCCGGTGTTGCGCGTGCCGATGGTGTGAACTTCCGTAGGCGCGCGGACAATTCCCTGCTGTTCGACGTTGTTGGTGTTGTCGAAGAAAAGGTAATAGAAGTCTGAGAAATGTCCTTTCTGCGGGCGATACGTCGCCCAGGCGCCACCGAATTCCCGATTGTCGTCCGCCTGGTCGAAGCCATCGGGATTGGGGGGAACAAATGCCGTCCAGAACAGGTCGACGTCCCACTTTTCGCCGCGGCGAAAGAGCCTCCCTCCCTCGAACGTGCGTCGTGTGTTGGCCCAATCCAGCGTGGATACGAATCGCTGAGAACCCAGTAACAATTCCTGGCGGCCGACGCGGGCAAAAACTGGCTTGCCGTCCAGTTCGAACAGATTCAGGTCGACGAAGAGGTTAAGAATGTCGCCGAGATCGACATCGATGGGCAGCGGTGCGAGTTCCTCGGAGAAGCTGTCCGCCCAGATGTATTCGCCGAACACGCGCACCGAGTCGCCGTACATCAGGTCGCCGAAAGCTCGCACCCGGCCCAGCGTATAGCTGTTGTTCGTCTCCGTGAGACGACTGTTGTATTCATTCATGTAGCGGGCCCAGAACTGGCCGCCCGTGCTGAATGTCAGGCAGTCGGTGACCGCCATTCGCTTTAGCTTTTCCACGAAGGTGCGGTCGTCGTAAGGAATCGACTCGACGTAACGAAAATCTGCGTCGAAGAATGAGGGCGGCATCATCGCCAAAGGCGGGTAGCCGGACTGGGGCGGTTTGTTGCGGTAGCTTCCCGTGAGCTCGTCGCAAAACGAGTAGTAACCGGGTCCCGTGTATCGTATCGGGAAGTTCCCGGGCCTCGGCATGGGCCGGATGCTTTCGGGAACCGTCGACCAGTCAACGTAGTGGCCGCAACAGCACGCCCAACGCTTGCATTTGCACTTCGGGCACGAATCGCCGGCAGGCGACACGGATGCCGTGTTCCGCACGGTGGAATTCGCATCCGACGCGGCCACAGGCACCGCCGGCCCGGTCTCTTGGCCAAAGAGACATGGGCTGGAACAGAGAGCTATCAACGTTGCGAAAGCAAGTGGAGATCGGAAGTATGAATACCAATCCATGGGTTCTCCCCGCGCCGGATAACTTCCCTGTTTGGCGCACTATGTAATCGAGCGCCCGCCATCTCTGGTTATCGGCGACAGGGCCGCTCATTCCTCAAGCGCCGCGTGCTTCCCAGAGGGAGTGTGCGCACGGGCGACCGTGATAACCGTTGGAGTCGACAAAGTCACGCGTTTCGGATCTGGCGCGATGCGATGCGAGCCGACTATCAACGGAATTCTGGGGCGATGAGGTAAACCTTTCCGTCTTCGCCGCCCACCACGACGTGCTGTTGGTCGCGGGAAAAGGTGACAGCATACAGAGCGCTGCGGGAAACCTGCTGTTGGAAGTCGAGGTGCAAGTCGTCTGTTCGCCAGATCCGCAAGCTTCGGTCATCGCTGACCGCCGCCAGCCAATGACCATCGGGAGAAAAGCTGGGCGCATAGAATCGGGTGTTCTTGCTGCCCTCCAACACCCGCAAGACGCTCCCGGTTTTTACGGACCAGACGCGCACGGTTCCGTCTTGACTGGCGGTGGCAAGTCGCTGACCGTCCGGTGAGAAATCGCACCGATAAACGTCGCTCGTGTGGCCCTGCAAAACGGTAAATTCTCGATTCGCCACGTTCCACAGTCGGGCTGTCTTGTCGCTGCTGCCGGTGGCGATCGATTGCCCGTCCGGTGAAAACGCGAGTCCGTAGACCTGGCGCGGGTGGCCGGCAAGTTCCGTGACCAGTTGCAGATCGGCCGCGCGCCACACACGACACGCGGTGTCTCCGCCGTCGGTACTTCCGCCCGCGCTGGCCAGCAGTTGCCCGTCCGGAGAAAAAGCGAGGCAGTACACGGCGTCGCCATGCCCCTTTGACTGCGTGACTCTGGTGCCGTCCTGCGTGTCCCAAAGCGAGATGTGTCCGTCTCCGCTGGCCGTGGCTACGACCTTTCCATCCGCACGGATCGCCGCAGAATAAACGGCTGCGTCGTGTGGCAACACGTGCACGGGCTCCCGCGTTGCCGCATTCCAGATGATCGCGGTATTGTCCCCCGACGCCGTCGCCATGAGCCGACCATCGCGGGAGAAACTGATCTTGTACACGTACTCCGCGTGAGCTTCCAGCACGTCCGGAATATCGGCCAGTGCCGTTAACGCAAACAGCAGGGCGCCGGGGATGGTCAGCAGCGCCGCACCGGCGGCCGCGGCCCAACGGTAGTGCGGGTTTTTCAATTTGTCGGACCTTGAGGAGTGAACCGCGGCTATTCCGGCCGCGATGCAATGGGACGGATGCGGACGTAAACTTGGGTTTCGGGCGGCGGTGCCTTGGACATGTCAAAGCGGACCATCGGCTTGGGGTCGTAGATCGGAAACCGATTGTCCGCAATGATTCCACCAGGGCAGTCGCACGGGCAGGCTATGCAGCCGGTCCCCGAACGGTGAATCGCGCCGCTGCCATGAAAAACAAAGTGCGGCGTCCAAGGTTTTTCCAGCTGCTTTTCATCAACCGCGACCAGCTCGGTGGCAAAATCCTGATACGCTTTCTCGACCCACCTGCCCGCGGTGTTCTTCCAGAATACGGACAGCACGACCGGGTCGCCCTGGAGGAAGTCGTCTGGAGTCGTATCAGGCCTTAGTCCACTTCGCTTGCGACCCTCTTGAATGCTGTAGTGCACGCGGGGCCGGCAACCGAGCTTCACCAGTCCGTCGAAGACTTTTTCCGTATCGACGTCAACAAGAAAGACGAAGTACCCCGCCATTTTGGCGTCGCCACCGGCCGCCGTGGCACAACCGGCAAACGCCTGGACGCGCTGACCAAACTCGTTGATGCATGGTTTGCCTTCCGGAAATTGGACTTTTGCCGACAGGATCAATTCGCCCTTGGTGGGATCGATCACCACGCTGCCGGGGTTCGGCAACTTCTCGGCAGGAACGCCATCCGCGGCGACCGCACACGGCGGGCCACTCGGGTTTACGAGCGCCACCGACATCAACAGTACAGCAACGTGTTTTAGATTCATCATTGTGCTCCCGGGCAATGCTTTTGCGGATCGAGCAGGGTGAACCAACGCCCGGTGTACACGTCAAGCGTTGATTCGAGGAGGGGCTCGCTGAAAGAAAACAGGTTCCCCTGATAACGGGCACGCCGCTACGTTTGCGGCACTCACGTGAAGCCCGCGAGCGGTCGCTCGCATCGAGAAGAGCGCCCGTCGTCTCGTGAAGTCGAACTCGGCGAATTGAAGGATGCCACGCGCATTTACAGCGACTTCAGATACTTTCTTGTCCTGGGAAATCTTTGCTCCGGCAGCGGACTCTTCACGAATGGCGTTCTCTGGCGATGCCCGGCCTGTCAAGACAGGATCGAGGACGCATTTCTACCGCAATGGATTTGCCGACCTCTCATGGCAGCGGCGCTGCGGCACGAACTCCGTGGAATCTCAGGATAGTCTTCCACCAGTCCGGGAGCAACCATTCGCGGATTTCCCTTCTTTTGGGCTCGCTCCTGCGTATGGATGGGATGGCTGCCTCGGCTACCCGAGCCAGCCGGCGGGCATCGGTCGAACTTTCAGCCGAAATGTTTCGTACCGGATCAACCTTTCGTGAAACCTGCCCAGGTCAAGTAGGCTCCCAAAATCAGGACAATGCTGATCCACGCCCAACCCTTAACGCCCTTGAGCAGATAGCCGGCCGCCCTTCGGGGCAACTCGGGAAAGCCGGTTCGGGCGACACCCTTGGCGATGGAGAGGTATCCGATGATAGTGATCAGGCCGCGCCAATTCCATTCCCACACGGAATGGCTGATGGCCATGGCGATCCCGACGGCGAGGGCCAGCAGTCCGCTCAAGAACACTATCGGCCGGTTCGCGAAGAACTCTTCCATGACCTCTGAAATCACCTGACCGCGTACCACCCACAGCATCCCCACACTGAGCAGGTACAGACCGAACAGCTTGGCGAGAAAGAGCGAAAGTTCCATAGACATCAGTGTGTCACGAGTTCTCGTTGTGTGCCAGCAAAAAAGTTTGGCAGGATGCCTCTCAGTGCCTCTCAGAAACGTTCCATCGCGTGTCTGGATTGATCAGTCTGGCGTGGCGTCGGGAGACACGCTGACGCTTGCCGTCAACTGCCGCAGTACCTCATTTCCAACCAATACCATCAAGATGAACGAAAACACACGTCGCACGAATCAGTTCCTGCCAAGTGGCGGGCCGGCGCGTGCATCCAGCACCAGGCCAAGCAGGCGATCGGTGCACCCGACATTGCAATCGTTCAACGAGCGCAAGTTTCGTCTAATTCACCGCGATCGAGAAGTGGCAAAATCAGCCGGCATACGTTGGCGTCCGGGCCGTGTGGGCTTGCGAACCGACGCGAACCGGGGGCTAGCGCCCCGCGGCTGATGTATCACGATCGCGCGATCATTTTCACAGGGTCCAACGGAATATAGCGAACGCACGACTGAAACGCGAGATGGCGGAGTTCGCGGGGTGTGAATGTCGAGGAGCTGGAAGGAGTCAATCCGGACCAGGCCAGCACCCAATCGGATTACCCGCCCGAAATCTGGAGACGTGCGGCATCCGGCTGGGAGCAAATTCCCGACACAGACCGAGAGGCGTCTAGCGGGAACCTCGGGCGAGGCAGTTAACGGTTGGAACCGTTTCTACGCCCATTCAGCCCCCGGCTCCGCCGGGGGATCGCCCCACCGAGTAACGTTTCTACGCCAGTTCAACCCTCGGCTCTGCCGGGGGATGACCAGGCGCCACACCAATTGCGGAAATGCCGGAGCCGTCTGGCAAAACCCCGCTTGGGCAGTTCCAACCTGGACACGTGGCTCGGGATTCTTTTCGGCCCTATGCGAGTTTGCGATAAATAACCGTATTCCTCTATCGCTCATCCAGTCTTACCGTCAGCTGGATGGCCAGTCCACATCGCGGGCACTCGCCGCCGCCCAGCGGCAAGGTCTGTTTGCTGCGGCACTGCGGGCAGTACAGCGTGACTTCCGAGAAGTCGCCAACCAGGTCGTCCCGACTTCCGCCGCGGTTGAGTCGAGCCAAAACTATCAGCGCCAGCGTACCACATGAAGCGACAACGCCCGCGGCTCCCGCGATCCGGCCCAGCATTCCGACACCGCGCCCCGGAGAAAAGTGCAGCTCGAAATTGACGAATGCCGCCGTCGTCGCCAAAGCGATGCTGGTCCCGATCCTTACCCAAACCTGCCGCGCGGTAAGTGGAACGAACAGGGTGAGACTGGTGTGTGCTACCACGACTGCCAGGCTCGTAAACAGCGTGATCGTCTTTTCATGGAGTGACCATTGCCCCCATTCATGAGCCATGATGAAGTACCACGCCGTTGCACTGGCCAGCGCCCCCAGCCATCGCCAATCAGGCACTATCGACGGCACGAACCCTGAGAGACATGCCACCGACAGACCGCCATAGACGGCGAGCCACCAGCCACATTCCCACCATTCTTCACGGGCGCGCCATCCTTCTGGGTGCCATATCGCTATAAAAAAGCTCGCCAGCACGAGTGCGTACAGTACGGTTCCTACACGCCCCGCGAACTGTACCCGTGGAAGACGGACCATCAACAGGGCCATCATGCCCACCGGCGTGGTGAGGCCGATCACCAGGCTGCTGAACAGAATCTCCTCGTCTTGATGATCCAGCTCCCAGATCAGCGGAATAACGAGCGAATAGACCACGACCACGGCGGCCATGCCGAACAATCCCGCGGCCAGCATCTTCGGGCTGTCGATCATGATCGACAGCGGCCACAGGAATCCTGCGGCTACTGCGGTAACCAGAATCGTGCCGGCAACGCGCCCCAGGATGTCGTAACTGGCGGTGAGCACCGTCAAGACACCGATCACCGCGGCGGTTCCCAGCAGCCACAGCATCGCCTTGAGGCTCATGGCCCGCAACCGCGGCGTTCGGGACCGCAGCGCGATAAACATGGCGTCATCGTACCGGCTGCTAAAACGCGACAGAAAAACGCCGCTCCACGCCCCAATCAGCAGCAATGCCGTCAGATGAAGCGGTTTGAGTTCCGCCACGAGAAGCAAGAGGCGGATCAAGATGACCGCCGTCAATGCGCCCAGTAAGGCCCAGAAGAAGCCACGCTCGATGATTCTTGAAATGCGAGATAGGTCCATTCGCCACACTCTAACCGTGATCATACGGCCCGAACAAGACAGGCAAGACAGAAACGACGCATTGAAACGTCACGCCGAGTGCGCTCAATATCGAAGCCACAGCCACTTATCGGTTCAGGGAACAGCACTATTCCGCTGCAACGTATCGCGGCGGCGGCTGGTTCTTGCAGCGGTGCGCGGCGTTTGACACCGCTGTGGCCGCGCTGACCACAGTCTCCATCGCATGTTGTGGGACGGGGAACGGCATCATAGAATCTTGAAGGATCACCGCCGCGACTTTCGGCAACGGCCGTGACGATGCTGCTGTGCGACCTCGTCGTGCGGATGCACGGATGGTCAGATCTAAATTCAAGTTTTGGCGTGAAAGCCCACTTCATGCGAAGCAACTACAGGAACCGCGGGCAGGATGCTTGGTTGGTCATGTTCCCATGGCGGCCGGGCCCCGCGCCGGGAGAGCCCGATTCCCATGTGGCACAATAGTCGGTAATCTAATGGCGCCTCGCCTGGTGAGGGGGGCGACCACCAGACTCACGGCCAGACCAACAGAAACTGGGGGTGCTCGTGATATGTCGTGGTCCTCGCCGTTTCGTCATCCATTTCATGTGAGTTGAATCGCCGATGTCGTCAGAGCCACTCATCGCCGTGTTCGTCGATTTTGAAAACTTGGCCATCGGCGTACGGGACATGAAATCGGGCGATTTTGAGATACGGTTGGTGCTGAAGCGGCTCTTGGAGAAAGGCCGTATTGTCTACAAACGGGCTTACTGCGATTGGCGCAATTATTCCGAGGCCGTAAGAGAATTCCATGCCCAGGGAATCGAACTGATCGACATTCCGCAGAGCAAGATGAGCGGCAAAAACAGCGCGGATATTCGCATGGTCGTGGACGCACTTGACCTCTGCTACTCGAAGCAGCACATTGATGCGTTCGCTTTAATCTCGGGCGACAGTGATTTCTCGCCGCTCGTCTCCAAGCTCAAGGAGAACGACAAGCGGGTCATCGGCTGCGGAGCCAAGAGTTCCACCTCCGATCTACTCATCGCCAATTGCGACGAATTCATCTATTACGATGACTTGGTTCGAGTGGCAACACAGAGCCGACGGGCGCCGAAAAAGGGCAAGGCAAAAGAAGACAAGAAGCAGGAAGCCGCGGGACAGCTTCTGGAGGTCCTGCAGTCCATGGAGCAGGACTACGACCCGGTCTGGGGATCCGCGCTCAAACAGGCCGTTCGCCGCGTCTATCCCGGATTCAACGAAGGGTATTACGGATATACAAGTTTCTCCCAGCTTCTGCGCGACATCGCGGCCAAAGGGTTGATCGAGCTGGAATACGATGCCAGTCGCGGAAATTTCCAGGTCCAGAGGAAACAGGATTGAGTAGGTGCCGGTCGGCGACCGGGAGGACGAACCGGACGTTCAGCCAAGTTCCATCTGATGGTCTTTGAAATACGCGGCCGTCCTCTGCTGCAGCGGCGCGCAAGAGGTACACCTAATTGCCCGGCAGCAGATCAGGCCTGGGCGGACCATCATACGGAGCGGCACCTCGTTGATCGCCGCCGCGCGCGGGCACCGAAACGAGCTCAGGATCACCGACGCGCGGCGCCTGGATCATACCGTAGTATCTTCCCATCCAATAGTCTTCCAGCCACCCCACAGGAGGAGTCACGCTACGGCCTCCGCTGCCCCCGTCGTAACGGATGGCGGACCGGCTGCCCCAACTGCATGCCAGTTCGCGCGGTGAGATGGCGCGCGTGCCGCCGGCGTAGGGCGTGTC
The DNA here is from genome assembly GCA_964573605.1 of uncultured Pirellulales bacterium. Taxonomy (GTDB): domain Bacteria; phylum Planctomycetota; class Planctomycetia; order Pirellulales; family JBBDJB01; genus CAZNKT01. The sequence goes on from CAZNKT010000038.1 coordinate 36,169, forward strand.
ACCGCGCTCGGTGGCGAGATCGGCGCGGTGCGAGTTGCAGTAACGGTGACTGACCGTATCCAGGGACCATTCGCGTAGATGCCGCACAGCTTCTTGCGACTCGCAATCGTTACCCGTCAATCCCCCATACACGAAATTGAAAAACGGAATTTTCTGCATGCGCATCACTTCCCAGTGGCGCGCCAGGGCTCGCAGATAGATCGAACGCAGATACGGATCGTTGCAGTAGGTGAGGAGCGGATGAAAGCAACGAAAGGCGAGTTCATCGTCCCATGGCACCACGCTCTCGGGAGGAAACGTCACCTTTTCACGGACCGTGTACGTGTGGTAGCGCCACTTGAACAACTGATCGAGTCCCGCACGAAAAATGGGATCGCCGGATAGTGCGAACGCAGTCCACATGTAAGCCTGGGCCTCCATGCCATTAAGGCCGCGAGCCCCGAAACCGTAGGGACGCAGCAGGTAATCAGGATCCCAGCGTCCCCAGCGCGTCGGCCGGCCATCCCTGTCGCGCAGAACCCACCCGTTGTCGATGATGTGTTTTGCGATGCGCGTCAAGTGTTCCACGGCACGTTGCTTTTCGTCATCCCGGGCCACAAGATCGTGGAACAGGGACACCGCATAGAAATGGGCGTTGACTTCATCACTGGACGTATCGCCCTTCCACAACCACAACCCATTGTCCGTGGCGTACCACTTGGCAGGGAGGCCGCCGCTTCCTGTCTTCGCGGGGCGTCCCGCGTCAACATCGCGGGCCCAGATGGCGCGGGCGAAGAATCCGTCCGTGCCGGTGATCGTCTGCAGCCAGATCATCGCTTCCAAAGAGTCGAGTGCTTCGCGACGCGCCGCATCGTCGCCCGTCACGGCATACTTGAAACACATGGCAGCCAGGTAATGCGCGGTGTGACCGCCGTCGTTGTCGCTGACTTCCCTGGCCCAGGCGTCTTCTTGCTCTCTCCGGTACAGCCGATGAACAAACCCCAGCCGCTTGTGCCCCCACTGTTCAACACTTCGTTCGAAGAATGCCGCCTTCTTTCGAAGCGTGTAGGGTTCATAGCGAATGACGCCAATTCCATTGTCCGTGGCGATGGTGACACTCTTGTCCCCCACCGCGATATCGTGGACGTGGTCGCCCGGTAGCCAGTGGTCCGCTCCGAAATAATGGTAGTCCGTGCCCACTTTGCGAATCGCGCCCTTCGATGTGCCGATCCAGATATCACGATCGAATCCGCGTGCCAGGCAGGTAGTGTCTTCGTAGGGGAGCCCCACTTCGCCCGCCAGTGCCGTCAGCGCCGCGCCGCGCAGTACCGCCACACCTCGATCGGTCGCGATCAACAGGCGGCTTCCCGCGGCGATCATGTCGCGGAACGTGTTCGAGGCCATCATGCCCCAATCGACGGGATTGGTCTCAAACACCGGGCCGTCAAGCAGCGTCAGACCACGGGAAACCAACAAGTACAACGTGCCGCTATAGGACGCCATGCGTTGAATAGGCCCGATGCGCACTGGATCGACCAGCACCTGAGTATTGTCGGCCATTAACACCGTACTGTCGCTCGATAACCAGCCCTCATCCGGTTCGATGTTGACAAAATTCCCTTCCTCGAATCGGTAAACGGCCTCGTCCGTGGCACCGTGCACCGATCCGTTATGCACGCACATGTCGACCATGGAATCGTCGAACACCTTGGACGGGGAACCAACTTCGTCTCCAAATTGATACACGGCGTCCGCCGTCGTACCCCACAGGGAGCCATGCAGTGAGAACAGGCGAAGCCATTCCCGCGGTGCGCCGGCCACCACCCGCAGTGCCTTGCCATTCAATTCGTGTAAAGTACCATCGACGACGGCGTACGTGCGGCCATTGCAAACCCTTACGGCAGTGACTGGTCGGTCTGTGACAATCTTTTCTCCAATTTCCTGCAGGTAGATATCATCCGCGACGGAAACATACAGAGGATTCTTGGGGGGCGATGTCCGCCGCCGAACTCTCGCCTGGCAACAGGAGCATATAGCCATATAGATGGTGAACGATAACAAGAAAGCAAATCGCATCGATTTGAACTCCATACTCCAATTGGTCGGGCTTGGATTCAGTTTCTACCACAGAGAACCTGGCGCGGCACAAGGCCACAACCAAAAAGGCCTTGCAATCATGCACGCACGGTGCGCGCATCTTGCGGCGTAAGGACTCTAAAGGGCACGGCAATCTGTGAGTGTCCCAGGCGGCGCAACACCGCAACCGCAACGGGGGATGCTTCCTGCCATTATCGCTGGTGGCGAGCGCCTGCTCAAAGGCCCGCGGGCGACGGACGGCCGGGGACGGCCCGGTAGCGGCGTGGAGGGCAGCATCTGGACCGCGGACCACTGGTGTATCGTACACGCCAGATTCAGGATAGGGAACCAGATGCGATGTCCCCGACCCCCGCATCGTCGCACGAGTGAAACCAAAGTGGAGGCGCACCGAAGGATGGCACGGGTGCTCGCTGCGCGAGTGCGTGAAAGCAACGACACACGGTGAAAACCTGGGCTACCAACACATCGCGTGGTGTTTTCACCCGTCGAAGAGCGGGTCGTGCCGCGCCAGCCCGCGTTACGCCGGCGGCGGGCAGGCATCCGTTCACCGGCGCACGGTCAGCGTGAGCGGATCTGCGGATGCCATTGCGAATCGAATGGAATCTCGTATCCCCAACAGCGTGTAAAATGCCTCTTTGGCGCTGCCGACGCGACGCGACGACGGGGTGCAGCCTGGTAGGAGTAGGACGACTGCGGAGCCAAAAAATTTCCCATCGGCTGCGAGTAGTAGCCACCCAACTGGGGGCTGCAACCGACGGGACCTCACCCCCCGGACGCGGCCCTGGGATACATCACCGCCACAAGGATGGCCGCCGGAAAAAAAGCTTTCATCAGGTTCCTCCTTGCAAAATGACGGTTGATGCACAAACTCTGCTGCAGAAAATCGAGGCGGTATTTTGCGGTATTTTGTCGAGAACCTACTGGCTCGTAAAGGCCAGAAATGCGTGGAAATGCGGCAGCTGGTACCACGGCGCGAGGTCAGCTACCTAGCCCTGTAGTACTAGCAATACTGTCAGTGGCCGCCGTGCGACAGAGTCATGTTACAGTGCGCGCGAAGCAGTCGAGTCGCGGTAACAGGAGAACGGCTACGCAACAGAATACGAACTGGAAGACGTGTCCTGCCTCCCTTGCCGTGGTCTGGCGGCCGTGTCAACAGCAGTACTTTTGCGGGAGAAAAGTTCTACAACTCCAGCAGGCTTGGCGGTCTGGCGGTCACGCAGGCCGGATCGCCGGTCGAATGGGAGTTGCCGTTGGATTTCTTTACCGAAGCTGGTCGAACGGTCCGACCCCACAGGCCGCCCCGGCCGTCGAGCCTCGCCGAGTCAAATCTGGTCCGCGAGGCCGCATTCGCGGAAATGGAGGGCATGCTGGAAAACCAAACCCCCCGCCGCGAGGCCAGCCGCCCTGCACATTGGCCTCGGGTAATGCTCGGGCAATGCTTCCGGGCGTACTGGCGCGGTCGCCTCATCGCACCGCCCGCGGCGACCCTCTCACCGCGATTCCGCTCCAGGAAATTGCAGGCTGTGCACTGTAACGGTACGATGCGCGTGTCGTGCGCGGCCAGCGTTGCCGGCTGATGTCGTCGCAGCAATGGCACATTCCTACCGGTAACAGAGAAGAGGTGTTGGCATGATGTTTTCTGACTTTTGGTCTGATGGTGGCTTTCGTGGCCGTACTGGTCATATCCATTGGGGGATTGTGGCAGCGATTGTCCATGTTTGGACATGGTGCGTCCCCATGCAACTCGCAGGCGCACCGATTCACCATGTTCACATCGATGGAACGTTTGAAGACTGGTTGACGGTCCCATCCTACGCCGATCCCGCCGACGATCAGCACGACACCGACCATGACGGGCAATCAGAAACGCCCGGCCACGTCGATCACCCTGATGTCGACATTCTCGAATACAAGTTCACTCACGACGACCAGAATCTGTATGCGTATTTCCGCGCGACCGGCGACATTGGTGCGACCCAGGCGGCAAGTTCCGGAAACGGCCGCGCGGGCCGTTATTACGTCATTGTCACCATCGACGTGGACAACGAGGACAGCACGGGTTACTGGCTTCACGAAGGTGGATACTACCCGACGTCGCAAGGCTACGACATGAACATGGAAATCGAATACTACGACGGAGCGTTCAACACCGGCCATTACATTAATCACGGCGCGTTGAGCGAGGAGGATATTCCCACACTCGAAGACGATCAGAAACAAGGAATTGTCGATGTGCTGCCGGGAACGTACGACTATTACACACAGTGGGTCATGTTCGAGGACTCGGTAACCGGAGACCACGATCTGGGTGACGGCACGAGCATTACCTTCGTGTCCGACAAGGGTCCCGTGTATCTGGGCAACATCACGGCGGCCCTTTCGCCCGATGGTCGGCAACTGGAGATGGTCGCGCCCTTCATTGGATTCATGAGCTATCCCGGAGAAAATCCAGGCGAGCGGGGCGACCCGATCATGCAACTGGGACGCACCCTCGACATCTCGTTTTCGCTGGAGGCCAGCGGAGAATTACAGACACCGCCCGGTGATGACGGCCAGTGGGCCAGCGACACGGCCGAGCCCATCGTGGGCTACTACCTCGACTCGGTAGTGCTGGGCGACATGGATACGGACGGAGATATCGATTTCGACGACATCGATGATTTCGTGCTAGGTCTGAACGATGCAGCGACGTACACGGCGATGTACGGAGCGCCGCCCGCGACCTACGGCGATGCGGACTCCGACGGGGACCTCGACTTTGACGACATCGCCGGCTTTGTCACCCTGTTGAACGTGCCTCTCGCCGCGGCACCGCAACAGATTCCCGAACCGTCCACGATCGCCTTGGCATTCATTGCCTTGCCAGCCATCCCGTTCCGGCGTGTTCGTTCCTTTCTGATCAAATCGTGCCGTCGGATAAAGCTAAGAGTTTTTGAGAATCGGCCGCTGCAGACGGTCTTGCGCGTCCTGCAAGAGGAGCGCTGTCTGATCGCAACGTTACGGCGGATTACGGCTGGCCGTTTCATTAGCTGCTAGGATCGTGCTTATGCGAGCACGCACTGAACAACCTTCACACGGGGAGCACAATGATGTCGCACGGGCGAAAATATTGTTACTGCATTGTCGTTCTGCTGGTCTGCCTGACAAACAATGGAATCGCGCAACAGATCTCGTCCGCGGCGGACACAGAATACGAAAACGCGAATGTTCCCTCGGCGCACGCTCAGGTTGATGGTGCGAACTTCCAGGGTGGATTATCGGATCTCGTCGTGGACTTGCTGTCACGCATCGCGGTGCGACTGTTCTCGGGCAACAGCGCGCAACTGCTCTCCGACAACGAGGCCAAAGTGCTATCGGAGAATCGAGCGAAACTGTGTTCCGATGTGCACGTCAATCTGTTCTCCGGGAATCAAATCGAAATTGAAATCACCGACAATGAAAACAACGGCAGCAACAACAACGCCAGCCGCGGCGAGAAGCCCAAGCGCGCGATGCACGATACCAAAATCACGTCGAGTTCGATCCTTACCACATCGATCGCGGCGCCTTCGTCAGGAAATTCCTTTCTAGCGGCAATTCCTGAGGCCGATACCCAGGCCGACCTGGCACAAATCCAGGGCCTTTGGGAGCGGACCGAAAGGGTTGGATTGACCAGTACGCGGAGGGTCACCAAGGCCATTGACGGTAGTCAGGAAACGATAACGTACTTTGGACCGCAGGGGGATATCGATACGGCGCATACCGCGAACATTGAGGTTGGCCGATCCGGTTCGATTCGCATCTTTGGCTTCGACGCCGTCACCATTGCCGCCGGCCCCCGCAAGGGGCAGAGCACCAACAGGCAAGGACAATACATTTACAAGGTTGTGGATGACAAGATTATCGAGATCTGGGGGGTGCTCGGCGACACGGATGACCCGGTGCGCGTCCTCCGCTGGACGCGATCGCCGCGGCATGCCGATTGAGCCGCCACGGGATTCTTTCGCTTCGCCACGTGAGGCCAACGAATGCTTCGCGTCCGGTCAACCATTCCCTCGCCCCCAATGAGGCGCAAGGCCACAGGCAATAGGACTTGCGATCATGCACGCGCGGTGCGCGCATCTTGCGACGTAAGACTCTAACCCGGATCATTCATCAGCCGAACGGCGCTCGCCCACGGTTACCGAAAGCGTCGCACAAACCGGACGCTAGCGCGTTTCGGCTGATTCCGCGCGGTGTTTTGGGTGGGATAGACGGTGCTCCCCTAAGGGACCCACGTTCTGAAGAATGCTGGTTGGTTCATGAACCATCCGGACTAGGCGGCCCAAACTGGCAGCACCGGGCAATCCCTGCTCCGAGGCCTGGAGGAGAAGGGCTCGGTAGACAACAAGGTCGAAGGACGCACGTTTATCTTTTTTCCGCTCGTCGAAGAAAACACGTTCAAGCGCAGCGTGACGCGCGATCTCGTCGACCGCGTATTCGACGGTAGCGCCGCCACGCTGGTCGCCCATCTTTTGAAGCACGAAAACGTTTCGCGCGAAGAAATCGAGGGGATCCGCAAGCTGATCCGCCGCCGCGATCAACCGTAGGAGAGGCGTCATGAGGTAGCTTGCGTGCTGCGCATTTGCGCGCCGGACGTGTTGCTCAGCCCCTTCCTGCCAGGTCCATGCCTGGTTGGGCTTCGCAGGCCGGCCGTTTTGTTGCCCGACGGCCAGCGCAGTCTGTCCGTGCGCGACGCGCTGATCCACGAATTGGCTCATCTCAAGCGGCACGATTGCCACTGGAACCTGCTGCGTCAGGCGGCCGTGGCGCTGTACTTTTTCCAACCGCTGTTGGGGATGCTTTCGAGCCGGATCGAGCGGTCCGACGAAGAGGTGTGCGACGATACGTCATCCGGCTCGGCGGCGTAATTGGTACGGCAAGCGTTGGACTTTTGGGTCTGCGGCCGAAGCCGTCCCAAGCGGAAGCGGAATCCATCGCCAACGACAGTGCCACGCTACTGAACGGAGGAAACAGCAGCGAATCGCACGAAGTAAGTACGAGCGACAAACAGCCCGAGCCCGTGCGGCCGAAGACCGCGGTGAGCGTCGACGCAGCCGTCTCCGGCAAGCGTTCCATTGAGAAGCAGCGCGCGTCCGCGGATGGGACCGCGAACGATGGGGTCTCGCAAGAATATGAAGGCCGGGTCGTCGGACCCGCGGGCGAGCCCGTTGTCGGCGCCAAAATCTACTTCGTATATCACCTCCCGCGGCCGACTTGCCCAACTGTTGGTCGAGGGGCCGGGAATCGAATCCGCGAAGATCTTTGTGCGTACCGAAGCGGGAGAAAAATTCGTCCTGCTACGTGAGCGCCGGTCTCCCGATCTGGGATCGTACACTTATTACCCGGCCAGGCTGACGCATGTGGCCGGGCCGTCAGTCGTTATCACGGGCGTCGTCCGCGATGCGGAAACCCAAAGGCCACTGTCTGGCGTTACTGTCAAGAGCCAATCCCGCCACGGCGAACCAATCAGCGGTTGGGGCCCGGATTTTGTGCGCGCGGTCAGCGATGACCAGGGACGCTATCGACTCGAAGGCATGCCCGTCGGCAGCAACAACCGCATCGCGGCCATCGCGCCGGACTGTGACATCGCCTACTTGTCTATGAGCGAACACGCGGCCACCGATGCCGCAAATCGCACGCGGGAGATTGGCTTCGACCTGCGCCGCGGCGTGTGGATCAAGGGGCGCATCACCGACAAACGGACAGGCAAAGGATTGTCTGGAAGACTGGCCTACTATGTGAAGAAGACGAGTCCCAGCTACCAATTTGTCCGTGCGTTGCGTGTGGACCAACGCGACCGTCTGCTGTCTGACGACGTGGGTCATTTTCGCATCGCTGTGTTGCCCGGTCCTGGGTACATCACGTTTATGGCTGATGAGCATCAGGATTATCCTCGTGCGGAGACCATTGTCACGCTTGACGGAACCCAGAAAAAGATTGGCACCTCGATGCTCAAAACCGGGCCATTCATCCTGATGGCGCAGTTTTATACCTGGAACCAGTCCGCCGGTGTCAGCTTCAACCTGAAGGGCTACGATCCTGAATCAGGACGACACGTCTATTCTTCCGATCTTGAGCGAAATCTGGCCGGGCATGTTCTAGTGAATGGGCTCCCGGCCGAAGAACTCGTCGTACAATTGCAGCCAGCCGGCAAGCACGGCGGAAGACGGCATGATGCACACGCCATCCAAGAGATCACTCCGGAAGTGGATGCCGCAGCGGTGGATGTGACGATCCGGCTCCAGCGGGGCACGACCGTTACGGGACGAATTGTCGACGGGAACGGTGAATCGATTAATGAAGCCCTGGTGATATCCCACCTCATTACTTCTCCGCTTTCTCTGTTCTCTGCGTAGAGGGTCCAGAGCGGTGAAGCTTGCTACCGCCTGCGTGCCGATCAAAACACCCTCCGGATCTGTCGAGCAATCTGCCTTGATCAATATCTCCGATGGATGCAGGCTGCAAACAAGGAACGGTAAAGCAACACAGAACCAGGGAGCAGTGCCGTGCGTATGATGGAAGGGGGATCGCCGGTGACGCGGATCGAGATCACTGTCTCTGCCGTGTCAATGCACCGATTCAGTGAGGGCAGTGTGCGCGATCACGGAACAGAATAATCAGCCGGCACGCGCTGGCGTCCGGTTGCCGCTAATTTGCGAACCAACTTAACCGGGGGCTAGCGCCCCACGGCTGATGTTTGATAATCGCGGGTCGTGACGAAGAGCCTCCAACTAAACGGACGGTTGCATTTGCCTGTTACCGCGCAGCATTTCCCTTCGCCCCGCGAGAATCCAGTTGCATATGGCCTGATGCAGTGTAACTTTTCTTTGCGTTGTCTCGTTACTACGCAACGACTTCCAGAGCCGGCTTCAAAACCATCTTTTGCTGTGACATTTCGCCGTCATGGAGCGATTTCCTGGCGTTTTGAAACCGCTTGTACAGATTGGCACGGAATGGGAGGAATTTACGGATGATGCACCGCTTGCTGCTCTTAACCATCTGTGGGGTCATGCTGACTGGCGCCAGCGGCTGTCATATGATTCGGCAATTTGACCAATGGAAGTGCGATCACTTCGGCATCTGCATGTGCGGCGTTCGGCCGAGGTGGCGGCAGGCGTATCCTCCGTGCCCGCCACCGGTGCTCGACCCGGCAACCATGGCCGTGCCACCGAACGCGGCGCCCGCAATCCCCGTTCCATAGTCCGTTAAACAGGGCGCTGGCTCCGCTCGTGAGGCCATGCCCCGGCGAAGCCGGGGGCCAAGGGAAACGATATTTCTTATTGGGCGGCCGATGTTTTCGGCTGGGTGCTGCGCATCAGCTTCCACATCACTTGCAGTCCTTGGGCCGCTTCCCGCGAAATCGTGCCGCGGGCATAGGCCAGTTCGTTGTACAGCCCCACCATGCGTCGCGCTTCGTCGTGCATGGGTGTCTGCGGCGCGACCGCCATCTGCACCAGCTCGCGTGGTGTGCGGTCGGGGGTACGAGGGCAGCCGCGGTCCCGCGCCCAGGCCTCGAACGCCTCAAACGTATAGCACACCAGTTCGTCGGGGGATAAGCGCTGATGCCGGCCGCTGACAAAGGGATCACGGAATTCCGAAAAGCCAGGTAGTCGCGGTGCGTCCTCGTCAGCGGGAGTCCCGGTGGTGACGGCCGGCCGGTCACCGGGACGGCCGAACAGCCGCGCAAGCAGCGCACGGAACTCACCCAGGATGTCGACCGCGGCCTGAATGAGCGGCCGTCGATGCTTCCACAACAGGTAGGCGATCACCAGCAGTCCGACTAGGTAGAAGACCAACTTGACCATGCCGGCGAGGCCGACTACCAGCGAATGCAGTGAAGGACCGGGCACGCTGGGGCTCGGGGATTGCCCCCCGCCGCCGCTCCATGAACGAACGGACCGCTGCTCGCCATCCTCTCGACCGCTCGCGGTACGATCACCTTTCGCCGCGTCGGTCGACGACGGTGGCTCCGCACCGTCTTCTTGCGAACGGTCCGCGGCCGACTCCCGCCGTTCGGTCGCATCGCCTCGCGACGTCTCGGGCGACTGCCGCGCATCGGAATCCGCCGCGTCCTGCTCATCTCCAGTGGACGAGCCGTGCGCTTTTTTGCGGTCACCATTCGGTTCGGCGCCTGTGTCTGTTTGTTCAGCATGATCTTCTTGATCGTAAGCGTTGCCCCGAGGTCCGTCTTCTTTCGCAGAAACGACGGTGCCGGCTTGCTTTTCTTCCTGCGCCGGCTCGCTGCCCGCATTGACCCGCGACGCGGACCGTGCGCCCGGCGAACCGACCTGCCAGGGCACCCGGGAGATGGCGAATTCAGCGTTCGGTCGCGGAATGAGCGCGGCGGTGACCATGACAACGGCGATCAGCGCGGCCCCCGTCCCTATCCAGGTAGCGGCCATCGGAACCGGCATCTCGACATGACGTTGACGCAGATAACGCCGGAGCCCCAGAAAGCTGGTGGTCACCAGCAAGGCCAACCCGGCGGCCACATAGACGGCCAGCAGCGAAAACGCGTAGCGTCGTCGACCAGCGTCCTGTGCCGGAATCCAGGTCTGTCCCAGGCCAAACATCGGCAGCGCGGCCAGCGAGAAGTAGAGTACCCATAGTCCGGGGGCATGCGGTCTTTTCCCCGACTGCGGCGACCGCCACCAACCTCGAGCCGGCGCCGAAGCCATATCGGCAAACATCTCGTTGTCCGCGCCGCCTCGGACCGCCGGATCATCGTCCGAAGCCGGTCCGTCGAGTCCGATCTTTTGCATCAGTCCCTCGCCCGTCGCGTCTTCCTCGTCATCGATCAGTGTGCAATCCCAGGTCAGTCTGTGGGCGCACCACCAGACAACCGAGATCAGCAGCAGGTTGATCACGCGGCTGAACGGGCTGGGATGTTCCGCAAACTTATCCACTACCAGTAACATGGCCAGTCCCAGGGGAAGTGCGAAAAGGGTCGCCCGCTCGGTTCCCATTTCAATGGAAATGCGTCCTACGAGGACGGCTGCAAATACAAACAGGGCGAAGGCGTAGTTGAGCCGCGCCTGATACTGGCCGACGTACAAAACTTCAATGAGGAAGAGCACGAGACTGCCGACCAGTGCCATGATCAGTGCCGGGCTTACGGCAATGGCCACGTAGTCCGCGGTCGTCATGTGCAGTCGTTTCGCCATCATCGCAGCAGGCAATTCGCGCAAACCGTGGGGATGGTTGCCTGGTCGCGGAGGTGCCGGGACTCGATGTGCTGACTGGCAAGCAGCCCCGCGGCCTCCTCAAATTCCAAATGCTCGTAGACATTGACCACGGCGACGACGGCGTATCCCCGCCGTCGCAGGTTGCCCAGAGCTACAGTCGATTCGGCGGTTACGCTTGTCAATAGGGCAATCACGGTCGCACTCTGCGGTATGCGGCTGGACGTTTCACGCAACAGTTGCCCCAGGGTCAAGCCATCGGTTTGTTCCACGCGCGCCAGGATGTCCAGAATCCGCGTCAGTTGCGCATTGCTCCGCGTGGTCGGCACGAGTTGAGGGCGCAGTCGATCACTGTCGTCGAGCATGCCCGTGGCCTGCGCCTGGTTGCGGCTGGAAAACTGTTCGTGGTGCCATCCCCGGGCACGGATACGGTCAGCGGCATCCCGCCCGTTGGTCACCAGGCCGATCTGCTGTCCCATCTCGCAGATTGCGCTGGCGATGGACGCGGCCGCCGTGATCGCCAGCTCGGAACGCACGGGCTCGTGGTGCGGATCAAAAGAATGCTCATGAAAATCGAGGATCAGCGTTGCACCGGCAACCGTGGATGGCTCGTAAATCTTGCTATGCAGTTGTCCCGTGGCGGCAGTGGCCTTCCAGTGGATTCTATTGAAGGGATCACCCGTCAGGTACGGGCGTACGCCCGCAATCCGCGTGGGATCCTCATACAAACGATGCGACATGCGAACTTCCCCGATGGGTCTGCGCGAGGCGATCTCGAATCCGGTGAGCGGGATGACCCGCGGCAACACCTGGAGAAACGCTGGATCGCTCAGCACGCGATACCGGCGATAAAGTCCGAACACGTCACCCGTCTCCGCCACCAATGGCCCCAACTGGTAATAGCCGCGACGGTGGCATTTCAACTGGTACGGCACGGTCTTCGCAGCTCTGCCACGGAAGGAAACCAGTTTCAATCGCCGGCCGATCACTTCCAGATTGGGAGGCCGGTGGATCAACGCTCGGCGAGGCAGCAGGTCCTCTAGCAACAGCCACGGTACGGGCACCCAGCTTCGATTTTCCAGTCGGATCACAACGGCCACGGTGTCGCCGATCTGGACTTGATCGCAATTGAGTTCCCGCCCGGCGTGTATCTGTGCTGACCAGCGATCGGCCAGAAGGCGACTGGCAAGCATCGCCCCCAGCAGCGCATACATGGCGAAGGCGAGCAGTCCGAAATCGAGCGCGATCGCCAACAGGAGCAACACAATGGCGCCGAGGATCCAACGCATGAGGCGACGTCTGATCGGGTTTCAGCGGGACGTTTCGCTTATCGCGCCGCGCGCCGCCGGGGCCTCGATCACGGGCACCGGCGTTTCATCGAGAATGTTCACGAGTATCTCGGCAACGCTCACGTTGAGCAGCCGGCTTTCGGGTCGCAAGATCATACGATGCGCCAACACCGGGGAAAAAATGGATTTTATGTCGTCGGGTTCCACGTAGTTTCGGCCCCGGATGGCTGCCACTGCCTGCGACGTACGGAACAGAGCGATGGACGCCCGCGGGCTGCCACCCAGGATCACATCGTGGTGTTTGCGCGTGGCATGGACAATTTGAGTGATGTATTGACGGATCTTTTCGTCGACATGCACGGTCCGCACGGCCTGCTGGCAGGCGACGAGCTGCTGGGCGCTCACAACCGACTGCAATTTGTCCAGCGGGTGTTCGTGCTTCAGCATATCGAGCATCGCCGCTTCTTCATCCGCTGACGGATATCCGAGGGAAAGTTTCATCAGAAAACGGTCGAGCTGCGCCTCGGGGAGTGGAAAGGTCCCTTCGTGGTCAATCGGATTCTGCGTGGCGATCAGCAAGAACGGCGGCGCGAGGCGATGCGTGACTCCGTCGACCGTCACGGAGCTTTCGGCCATCGCTTCCAGGAGAGCGGATTGCGTACGCGGAGTCGCGCGGTTGATTTCGTCCGTCAGGATGAGTTGCGCAAAGACCGGCCCGGGACGAAACTCGAATTCGCTCGACTTCTGCTTGAATACCGAGGCGCCCGTCACATCGGTCGGTAACAGGTCGGGCGTACACTGAATTCTTTTAAACGTACACCCCACGCTGCGGGCAAACGCCCGCGCCATGATCGTTTTGGCCACGCCCGGGACATCTTCGATCAGCACGTGGCCTTCGCAGTACCAGGATACCAGAACCTTAACGAGTTGCGCCCGCTTGCCAACGACGACCTGTTCGACGTTGGCGACGATCCGGCGACTCAGGGCCGCAACATCAATGGGACCGCGCGTCTTGACCGTCACATTTTCCGCTCCCCAGCCACTCAGGATGTCAGGACGCCTACGGCCTCTAATTTACCTGCTTGCTGCAATGTCCGAAACCATGCGGTTGCATATTCGACGGACGGTTCCTTTCCGCGGGTTGACGCCTTCAGCGCCACCCACGTCTTCCCACGAAGTCACCGCAAGCGATTACGAGGCATTCGCCGAGGGGCGCCCACGGTTTGCGCAGGTTCGCAAGTGCACAGCAACCGCACGCTGGCGCGTGCCGGCTGATGTTGTTGTCCCGTTATCGCCCACGCCGGATTGGCTGGATCGGTGACGTCTTGCGAAAGCCAGAAGAAATCTCCGTTGCCTGTCTGGTGCTCGACCTCTGGGCTCGACATTTGGGGCTTCGACATGGGCATCCCCACCGCCGGCCAGATCGATCGCCGTCCCCCGGACTCGAAGTCGGCACCTCCCCCGTCGCGTTGGTTTTGGCGACCGCCGGCTTTCAGATTATGATGAGCGGAATCAGGCAGCGGCTTCTCACGAGGATCGTGTAGTGAAACGGGCATCTCGGCCGCAAAACTGCGTTTGGTCGTATTGCTGGTGAGGTATCAAAAGATTCCCCGAGACGAAACGATGGCCGAGGACGCATCGAATCAGTCGCATGACACTCAGCCACCGCCGTTGCGCAGCATCCACACGTCGAACCTCCCGCACATTCTCCACGAACTGCGGGCTTCGCTGCTGGTCACCACTTACCAGGCCGGCAACCAACTCTGGTTCGCCAATACGGCGTTTTCGTGCCTTTGCACCCACGATGAGGATCACAGCTTTGTGCCACGGTGGCGGCCCCGCTTCGTGACCGAACTGTCGCCGGATGACCGCTGCCACCTCAACGGATTGGGCCTCGTCGACGGAAAGCCGCGGTACGTAACTGCTCTGGGCGACACCAATACCAGCGGCGGGTGGCGCGACGACAAAAAGGATGGTGGCATTCTGATGGACATCGCCAACGAACAGATTATTGCCCGGGGGCTGTCCATGCCGCATTCGCCCCGCTGGTATGCCGGGCAATTATGGCTCGAGGAGTCGGGGGCAGGCAGTTTCGGTTGCGTCGATCCGCGGACCGGCCGCTATGAATCAATCATCGAATTACCCGGATTCACGCGCGGGTTGGACTTCGCCGCCCACCTGGCCTTCATTGGCCTGTCTCAGGTGTGCGAGACGGCCGTCTTCAGCGGCATTCCGATTACCGACCGCATGCAGCAAGCGGAACGGACCTGCGGAGTGTGGGTTGTGGACATCCGTACCGGGCAGCAAGTGGCGTTCCTGAAATTTGAAGACGCGGTGCAGGAAATTTTTGCCGTTTCCGTTCTGGCGGGGATCCGTTTTCCGGATCTGGTGAACGACGACCCGAAGATCACAGGCAGTTCGTACGTGCTGCCGGATGATGCACTTGCCGACGTTCCCGATGCGCTGCGTTCGAATCACCACCAGCCGTGAAATCCGTTTGAACTCGCGGCGTAATCACGCCACACAGAGAGCGCAGAGAACGGTGCTATGAATAAT
>CAZNKT010000039.1:0-49368 GCA_964573605.1 uncultured Pirellulales bacterium
CTGGGAAGGCGACTCGCCCGCGCCCGAATGGGTGGAAATCGACACGACCGCCGTGCGGGTCGAGAAGCAGCTGGCAGCTTGGAGGTGCCGTAACGGAATTCGCACACGGCAGCCAAGGTCCTAAGCTCGATGAAGCTATCGTCGACTGCCAAAAGATAATGGCCCGGCGACGCGACCACCATTTCTCGAAACCCGCCTTTCCGCAGAAGCTGTTGGACGTTGGGATTCGAACAGCTCGTGCGACCGATCCGGACAATGACCGTGTATCTGGGATAAACCACGTCGGCTTGCAGGTTGCCGAAGCACTGGCACAGCTTGGCCGTTTCGGTCAGGGCCATCCAGTGCCCAATAAACGGGTCCGCGTGGGAATACTGCGCCCAATGCCTGGCAGTAGTGGATGCGGCGCCCTTGGGCGTTCGTTTGATCGAGATCTCCTCGTCGGCCTGGTCGGCAATGTTCGTCAGCAATTCCTCGAGCTTCTTCTTGCTCATGCAGGGCGCCTGGCCGCGAGGCGTAAGGCGTAGCGCTCCGTGCCGGTCGGTCTTGAACAGACCTGCGCAAAAAGGACACCTCATGCAGATGTTGCACCTGAGCGTCCATTTCTGTTCGCAGCCGCTCTGCCACAACCCACCACGCTTGAAGTGCCTCCACCTGGTCGCGCTCCCGCAGATAGCGGTCCTCCACACCAATGACCTAAACGATGCGGTTCGCAAGAGCAACGGTAGCATCAAATTGACCGTCGTGGAGCCGTCCAGCGGCAGGAAAAGCGATTTGAACCTGAGCCTGAAGTAAGCTAGTTGAGGAAGCGACCGTTCTTGAAAAGACCTTGACTTGGCGTTTCGTGTGACCTCTAACCTGAGGAGGCGGGTATGTAGGCATCGTCGTGCCATCACCGATATGATAATTGCGCCACGACATGCGAAACTCAGGGAGTTTGGTCCCGTGCAGGTGCGCTGCGTTCACTGCCACGAACCGATCGAAGTCGCCGGCGACAGCGACTTCAGTATGCTGCGCTGCCCGTCATGCGGCGGCACCTTCAGCCTAGTGGGTGATCAAACGTTGCCGCACGAAGGGGCCAGAGCCGAAACGCTTGGGCAATTTGAACTGATTGAGCAGGTTGGCGCCGGGGCCTTCGGCAGCGTCTGGAAGGCACGCGACACGGAACTCGATCGCACGGTGGCCATCAAGATACCGCGCAAGGGTGATCTCGATGCTGACGAGACCCAGCAGTTCCTTCGCGAAGCGCGGGCCGCAGCTCAGCTCCAACATCCGCACATCGTCAGCGTGCATGAAGTCGGCCGTACTGATGATTCTATCGTCTACATTGTCAGCGATTTTATTCACGGTGCCACGTTGGACGATTGGCTTACCGGGCAGTCCCTCAGCACGCGAGAAGCGGCCGAATTGTGCGTGAAGATTGCCGAGGCAATGCATCATGCTCACGAAGCTGGCGTCATTCATCGAGACTTGAAACCGGGCAACATCATGCTCGATTTGGACGGCGAACCCCATCTGATGGATTTCGGCCTGGCACGACGCACCACCGGCGAAGTCACGATGACCGTGGCAGGACGCGTCTTGGGAACTCCGGCGTATATGTCCCCGGAGCAGGCGCGGGGTGAGAGCCACCAAGCGGACAGCCGCACCGACATTTTTTCCTTAGGTGTCATTCTGTTTCGTCTGTTGACCGGCGAGCTGCCCTTCCGTGGCAATGCGCAGATGCTCGTTCTGCAGATCATGCGGGAAGAGCCGCCCAGTCCGCGTATGCTCAACAGCAGTGTGCCACGCGACCTTGAGACAATTTGCCTGAAGTGCATGGAGAAGGATCCCGCCAAGCGGTATCAAACGGCAGCTGATTTGGCAGCCGATCTGAAGTACTGGCTTGACGGCAGACCGATTGTGGCTCGACCAGTGGGTACGGCCGAGCGGTTCTGGCGCTGGTTTGGGCGAAATCCGCGGATCGCTGGCCTCACCGCCACAGCCGCAGGACTGACCGTGCTCGTGGCGGTTGTCACAACGATCGCTTACGTGCGGACCTCTCGCGCTCTTTATCACGAAGCCGAGCAGCGGGCCGAAGCCGAACGTCAGCGCGAGGCCGCGACGGCCGCTCAGCAAAAGGAAACTTTGGCGCGACAGGATGCCGAGCGTCAACGCGCGGCTGCCCAGGCGGCACAGCAAAAAGAAGCCGTAGAGCGTCGGCGGGCGGAACGTTTGCTCGTCGACGAACAGTTGAATCGCGGGCTGCGGCTCTTGGAGGAACGTAATTCCCTGGGGCTCCTGGACCTACTCGATGCCCGAGCGACTGCAGAAGACATCCCATCAATGAAGGAGTCCGTGGCATTCCTCTGGGCGGGAAGGCAGCAGCCAATCGTAAACGAATTGGCGTATGTGCTTGGTCCCCAGGGGGCGCGAGTCGTGGCCTTCAGCCCCGATGGGAAACTGCTTGCCACCGGGGGCGCTCCTACTGGTCAGATTTGGTCCACAGAGACTGGGCTGCCTAAGGGGCCACCGCTCGAGGGGCATCCAGGGGGTGTCAAGGCGATCGCATTCAACTCCTCTGGCACTCTACTGGCCACAGGGGCATGGGATGGAATGGCGCGGCTGTGGGATCCGGCTAGTGGGCAACTGGTTTTCAATCCGATTCGCCACGGCAATAGTCCGCTATTCGGGTTAGCATTCAGTCCGGACGGGAAGCTACTGGCCACCGCGTCTGATCAGGACGGGACGGTGCGCTTGTGGTCGACCGAGTCCGGAGAGCCCCACGGCAAACCGATGCCGCACCCTTTCGTCTGGGGGCTGTCATTCAGTCCGGACGGGAAGTTGCTGGGCGGTGGTTCGTATGACGGACCCGCGAAACTCTGGCATACCGACACCTGTGACCCCTATGGCGAACCGTTTTCAGTACACGGATCGGGCGACCGACGCGTTGCGTTCAGCCCGGATGGAAAATATGTCGCTGTCGCCTCCGGCGCCGAGCGCGCCACGCGCTTGTGGGAAACCGATTCGCTGGAAGCCTTTGGCTCACCGATGACCAACGGTGTCGAGTTGGAATTGGCTTTCAGCCCTGATGGTCGAAGGTTGGCAATCGCGTCCAACCCCGAGGGGAGTGTGCAACTCTGGGACACAACGAATTGTCAACCTGTGGGCCCAGCAATTCTAATCGAGAGTGAGGTTCTCAACCTGACGTTCAACCCAGACGGTACGCTTCTCGCCATGGCGGCCGCCAACGGTAGGGTGCGCCTTGCGAATCCCGACACTGGTCGACCCCACGGGCCGCCGCTGCACCACTTGGGTCGAGTGTGGGACTTAGCCTTCGGCCCGAATGGCAAACACCTCGCCAGCACGTCGCAGTTTGGCACGGCACGGTTGTGGAGGATAACAACACAGCATGACGATGAACCAATGCTTCACCAGGGAAGTGTCTGGGCGGTCACGTTTAGCCCAGACGGGAAGCTCCTGGCCACTGGAGCGTCCGATGGGACGGCCCGGCTATGGAAGACAGGTACTAAAAAACCTCATGGGTCCGCACTACGCCATCAGGCAGACGTTAAAGCCGTCGCGTTTAATCGGGAAGGAACGCTGCTCGCTACCGGATCCGCGGACGGCACGGCACGACTTTGGGATACGAGCACGGGTCAACCCCATGCCTCGACGTTGAGCCATCAACGGGAGGTGACGACCGTTGCCTTTGTCCCCGGCGAGAATCTACTTGCCACCGGATCGCTTGACGGCAGCGTCCGCTTTTGGGACAGGGTAACGGGACTTTCCGATGGTAAGCCGCTAATGTTTACCGATGAAGTTGAGGCGTTGGCCTTCCAAGAGGATGGAGAGCTACTGGCTATCGCCGCAGGCGCCGGCACAAAGATCTGGAATCGGTCAACCGGTCGAATCGAGCGGAGTGTTTGGGCGGGCCACAGGGTCACGTTCAGTCCGGACGGAAGACGGTGCGCCGTCGCATTGAAGGGCAGCTCGGTGCGATTGTACGAAACGAATAACTGGAAGTACCGTGAGCTGCTGGGAGGTCAACAGCTGGTTTGGGGGATCGATTTCAGCCCAGACGGCACGCTGCTCGCAACCGCATCCGAGGATCACACGGTTCGACTTTGGCCAGTGACGGCGCTTCATCCCACTCACAGTTTAGCGCTGCGGCACGACGATGTCGTGCTCAGTGTCTCCTTCAACCCAGAGGGCAACCGTTTGGCGACCGGATCGAAGGATGGCACGATCCGCATTTGGCCGCTTCCAGAAGTGCCCGACAGTCTGAGAGAGATGCAACTTCGCACATGGATCGCGCTGGGCATCAGACGTGATGACAACGGGCGTGAAACGGCAATTACGCCGCAAGACTGGTGGGAGCTGCGGCGCGAACTCCGCAGCGGAGTGGAGCCGACAGCAGAATCTCGCTAAAGAGCACGTGACAGAACTTCAGTAGGATTTGCTGTGCCGAATGATTCGCCGCAGACCGTTGTCGTTGATCCGACGGACGGAGACCAGATCGCGTACATTTCTCCCTTTCTGAAACGCCCGTTGTTTCGTGTGTCTTGCTTCAGCTAACCTGTGTAGGTCGCGCCCGTCCAACGCAGATACGGTGGCATGCGAAAATGCATCGGTCTGTGAACTCTGGACGCACCGATGCAGGTTTGAGCTGATCCGGCGCTCATGGCGAACCGGGACCAGAATGTGTCATAGAAATGATGATGTTGCCTCGCCGCCTGTTCCCGTTCAGTCAAAAAACAAAACCGATGTCGAAGTTGGCCAATACAGTGTCGCCTTCTTTCTTGAGAATTTCGGCGAGCACACCGGCAGCCGGCGCGGGCAGTTCCATCGATGCCTTGTCCGTTTCCAGCTCGACAAATCCTTCATCCTGCTCAACGGCATCGCCCGGTTGTTTGAGCCATTTGCCGATCTGGACTTCTTGGATCGATTCGCCGAGTTCGGGAATCTTCAGTTCGAGACTCATGTAATCTTACCCGATACGCTGGGCGTCCGCTCGCAAAACACTCGTCACGGTGGAGCCCGACGGCTACTGTCCGAACGCCCGCGCGACCAGTTCATTTTGTTCACGCTCGTAGCTCTCCTTGGAACCTGTGGCGGGACTTGCGGACGGTGGGCGAGCAACGAGGGCCATGTGCAGCCGGCAGGTGCCTTGGCCGAATCGCGCCCGCCAATAAGGCCAGTCGCCCATGTTCTCGGGCTCCTCCTGCACCCAGAAGATGTCCGCGCCGCTGGCATACGGTTCCAGAACAGAGTTCAATATTTCGTCACGCAGCGGACCAAATTGCTCGGTGCGAGCAACGGCGACATCGGAAAGCTCGTTCTGCGTGCGGTATTTCAGCAGGTCGTAAGATACGTCGCCGCTGCAAACCATGACACGATCCGTTTGGGCATCGCGGCTATCAGCCAATACGCGGCGGAAGCGACCGGAGGCGAGTTGGTCGAGGGAGAAATTCACCCGCGGATGGCGCAGAAGGCTCTTGGGCGAGAGCACTACTAGCGGCTTGCGCCATGGCCGCCAGGATTCCGTAACGCTGGCTGGATCACGCAGGTGGTCCTCCAGCCGCTGACCAACGAACCGCGCGTTGTAGGGACCGATGCCATCGATGGAACGTGCCACGGCGGTTATGCTCCCTGCTTGTCTTCGTTCCGCTCGCTTTCATCGCCGCCGTCGGTTGGCCCTTCGTTGGTACCGTGCCACACGAAGATCCACCGCAGCACCATGGGGATGGCGAGCGTGGTGACAATCGCTACGATCACGACCGCAGAAAACAAGTGCTCGATGATGGCCGGTGTGGGTTCGGGATGCTCGAATAACCCGGCGCGGAGCGCGATGTCCGCGACGATCAGTTCAACGGCTCCCCGGGCACTCATTCCGACGCCCACGGTAGCAGATTCGATGCCTGTCAGGCCCAGGCAGTACGCCGGAAGTCCGGCACCGACGAACTTGCTGGCGAACGCCGCAAACACCAGCAGCGCGAGGAACAGCGGCACGGTGAAGACCGCCGAGATGTCCATATGCAGTCCGATAGACGCAAAAAAGATCGGTGCCAGAAAGCCGGAAGTTATTCCCGAGACCTTCTTTTTCACGTCGTCGTAGGTGGCGTCGCCGACCGCGCGGCGGCCAAAAAACAGGCCCGCCAGGAAGGCGCCGAGTATGAAGTGCAGTTCCAGCGTCTCGGCCAGCCAGGCGAAGCTCATCGCTACGATCAACAGTACGGACAGCTCCAGCTCTTCGGCGTGAAAGCGATTGATTAGTCTGCCGATCCGGGGAAAGACGTACCGCCCGATGATGAATGTAATCGCGAAGAACAGCGTGATCTTTCCGCCCAACAAGAGCAATCCGCCGAATTCCGGCAGTTCGCCCGTACGCGCCAGCGCCGTCAGCACGGCCAACATCACAAGACTGAGCACGTCGTCGAAAATCGCCGCCGATACGATGATCTTGCCCACGCGAGAATCGAGTTTTCCGAGATCCATCAGGACGCGAATCGCTACCGGAACGGCAGTGATAGCCAGCGACGTTCCGAGGAACAAGCACTGGGCAATCTTGTAGCTCGAATCGGAAAAGAACCACCAGCCAATTCCAAATCCCACGGCCAACGGAAACAGGAGCCCGCATGTCGCGATTACGAACGACCTGGTCGACGCCTTTGCCAGCTCGCTGGGGCGCATTTCAATGCCGCCATAGAGCATCAAGAAAAAGACCCCCAAGTCGGTGATGGCCAGGAAGACGTGGTTGTCGGAAAGATCGGAAAGGATCGGGAACGCCCCCGTGTATTGGGCGACGATCGCTCCCAGGGCGATGCCAGAAATCAATTCGCCAACCAGCGCCGGCTGGCCCAGTCGAACCACCAACTCCCCGAACGCCCGCGTTACGAGCAGCAGGACGAGTAAGATGTAAAGGATCTCCATGGGCAGCCTCATTCACGGGTGGCCGAAGCAAATTGGTACCCTAGAGCAAAAGGAATGCCTTGTCGGCGTCAATGCGCTGCTGGGGTATGTGCGTCATTGCTTCGGAGTGGCCGCGACGAAATGGCATAAAACTACGACGGATTGACGGGCCGATGCGCCCCTGTCGTGCCAGAATACACTCCGGTACGACAATTGCCGACATCTCAAGCACGTCGTGGCAGTGTTGTATCGCGGCTGCGCTGCGCGGACGGGCACATTCGCCCGCGTGATCCCACCGTCCTCAGAGCAAGGGTCCCAACCGGTGATTTCCATTATTTCGCTGTTGGTCGTCGTCGTCCTCTCGATGCTCGTGGTCCGCGTCGCGACGGTCGCATTAACGCTTACCGGTCTGTCGAAGGAACTGGCTCGCTTTCAGGCTCGCTCGGCCTTCACCGGAGCCGGATTCACGACCAATGAGTCGGAAAACGTCGTCGGTCATCCCGTCCGGCGGCGCATCATCATGTTGTTAATGCTGCTAGGCAATGCCGGGATCATCACTGCGATGTCTTCGCTGATACTGTCGCTCGTCGGCGCGCAGCAAACTGAGGGCGTGCTTGGTTCTCTATGGTTTCGTGTCACGGCGTTGGTGACCGGGCTCGTACTGCTGTGGGCAGTTGCGCACAGCCGACTGGTCGACCGCCACCTGTCCCGTATCATCGCCTGGGCGCTGGGTCAATGGACGATGCTCGAAGCGCGTGACTACGCAAGCCTCTTGCACCTTTCGGGGGACTACGCGGTGATCGAGCTTCAAGTAAAACCCCACGACTGGCTTGCCGGTCGTGAGCTGCACGCATTGCGACTCAACGACGAAGGCGTTCTCGTTCTGGGAATTGAAAAAGGCGGCGGCGGATTCGCCGGGGCACCGCGTGGCCATACGACTCTGGACGCGGGGGATACGGCCATCCTTTACGGTCCGCGTGCCACATTGCAGAACCTGGACGAACGACGGGCTGGCAGCGTCGGCAACTGGGATCATCACCGGGCGGTGGACCAACAGCGGCAGACAGAGACGGGTCAGGCCGAACTTGCTGATCCGGCCGGCGGAGCGGCGGAAAGCAATGCACGGACGCCGTAACATGCTGTGGGATAAAAATTAACGTCTCACCCCCACGGCGCTGGCGTCGCCAGCACCAGGGGCGGGTGATAGAATCGGGTCTACGACATCCTGACGTACCCAATGCGTCATCTCGTCCCGATACCTGGTTTCTCAATGGGCGATCTCCAGTAATCCGTTGCCCAGGGGCGTGGCACGGTCTTTGCGAACCATACCCCCTTTTCCGGCGCACTCTTTTTCACCAACCGACGAATGTCCCGACTCTCCAAAAGGTCGCTGTCACGTTCGGCGATTGCCGCTTACCTGTGCATTTGCGCTGCGTTGTTGCTGTTATTGGGGCTGACGATGTGGGGAACGTACCGCGACGTGCAATTCCTTCGCGTGACCTTGCTGGAAGGTGAGATTGATCGGCTGCGGTCGCACGCGGAGCGGACGGTGGGGAGAATCGAGCGCGATTTGGAAACGCGTTCGACAACGGAACTGGAGGTGTTCCGAAAATACGAGTGGCTACATCGGCGTTGGCAGTGCGTCATACCGCAGGAGGAACCTCGTTTGTATGCGGCCGTCGTGAACGCCGACGGCAGCGTATTGCTGCACAGCGATCCCGAGCGTGTCCACCAGCGGCTGAGCCGTGACTGGTACAACCGCATTCTTTCCGAAGTTGGCGAGGATGTGTTCGAGACACGCGACTCCGTCCTCACACGAGGCGACCGGGCGTACGACGTGCGCGTCCCAATCAAACTCGATGCGCGTGAAGTTGGTGAGTATCACGTGGGTTTCGACGTCGACTGGTTTGAGAACCGGATCGCCCAGAAAGAAGCCAGTTTTCTGCGACGCCGGTCGGTTCTCGTCGGAGGGGTCCTGCTGGTCGTGCTCCTGGCGACAACGTCGCTCTACTATATCGCGACGCACTCCATCGCGCTGCGGCGTGCGGCTGACATGGCAGCGCTCGAACGCGCTACCGAAGTTGGAAAGCTGGCTGCCGGACTTGCTCACGAAATTCGCAATCCGCTGCACGCCATCCGGCTCAATCTGCACTCATTTCGCCGTGCATGCGATCAGCAGCTACAACTTTCGGAGGATGAGGTCACCACGATGCTGGAGCAGTCGGCGCGCGAGATTGATCGTATCGAGCAGCTCATGCAGCAGTTGGTCAGATTTGCAGCGCCGGAAGAACCGCGCAATGAGGTTATCGATCTGGCGTCCGAGATCCAGAATGTTGTGGACTTCATTGAGCAAGAGTTGCTAGACAAGAATGTGGAGATTGAAACACATCTGCCCAACGGTCCGGTTCGAGCGTATATGGACCGCGGGCGTCTTCGACAGATCATGCTGAACCTGCTGCAAAACGCTCAGCAGTCCATGGAGGACGGCGGGCAAATCGACGTCGAACTGGTCCGCCGACGCGGGAAGGCCGAGATCACGGTCATTGATAATGGCCCCGGAATTTCCGAAATGGACCGCCAACGCATTTTCGAACCCTTTTTCTCCACCAAGCCGGACGGCACCGGTCTGGGACTTGCGCTGGTCAAGCGGTTCATCGACGACGTGGACGGCGCAATTCATTGTGAACGAAGTCCGGCAGGTGGTGTGACGTTCCGGATCTCGCTCCGCGAAGCCGCGGCGCCGCGAACAGCGTAGGACTTGCTCCATCATTGCGAGGCAGGATCAGATGACTTATTCAGCCAGAATACTCGTTGTGGAAGATAAAGAGAGCGAACGGGAGGCTCTGGCTCGGCTGCTGCGAATGGAAAAATACGAAGTCCTCGCCGCGGACGGCCCTCAGCAGGCCATCGGGCACCTGGACGAAGCCGTCGATCTGGTCATCAGTGATTTGCGGATGGGCAAGACCGACGGCGTGGATCTGCTGCGCTATTGGAAAAGCCGCCAGCCACGTACTCCCTTCATCATGGTGACCGCCTACGGCGATGTCAATTCAGCCGTCGATGCCATGAAACACGGCGCCGAAGACTATCTGAGCAAACCGGTGAATCCGGACGAACTCTTGATGCTGGTCGATAAATGCCTGGAGGCGAAACGCAAGGACGACACCATCGCCGGATTGCAGCAACGGCTCGACGAACGACTCGGCTTCGAGAAAATCGTAGGACGCTCCAAAGCAATGCTGGAAGTTTTCGAGCACGCTCGCCGTGCCGCGGCCTCCGATAGCACGGTGCTCATCACAGGGGAGTCCGGAACGGGCAAGGAGCTGATTGCCGAAGCCATTCATCAGAACAGTCCCCGCAAAGGAGGACCGTTTGTGACCGTTAACATGGCAGCCGTGCCGGAACACCTCGTGGAAAGCGAGCTGTTTGGCCACGCCAAAGGGGCGTTTACCGGGGCAACCGACTCCCGCATCGGCCGATTCGAAACCGCCCATGAAGGTACGATCTTCATTGACGAGATCGGCGATTTCAAACTTGAATCGCAAGCCAAGCTGCTGCGAGTTCTGGAGAATCGCACCGTGACCCCGATCGGCAGCAACAGCGATCGCGAAGTGAATGTCCGCGTGGTGGCGGCCACCAGTCACACTCTCGAACAGTTGATTCGCGAGGAGAATTTTCGCGAGGATTTGTACTACAGATTAAATGTTGTCAATCTCCACTTGCCGCGGCTGCGCGAGCGGCGCGAAGATATCCCATTGTTGGTCAACCACTTCATGCGGGAATTGGGCGAGGCGGCGAACAAGCCCGTGCTGCAGATCGACACGGACTTGAAAGACTATCTGGAGACACACGACTGGCCAGGCAATGTCCGGCAGCTTCGCAATTGTCTGGAAAGCATGATCGTGCTGGCCGCCGGCGAGATTCTCACACTGGATGATCTTCCGGCCATGGCACAAAACGACACGGCCGCTCCGAATCACTTGACCATTCCGCCCAACACCAAGCTCACGGATCTGGAACGCGAGGCCGTGGAACAAGCTCTGGAACAACATGACGGAAACCGCACGCACGCGGCGAAGTCGCTCGGCATCTCGGTCCGCACGCTGCAGCGCAAACTCAAGACGTGGGACGTCGACGACGAACAGCAAAAATAGACGGTAGCTGTGCGGGGCGGGTTGTCCCGTACGTGGAACGCCACTCAGCAAACCGTGGCCGGAACATGCCCTGCTGTTCCGGAATCCAAACAACCGGAGGGAGCGTTGGTCGATGAGGCTTCGCGTGCGTAGGGAACGGTCGCCCCACGATATCTCACGGGGCGTCGCGCAGCAGGAGCGGGGCAGTGGGAGAGTCATGACGCGTCTCCCACTTGTATTGGAAGCAACTCCAACGTAACGTGTGATGCAAGCGACGTTCCATTCGACGAGTTGCGGCGTTGGATCGGATAATAGTCGTGGGGAGCGGCGTTGTGTCGCACTGACCGGCGCAAGTCGACCGGGGTGGTCGAAGGTTCCGGCGTGCAGCGCCGACGCTGCCCGATGTAATGATATGGCACCTGGTTTGCAGGGTTGAATAGGGCAATACCGACATCGGCTCTTAGTGGATGCGCGTCCCGCGGTTGCCAAGAGCAAGTAGTGAACTCTCTTTTTAAGGAGTGGTAAGGTGAAACGAACAAACATTCTCTTGACCAAGATCTGCCTGTTCACGGCACTGATATTTTTCGGCTGCGAACCGGCGCAATACGATACGGCTCCCGACGATGCACCGTCGTCCGAGGCATTCGAGCCTGGTGTGCCGGCCGGCGCGTCGGAGCCGAATGGAGTATCGGATTCGGGTGACGACACAGGTTCTGGCAAGCTTGGAATAAAGGTTGACGTGGGCGATGGAGTTGACGTACAAGTTGGCGAGCGAGTCGGAGTTGATGTGGACAGAGAGGGCGTTGACGTCGATGTGAACTCGGCCGAATAGACAGGGATGTTTTGGCGATTCCCGCCGGAAATCGAATCCTAACACTTCAGCCGCAACGGCGGGCTGGGGGAGCCAGTGGCCATGCCGACGGATGATGAACTTAGAGTGCTGATCGAGACAGAGTTGCTCAACGACGAACGCCTGTCGTCACAGGCGATCCGCGTGACCGTGTGCCAGGGAGTCGTGACGTTGGAAGGGGACGTTCATTCCCATCGGCGGCGTCTTGCGGCGCACGAAATCGCGGCGCACTATGAAGGCGTTCATGAGGTGGTCAACAAATTGACGGTTTCGCCGCCCGGGCCGGTGCCGGACGAGGAAGTAACGGCGCACGTGTGCTCGGCCCTGGATGCCAGCGCGGACGTGACCAAGGAGACCGTGTACGTCGCGGTGGTAGGAGGCAAAGTGACGCTGACCGGAAGCGTCGGCAGCCATTTAGAACGGACGGTGGCTGAGGATATCGCCCGCGCTACGCGCGGGGTGCGCGATGTGGAGAATTTGTTGATGGTGGACCTGGAGACCAAAATCGCCGATGAAGAACTGGCCAACGCGATCAAGGCAGCCCTGTCCCGGGCGCGCGGCTTGACCGATGCCGACATCTCCATCGCGATCCAGGATACATCGGCTGTGCTGTCCGGTGAGGTGGATCACCTCTGGAAGAAGGAGACCGCGGAAACCGTGGTCCGCCGTTTCGGGCTCCTCCACGTTCAGAATCAGATCATGATCAAACGGTGATCCGGAGGCGGGTCGCCCGGTCGATTGGCTGCGGCCCGCCGCGCGGACCGGGCCCAGTGCCTGGCGGGGCTTCTTTAGAACGTGATGCACGCATTACAGTCGGTCACGAGCAGTGTCCGTGTAGACGCCGAACCGCATGCCGATTGACAGTGCCTGGGAATTGCCGCAAAGTATTGCAGAGTAACTCTTTGCCGGAGTGGCGGAATTGGCAGACGCGCTGGATTCAAAATCCAGTGTCCTTAACGGACGTGAGGGTTCGAGTCCCTCCTCCGGCATTCGAGTGCAATCCGATGCACACCGATGCGAAGGAGCGCGTCAAGTACTGTCTTCGTAGGTATTTAGTGCACCATCAACCGCTGCAGACGACGGTTCTTCAGTCGCGTTCTCCGTGCAATTTGGTGCACCTTCGCGGGCATCCGATGCAGGGCGCTTGGCACCATTTTCGGCACCACTCGGCACCATAGTGGGCACCATTTGACGCTGCTCTGACCCGGCATCGGGTCCCTCGGTGCCAGTCGCGCGCAGCCTCTGGGGGCCATCCGTGCGCTTCCCGATCGGCACGGGCGGCAGCGCTTCGAACGCCGCCGACTGATCCATGACGCCAAGTGTTGTGTAAGTGTTCATCGTCAGATTGTCTGGCAATACCAGCTTTGGTTCTTTTGTATCTGCGGGGCCGTTTTTGCTTCTTGATGCGCGTTGATTTTTTGGAGCAGTTTGTGGTGGGCTCGAAAGGGCAGTTTTGCGGTAACTCGGTGGCAAAGGTTGTGTGCTGCCGAGTAGGTACTACTGTGCAGATGAATCCGGGTTTGCCCAGCTAGGGGTTTTTCTTGTGGAAGTGCGGTTCTGCTTTGTTTCAGTGGATTGGTTTTCTTTAGCGTCGCCGAGGCCTTCTTGGTGGGTGTAGGCAGGCGGACATACGTCGGACCGGCTTGTTTGAGCGATGCCGGCGTTCCTTTCGCTCCTTGGCGCAGTACCGATTTGCATTGCTTATCACGTATCACTGGCCGAAGTGGCGACGCGTGGCAATTGACGGTTGTTGAGCCCGGTAGGGGCGCGATGTGAGCCTCTTGGCAACTCACGCCGAATACGTCCGCCAACAACAAATAGCGCACGACTCCTGTAAATGGCGCCAGGTTTTTCTGTCATTCCGAGTGTCCCTCTCCACGCGTGCTGACTGCGCGGACGTTATGAGTCACCGGCCAACTAGCCCGTGCGTCGTCTTCGTAGAGGCCCATGCAGTCTAGCGGCAGCTCCTCAAAGCCAATCTCCCACGCCGGCGAGTCGACCTGGAGCGTGAAATCCACGGCCGCCGGCTGCTTGCCCTCGCCGATGCGATCCGGCGTCGCGAGTCGCGGATCTTTGTCGACCAGGTTGTTCTCGATCGATTGATACTTCCGGGCCCCCTCGTACACTCCATCCCATCGTCCGCCGTACGACACGTTTCGAAAAACCTGGTTACCTTTCGGCGCGGCAGGTTCGTCCTCCAGAATATTGGCCAGCTTCGGATAGCGTGTGCTGTAGGGAGGCTGCTTGAAATGGATTCCCTTGTGGGTTCCTTTGTCGCGTCCCTCTCTAATCCATGCGTCGGTGTGATCGTGCGCCCAACCCAGGGCCCGATCGTCGATGTGCAACGACGGATTGCAATCGACAAACAGGTTGTTCTTGACCACGCAATCGCGCCCCCCGCCGATAAACGCAGCTCGCGTCACTCGGTAAAACAGGTTGCCGGAGATCTCTGTTCCGCAAAACATATCGTCCAAGTAGACGCCGACGCAGCCGAGTCCCCTAAAGCCACTGATGTGATGTAGGTAATTGTTCCGGATGACGGTACCCCGCATTGTCCAATCGCGGCCTGTATAAATCGCTCCCGCGTCGTTGGATTCGTAGCATACGCTGTGAATCTCGTTGAGCTCGATGACGTGATCGTTTCCACTGAAGCCCATGCCCATGTGTGGTGCATCGTGAATCAAGTTGTGCGACGCACGATTGCCCACTCCCTGGAGCGTGATCCCTGGTTGGTAAACTCGATTCACTCGAGCGTAGTGATGGATGTGGTTGTTCTCCGCAAAATGACCCGCCGGGGTGAGCTGTTCCCGATCCCCTCCGTGGAGTGCAACTCCGCCACCGCCCATCTGGTACATGTCGCATCCGACGACGCAGTGGCCCTCACCGCCAGAAACCGTAACGGCCCAGCCTCCTACGTTGCGGATACTGCAGCCGACGACACCGTTGCCGCGGCCGCCCGACATGGTGATTGCGTCTCCGCGCGCGCCCTCGATGGTGAAGCCACGCAGGCTGACGTGAGACGCGTCATTCATGGTCATCACGGTCTGCAACACCGAAACGAGGGCCTCGCCGCTATCCACAGGCGCGGGCGGCCAAAAGTACAGAATGCCAGTTTCACGATCGACGTACCATTCTCCGGGCTGATCGATTTCCGACAGCATATTGAACGCGTAATACCATTGACCTTTGCGGTATCCATAGCCGTGGTAGGGTGGCTCCAGTTCGATGATCCGCTGTTCGACGTCGATGGACTTGATCTTGTGTCGCTGTTCCGCCCAATCCCAGAACCAGTACCCGTGCACCCAGCCGTCCTTTTCACCAACCCAACGCTGGGGTCGGTCGGCATCGTACTCGAAGATTCCCTCGGCGCAGCCCCTCGTGCCGCGAGTATCCCGCTTCGTCTTGCCCCGCACATCGACGATGCGGACGAAGCCCTCGTTCGGCCAGCGCGACACGGTCATGGGCTCGCCGTTAAAGAACAGTTCCAAACCGCCCCCGTTCGGCGTGCCAAGATCGGTGATGCCCAGACCCTTCAGGTCGGCTTGCAGCAACTGGCCGCGCGCCGACTCATCAAGCTTGCTGAGCACGTCTGGATTGGTGACTGGCGTCCAGGTCGATACGATTTTCCCGCCGAGCAGCCGGACCAGTTCGCCCTCGGACGAAGAATACGAGATCGGCCGATCTTTCGTGCCAGAATCCTCGTCGGTGAACTCGAGCGTTTGCTCGATGGCATACGTGCCGCCGTCGAGTACGATCTGAACGCCGTTGTCAGGGAGCCCACTCTTCTTCTTGACCGCACGTACGGCGTCCCGCGCACGGATCAGCGTCTCGAAGGGGCCATCCGACTTGGCTTCCGTCGGCCTGTTCAATCTGCCCGACCAGGAGTCGTTGCCGTTCATGGCTACATAAAAGTGAACTTGCGCCCACGCCGCGCAAGTGTAAATGGCTAACGTGGATACTGCCAACACAATGGAATGGGTGCGAGTATTCATAACTGCCATTGCTGGACTTCGATATCGTCGCGATTCCGCTAGCGGCCAACCGACGGACAACGATAACCCTTTCAATCGTCGTTGAATAGGGGGTCTGGATATCGGTCAACGGACGTCTCGTCACGCCCGACATGACAATATCGAATACGCCGCACACAAGCTGCGCTTACAATTGACGTTGCGTCATGATCCCCTCCGAAGGGAAGGATGATTCGCACACTTCAGGGGCGACTTTCGAGGCCATGCGTATGGTCATGCGACAACAATTGTCGGAGACAGGCGGCCTAGGTTGACTGCCCCAGATCACTAAGCCCATACTGAGACCGCCGTTCGAGGATTCGGCTTGGACACTACTCTTCGCCGGCACGGATGCTTCTTCATCGAGGGCCATTCCAAATGAGATATATCTTCTCCGCACTATGTGTTTTCATCACCCTGGTCGTTACCGTCGGTCGGGCAAGCGCTGCCGTGATTGCATACACGGACGAGGCCGAGTATCTCACCGCCATTGCCGCGTTGGGAGTACCGGTCGTACACGAGGGCTTCGAGGACGAAGCTGCCTGGGGTTCAGTGCGTGGTTCGACCGCGCCCGGCATCACGAACCTAGGAATCACGTGGACGGCAAACAACGCTAACAGCGGAGTCACCACTGGCATTGGAGCCGCGTTGACGGGCAATTATGGCTTCTACACGCTGCCCCACGGAGATTTCGCCAACGGCATAGGCGACGGCTTCGTTGGCACCAGTAACCGCGTGCTCTACGGCGTGGGCGGATGGATCAGAACCAACACGCCTCCGGCCGGAATCTCCTTAGTCCTGGAGGCGGATTCCAACCCAGTGAATGTCGACTTCGGAGAAGACTGCGACCCCAGCGGCGAGAACTGTATCGATCGGGCGATCCTCGGGACAGCCCACAAATTCTTCGGCGTTGTTAGCCCGGACGGATTCACCCGATTCGACTTCCTGGAGACGGAATTCACGCTGCCCGACGAGCTAAAGTTGATCTTTGTTGACGATTTCACAATTGCGGGCGATTTAACCGTTCCGGTGCTCGGCGATATGGACTGCGACGGCGACCTGGACTTCGACGACATCGACGATTTCGTTTTGGGCATAAACAACCCACAGGAATATGAGAACCAGTTCGGCGTCCCGCCGGAAGCGAAAGGGGATGCAGACGGGGACGGCGACCTGGACTTCGACGACATCGACGATTTCGTAGCGATCCTCAACAACCCGCTCTCTGTGCGGACGCAATACGTACCCGAGCCAGGTACAGCCGTGCTACTTGGTGTAGCCATGAGTATCTTGGCCTGGCGCAGGTGGCGTCAGAGGGCCTGAGATCGTCGTGAGCTTCGGTGGCTTCGTCCCTGCCCTACGGATTCTGCAGCGGCCCGGCCGATCAATGCGTTGTTGCCCCTTGCGGGGCTGTAAACTTTCTTATCCGATGCTCCCCGCGGGCTTTCGCCCGCGCCTTCATGCTTGCGCCACTTCGTGGCTGGCTAACAACCAATAACACGAAGGGCTCACTTCCAACTCAATGCTTATACCACTTCGCGACTTGCGTTTCGTGAGACGATTGGCGTGTTGAGGGCTCACGGTGAAAGGATGCCACCGCCGAGCCGCCATTGCCTGAAGCACGAACTGCAAAAGTGTATCCGGAATCACGAAATCCTATAGAAGGGCAATCCTCCGGCGGAGCCGGGGGCTGAATACTGCACCGACGGCGAAAACGCTCTAAATCTGCCTCAGCGCCTGTACGATGTTCGCGCGCGCTGCGTGAATGGCGGGCAGGATTCCGGCCAACGTCCCGACGACAAGTGAAACGAGCAACCCAATCCACACCAGGCGGACCGACGGCGTGAAGGCGATGGTTACCGCCTCGGCGCTGACGGACAGACTGGTAGTTTGCAGCAGGACCATCGCGGCGGTCACGCCGACAACCCCGCCTGCCAGGCTGAGCAGAACACTTTCCGTCACAACCAGACGGAACACTCGCGGGCCGGAGAACCCAATGGTGTGAAGGATGGCGTGTTCCTGGATGCGATCCTGAACCGACATGACCGTCGTCGTTGCCACCAGCGCGAGGACGAGACCCACGCAGGCGTAACCGAGATAGTGGGCGAATCCGATCAATTGTGCCAGGTCGCCGAGGCTGTTGGCTTGGAAGACGCCCTTGGGCCGTGTATCGGTATCCACCGGGCCGCCACGAAGCGTGTCGTCGATTTCTTTGCACTTCGCAATCAGATTCACGCCGTCGTGCAACAAAACCTCCAGCTGTGTAACGGTACCGACGAGATTCATCCCTCTGCCGCGCTGCAAAAACTCCAGGTGCGAGTAGATGTAGTTCTCCTCGGCGGGATCGTCGCTGCTGAAAATGCCGGCGACGGTCACGCTCAGTGCGCCGATGGAGAACGTGTTGCCCAGTTCGATGCCGCGCCGGGCGGCAACCGCTCGCCCGACAACAGCCGCGTCTCGATGCTTAGTGAAATCGGACCAGTCGCCGGCGATGAGTTGGAAGTCACGCGCCTGGCGGAGCTTCTCCGACGGCACGCCGTAAAATACGATGACGTCGAGGCTGGCGCGGCAGTTGTTGGTGAAGACCTGAATCGGAACGACGTCTCGCACGCCATCCAATCGGGCGACCCGTTGCTGGTAGTCCTGAGGCAAGTGGCTGGTGGCCGGGCAGAATTTGTTGGCCTGGAACACGATCAGTGAGCCCTTGGCTTCTTGCCGCCGCTGCAGACCGTCCATACCTTCCTGCACGGCCGCTACGAAACAGAGCACGAACAAGGCCACCGCGGAGCCGCTGACCGTAAGCATCGTGCGGGCACGATGCCGCCAGAGCGTTCTCAGTGTGTAAGGCAGAAACGTGAACATCCCACAGCCGGCGGGTGCTACCCCGCCTTCCCTTCGGCATCGGAAGGCACGGTAGGCTTAACGGCCGACGTGCCTGCCGGCACCAACTTTCCGTGATCCAGGCGATATTGTTTGTGAGCGACTTGAGCAGCGGCAGCGTCGTGCGTGACCATCAGCAGCGTGACATCGAGTTGTTCGTTCAATCGTTTCAATAAGGCCAGAATTTGGTCGGACGTGTCGGCATCAAGGTCGCCCGTTGGCTCGTCGGCCACGACCACCTTCGGATGGGCGACGATGGCCCGCGCAATTCCGACTCGCTGTTCCTGCCCGCCGGACAACTGGCGCGGATAATGCTCGGAGCGGTCAAGCAGGTCGACGGCTCGCAGCGCAACCTCGACGCGTTGGCGACGTGCGCCGCGGGACAAAGGCAGCAAGAGCAGTGGCAGCTCGACATTCTCGTAGGCGGTCAGCACCGGTACGAGATTGTGTGTCTGGAAAATATAGCCCATGTTGGCAGCTCGCCAGTTCGCAAGTTGCGTGCGGGACAGGCGTGTAATGTCGGTGCCGGCGATGACAATGCTGCCACTGTCCGGTTTGTCGATGCTGGCGATCAGGTTCAAGAGCGTGGATTTGCCCGTACCGCTCGCTCCCATCAACGAGATAAACTCGCCTTGTTCGACATCCATCGACACGCCGTCCAGTGGAGCGATCGTATCATCGCCTTTGCGGTACCGTTTCGAGACGTCCTTGACTTGGATGAGCGGCATCAAGAGGATTTGCCTCAAACCTGCTGTAGCTGCTAATGGTTTCTGGCCGAGCCAAACGAGGGGTCTTCACCGGTGACTCTGAGCCGGTCGCCCTCCCGCAGGCCTTCGCCGCCGCCGGAGATGATCTTGCTGGAGATGTTCAACCCTCTGACGATTTCTACAAGTCCATTCTCACCGACCGATCCGACTTCGACGGCCGTCTTTTTCGCGATCCCTCGTGACTGGTCGGCCAGCCACACAAACGAACCGCCGTCACCGAGCTGGATGAGCTGTTGCGGCACGTAGAGCTTCAACTCGTACAAATTCTCCGCAATCTGGTCGGAATGCTCGGGAGCCAGAAACGTCACGTCGACCAGCATCTCGGGCTTGAAGATTGCCGGCGGTTCGGGAATTTCGACTTTCACCTGCAGTGTGTTCTTCTGGATATCCGCCTCGGAGCTCACAAACAGCACCTTTCCGTCCAGCGGCGCTGACAACACCGCGTTGTCGATCTTTACAACCTGGTTGAGGCGCACCCGGGGGATATCCTCAAAGCGGACGTCCACGCGTGCTTGCAGCCTATCTGGGCGGTAAAGCGTAACGACCGTGCTGCCGTCATGCCCCGTTGCCTGCGTCATGGCGGTGCCGCTGCCGACGCGGGCGCCCGGATGGGCGATCAGGCGGAAGACTCGACCATCGATCGGCGACACGACTGTCATCCGATCGAGGAGCAGCCTGGCTTCGGCGACCGCGACGCGAGATTCTGCGACGCGAGCCGCAGCCGCTCTCAATTGCGCTTCGGCTTTTTCTTTGGTCTTGATTTCGTCTGCCAGCAGCTCGCGCTGGGTTTGCAGCGCATCCCTTCGACGGATCAGCGCCGCCCGCTCTTTTCTGAGCGACCCGGATCTGCCGCGCAGTTCATCCACGAGCGCTCTGGCGGCATCCGCCTTGCTCTTGGCGACGTCGATGTCGACACCGGCTACGACTCCTTGTGCAGCGACCTTTCCGTCGTAAACCTTAAGCATCGCGCCATAGTCTGCTTCGGCGCGAAGAATCTGAAAGGGCAGGTTTTTCAACTCTGTTTCTATTTTCGCGACGGATGCTTCCGCTTCTCCGAGAGCGGCCTCCAAATGAACGGGCTGTTCGAGGCGTGTTCGGGCGGCGACCAGCGCAGCTCGTGTTGCGTCGTGTTCCGCCTGGCGCAGTTCGAGTTCCGCTCGTGCCCGCTCGTACGCCAGTTTCGCGTCGTCCTTGACCAATTCCGCTATCGGTTGGCCCACCGTCACGGGTGCATCCTCAACAACCAGCAATTGCTCGACGACGCCCGGCGCCAGCGCCGCGACTCGCACCGGGGTCGGTCGGGGTTCGATCCAGCCCGCCGCCTTGAACAGCGGCGTGCCTTCCTGCCGCACGGCGGCGGTTGAGGAATACACGGGCACGACCGTCACGGGAGTCGGCGGAAAGACAAGGTCCCGCGCCGCCCACGCCACAAGTGACACGAAGCCCATGATCAATACCGACGGCAAAACATACCGGGTCAGCACATGGCGCCGGGCGCCCAGAGACGGCCGGTCGCTGCCGCTCCGGTCGACAGCCAGTTCACGAAGGTCGACATCGCTACTCATGGTTTACGTCATTTTCTTACGTACACACGACGAGTGAGGACGGTCAGGTTGCCGGCATCGTCGCGCTGGGCTTTTCCCTGGACCACCACCGTGGACAGCTCCTGGACGTTCAGCAGTCCGCGCGCGTCGATCCCGATGAGTTCGTCATTCTCGTCGACAATCTTGACCAGAGCGGTCGATGTCGGAAGCTTGTCCGTCTCGCAGCAATAGTCCCACGGTGTTTGGCAGGCGTCGCCGGGAATGTCACTGCACGCCTTGAGGGAAGTGTCGACGATGGAAAAGGCCGCTCTGTCTTCGATCCACGGATTCCCGCCGCCGATGCGTCCGACGACGAGGACCTCGTCCCCGTTCGCGGCGGCGTTTCGCACGGCGATCACATCATCCGCTCCACTCGGCTCTTCCTGTAGCAAGAATTTTGAACCGACAACGGGCGGCTCCGAGCTCCTCGGCGCTGCTCTTCCGGGAGCTTCCTGCGTGCAACCGGCTGCCATCAACCAACCCATACTCACGACAGCGGGAATTATCGTCTTCATTTCAATCTCCATGGGTTGTGTGGGCCGCACCACGCAGCCCACGGTCATTCAAACCGTTTTCAGTCCATCAACGACAGGCATCCTCAACGCCCGAAAAGCCGGGGGAATTACGCCCAGCAGCCCGAGCGAAAGGCCGACGCCGCAGCCGATCAAAATCGCCATTGCGTCGATACGCAGCATGAACGCTCCCATCGTGAATCGAACGGCGGCACCGTTGACCAGCACCACGGCAAGCAACGCCGCCAGCAAACTGGCCGCCGCGGCCAGCAGCACGCCTTCCTCCACAAGACTCACGACGATCGCGCGGCGGGTAAAACCGACGGTCTGCAACATGGCAAGCTCCCGGATGCGTCCCACCACGGAGCCATACATCGTGTTCAACCCGGCAAAGAATCCCGCGCCGGACACGAGCAACACGACCACCCACGCCAGTCCCCGCACAGGGGCATAGTCCTCATGCAGCGATGCGTAGTAGTCGGTCTCCCGCATGGCTTGCAGTTCGAGGTCGAGTCGCTCTTTGCAGAACAGGTCGAGATCGGCGAAGTCGCCACCCGGCGCGAGCGTCACGGCAAGGAGGCTCAGATCCTGTCGCTTCATCGCCTGCTGCAGTTCGTCGAGGCGACACCAGACTTCGGATTCGAAGGCGGCGCCGCCTGCCGAAAAGACACCGCTCACGCGCCAGGTCCGCCCCTCCAGCGCAATCTCTTGTCCTGCACGGACCTCCGTCTGGGTGCCGCCCAGTTTCGCAGCGACCATTCGGCCCACCAGAACCTCACCGGTGTCCGGCCAGTCACCCTCTTCAATCTCCAGTTGACGCCGCACAAGCAACGCGGACCGGTTGACTCCACGCACGAGCCCCATCGACGGCTCACGGCCGGCAACGCCGACCTGCGTGCCGAGAAACAATTCCGGCGAGACGTACTTCCGACCATACCGCTCTTTGACTCCCGAGACACTGGCCGGAACAAGGTCGCTGGTACGCATGGGAATGGACGAGTATTCGAGGTTTTCGCCCATGCCCAGCGAAAAGATCAGCGCTGTCCGGTTATCGCCGCTCACGGCCAGTGATCGTTCCAACCCGCGGATGAATCCGACGACGAACAGTACCAGCACAACGACGATCATCAGGCCCGCGAACGTGAGGCACGTTCGCAATGGGCGACGAAACAGGTTGCGGATTGCGTACTCCCACGGCAGCAGACGAAAGAACATGATGCTTCAAACTGCGCGGTGCGTGTCCAACATATCGGGAAGGCTTCGGCGCGGGACGTACCCCGGCACTGAGCACGACAGCGAAAGCGCAGCGCCGTGGAGTTCGTCGCGGCGGGCTTCGCACTGATCGCACGCGACTTCGGAAGCTGCGCTCAGGACACGTCAGCACAAAAAGGACATGTACAGTGTGCGCAGGGAGCGACCACGGTTGCCGCCACAATGAGAAATAGTGGGGACGTCGCAGCGACGGAACGACGATCGCCGCGAAACCGTGGAAGCGTGGACGTCAAATAGCGGGAGGATGATGGAACCGTCAAAATTGTCGACTTGAGAAAGTTGCTCGAAGACGGCACCGCCGCAAATACCCTGACATGAGGACTGGTTGGCAGGCCGACTCGGATTCGGGTCACTTTTGTTCGGCGATGACGGTTCGCAGCAGCAATCCGCCGTTTCGTGTACCGCGCACACGATTCGCGGGCACGGTGTTGCCGAGCAGCACGGCGCGGCGGGGCAAAGTCGCTCGCCGCACCACATCGGGCAGGCAACGATCGCCACCATCAAGACCAGGGAAATAAGTCGAGCGACCATCCACCCATTCCTCCCATTCCTCGCGGACCCCATTATGATACATCGACCGTCGTTCAGCGGCAATTCGAATGCCGCAATCACAAGTGCCTGGAAATTCTCGAATCATCGTGATCAGGGTGCTCGGCGATGCGAGGCAGTTCGAACTCGAGCGTCGCGTGTCGGATGCCAAATGAATCGGCTAAACAGTTCTTGATTATTGTTTTGACTTCCTCGAGCCGGTGGAAATCATGGTCCTCAATCACGACATGGGCTTCCAGCGAACATTCGTGCTCGTCGATCTGCCAGACATGGATGTGGTGCATCGCTCGGACGCCGTCGATCGTCTGCACGGTTTCGACGAGGTCATCAAGATTGATGTCGTCTGGAGCACTCTGCATCAAGATGGCGATCGATTTTCGCATCATTCCCAGGCTTTGCCAGAGGATGTATGCGGAGATGGCGAGCGTGATGAGCACGTCGGCAAGAAAGAATTGCCACAACAGCACGGCGATGGCGACGACGATGACGCCCACCGACGCGAGGGCATCGCTGAGATTGTGCAGAAAGGCAGCCCGCACGTTGAGGTTACCGCGCGACATGGTGAACAACAGACCGGCCGTGCCCACGTCGACCACCAAGGCGATGAGCGCGATGCCCAGGACCGTCCAGCCGTCGATTTGTTGCGGATTGAAGTAACGGTAGCCGGCTTCGTAGAGCAGATAGGTGGCGACGAGGACCAGTGCAGTAAGGTTGATCAGTGCCCCGATGACTTCGGCCCGCCCGTAACCAAACGTGCGCTTCTCATCGGCCTGTCTGCGTGCGATCCGGCGGGCCAGCAAGGCAATCAGCAAGGATCCGACATCGCTGAAGTTGTGGACCGCATCGGCCAGCAGCGCGAGGCTTCCGGACAGCATGCCGCCCAGGACCTCCGCCACAGTCAGCAGCAGATTCAGTGCGATGGCCGCCCACAAGCGTCGGTCGCTTAGCAAGTGCTCGTGCTCGTGCATGGAGGTAAAGGTGTCAGGACCTTTTTTGTTGATGTATTGTCCTTCTGTAGTTAAATTCTGCTCATTGAAAGACGACCGAGGCATGCCAAAGGAGGGATGGTCCATCATGGAGCAAAAAGGTTCCTGACACGAATGGCACCTATTCTCTAGCTAGCCTCGCACCCACGTGCGGGCTTCATCTATTTGCTCGTGATCAAAATATTTGATCTTCGCCTTGGTGAAGGGCTTACAGAAGGCGGCCATGCCCTTTTCCCACTGCGACTCGCCGACGATCGCCAGCCGCTCGATATCTTTCCAGTGCTTCACGTCGAACTTGACGTCTTCCCACAGCGCACCGGCCGTCCAGCCGTGGAAATCCTTCATCACGAACAAGACGCGAAGTTGGCCTGACGCCTCGATCTGCTCTTCCACAGCCGGCACAAACTGCTGGTAAAACTCCTTGGTCAGCTTGCCGCTGGCGTGCACTTCCAAGAAACCATCTTCCGCAAGCACTTCGATTTCATTGGCCATGTTCATTGCTCCTAATGGTAACACCGTTGCCTATCGGCTCGGCTGAGAGTTTTGTTGGTTCTGCTGCAGCCGAACCAACAGCAATTGCTTCGTGCGATGAAAGTAAGATTTACGACCTGCATTTGGTTGCGTCTCATGGAATGATCCGTGAGAAAGAAAAGAGCCCGCCGGCAAAACACCATGCGGTGGCAAGTGCGGGATGAACTGCGATACTCAACCGTTCCCAGGCGAGATAGAGAATAGCGCGGATGCCGAAGTGCTCGGAGTGAGATACACCGCATGTGATGGAGTATACGTCAATTGCGTCGAAAATGATGGTAATGCAAATGCCGCCGCGATACAAGGCCCGGGCGCCCAGGTTGACGCGACCTTCCCCGGTCGCTAGCCATCCCTGCACGTCGAGTCCTTGCTGCGGCAAAGCGTTCTGACCATCGGGCTGCGCTCCTTCCGCAGCACGGTGGTTTCGTTGATGTCCGGTTCGCGGTCATTCATGTTCACGAAAGTGCTCGTATTTGACATCACCGTGGTATTGCGCACCTTGGATGCGCACGACGATTCGGGCTCGTTCACCGCTTTCGATGTTGGTCCTTGCCGAACCAAATTGCTACCAGCCAGCCGGCGTCGGTACTGCTTGGCCTTCCTCCACCAGAATCACCTGTTTCCGCTGCGATTCAACGACGTGTCGTGCGGCGTTGGTGCCCATCGTCCAGAACAACGCCGGGCGCACCAGGAACTCCAACAAAGTGCTGCTGACTAATCCGCCGATGATGACTGTCGCCACCGGATAGAGAATCTCCTTGCCCGGTTCGCCCGCCGCCAGAGCGAGGGGAACGAGACCGATGCCGGAAGTAAGGGCGGTCATCAGCACGGGGGCGAGGCGATCCTTGCCGGCCCGAACGATCATCTCTGGCGACCAGGTTTCGCCTTCGTACTTGACGAGGTGCAGGTAATGATTGATGAGCAGAATGCCGTTCCTCGAGGCGATGCCGCACAGGGAGATGAAGCCGACCATGCTGGCCACGGTCAGTGTCTGCCTCGTCATGAACAATGCGGCGACCGAGCCGATAAAGGCCATCGGCAGGGCCATCATCACCTGGAGTGTCAGATTTGCCGAGCCGAACATCTTGTAGAGCACCAGGAACATCCCTGCCAACGAAAGTGCGAACAGCACGATGATCAGCCGCGCGGCGGACTGCTGGCTTTCGAATTGGCCACCGTACTCCGTGAAATACCCTGTGGGCAGGGCCTCTTCGATCGGCTCCAGGCGTTCTTTAATGTCCTCAACCACGTCGACCAGCCCGCGGTCGCTGACATTGCATTGGACAACGATGCGACGGCGCACCTGTTCGCGGTTGATTGTGTTTGGCCCACCGGCCCGGTAGATACGCGCCAAATCTTCCAGCTTGGCGGTTCCACCACCGGGAAGATCGACAATCAGACGTCTCAAGGCGTCGACGTCCTCCCGGTACGGTTCGTCGAGCCTCACGAGCAGATCAAAGGTCCGCTGCCCGTCGAGCACCTGGGAAACTACCTCTCCCTGCATGGCCGTCTCGACGAATTCGTTGATCTCCTTCCGTCGCAGCCCGAACTGAGCAAGCCTGTAATCGTTTGCTTCGATCCGTAATTGAGGGATAATCACTTGCTGTTCTACTTGCAGGCCGCGCACTCCCTCGACACCTGCGATGGCCGCCTGCATTTTCTGGGCTTCGCGCCGTAAGATGTCGAGGTTGTCGCCGTAAAGCTTAATGGCGATTTGTGCTTTTACGCCGGAGAGCATGTGCGAGATGAGATGGGCCAATGGTTGTTCAACCGCCGTAACAATTCCGGGAATCTCATCGAGCGATGTGTTGATTGTTTCAATCACCTCTTCGCG
Source organism: uncultured Pirellulales bacterium (assembly GCA_964573605.1). Lineage (GTDB taxonomy): Bacteria > Planctomycetota > Planctomycetia > Pirellulales > JBBDJB01 > CAZNKT01. The sequence continues at coordinate 26,796 of CAZNKT010000039.1, forward strand.
CGACCGTTCGGACTGTGGATCAACCGTCGCGATCACTTCTGTCACATTCACACCTTCAGCGTGCTCGTCGAGCTCGGCCCGCCCCGTCTTGCGAACAAAAGAGTCGATGTCCGGAATCTGCTGCAGACGTCGCTCAACCTGTTGGGCCACCTCATTCGATTTGGCCAATGACGTGCCGGCCGGCAAGATCACATTGACCTGAACCGCTCCTTCGTTGAACGGCGGCAGGAAGTCGCTTTCCAACGTCAGCACTCCCCAACCGGCGATCCCCACGGCAACGCCGACAACCAACAGAATGGGCCATGCGAGCCGAAGGCTGATCCGCATCAGTCGGTCGGCGATCCACTTGAGCATGCGCAGGAGAGGACCATCCTTCTCTTCGTTGGCAAGCTTTGCCCGGCTGAGCAGCCAGTAACTCAGCACCGGCGTGACCGTCAGAGAGACGAGCAGCGATGAGACGATCGAGACGATATAAGCCACGCCCAGAGGCGTGAAGAGTCGCCCCGACATTCCAGAAAGGGCAAACAACGGGATAAAGACGAGTACGACGATCATGGTTCCATAGACAATCGAATTGCGGATCTCGCAGCTCGCCTGAAAGACAACAAGCAGGGCAGGCTTGGGCTGGGATATTTGCCGGTTCTCTCGGAGGCGGCGAAAAATGTTCTCCACGTCGACGATCGCGTCGTCGACCAACTCGCCCATGGCTACCGCCAAGCCTCCTAAGGTCATCGTGTTGATCGACATACCGAACGCCTTAAAGACCAATGCGGTTGTCACGAGCGAGAGCGGGATGGCCGTCAATGTGATAAACGTGGTCCGAAAATTCATCAGAAACAGAAACAGGATGACGATCACGAGAACGCTGCCATCGCGGAGCGCCTCGATCACATTTTCGATAGCCAGATCAATGAACGCTTTCTGTTGATACAGTTCCGGAAGAACGCGCACATCCTCCGGCAACGTTGGCTGTATCTCTTCGAGGGCGTCCAGCACCTGTTCTGTGACCAGCCGTGTGTCGGCGGTGGGCTGTTTCAGAATCGTCAGCGCGACGGCGGGCCCGCCGCCAAACGCGCCGTCGTCCTGTCGGGCATATGCAGTGCTGTCTCCCCGTTTCACCTGCGGCCCTTCGATAATCCTCGCGACTTGGGACAGTTGCACTGGCTGGCCGTCGCGAACCTTCACCACGATCCTTTCCAGTTCGCCGACGGTTGTGACACGGCCCAGTGCCCGCACGAGGTATTCGTACGGTCCTTGCTCGTCGAGATACCCACCGGCTGTATTCTGATTGCTCTCCGCCACGGCATTCTTGACTTCGTGAAGCGTCACGCCGTAGCGCAGCAGTTCGTTCGGGTCGACGAGCACCTGGAACTGCTTTCTCTCGCCACCCATGACGATGACCTGCGAGACGCCCGGGATGGTAAGCAGGCGTTGCCGGACAACCCAGTCGGCCAGAGTTCTCAGTTCCAGCGGGCGTGTCGTGCCATCGTCGCTATACATGCCCATGATCAGGATTTGGCCCATGATCGATGAGATGGGCATGAGTTGCGGACGGATGCCGCGTGGCAGTTGATCGGTCGCCAAAGCCAAGCGCTCGTTGACAATCTGACGATCATTATAGATGTCGGTGCCCCAGTCGAATTCGACATAGATCACCGACAATCCCACCCCCGACTGCGTACGAACTGCTTGGACGCCGGTGGCACCGTTGAGCACCGTCTCCAGCGGAAACGTGATCAGTGTCTCGACCTCCTCCGGAGCCATGCCGGGCGCTTCGGTCAGCACCACCACGCGCGGCCGGTTCAGATCCGGAAAGACATCGATGGGCAGATGATACGCTTGCCACCCGCCATAGACCAGCAGGAACACGGCGATGGCGATTACGAGCAGGCGATTGTGCAGAGAGAAACGAATGATTGTGTTGAGCACGGCAACTTTTCTACTTTCACAGATGCGGCGGACGAACTGGCTCGGTTCCATCCATTGTCATTGCCCGGAGTTGGTTCACTGCGCGACCGTCAGTGGTTGTGGCCGGCGTGCGGATCAACGCCACCACCGGCTTTGTGTTTTAGTGCCAAATGCATTTGGTAAGCACCCCGCTCCGCCACGACGTCTCCCGGCGAGATCGAACCATCGTTGGCTACGACGACCGAGTTCTGGTCTCGGTACTCGACGGTGACCGGAACCTGATCAAAGTGGTCTCCATTCTGTTGGTAGACATAGGTCTCGGCGCCTTCTTTGACGACCGCCTCCACCGGCAGCACGATGCGATTTTGCCAGCGCTCGACGGGCACGTGCACTTCCATACGTTGCCCGGGCTTGAATCGCCACTCGATGAACTGATGCCCGGCGACCGTCTTTTCGAGGGTAACCTGATTGGGCAAACTCAGATAGAAGCGAAACGCGCGCGACTCGGCATCGATGTGGTCAGCCAGGTAGAGGAACTGAAGATTCTCGACGGTCTCGGTCTCGCGCTGCCCCACGAACAACGAAGCGGACACGTCCGATGCTTGCCTCGCCGCTTCGCGCAACTGCGCTACATCATCCTCAAAGGCCCGGCCCTCGACATACAGCTCGCAGTGATCCGCCAGGACACACATCAGCTGACCAATCTCCACTTGCTCGCCGAGTTTGACCGGCAGTCGCTGGACGTGAAAGAAGTGCTCCTCGCGGCAGCTCTCGCTTTCGTCGTCGTGTTGGGGGGCCCGCACGGTCAACAACCGAAACAATTCTCGGTTGCTCAAAACCGATTGGACTTGCACCTCGTTCAGACCGTGCAGAAGGAGAGCCTGCCGTTCGGCTTGCAATGAGGCTTCAAGCTTCTGTTTTTCGTACTGCTGTTCGAGAATGCGTTTTCCCGCCACGACGCCCTCGCTGAGCGACTCAAGCCTGGCGATTTCGCGATTCACCACGTCTAAACTTTCCGCAGTTCGGATCAATTCGCGCTGTGAACCGACGAGTTCTTCGTGCGTCAACCGGATCTGAAAGAGTGGCGTGTCCGGGGCGACAGCCGCGCCTTGAATGGGATAGATCTTGGTGACGACTCCTGTCAGCGGAGCGGTGACGTGGATTTGAGATCGCCCCGGGCGTTCAACCACCATCGCCGGCATCGTGAGCATCCTAATAAAAGTGGTCGGCTCGATCGTCACCGGGCGAAACCCGATGTTTCGTAGGGCGCTCCGGCTAAGTTCAATCGACGTTTCTGCGGCATGACCTTCATGGTCGTGGCCATGGTCATGTTCCGCGTGTCCGCCGCCCTCGTCGTCAATCGAAGGAGTTTCACCGGCGGACCGAAGCGCGAGTGCAGACACCCTTGGCAGCCAGACCGGGGCCGTTGCTCCAGCGCCTAGGACAACCAACAGCAGCGTTGACGCTACCCAAGTCCGTGCGCGCAGTTGTAAAGACCAAGACTTCATGAGATGCCTCCTGCGAACGGCACATCGCAGTCACCCAACACGTCGGGAAACGACGCCATTTAGTGAACCGCAACGCGGAACATGGCGCCGACGTGGGAACCCCCGGCGAAGAACGGAAATACCTCGTTGTTGAGGCAATTCACAGCCGGGGAGCGAGAAAGTTCAGATCAACAGGACCGATAGCGCAAGATGTTGACGCAATGTCCCTACAGAGAACGGTGCGCTGATCCACGGCGATCCGTTTGTGGTAGACGGCTGGACAAGGGACTGGCTACCAAGAGATACTTTGACCACAGCCACAATGACGCCGGCAGAATCATCGAGCACCGGGACAGCGGGCGATTCCGGCACCCAGAAAGAACAGGATTGCTCGGCGCAGCGCGAAGAGCCCTCGCCCGGACAGCCGTGCGGCCCATGGCGCTGAGGACCATCAGCCAAGGCTTCCATGTCTGAGCCGATACGGCAACCATCATTGCTTCGCCGCGCACGGTGCCTGTGTGTGGCGTGATTGGGGCACGCCTTGCAGCAATCCCAATCGTCGTCCACTTGCGAACTGGCACTTAGCATGCGGTGTTGATCGGCATGGACGTGGTGCGCGCAGCAACCCATCCCGGTGTGGAAGAACACCGACACGGCGGCCACAGCGGCAATCACTCGATGACCCATGACTTGGTTCGCTATGTGGTTCGCTGTCCTTGGGATAAACAACCTCGATAAGTCATGTTATCGGAAAAACCCGAAGGGTGTCATCACCATTGGATTCTCAATTCTGCCGACCGCTCAGAGCAAAATCGCCGTCCATCGATCAGCGAAAACCGTGTCTGCTCATGGCCTTGCTGCTCCAACGCCGGATGCCGGGTTGGCGGATGCTTCGTCTGGGGGAGCTCAATCATCTATCAATCGTACGCTTCATTGCATCTCGGAGCCAGCTTCCAGACTTCCGCTGAGTAACAGACCCTCGATTTCGCGGCTGGCCGCCCACATCCGACCTAGGGCATCGAGATAGGAGAGGTTCGTCTGGAAATAGGTCCGCTGTGCTGTCAGAAGCTGCAAATAGTTGAATTCTCCGGCCTGATATCCCTCCTTGGTAAGACGTAGCGTTTCGTCCGCCTGGGGCAGAATGTCGGCAGTGTAACGATCGACCTGTTGCCTCGCCGTCAGATACCGCTGGTACACTTTGGCCAGCCGCTTGCGTAACGCCAACTCGAGCCGGCCGGCGGCCTGCCGCGCGGCCGCCAGTTCCGAGTTGGCTTGCCGAATGCCGCCTTGGTTGCGGTTGACGATGGGCAGCGGCAATCCGATCTGAGCGCCTGCAATGGTTAAGCCCGACCCGTAATCGTATTGCACGCTCCCCTGGACATTTACATCCGGAACCACTTCGGCTCGGGCCCGCTGAATGCCCCAGCGTGCCCGTTCGACGCGCGTATAGGCTGCTGCCAGTTCGGGACTGTTTGAAATAATTCGTTCCAGAGCCGAATCGAAACCGATCGTCGGCAGATCTTTTGTGGCGTCCCCTGCGACGTCGGCGAGAGGCAATTCTGGAGAACCGACAATCGCAGTCAGGCGGAGCCAGGCTCCATACTGGGCGGCTCGCGCGTTCTCGACGAACATTTGGGCGGTATCGGCCTCGATCTTGGATTGAAGCAGTTCTCTACCGGAGGCTTCTTGAGCCTTTAACAGCGCCTCCACCGCACGCACGCCTTGCTTGCCAACTGCGAATAGATTCTCGGTCACTGCGAGTCGCTGCTGTGCAATCAATACCTCATAGAAGGCGATTCGCACGTCGGTGAGCACCCGTTGTTGGGCCACGGCCAGGTGCTGCTGGGCCTGTGCGACGTCGCGCGCGGCGACTGCCCGATTGAGTCTGAGCTTACCTCCCGTGATGAGCTCCTGTCCGATGAAGGCTCCCTGCTGGCCGGCTCGGCCGCTATCCCCGATCTCACTAGACGTGTAGCCGGCCCGAGGATTTGGCGGCAGGCCCACCTGGACGTATTTTCCTCGAAGACCGCTCACTCGCGCAGCGGCTTCTGCCACGGCAGGATTCTGCCCGAGTGCCATGGCTTCAAAATCAGCCAGCGTCAAACGGGAGATCTGTTCACCTTGGTCCGAAACCGGAGAGGGAACGACTTCGGAGTCATTCGACGGTTGCAACGCAGTCTCGTCCACGAAGGTTTGGTGCGCCACAAGTTGGACCGCCGCTGCGTCGGACCCGACACGTTGCGTAGCGTGCACCGGGGGCAAACGCTTCACGGCACGGTTGACGAGGTTGCCTTCAGATGGCATTCGACCAAGCTGGTCGGACGGCGGCTTCGCCACAGATGTCACGGGGGTCGAACGCGGCGCTTGCCGCGCAGGTTGAGGCCGCGACCGGGTCGAATGGCACCCCGCCATGAGGAGGACCAATTGCACCATGAGAAGGAGGTATCGCAATCGAGCACTCTGAGCTTTGACCGACAGTCCTTCGCCACCGTCAGCGATGGGGGCGGATTGGCGAGACGGCGTGTGCCGCGTTTGCGTAGCAGGGCGCGGCCGCGACAGATTGTGCCGCCAAAGTTTCGCGCTGCTTCCTATGTCACACGAGGTGTTTCCAAACGCATTTCGGGTTTGTGCCACATCCTGCGCATCGGCGGTTGGCGAATACCGACTTTAGGGGATGTGACGATCACGAGGTCAGCGATCGTGAGAGAGGGTCATTCGATGAAGCCAGCAGTGCTTGCGCAGTCGGCTCGTTGTTCAATCCGATAGTTAAGCCCCGTATGCGACCAAAAGAGAACCCCGCAGCGGGTTGGCGTAACCCGTTGGGGGGTCTTTCTTTTGGATCATGTTGGCGGAGGGACTCAAATCCTCCCGTCCGTTAAGGACACTAGATTAGGAATCCGATGAGTGCAACCCTCAGCATGAAAATAGCACTAGCGTCCGACCGTAAAGATTATCAAGAGTTCCTCCGCGTCGGATTGATTGTCCTTTCTAGATCGCTCTCTATGCAGCTTCACCGTTTTGTGACGGCATGTCTGAAGCCGGTTGATCGGGGGAGTTTCTGGCGGAAAGCACACCGGCGGTAGTAGTGCTGCTAGAATATGAAGGCAGGTCCGCCATGCTGGAATCACCGCCGTGTCACGACCCTTATGTGAAGCATTGACCGATGGCAGATGACGCTCAAGAAATATCCGGATCGGCGACGAGCGACGAAGACCGGTTCGCGGCGACGCGACTGTTCGATCCCGACGACTCCTTGACCCGGCAAGAAGAGGATGTCGCTCTGGCGGCAGAGCTGTTGGATTCTGGTCTCGTCAACGACCGCGAAGTATCCGCCGCCGTGTCCGATTGGTCCATGCACGGCAGCGTGCCACTCGCAAAACACCTTGAAGGAAAAGGTTTGTTGGCGGCCGAGCAGATCGACAAGTTGCGGCAGAACGCGGCGGGGCGCATAGACCGCGCACGTCGCAGCATTGCCGCGGGATCCGAGATGCCCGCGGCCGGCACGAGCATGTTGCTGGCAACGCTCGAACGACTCGACGGATCAGGCCGTGTGGCAAAACTGTTTGGTGTGACCGTCGCCGTCCGCGGCGGCGATCACGACGCCCGCGTGATGCAGGGGCGTTACGAACTGGTGCGCAAGCTCGGTCAAGGCGGGCTGGGGCGTGTATGGCTGGCCCGTGACGTCAATCTCAACCGCCACGTGGCGCTCAAGGAAATCAGTCACACCTCCGAGTCGAACGAATCGGTCATCGAACGTTTCAAGCACGAAGCGGAGATTACGGGACGACTCGACCACCCCAGTATCGTACCGATTTATCAACTTGGGAAAGACCTTGGCACGGGGCGCGTGTTCTACACGATGCGGTTTCTCGGCAGGTCAACGCTCCAGGACTCGATCGGCGAATATCACGAGCGGCGTGAAGAGGGCGACGACGACCCGATGTTCCTCCGGCATCTGCTGACCGCGTTTGTGAACGTATGCCATGCCATCGGCCATGCCCATTCGCGCAAAGTGATTCATCGCGATCTGAAACCTGAAAATGTCGTAATCGACAGCTTTGGCCAAGTGATCGTGATCGATTGGGGCCTAGCCAAGGTGATCGACGACACCTCGGTTGAAAGCCTCATGGATTCTGTTGGCATGGGCAGCGGCGACCGCACGAGCGAGGGCCAGGTGTTGGGCACACCATTATACATGGCTCCAGAGCAAGCGGCCGGGCGACTTGACGAACTCGATCACCGCACCGACATCTACGGCCTGGGGGCGATATTGTTTGCCATTGTCACGGGCTATGCTCCGCACGAGAAAACGCAGAAAGAGGCCATCGATTCCGGGATGGGCAGTCGTGGAATGATCAGCGTTATTGCCAGTGGTGTCACCCCATCGGCCCGCAAAGCGAACCCCGATGCCGATCCTGCGCTGGAAGCCATCTGCCGCAAAGCGATGGCGCGCCGACGTTACGCGCGCTATGATGAAGCGACGGACTTGGCCGAGGATGTCCAAAAGTGGATGGCGGGCGAGCCAGTCACGGCTTACCAAGAGACCATTTGGCAAAGAGCCAACCGCTGGATATTGCAACATCAACGATTGTCGCAATCCTTACTGGCAGCGGCCATTGTAGCGTTGGTTGCGCTCACGACATTCGGGATGTCGGCTCGCCAGAATCGTCTTGCGGCTTTGCACGCCCGCTATGCTCAAATGAACGGCGACGTTCGCGAAGTGGAGGTTCAACTGCGGGGCGTCGCTTCTGAGCTAGCCAAAGACGCACGCTTCCTCGCATCGCTGCCGCCCATTCAAGGCATTGTCAACGCGCGCAGCGGTATGGAAGGGGACGATGAAGAAGTCTGGCGCAGCCGGCTGGAAACCATTTTCACCGGCATGCTGCGTTCGAATCCCGATTACCTCGCACTTTCTTATGAGTCGAAGAAAGGCGAAGGCACTGCGGACATTGTGCGAGTCGAACGCAATCCGGCCGATCCGTCTCTCGTACGCGTGCTTCCAACGAGTCGGTTGCAGGATGTAGAAACGGACGCCTTGATGATTGCGGTGGGGGCGCTTGAACCCGGCGATGTGAGGCTGTCGCTGGAAGCGCGCACGCGACATACGAACCGCAGATCTGCGAATGCCGATCGTCTTTCGGTCGCCACGCCCGTCTACAGCGACGCTTCAGGTGAATGCTTTGGCACGACCGTGATCGAGACCGACGTTGCCAAGCGGATCATGGAAGTGCTACTAGGACTGGGTACCGTTGACTGCGAGATCTTCGTCGCCGACGGCCTGGGGCAGCTATGGGTGTCAGCCGATCCAGTACGCGGCGTGCAGTTGGCGCGCGATGGTGAAAATATCCCCGATCTGCCCGCCACAGTCGAGTCAAAAATGGCAGAAGCGAACGAGCCATTTGACTTGCGAAGCGACGACGAATTTGTCGCCCAACGGTTTTACGTCGACCCCACTGGGCGAGGCGTTACGATCTTTGCTAGGTTGCCAAGGGACGACTAGGCCATATCTCAAAACGGCTGAACAATCTGGTGCTGTAAGCACTCTCTGATGAAGGCCACCGTGATCATGCCGCCGGACTTCTTGGCCGTGGTCTTCTGCGCTTGAGCTGACGACGTCCCAAAGCACCCCCAAATAAGTCTCGGGAAGCGGTGGACGGAACAACCGGGCCCCTGTCGTAGAGCGGCGTCAGTCTTCTTCCAACAGGTCGACCCCCGAGTCTGCAGACGTGCCGAGCGGGCGGATCTGGATAGTGTACCGCTCCATCCAAGTGCCTTCTGACGGACCGTCCTGGACGACCCAAAGCTGCGCCTCCATGAAGTCGAATTTCTCAATGATCTTGCCGAGGTCGGGCAGAAGGGCCACGGCCTCCTGGATGGGGCGGAGTTCTTCGGGGCCGGCTTCCATGCCGATCATGCCGAAGATCACGGGCAAGACCGCGCCGGCGCCGTTGAGGAACTTGGCCGCCTTGCGGGTTGCCGCAGCGATATCCGTGTAGCTGACGGCGCGCACCGCGCCCTCGATAGGCATGTTGAACCTCTGAAACGCGTCGCTGGCCACAATGGCAGGCGCATTACCGGCCCTGGTGGCAAGGACACGCTCGACCGCCTCGGGGTTGCAGCCGATAATCATCCAGCCGTCACGGAAGCCGACTACCGGCCTCATACTGAACATCTCAAGCATCGGGGCGGAGAGCTGGTGGAAGCCCTCCAGCGTCCCGCTCGGAACAACCTGCACCCGCTGCGTGGCGAGCAGAGCGGCACGTTGTCCATGCAACCAACCATGCGCAAGAGCAACGCCCCCACGCGTTCAGGCTTGTGGCAACGGAAGGCCACGACCGACTGCGGCCCGGCACGCTCCTCGTGCGCCGGGAGCGTCACCGAGACGCACTCGCCGCTGAAGGCCTGCAGCAGATCCGCGTCGAGGTGGAAGTCGACCTCGTCCTGCCAGGCCTCGAACTGCTGCCAGCCTTCCTGAGCCTCGGGGATCTGCTCTCTAATGAGCTGCTCGACGTAATCATGGACGGCGTGCAGATTGACACCCGTCGAAAGCGAGTAGGACTCCGCGTCGGCAGGGACCCAGCTCTCCCAGTTTTCAAAGGCCTCGCCACTGCAGAACATCTTCGCAAGTAGCTTGTCCTCGCAACCCGGCTGCAGCTTCCCGAGCGAGGCGTAGCAGTTGCGATTCTCCTCGGTGTACTCGACGGCGAGCTCGTAGTCGAGGATGTCGAGTTCGTCAAGGATCGTGTTGGCCAGTCCTAGCCAACGCTCGGCCGCGGATTTGTCGGCAATTTCGTGGCTTAAGAACTCCAAAGTCCTACGGAGCTGGCGGAACTGCTCCCTCCCGTCGTAGAAGATGATTGCATCTTCGGCCTTGGGGAGCCGTGTGAGGGCGTTCTGGAGCCGAGGGTCATCGAACTTCGACTCACCGTCCTTGTCGAAAATAAGCGCGTGGCTCGACTCGGCAAAGAACTTCGAGGAGCTGAACAAGAAAACGTCATCGAAGTGTGCCACGGTGGGGCTCATGGGCACTCCTTCGGGGAGTTCCAGGCAGGCGTATGGAGTGGCTCCTTTGTTCCCCATTTCGAGCGTCACGGCGCCCCCGGAGTACTTCTCGGCCAAAACAAAGAGATTGCGGATCGCGCGGTTGCACCCGGCCGCCGCGGAGGGCGTCAACCGCATGAGCAGCAGGTGCTGCGAGGTGTGGCCCTCCATGCGCTGTGCGTACACCACTTCCTTGGCGTGCATGATGGCGTCGCCGTCGATCGGCGACAGGGCTTCCTTGATCTCATCAAGGATGGCCGTTGCCTCGGCCACGTCGTCCTCGGCCATCCGGGTGGTGACGATCTCAAGCGCGCGGGAGAGGATGTTCGTCTCGCGGACGGTGTCACAGATTTCCACCAGATACTCTCGTTGGTACTCCCGCTCCGGGTTGTACTGCCCGTGGATGTACAGATAAGCGTCTGGCGGCACGGCCCGCTTGATGTCGAGCGACGCCTCGGCGGCGACCGCCGGACCAGCCAGCACCAAGCAGCAACAAGCGAACGCAGCACTGAAGAGCGTTTTCATTCTTCTGCCCCCCTGATGTGGAATAAGGACCGAGCAGTCCCCTTCAAAGTCCTACGTCTGCCTGAAAGGGAACGCCTTTCTTGAGGCACCCCGTAATAACGCTTGACTGAGACAAGCAAATGGCATGCCAGGCGCTATTCGCTCAGCGGACGGGGTTCTTGGTGAAATTCCTAATGGCTTTGGTGTTGGGCTCCCAAGGGGAGCGGGCGCAGATCGCGTGGAAGTGTGCGGAAGTGCACGGTGGCGGAGGAACTCTGTCGCGGTTGGCGGTTGGCCAAATACGAACCCTGCTCGATCAGTTCTCGCCTGAGTCGTACCATACGGGGTGCGTCCATACCAAGCAGCCGAGTTCAAAACCGGCCACAGGCGCCGCCGGGTCAAGACGAAAACCGGCCAAGGCGCCCACCGGGCTATGATGTCGATAACCGCTGCTTGAAATCGATGCACGATCTGGAGTATCGAAGAACTCGTCCATCCCAATGCACTGGCCGTTTTTAAAGCGCCCCTCCGTGGCTGATCCTAAGGCGCCTCCTGACAAAATCTTCAGAGTCGATCCGTAAACTTGAGGCCAATGAAGATATTTCTCTGAGTGGCGGTGGAGGCTTTGGCAGGAGGACGGGGGATGGAAGCGTTTTACTCGACGGTTGTCGATGCGACAGCTGAGCAAGTACTGACGTGGTATTCGATGCGGTGGTCCGCGGAAGTCACATTCCACGACAGCAAGCAGCACCTGGGCTTTGAAGACCCTCAGGGCTGGAGTGAAGACGCGGTGCAGCGAACCGCGCCGATGGCCATGTTGCTGTACACCGTGATCGTTTATTGGTACGCGTTGAAAGGTCGACGTCGAAGGCCGCGATCGTGTCTGCGCACGCCGACGGAGCGACGCTTTCCACTCCATCCGCGGACGTTCAGGCGCATTTCCGATTCGTCGCGCGGATGGCCTTGCACGTCGCTCAGGCGCTCGATTACGCGCACCAGCGCGGAATCATCCACCGCGACGTCAAGCCATCGAATCCTGATGATTGACGAGGCTGGCAAAGTGTGGGTCACCGACTTCGGGCTGGCTCGTTTCGATCACCAATCCAATCTCACCGTGTCCGGCGACCTGGTAGGAACGTTGCGCTACATGAGTCCCGAACAAACGCGGTCGGGGCGTCTGGTGGATCACCGCACGCACATCGACGCTTTGGCATTCAGCAACGACTGCCATTTGCTGGCGAGCGGCTACGGCGACGGAACGGCACGCATTTTCGACGTGGAATCGGGCCTGGCCACCGGGCCGAAGATTCGGCACGAAGCCGGAATTACCGACATCGTATTCGCGAGCGATGACGACCGCGTGGTTACCGCCTCGTGGGACGGGACCGTGCGCTTTTGGGATGCAGGTTTCCGCGGACCGGTCTCCGTGCTTGCCGGAGGCGCCGGACAGACTCATGTACGATTCAGCCGGGACGGGATGATTCTTGGGCGCCGTCGCCGGAAATAAGGTCTCCCTGTGGCGGGCCTCAGACGAGGACTGGGAGTCGATCGGTGCGGTGGAAGATGCCGACGAGATTGCTCAGTTTGATTTCCATCCCGCGCATGAAATCCTTGCCATGGCGACATCGGCGCAATCGGTTTGGTCCTGGGATATCGATACCAAGCGCGAAGTCGGCGAGGCGCTTCGTTACGATGATTGGGTGCGCAGCGTCTCGTTCAGCGGCGATGGAAGTCGGTTTGCCGCGGGTACGGGCGCCCACGAACGGACCGTTTGGCTCTACACGGGCGAACCGGGGGACTACGAAAAGAAACGCGGATGTGCTGCTTGAGCGGCGTCGCGGCGCTGGAATTTTCACCATGCAACAAGCCGTTTCAGCGTCGCAGCGGACGGTTGCCGCACGATTGGCCGGTGACGGGCGCACGGAAGCCGTCGCTTGGCACCAATGGCAGGCGCAATAATCGCTGGCGGGATGTCGAACGAGGCTGCCCGAGCGTCGGGTGGCGCGGCAAGCTTCCGCAACTTCGGCCCCCGCACGAGACTGCATTCAAAGCCGTAAGGAACAGCCCTTGGACTTTCGTAAGATGTCACCGATTCCGCTGAGTCGTCGTGTGCGATGACGGGATCCTAAAATCCGTTGGCAGGCGCCGACACGAGCTGTCGCGTCAGCGTGGTATGCCACGCCACGCATGTGCTACAATTCCGGGGACATTACAACCGTTGCTTTGCAACGGTCGGGGACCGGTTTTGCTTTGGAGAGCCGGTTTTCTGGATGCGGGCTGCGAATGAGCCCACTCATGCAACGCACTTCCTTTGGAGCATTTGCCATGCAAGAAGCACCCGGATACGCCGTGGGGTGGGGGACGCTCGCGTTGCTCAACGCCGGCATCGCTCAGGGAAAGAATCGCAGTGGTTTAAACTGGTTCTTGTTGTCCCTTCTACTGGGGCCCATTGCCACGTTGATTCTTGTTTTGTTGGACAGGCCGTTCTAGACCGTTTTCAGCCCCCGGCTACGGCTGGGGGATCGTCCCGCCGAATCGCGTTGGTTATTCATCCCCGGGCAAAGCCCCGGGGCTAACCAGCTGCCGCGCCAACTTGGAAAACCCTATCAGGCCGGATTCAGCCCACGTATTGTCGTCACTTCCGCGTGCTCGGTAACGCGCCTCGTCATGTGTACGCAAACCGCCAATGTGGAGTATATTCAAAGTCTGACTTCCGCAGGCAATTTTGGACCACGCCGCCAGATGCCCGAACGCCAAGCCGAGCACGTTTCTTTCTTTGCCCCTGCGGTGCTGCGGCGATTCCTCCTCGCGTGTCTCCTGGCAACGTTGGTGTTTTCTGGCATCATCACGGCCATTTACAGACAAAATCTTGTTCATCGGCGGGTGATGCTCGAACAAGAAGCCCAGCACGTGCTGGAACAGCAGCAGGAGTTCCTGTTGATGGAGTTCCGCTGCGTTCAATCGGATCTCCTGTATCTGGCTTCCCAGGAGAGAGTGAAACGATTCGTCTCCGGCGAGGATTTCGTGCGCGACGACCTGCAGCGTGAGTACGTCAGTTTCGCGCTCAACAAGGGCGTATACGATCAGATTCGCTGTCTCGATACGGATGGCCAAGAGATCATTCGCGTCAATTACCGCCGCGGGAACGCCGAAGCGGTACCGCGGGACGAATTGCAGAGTAAGGCGACGCGCTACTACTACCGGCAAGCCTTGTCGCTCGATGAAGGCCAAGTTCTGATTTCTCCGTTTGATCTGAACGTGGAACACGGCCACATCGAAAAACCGATCAAGCCGGTGATCCGTTTTCTGACGCCCGTGTGCAACAAGGTCGGAGAGAAGGGGGGGATCCTCGTTTTGAACTACCTGGGCGCGCATCTGCTTTCAAACCTGAAACAGGTATCGGCCGGTTTCCGCGGCGCCACGATGTTGATCAACCCCGCGGGGGAGTATCTGCAGGCTCCGGACCCGGCTTCCGAATGGGGTTGGCTTCTGGGGCACGAGCGTAGTTTTCGCAGCGATTTTCCGTCCGCCTGGGATCGAAGCCAGCAGCTCGAATCGGGCCCGCTTCGCGTCGGGCAGAATCTGTTTACGTTTCAGCGGGTTTCGCCGGCCCGCCGGCCACCGGCGAATCAGGTGCGCCGGACCTCGGTCGGTTCCGACCAGGATCCCAGTTCATTGATCCTCGTGTCCTACATCTCCTCTTCCGTCGCGCAGGCACCTTCGCGGCAACTATTGCGGGATTTGATGCTCATGTACGGGGGAGTGATGGCTGTCGTCGTCCCATTGTCACTCTACTGGTCGCGGTCCGGGGAGATCCGCAGATACCATGAACGCCAAATCGCCGATTCGGAGTCGAGACTGCGTCAACTTTCCAGCCTGCTGCTGGCCGCCCAGGAGACCGAACGCCGCAATCTGTCGCGTGGTCTGCACGACGAACTCGGGCAGCAGGTGACTGCCATCAGCCTTGATTTGCGATCGTTGGAAAAGAAAAAAGGGGAGGGCGACTCCGATCCGCTTCTGCGACGAGCCATCGCGGAAACGAACCAACTGTTAAGACGATTGCACGAAATCGCCAGGCGCGTCCGCCCGAGCGTCCTGGACGACCTTGGGTTGCGGGATGCCGTCGAGAGCATGATATCGGAATATCAGGAGCGGACGGGGATCAAGGTGAGTGCCCACTTGCACTTCCGACGGGAGAAGATTCCCGGCACCGTCGGAGAAAATGTCTATCGAATCGTGCAGGAAGCCCTGGCAAACGTGGCGGCGCACGCCCAGGTGGACCGGGCAGAGGTTACAATTAAAACGGACGACGACGTGCTTCGCATGACGGTTCGAGATGCGGGGTCCGGGTTCGACCCGGCGCAGCAGACCGCGTCGACACGGCTGGGCATCCTCGGGATGAGGGAACGCGTCGAGCTGCTTAACGGCCGGTTCGAACTGCAAACCGCGTTCGGCCAGGGGACCCGAATTGACGTGTCGATTCCGCTGGGGGAGGACGAGGACGCAATCTCGCGGAGTAATTGCAGCGAATGATGTCTTTGCTACACACTCCCATCCGCGTTGTTTTGGCCGACGACCATGAAATGGTTCGCGAAGCGCTGGCGCGGATCCTCGACGAAAGCGGGAGGATCAGTGTCGTTGCCCAGGCCAGCGACGCTGTGCAGGCGTTCGACGCCGTGCGATCCTCCGGGCCGGAAATCGTGGTCCTGGACTATTCCATGCCCGGCTGGGACGCTCCGGGAGTGATTGAAAAACTGTTGCACATGTCGTCCGACATCAAGATCCTCGTCTTGACGGTCCACGAAAACATGCACTATGCGGTGCGCGTCCTGCAAGCCGGTGCCCACGGCTACCTCATCAAATCGGCGGCTGTTGACGAGCTCGTCGAAGCCATAGAT
Source organism: uncultured Pirellulales bacterium (assembly GCA_964573605.1). Lineage (GTDB taxonomy): Bacteria > Planctomycetota > Planctomycetia > Pirellulales > JBBDJB01 > CAZNKT01. Next base: position 42,634 of record CAZNKT010000039.1, read on the forward strand.
ACCGTGCATCAGGGACGCGTGTACGTCTCGCCGCAAATCTCCCAGCAGGTGTTCCAGCATCTGCGGCGGCCCAAGCGCGAACGTGTCGGCCTGGAAGCACTCTCGCAGCGCGAGTTTGACTTGCTGCGCATGCTGGGGGCGGGAAAAACGCTCCAGCAGTGTGCCCGGCAGATGAAGATCAGCACGAGCACCGCGTCCACCTACCGCGCCCGGATCATGGAAAAACTCAACTTGGCCAGCACGGCGGAATTAATCCGGTTCGCGCTGGAACACAACGTGGCGAGCTGATGCCCCCTCCAAAGGAGGGGCGGCCCCGGCCGGCGACAATGTCGTAAATCGGCCACAAGGGAACGGATGTTTCGCCGACAGACGACGCGTCTTCCGGGTGCCCAGAATATAAAGGATCGTCTGACGAAACCGCCGGTTCGTCTGCAAAGTCACGTTCTGGGTAATGCATTGCTGACGTTTTGTTAGACGCTATGAGTTCTCACTGGCTCCATCCCGGTTCACGTGATTGCAAGCGATGCCGCAGGACAACGTCATTACCTATCGGTCGCCGACGTTCCTCCGACTAGCGCTGGGATTCGTCTATTTTCACTTCGGTGTGCTGAAGTTCTTTCCCGATTTGAGCCCGGCGGAATTGATCGGCACGCAAACCGTGATGGCCGTCTCGCAAAACGTCTTCAACGCGCACATCGCGCTTGCGTGGTTGGCCGTGCTCGAATGCGCCATTGGCCTGGGTTTGATTTTCAACGTATTTCCCCGAATCACCCTGGTGCTCTTCATTATCCATATGGCCGGCACGTTCATGCCGTTGTTTGTGTTGCCCGAGTTCACGTTCAAGTACGCGCCATTCGCGCCGAACATGGAAGGTCAGTACATTTTCAAGAATATTGTCTTTGTGGCGGCCGGATGGACGGTCTTACTGCCGCACGTTTTTCCGCGATCGAAGTCTTTGACGTCGAAGATAGAACGAACAACTCCGCTGCGTGCCCGAACCCAACCCGGAGTGGATTTATGAAAAAATACGCTTCTCAAGTTGTGCTGGCCCTTTGTCTGATCGGCCTCGTGTTCGGCGTGGGTGTCACGTACGAGAGATACCGAGGCACGGGCCTGAGCCGGGTTCCCCAACTGGGAGCGGGCCGTCTGGAGGCGGCTTCTTACCGGGGCCAACTTCAGGCGGCGGATGGGGCGGTACGCTACGATCCGACCGACCGGGCTCACCGCGCAAAGAATCGCGCAGTTCCGCCACCGCCTTTCGTGGAAGACGAACTGATGCTATACCCCAGCATCGACAAGGGCATGCGAACGCCCTTCGACTTGTGGCGCTACTACGGACGCGGTGTCTCGTCGTTCGGTTCGCCCATCCTCCCCATGCGGTTCGATCAGTGGATGGAATTTCACCGCAAACAGAAACCGACGTTGATGAAGGACGTGCGGCAATATATGGACGGCCGGTATGAGTTGTCAGGGACACCCATTCCTGAAGCCTATATGTCCGGTGGCAAGCCGATCACAAGAGGCCCCGTGGCGCGGCTGCCCTCGGGGGTCGAAACGTTCGAAGAATTGGCGTCGATGCGTCCGGCGGACGTTCGAGCCCGCGACCTGTTCCCTTACAAGCCTCTCAGCCACCCGCTGCAGTCCACCGCGCACATGGTGTTTCCGCCGGAATGGATCAAGGTGCACCCGGAGCATCAACGTATCGATGTCGATATGGATCTTCCCGATGCGTACCTGCCCGAGTTTCCCCCACCCCTGTATCTGACGACACATAAGGAACTCGGAGATGTAACAAATGGCCGAGAAATTACTCTGGATAACTACTACGAAATCTTCGACGGACTGTTGTCGCCCGAACAAATGGAGGGCCTGAAGGAGCTGCTGCGTCCGTCGCCAACCACCTGGTTCAATCACACCGACCACCGGATCACGGAAAAACCGTCGAAAGGCGTCGCCTGCTTTGACTGCCATGTCAATGGCCACACCAACGCCGCGTTCGAATTGGCTCCTGATTCAAGGCCCAACATGGCGCGGTTGCGGGTGGACACGCCGTCGATGAGGGGCAATTTCAATTTGATGCAGTTGTCGTCCAAGCGATCGATTCGAAGCATGGACCATTTTGCCGAGGTCGAGGAATACTTTGACGGTGATCCGGGGATGCAACAGTCCATCGGTCCTCGGGCGGTCAAGCGTGAGGTGACCAACCGGATGGGCGATTTCAATTCGATCATCGATTTTCCGCCGGCTCCGAAACTGGATCCGCTGATGCGGCTGATCCCGGAACTCGCGACGGCGCAGGAATTGCGCGGCGAAGAATTGTTTCACGGCAAGGCCCAGTGCGCGAAGTGTCATTATGGTCCCGCGTTTGTCGATGATTACATGCACGATCTGCGCGTGGAGCGGTTCTACGCGGGTCGTCCGGAAGGTCCGATCAAGACGTTTCCGCTGCGCGGCATCAAGGATTCACCTCCCTATTTGCACGACGGCCGGTGCCCGACACTGCACGACACGGTGGAGTTCTTCAATATCGTTCTCCAACTGAACTTGACCGCGCAGGAGAAGGAGGACCTGGTGTCGTACCTCATCTGCCTCTAGTTTCAACGCGGGAGGCGGCAGAGCTCAAGACGCCCAGTTTTTCCCGGTCGTTGGCAGCATGGCAGCAAGCTCGGCGGGCGACGAGCACGGACGTGTGGTGCAGTTCCGCGGCCCGATCGCGGCTGGCGCAGGGAGCCCGGTAGCCATTCCAACGTGCTTGGCCACGTCGCGGACGCCCCGCCACGCGTGCGGCTTGCCGGCGTAAACGCAAGCCGCGTCACGGCCCACGCTGGCCCCGGCGCAGTTCGGCCGCCACCCGCACGCGAAGAGGCAACGTGCCCCGCGCGGTAAGCGAGGAACTTGCAAAGACCGTCAATTTGTGCCAGCTTCTTGGGGGACGCACCGGCATGCGCGGTACAACAGGGGACGTTAAAGACGCAGCGGGGAAACGGGTTGCGGCGCCGTCGACCGGCGCGCTGCGGCTGGTTTTGGTCTCAGCTTCAAAGCGTTCGTCGTTTTGCGCGAATCGCAATGGCCTGGCGGTTCGGGAGCCTGGTCGCTGAAGGTACGGAGAGACTGCGGACGGCCGCTGCTCAATCCGATCAATAGCCCAGGCCCGCCAACGGCATCGATCACGGAGAATCGTGTGACCCTTCGGACTCGACGCCGATCACGGGTGGCTTTCAGCCTTGTCGAACTGCTGGTGGTGATTGCCATCATCGGCATGCTCATCGCGTTGCTGTTGCCGGCGGTCCAGGCGGCCCGTGAATCCGCCGCATAACGTGCGCCAATCATCTCAAGCAAATCGGTCTGGGCTACCATATGCATCTGGAAACTTACAAGATCTTTCCCACGGGCGACCGGAGCCCTTACTGGGTCGGTGATCCTCTGCGGGGATTTCGCAAGGAGCAGCCGGGCGGCTGGATAGACAACATTCTGCCGTATGTCGAAGCGCAGACGATCTGGAAACTGCCCGATGACGGGGCTATGGATCTGATCACGGCCAACCAGCGGGACGATGCGGCGATCATGAGCGAAACGCCGATTCCCTTGTTCAACTGCCCCTCGCGCCGGCCCGCAGAGCCCATCACGTTTGATGTGCCGAGCTTCTGGTTCGCCATTTAACGCGAAAAAACACCTACCGTGGCGCGTAGCGACTACGCCGCAAATGCGGGTGACTTCTTGCCCGACGACCAATTCGGTGCCAAGTTTCCATCCAATTACAGTCAGGCGGAAACGTTCCACTGGTCGGACAACAGCGTGTTGACCGGTATCTGTTTCTATCGCAGTGTAATATCCGGACGCAACATCACGGACGGACTCACGCACACGCTGCTCGTCGGAAAAAAGTACCTCACTGCGAACCACTACACGAACGGACAGGACGGTGCGGACAATCACAGCATGTATCAGGGCCACGATCGGGATGTCGTTCGCTGGACGTAAATCGACCTTCCTCCCCAGCAGGACCGGCTGAATGACGAGAAATGGTTCATCTTCGGCAGCGCCCATGCCGGCACCTACCAGGCGGTTTTCTGCGACGGATCGGTGCGCCAGATCCAATACCAAATCGACCCATTGGTGCATGCGCGAATGGGCAACCGCCAGGACGGTTTTTCCGTCGAATTTTGATTGCGGACCAGAGTGAAACGGTTTCGGCAGAGGAAATTGCCGCACGGATCTCCGAACGGCAACGCGGTGGGATTGCGGTGGTGCAGTTGATCTGCAAAGTCACGCGGGACAGCAAACCGCTTGAATGGGCAACGGTACGCCTGGTTCCCGAATCGTTCCTCGGAGGCGGCGTCAAACCGGCCATCGGCACGACACGGCGGGGAGGAATGGCCGTGATGAAGATCGCCGAAGAAGATCTCCCTCCCGACATGAAGGATGTCCGTGGCGTGCATTGCGGGGTCTACAAAGTGGAAATCACTCATCCGCAGCAGGCCATTCCCCCTCGATACAATTCCGAAACAGAACTTGGGCACGAAGTCGCCAGGGACTTTGGAACGCCGTATGCGACGTTCAATCTGGGCCGATAACGCGGAGCAGTGTATCGGCGCCTCGGCATTTGGAAATCGGGTGCCGTGCGCGGGGTAGACGTTAAGACGGGCGGACACGGGACGCGGGCCGGGCGAACGACCCTTGGGGGATCTCGGTTAAGGGGCGAGCCAGCGGCCCTTGAATGGCACGGAACGCCGCCGCGCGACAGTGACGCCCGCGGTCAAATGAGCAGCATCCTCGAGCAAATCGGGGATCGAAACGCGGCCCTTGTACATCGCCGCCAGGCGCCCCCTGGCATTAATCAAAAAGCTGCCGGGGACCGGCAACCGTGGGTGAACATCAAACATGTGGTTGTGTACGATCTGGAGTTTATCGACCAATGCCGCGGTGGCACTGCCGGAGGGCAAGCCGGCAGCCACCGCTGCCGATTGCTCGCCGGACGCGCCGTTTTCGCGCGATTGCGTGTCGATTTCATCCACCGATAGCGCCAGCACGGTTACGCCGGCCGCTCGCAATTGGTCCTGATGCCGCACCAGATCGGCCAGTTCCCGGCGGCAGGGGGCGCACCAGCCGGCCCAGAGATTCAGCAGCACGGTTTCGCGCGGCCTCGTCGCATTCACCAGGGAAAGAATTTCCCGCCTCTTGCCGCCCCGCGTCGTGTACGGCAGCGTGGGCAGCGGCACGCGACTGGCGGCGAAAACGCGGGCGATTTGTCGGTGGGCAGTAGCCGGCAGGCGCGCTTCTTTCAGGGCCACCGCGCCGGTGGTCTCCACCATCGTGCCGTCCGCGTCAATGACGGCTTCCTCAAAGAATTCAGGGCCTTGCTGCCGCCACACCTTTCATCGTGTCTCATTGAACACGTCCATCAAACGCTCGATCTGCAGAGACGAGAAACGCCGGCAAAAGTCACCGGCGGTCGTCGGATCGGGAATCCGCCGGGCTCCCAGGGCGTCGAGGTACACCTCGTCGTTACGGCGCAGTTCCAGGTGGTCCAGATAGGTTCCGCCGGCCAGTAGGTTGTAAGCAATGTTCAGGACATGGTCCGACTCGCTATACGGCAAGTAGATCTTAAACACGTTCAGCGACCGATTGACCGCCTGGTCCAACTTCAATTGTTTGACCATTTGATGAATCATTCCGACCCCGCCTGCGGAAACGGCTTGGGTCCGGTCTGCAATTTCATACCGGATGTTCGATGCCGAGATCATGGGACACGCGCCACCGAGGCGAGTCTTATCCAACCGTTTTTCGATCCGACGCTTGCGTGCAGCCAGTTTCTGTCGTATTTTGGCGTTCACTCGAAAGCCCTCCGTGTCTTGTGGTATTGGTTTGACGACCAATCATGATACCGCCAAGAACGCCGAGAGTTTTCGAGTTTTTTCGTTTTTACTCGAGCGAAGCCCTCGTGGGCTTCGCTCGATCAGAGGCTAGATGCCCTCTGACGCGTCCTGCCTGGGTACGATGGCGTCCGTATTGGAGAGCACGTCGGTCAGATCGTGTTGGCGGATCGACGCGAATGGGAAGTCCAACGTATCCCCGAACGTCCACAGCGCCGTTCCGTTGGGCAGCACGATCGATGTGGCGCCATCCAGTCCGGTGATCCCCACGGGATTGTCGGCGAATTGCACGCCGAGATCGCGCACCGCCGCGAACGGGACAATCGCCGGAGGGTCGGCTGCAGCCGGTCGGGCGGCCGGAGGACGGTCGGCAGTGCGTGCTTCGCGAACGCTTCGGCACGCCGGTCCGGCCAGCCCCCAGCCCACGGTTTTGATGAATGTGCGACGCGATGTCGATGCGGCGTCCCCGAGCGTGAGAGAGTGGACGGGTTCTCGTTGTGACGCGCCCCGGCTGCCGAATTCCTGGGATCACAGCGCGGCGACGACCAGGTCGCCGACTTCCGAAGTACTGTGCCCCATGCAGCCGGCCGCCTGGCTTTTCATTTTCGTACCAGTGACGCGCCGGATGGCCTTGAGCACCCGCGCCCCGGCTGCCGGCTGGCCCGTCTGTTCCAGCAACATGGCGACCGCGCTGATCGCCGCAATCGGGTTGATCACGTTCTGGCCGGTGTATTTGGGCGCGCTGCCTCCCATTGGCTCAAACATGCTCGTTCCACCCGGATCGGGATTGATGTTGCCGCCCGCGGCCACGCCCATTCCGCCCTGGAGAATCGCCCCCAGGTCGGTGATGATGTCGCCGAAC
>CAZNKT010000040.1:0-48076 GCA_964573605.1 uncultured Pirellulales bacterium
GAAAGGAACTGGTCGCCCAAAGCCTTCACGCCCAAAGCACACGCTGCCAGGCCCCGCTGGTCAGCCTGAACTGCCCGGTCCTGTCCGAACAATTGCTGGAAAGCGAATTGTTCGGACATGAACGCGGTGCCTTCACCGGTGCCGACGCGCCGCGGATCGGCCGCTTCGAACTGGCCGACGGAGGAACGATTCTGCTCGACGAGGTGACCGAGATCGATGGACATCTGCAGGCCAAGCTGCTGCGCATCCTCCAGGAACGATCCTTCGAACGTGTCGGATCCAGCGAGACGCGATGCGTCGACGTCCGCGTGCTGGCCACGACCAATCGGAATTTGCGCGATGAAGTCCAGCAAGGACGCTTTCGCGAGGACCTCTATTACCGTCTCGCCGTGGTCCCCCTTCCCGTTCCCCCGCTTCGCGAACGTCGCGGTGATGTCGACCGGCTCCTCACTCATTTTCTCCATCGGGCCGCGCGGCGCTTGGCCCGCGATCCGGTGCAGTTCCGCTCGGACGCCGTCGACCTGCTGGAAAACTACCGCTGGCCTGGAAACGTCCGCGAGCTGGAAAACATGGTCACGCGCGCCAGCGTTCTGGCCGACACCGAGCCGGTCCGGGCCGACCAGGTACGTCCCTGGCTGATCGACGGACTGGCCGAAGACGGCGCTGCACCGGCCACCGAGGCGCTGCCCGTGGGACTGAGCCTGCAGGACATGGAACGCAGGCTCATCGAGTCCACGCTGGAGCATTTTGGCGGACACCGTGGCAAGACGGCCGAAGCGCTGGGCATCGGGATTCGCACCTTGTCGGGGAAACTCAAGGCGTACGGTTACGCCCCCCGCACGAAACAATTCGCCCGGACAGGATGAGACCCCACAGCGAAAGTGCTTCATGTTTTCATGAATCGACCATCAGCCCGCGATCGCCAGACCGCCCGGAACAACCGGCAGGAACTGCCGGACGGACCGGCAAGAAACGCCCGTTGCGGCCGCCCGCATGGGGGCTCGCCGGCGTCCGCGCCACGTGCCGGGCCACGCTCCGGACCCCGGTCTCCAGCACGCCGAATTCGTTGCGTCATCGAGCGTTGGACAACCAGATGCCGGGCCGGAAACCGGCCCTCCCGTGCCCTGCCTCCGGCCGGCGGGCACGCGAATTGCTCAGCAAACGCGCCCAGGATACCAAGACCATGACAGCACATCTGTTTGACAACACGACGATCCCCGTCCTGGAGCAAGTCGTGAACTTCACGCAGGCCCGGCACGGTGTGTTGGCCGGCAATCTGGCGAACCTCGACACGCCGGGATACCGCGTGCGCGACCTTTCGCCCGAACGATTCCAGGAAACGTTGCGCGAGGCCCTGGAAGATTCGCCACCCGCGTCTCCTCCCATCCCGTCGTCGTCGTCCCGCTACGAGGCGTTGAAACACGTCGAAGATTCCACGCGCAGTATTCTGTACCACGACAACAGCGACGTCAGTCTGGAGCACCAGATTGCGAACATCAGCAAGAATCACGCGACGCATAACATGGCTCTGAGCGTCATGGTCAGCCAGTTTCGCCTGTTGCAGGCCGCCATTAGCGAACAGGTCGTCTAACCTTCCATCCAGCGAACCACCGGAGAAACTCCATCGTGTTCTCTGCATTCGATGTCAGTACGAGTGGGCTCGTGGCGCAGCGCGCCCGCCTCAACGCGATTTCATCCAATCTGGCCAATATGTCCACCACGCGTAACGAAGCCGGCGAACTGTCGCCCTATCAGCCCCGGCATGTCGTCTTCCAAACGGACGATTCGGTTTCCACGCCCGATGGAGGATCCGGAGTCAAGGTCCGTTCCGTGCAGATCGCCGACGTGGCTCCGAAACTGAAATACATGCCAGGCCACCCCGATGCCAATGAAGAAGGTTACGTTGCCTTCCCCAATATCAATATGGTGACAGAGTTCGTTGACGCCATGGAGGCGACGCGTGCCTACGAAGCGAACATCGGTGTCATAGAAACGACCAAGGATCTGGGGCGCCAATCACTGCGGATCGTCGCGTAAGGCACGGCAACCGGCAGTCGCCGGAACAAAAACGACCGAAAAGAAAAGAGATGAACCAGAAAAAGAGTGCGGTTTTCAGCCGAGCGTATTGGCAATTCCACCACCGTCCGTGGGCAAGACCATGAATCCACTTTCCGGTGTCCATTACCCGCACGGCCTGCCGACCGGCGCGACACAAGCAACGCCGCAGGATACGGCCGGTGACTCCTTCAAGGACTTCCTGCTCGATTCCATCAACCAGGTCAATTCCATGCAGCACGATGCGGACCGGGCTGTGGAGGGTTTGTTCACGGGGGACGACGTCAACCCGGCAGAGGTGTTGACGGCGGTCCAGAAAGCCGACCTCGCCTTTCGGATGATGATGCAGGTCCGCAACAAGCTGATCCAGGTGTACCAGGAAATCAAGGACATCCAGATTTAGGCGTGCCAGCGGCATCGCGCATCAGTCCGTATTCGATACTTGAGGTCCAGGGATGGAATTTCTCAACAGGGCAGCAGCACAACTCCGCGATTTGTTCGGGTCGATGACACCCGGTGCGCGGGTGACGGCCGGGCTGTTGCTGGCGGTCGTGGTCATCAGCCTGGGATACTTGTTCCATTATCAGGTGACCGGGCCGGACGGCTATCTCATGGGTGGAACGCCATTCTCGATGAAACAACTGCAATCCATGCAGGCAGCCTTCGGCGATGCAAATCTTGCCGATTACGATGTCACCACCAGCGGGCAGATACGGGTGCCGAAGGGCAAGCAGGCCAAGTACATGGCCGCTTTGGCCGATGCCGGTGCTCTGCCGCCCCAGTTCGGAACGTACATGGACCAGGCATTCCGCAATGGAAGCCTGCTGGAAGGGCCCACCGCCCGCAAAGAGCGATTAAAGTCGGCCAAACAGAAAGAATTGGCGCGGATGATCGGTGAAATGGAGGGCATCGCCCCGGAAAGTGTGTCCGTGTTCTTCGAAACCCAGGCGCCCAAAGGTTTCCAGAAGGATTTCATCGCTACGGCGACCGTCGCACTGGCGACCGGCACCGGAGAACCCTTAACGACAAGCCGCGTCCGAAACATACGCAAGGCGGTCGCCGGAGCGATTTTGGGACTCTCCTCCGAAAACGTGACGGTGGCCGACGCCAACGGCAATACGTACCAACCCGGGGCCGACGGCATGATCGATGCGCTGGAGGACCCCTACCTGGCCCTGAAGACCCGGTACGAGAAGTTGCTGAGCGAAAAAATTAGCGGACAAATCGGCTTCGTACGCGGTGCACGTGTGCAAGTCAACGCGGAGCTCGATCGCGAACTGCGACACGAGGAAAAAACGGTCAAACACGACCCCAAAACGGTGGATGTGGCGCGCAAGACAACGTCAAAAACGCAGTCCCGCACCGGCGGTCAACCAGCCGGCGTGCCGGGCATCAACGCCCAGGGCGGACCGGGAGCCGGCGCGGTAACCCTGGCCTCGAGCCAGACCACCGAGTCGACCGAGGCCCAGGACGAAGAAGAAGCCAAGAGCCTCACGCTCCAGACCCAAACGACGTTGCGCGAACTCAAAGGCCTTGTTCCCAAACAGATCCGCGTCTCGGTGGCCGTTCCCACGAGTCACTACCGCGACGTGTGGAACGAACGCAAGAGGGCCGCCGATGGGCAAGAGCCGACAGGCACGCCCGATGCCGCAGAACTGCAACGAATTGCCGAGGGCGTGGAACAGCAAATTCGCGTCGCCATCCTGCCGCTCCTGGAACCGCGACCCGAAGGTGTCGATCCGCTGGAGCTGGTGCACGTCGCATCGTTCGACGCCCTGACCCCGAAGCCCGTGAGCGGTCCTTCCACGGTCGAGCAAGCCGTGGCATGGATCAGCACGTCCTGGAGCACCTTGGCCATGTTCGGCATGGCGCTGTTCGGTCTGTTGATGGTCCGCTCCATGGTCAAGTCCGTGCCGCCGGCCGAACCGGCTCCGAGCCTGCCCATGCCCGAACTTCCCGCCGCGAAATCCGAACCGGCGCCCGCCGAAGATGCGGATTCCGATGCCGCGGAAGACGGTCCCCGGCGACACTTTGTCAAAGGTCCCTCCGTAAAAGACGAACTGGCAGCCATGGTCAGGGAGGACCCCGACACAGCCGCCAGTATTCTCCGAAATTGGATAGCGCACGCAGGATAAGACCATGGCTGAGAGGTCCGAATCGACGGCAGATCTACGCAAGGCGGCCGTTTTTGTGGCCAGCCTCGATGCATCCATGAGGAATCATTTGCTGGGCCGGTTGTCGCCTGCGCAACGGGCGCGCCTGGAGAGCGAAATCCACTCGCTGGGCACGATTGCCGTGCCGGAACAGCGCAGCGTGCTGCGCGAATTCGTGCGGTTGCGGCACGCGGTTGAATCGGGGCGCGCCGCAGTGGAACTCGACGCGCGGCTGGCCCGGAAACTCCAGGAATCCACCGCCCCCGGCTCTGCCGCCAGCCCACGTGGTGCCGCCGAACGTCCGTTCCATTTTCTCAACGACGCCGATCCTCAACTGCTGGTGTCGTACATCGCTGGCGAGCGCCCTCAAATCATCGCCGTCGTGCTTTCCTTTCTTCCTGCCGAAAAATCCGCCAGTGTGTTGGCACGGTTGCCCGAAAGCAAGCAGGTACAGGTCATTCAGTCGCTGGCCGACACGGACGATTCGGACAAAGAGAGTATCCGCGCGGTGGAAAGCCAACTGCAAGCGTGGATGGATCAGGCCGCGCGTCGCAACCAACGACGGTCGGCCGGTTTGGAGGCCGTGGAAACCATCCTCGCAGCCGCCTCGCCCGGCGCGTACCACAACATCGTGGCCAACCTTCAGCGACACGACGACCGTTTGGCCGAACGTCTACGAACCGCCGAACCGGTTGTCGAGCGGCAACCGCCGCGCGAGCCACCAAGGCCCGCGCCCGTGGTCCACCGGACATTCGACGAACTAGCCGACATGGATGCGGCGCGCATCGCGCGGCTCGTCGCGGCGTGTGAATCCGAACTGCTCGTGCTGGCGCTGGCCGGCGCCGAACGGCCCGTCTTCGAAAAATTCATGGCGCGGTTGTCCGAGACCGACGCGGCACGCATCCGGCGCGCCATGGAACGTTTGGGACCCATCCGGCTGAGCGACGTCGAGGCCGCACAGCGAGAACTGGCGAGATTGGCCGAGCAAATCGAGCAGAACATCGCACGGCAGGTAGAGAAATCTTCGTTGGCCGTGGCCGCCTGATCACGGCTGCGCATCACGCGACCGAGAAGCATTTATGTCGACGATCATCAAAGCCACCGACTCCCGTGAACAGGCTTCGGGAAAGATCGTGCAGCATGTGGCCTTCGACTTCGGCGACATGGCCGACCAGGCGCACCAGTACCTTGAACAAGTGCGCAAGCGTGCGACCGGGATGATTCAGCAGGCCCAGCAACAGGCCAAAGAAATCCTCCATCAGGCTGAAGAACAGGGACGCGAGGCTGGATTGAAGTCCGTGCAGGCGATGGTCGACGAGCAGGTAGCGCGCCATGTCGAGACATTGTCGCCCGCCCTGCAGAAACTCCTAGAGGGCCTTCACGACGCCAAACAGGACTGGATGAACCACTGGCATACGTCGGCCGTGCATTTCGCCTGCGCGATCGCTGCCCGCGTGCTTCGCGGCGAAGTCGCGCGGCGTCCGGAAATTACGCTGACGCTCGTCCGCGAAGCGCTGGAGTTGTCGGCTGGCAGCGCGGATATCGTCGTGCGCATGAATCCCGACGACTACGAAGTGCTCGGCGACCAGGCCCGAACCTTGGCCGACGAGTTAGAAGAACTCGCACCGGCGCGTGTCGTCGCCGACCCGAACATCAGCCGCGGCGGCTGCCGCGTCGAGACGCGATTCGGCGCCGTCGACCAGCAGTTTGAAGCACAGCTGGCGAGAATTGAAGCGGAACTGACCTGATGCTTACGCTGCAGCAACAACTGGATAACGTGCTGCCGACGGCCATGATCGGAAGCGTCGTGGAAACGGCCGGCACCACGTGCGCGGTGGCCGATTTTCCCGCGCCGGTGGGCTCGGTGGCCACCATCGACCGCGCCGCGCGGGAACCGGTCCAGGCCGAAGTGATCGGGTTTCGCGATCATTTGACGCTTGTCGTTCCGCTCAGCGGACTGGAAGGCGTCCAGCGGGGTAGCCGGGTATCGCTGCTCAGAACCATGCGAACCGTGGCCGTGGGGCCGGGTTTGCTGGGCCGGACGATCAACGCCAGGGGAGTCGCCATCGACGGAAAACCACAGCCGTTGCTGCCCGATCGCGCCCCGCTCGATCGTCGCTCGCCGCCGCCCGTCGATCGGCCGCGCATCGATACGCCGTTGGCAACCGGCATCCGGGCCATCGACGGCCTGCTGACCTGCGGCCGCGGACAGCGGATGGGAATCTTTGCCGGATCGGGCGTCGGCAAAAGCGTCCTGCTGGGCATGATGGCACGCTACACCAATGCGGACGTCAATGTAATCGCTCTGGTGGGCGAACGCGGACGCGAGGTAAACGAGTTCCTGCATCGCGATCTGGGAGCCGAAGGTCTCCAGCGCAGCATCGTGGTGGTGGCCACCAGCGACGAACCTGCCTTGCTGCGGATCAACGCGGCGTATGCCGCCACGGCTATCGCGGAATATTTTCGGTCCCGGGGACAAGACGTATTGCTTCTGATGGACTCGCTGACGCGGTTTGCCATGGCCCAGCGTGAGATCGGGCTGGCGGCCGGCGAACCCCCGACGACACGCGGCTATCCGCCGTCGGTCTTTTCCCTGCTGCCTCGACTGGTGGAACGGACCGGGCGGACCCCGCACGGCAGCATTACGGCGTTCTATTCCGTACTGGTCGAAGGGGACGACGCGAACGAACCCGTTGCCGATGCCGTGCGCGGACTGCTCGACGGGCATACGTGGCTTTCCCGTCCGATCGCGATGCGGGGCCATTATCCCGCAATCGATGTGCTGGACAGCATCAGCCGGCTGATGGTCGACGTCGCGGAAGAAGAGCAACTGCAGGCCGCCACGGCCATTCGCGAGCTGCTGGCTGCGTATCGGAACCACGAAGACCTGCTGTCGATCGGCGCTTACCGCGCCGGCAGTAATCCCGTCGTGGACGCCGCGGTCGACCTGTTGCCGGCAATCCAGGCCTTCCTGAAACAACGCATAGACGAACCGGCGGACCCGAATTCCGTACGAACCGCCCTGCTCAAACTCGGCGACCAGTGCCGGCGGCACCGCGGCGGCCCGGCCGCGACTCCACCGCCGACGTCCGCCCAAAACCGGCCACCGCGCCTGCCGCAACAGCCCGTGGAGAATCCGCAACACTAGCCCGCGGCGCATCGCCGCCGCGGGGCATACGGATAAATGCCATGGCCCGATTTCAATTTCGACTCGAAACACTCTTGAAGTTGCGTCGCTCCGAACAGCACGATCGCCAACGCCGGCTCTCGGAAGCGGAAGAAGCCATCCGTCGATTGGCCATGCAATACGAAGACTTGCGGAAACATCAAATCGCCTTGCAGCAGGACACACGGCAACTGGCGGCTCCGGGTCCGCTGAACGTGGACCTCCTCGTGCAAGCCCAACGGTACGAGTCCGTGCTGCAAGTACAGTGCCGCGCTCTGGAACAACAGATCGCTCTGATACGGACGGAACGCGACCGGCGACACGAGGCGCTGGTAGCAGCCAGCCGCGACGTGCGCACTTTGGAAAAGCACCGCGACCGGCTGCGGGAAAAACACCGGCACGAGCAGCTTCGGAAAGAAATGCAGCAGCATGACGAAACCGCGGGACAACGCGAAGCCGTGCGAAGACAGCGGGAAAAACGATGTTCCGCCTGATGTTCCAACTGATCGGATACACATGCGTTGCGACGGTGCTGGCGCTGTTGCTGGGTGTGGCCCACCTGTTTGTGCAGGGGCGGCTCTCGAAGGAGAACCTGTTTCAAATGATGGCGATCGTCCACAACGTTGACCTGGCAATGATTTGGGCAGCGGGCCAATCCAAGGATGACGACCAGTTCGCCGAACAACATTCATACGAGGCGATCGAAAAGCGGCGCGCCATCGAAGCCCGCCACTTGGAATTCAAAATGAACAACTTGCAGAAAGATCTCGAAGAAGTTCGCACGGAGCGGCAGCTTGTCGATGAGGACCGCGAACAGCTGAAGAGACTCATGGCCGACTTTGATCAGCAACTGGAAGCAGCTCAAGAACGGGCCCAGGAAGTCGGTATTGAGCGGCAGCGCCAGATTTGGACCAAGGTCAAACCCGCGCTCGCCAAGGACCAGATCATGTCCATGGTCGAGGCCGGTGAAATTGATAACGTGGTGTTGATTCTCGGCGAAATGCCGGCCACCACCCAAGCCAAGATTGTCAGCGCATTCGGGGCCGGTCAGGACGGCAACGAAGAGGAAACCGATGCGCTTGACAGGATCCTGCGATTGATGCGGAGAGGAATACCCACGACCGCGATTGTGGACGAAACACTCAACGAGTTGGATCGGAGATGATCCGCCGGCCGTTCCGGAAAAGCAAGGGAGTGCTGACCGATGGTTTCTTTTTCCGTCGATCCTATGCTGCATCTTTCCACGCCCCCTTCGGCCGCGTCATCGGCCAAGCATGCGCCTGAGGAAGGTCCATCGTTCAGCGATCACCTGGAGATCGCCGAACACGCGCCCCGCCAGGCGCCCGACGCGAAACCAACAAACGAACCCGACGACGTCACGCACAGCGAACCTTCCTCGTCTTCGCCGACCGACGCGGAATCGGAGCAGAACGCGGCGGACGGTGCGGAGCAGGCGGAAGGGCACGCCGAGGTCCGCGGGGACGGACCGTCCCCTGAGGAGGATACCGCGGCGGACGAACAACCCCAGGACGAACTCGAGCTTTCTGAAGCCGCCGTGTCCTCAACCGAGTCACCGCTCGCAGTTGCCGTCGATCACACCGTGCGGAGCGAAGAGGGTGAACGCGCGGACTCGGAGTCTGCCGGCGCGGAAGAGCCAGGCGAAACGGCATTCGCGTCGGAAAGCGACCGGTCGGCAGCAGAGGGTGACTCCCGGGCCGGCGAGCGCTCGGAACGGAATATCGTTGTGTCCGCGGCGGACGAAGTTGCCGCGGAGGTCGATACCGGGTCGGTCCGCGACGGCGACCGGTCGGCAGACGAGGCGGAGCCAGATGCCGCGGCCGAACCGCAGGCGGAGGCCAAGACAGTACCCACGCCGCAGGTCGACGAGACGTTATCCGATGAGCCGCAGCAACCGCGGGACTTGCCCCGTGCCGAGAACGCCCGAAACCAGGACGTGCGTCCGCAGCCAAAGACCGCCGATGGCGAACCGAACACCGAAGTGCCCCCGCGCGACTCCGGCCCGCGCCCCGACGCGTCCCGCCCCAGAGTCGAGTCTCCTCGATGGGAGTCCGCCGAGCCGGTTCGCGGGAGCGGGTCGACGCCGTCCGAGTCGCCGGCGGCTTCCGAGACGCGACTGCGTATCACTCCCGGTCGGCTGGCCGGCAATACGGGCACTTCGCGCGGGACGAATTCAAATGCGGTCGACCATGTCCGGTTCGTGCAGCGTGTCGCCCGTGCCTTCCACGCGGCGCGGAACGGACCAGGCGAAATCCGGCTGCGTTTGCACCCTCCCGAGTTGGGGCACCTGCGTTTGGAGGTGCGCGTCGAGGACGGTGCCTTGCAGGCGCGGATGGAAACGGAAACCGCAACGGCAAAATCCGTGCTGTTGGACAACCTGCCGGCCCTCCGTGAACGGCTTGCCCAGCAGGACATCCGGCTCGATCGCGTGAATGTGGACGTGATGCCGCAGTCGGACGGCGGCACGGGCCAGCGGGCAGCCGAAGACGCCCGGCCGGATCGCCAGCCGGCGGCACCGGGCCGCGCGCCGCAGGACGATGAGACGTCGGACGGCGGCAGGCAAACTACCGGCTTTGTGGACTACGACAATGGAAACTTGAACGTCGTCATTTAAAGGGATCGCGAGATGACCCAACTGCCTAGCGTGGGCGGACTGCCACTGCCCAACGATGGCGATCGCCGCCAAGTCGACGCCATCAATAATCTGGAACTCGACCATTTTCTTGATCTGATGATCGCGGAGCTGCAGAATCAGGACCCGCTGAATCCGCTGGACAACAGCCAGATGCTCCAGCAAATCAGCCAGATCCGCGAAGTGGGCGCTACCGAACGGCTGACCGAGACGCTGGACACCCTTCTCCTGCGTCAAAATGTGGCCAGCGCAACCTCGCTGATCGGTCAGCATGTCGAGGGCCGTACCGATGCGGGCTCGGCGGCGCGCGGCATCGTGGACCGCGTCAGCATCATCGACGGCACTCCGCAACTGTTCGTCGATGGCAAGACCGTTGCCCAACCGGCCGGCGCGGAGAATGGATCCATCGAAGCCGGTACGTACCGCTATCGCGTCGTGTTCGAAGCCGCCAATGAACTAGGGGGGACGTCTCTGTATCACGTCGATGTTGGGCCGCTGGAAACGACGGGCACTCCACAGCGTGATCGGGCCATTCTGTTGCGCAACCTTCCGGCAACCGACGGGCCCAAGGCGATCTACCGCACGAAGGCCAATGGTCAAGGCGACTATCACTTGGTTGCACAGCTCGACGACGGCAGCCAGGAATCGTTTCTGGATACGACCGCAGACGATCTGCTTAGCGGAACCTTGACGGGCACCACCCTTCCGCACGCGGGCGGGCGGCGCTCCGTCGTGGAACTGAACAAGATCACGCAGATTCGCCGGCCGGACCGCGACGCCGAGGAGGCCGAATTCTGACGCGGCGGCACGGCGCGACGAAAACGTGGGGACAGGAACAGGCAGCAACCGGGCAACGCCACCCGCTCGCCGGCACGAACGCCGGCGCGAGCGGGAATGTGCCTGGCTCAAAAACACCGAGGAGGTAAACCATGGGACTCGCCTCAGCACTCAGCACGTCACTTACGGGCCTGAACGCCGCGGAAACCACGATCGACATCGTGGGCAACAACCTGGCGAATGCCCAGACGGTGGGTTTCAAATCATCCGACGCGGTATTTGAAACTCAGCTGCTGCAAACATTGAGCCTGGGTTCCGCGCCGACGGCCGACAGTGGCGGCACAAATCCCCGTCAGATCGGCTTGGGTACGAAGGTCGCGGAGATTCGTCCCGACTTCACCCAGGGAACGATCGAAATCAGTTCCAATCCACTGGACCTCGCCATTCAAGGCGACGGCTTCTTCATCGTGCAGGGCGCTCAGGGTGAGGTGTTCTATACGCGCAACGGGCAGATGAAGACCAATGCCGCCAATGAGATCACTACGCCCAACGGGCTGCGGCTGATGGGCTGGCTGGCCGACGAAAACTTTCAGATCGATAGCACCCAACTGCGACCCATCACGATTCCGTTGGGCGCCACGGCCGTCGCACAGGCGACGGAAAACGTATTCCTGGAAGGAGCCTTGACACCCGAGGGGGACGTCGGGGATACGCCCGGCGTCGTTCAGAGCGCGGTGCTCAGCGATGGGTCGCTGGAAGTTCCCCCCGACCTGGCCGGCGGCGATGTCACCGCGGTGGATCCGCCGGACGTCAGCGCGTCGACCGCCGCCGCCGCGGCAACGGGCGGCTCGGTGGGCCCCGGCAACTACCAGTACAAAGTGGTGTTCGTCGATGCGGGTGGTAACGAAGGACCTGTTTCCGCCGATGTGGGCCCCGTGTCTGTCGTCGGACCGAACGACACGGTCAATCTGTCCAATATTCCCGCGGCCGACGGATCCATCTTCGTCGACCGGCAAATCTATCGGACCGACTCCAGCGGATCGGGCGCGTATCAACTGGTCGGCAACATTGGCGATGCCGCCACCACCACGTTCCAGGATACGCTGGCCGACGCATCGCTCGGCGCGACGCTCAACGAGGACGCGCTTGATCCGGGCAACTACAGCTACTACGTCACGTTCTTCAATTCCGCCAGCGGCCTGGAGAGCCGCCCCTCGGCACAAATTGGTCCCGTGCCGATCACGGTCACCGATCGCCGCGTCCGCATCGAAGACATTCCTCAACCGACGTCGCCGGAATTCAACGGCGTCCGCGTGTACCGCAGTCTGGGCACCGACCCGAACAGTGTCTTTCGCGTCGCGGAACTCACCGGAGGTGAAACGTCGTTCATCGACGGATCCAGCGATTCGGCAATCAACGTGCCGGGGAACGAACTGAACCTGGATGGGCCACCGATTTCGTTTGGTTTGAACCTGGTGGACATTGTGCACTTCGACGGCACCAATTACGAAAACGTGTTCGAAGAAGGTACGTTGAAGTTTGCCGGGAAAAAGGGCGGCAAGCAGTTGGCGGAGAAGGATCTCGCGATCACGTCCACGACGACCGTCCAGGAACTGATCAATTTCATGGAAGACGCCATGGGAATCCAGGAAGTGAGCCCCGACCCGAACTTCCCGATTCCAGGCACGCCGGGCGGCACGATTACATCCGACAGCCGCATGCAGTTCATCTCCAACATGGGCAAACTGAACGCGGTGGACGCGCCGGCTGTGTTCAACCTGACGAACAATGCCGGTGTGACCGGCGCTGTAACCCTGCCGTTCGCCGTGACGCAGGAAGCCAATGGCGTGGGTGAAGCCGCCGATTTCGTCGTTTACGACAGTCTGGGCATCCCGTTGAAAGTTCGCGTAAGCACCGTGCTGGAGTCACGCGACGGGGACTTGACCACGTACCGCTGGTTCGCCGACTCGCCCGACAACGATCCGCTGACCGGCGTCGACACCTCCGTGGGAACGGGGGTCCTCACGTTCGACGGCCAAGGCAGCCTGGTGTCGGTCAGCGAAGCGACGGTGTCGATCGATCGCCGTAACATCCCCTCGATTTCGCCTCTGCAGTTCGAGCTCGATTTCTCGAAGATCTCCGGGTTGGCAACCAACGACCCGGGCATCAACGCTTCCCGGCAGGATGGCTTCCCGGCCGGCACGCTCACCAGTTTTGCTGTTACGGAAACGGGTGTCGTGAGGGGCACCTTCACCAACGGGGCGGTCCGCGACCTGGGCCAGGTTCGCCTGGTGCGCTTTGCCAACGCGACAGGTCTGGAACAACGTGGAGACAACCTGTTCTCCACGGGTGAAAACTCGGGACTGCCCATCGAAGCCAATCCCGGAGCGCAGGGGGTCGGCCAACTGACCGCCGGCGCCGTTGAGCTTTCCAATACCGATATCGGACAAAATCTGATCGAGTTGATTCTCGCGTCGACCCATTACCGAGGCGGCACGCGGGTGATCACCACCGTACAACAATTATTCGACGAACTGCTGGCGCTGCGACGATAGGGCGTCCGGCGGCCGATATCCGAAAAAGTCGCCAGATGACGCGGCAACGCAGCAGGCCGCGCGAACTGCTAAAAGTGAGCACCCGCGGCGGCACCTGCCGCCATCAATGTGATGGAGGGCGGACCGTGGGCCGGTTGTAAGGAAATTACCGATCGCATGATCAAACTCACGCGGCTTGACGGCGAGCCATTTATCCTCAACGCCGAGTTGATTCAGTACGTCGAGAGTCGTCCGGACACATTCATCACGCTCGTCGGAGGAGAGCGTGTGGTTGTGTCCGAATCGGCCGACGAAGTGCTCCGCCGCGCCGTACACTACCAGCAGACCAAACATTTGATACCACCGCCACATGAAGCGTAAGGCTGTCCGCACGTCGGGCCCGCACGCCATGTGCGCGTCGGCCGAATTCGCCATACAGGAAACAAAATTCTCATGGACATCGCATCAGTTGCAGGGCTGCTGCTGGCCTTCGGACTGATCATCACGGCCATCGCCATCGCTCCCGGCTCGTCGTTTGCAGCCTTCATTGATTATCCGTCGTTGATGGTCGTGGTGGGCGGCGCTATCGCCGCGGCCATGATCAGTTTCCCGTTGAAAACGTTTCTCGGCTTGGCCAACGTGCTCAAAAAAGTGTTTTTGAACCGGATAGAGGATATCCCCGGCCTGATCGAAAACATTGTCAGCCTGGCTGAAACGGCCCGCCGCGATGGCCTGCTGGCCCTGGAGAGCAAGGTGGAAGAGATTGAACACCCGTTCATCGTGCTGGGCATCCAGATGGCGGTGGACGGCACCCGGCCGGAAGTCATAGAAGATGTGATGCGCACGGAACTGGATGCCGTTGCCACCCGGCACCGGGATGGAAAAAGTCTGCTGGACCAGATGGGGCGATTCGCCCCCGCATTTGGAATGATCGGCACGCTGATGGGACTGATCATTATGCTGGGCAACATGAGCGACCCTTCGTCCATCGGAGCCGGGATGGCCGTGGCCTTGATTACGACACTGTATGGGGCAATCGCGGCCAATGTGCTGTTTCTACCGTTCGCCGAGAAGCTCGGATTTATCAACAAGCAGGAACTGCTGGCCATGGAGATCATCATTCGAGGCATCATGGCTATCCAGACGGGCGACAATCCCCGCGTCATCGAACAGAAACTGAACACGTTTTTGCCCCCGAAGCTTCGCGCCGGATCGCAGGAGGCCGCGTGACCCATGCCTGTCGAAGAAGAAGCATCCGGCGGTATTCCCGAGTGGGTCGTCACGTTCGGCGACATGATGTCGCTGCTGCTGACGTTCTTTATCATGCTGGTCTCGATGAGCGAAATTAAAGAAGAAGAACGCTACCAGGCAATGGTTGATTCGTTCCGCAAGCGGTTCGGCTATGACGAATCCACGGCCAGCCTCACGCCAGGAAATCTCAAGCCGCGTAACTCCGTCCTGGAACACCTGGCCACGCTGGGACGGGCCCAACGCGCCAATACGGAAAACGGCGGCGACAAGGTCCGCGCTCCGGTGGGCGACCATCCGCAGGTCCGGGCCATCCGCCCGGGTGAATTGTCCACCACGGGCGGTGTCATCTACTTCTCGTGGAGTGAAGCCGAGCTGAGCGACGCCCACCAGCGCGTGCTGCAGGGCGTCGCTGAAATCGTCGGCGGAAAATCGCAAAAAATCGAAATTCGAGGCCACGCCACGCGCCGGCCACTCGCGGAAAACGCTCCCTACGACGGACCCTGGGATCTGGCCTACGCGCGGTGCCGCCATGCCATGAACTTCCTGGTGAAACTCGGCGTGGAAAAACGCCGCTTCCGACTCGCCGTGGCCGGACCTAACGAACCGGTCCACCTGGGCGTCGACCCCATCGAGTCCCAGAAAAATTCCCGCGTCGAAATCGTGCTGCTCGACGAACGCGTCGAGGACCTGGAGGGAAAGCCAGCGTCGTCAATTCCGTAGCCGGTCGCCGCCGCCGGGAATCGGCAACCAGCGGCAGCGACCCCGGACAACCGTTGTGTGAAGGTGAACCATGGCAGAACAGGATACTATTCCGGCCGGTGCGGAGACGCCGAACGCAAAATCGTCCTCGGGCAAGCCGCTGGTCCAATACGCCTTGGTCATGGCGTTCGTGTTGATCGTCGTCCTCGTCGAATCGGCGATCGCCCTGCTGCTGTTCCCGTCGGCCGAAGATACCGAAGCGATGGCGCAAGCACTGCAGGCAGAGCAAAGCAAACCGGACCCTATCGTGGGGGGGCCGGAGATGGACCTGGAAGAAGAAGCTGACGAGGAACTGAAGAAAAAGGAGGTCGAACTGGGCGATTTTGAGGTCTCCTCCTATCAACCCCTGTCCAACACCACGATCCGCATCAGCGTGCAGCTGTTCGGTCTGGTCGAAGCAGAAGACGTAGACAGCGTGCAGACGATCCTCGACGAACGTGAAGCGCGGGTCCGCGAGCAAGTCAACATCATTCTGCGCGGTGCCGAGATCACCGATCTGACGGATCCCGGGTTGGGGTTGATCAAACGCAAGATATTGGAGAAAACTAATCGCGTCCTCGGCAAGCCTCTTCTCCAGCAGATTGTACTGAGCGACTTTTCCTTCATGGAGCAGTAGATCCGCGACGTAGGCTGGCATTCCGGGACGAAGGAACGTCATATCTCTCTGGCCGCTCGAAGGAATGGAATCCCATGGCGGACGACACTGCCGATCCTCAAGCGCAGGACCAGCCGGAACAGGGCCCTGCGAAATCTCCGAATGACGAAAACGTTTCGCTCGACCAGGCCGAGATCGAGGCGCTATTGAACCAGGCTGGAGGTGTCCCGGTTTCTCCTTCGGCGGTCGAAAACGCCTCTCCGCCGCCCGGTCCCGCGGCCACCGCCGCGCGGGACCCCACCGAGGAGATGCCTTCGCAGGATGTTGAATTCCTGCTCCATCAGGCGCAGCAGGCGCTCTCGTCACTCGATGCGTCATCGCCGGAAACGCCGTCCGGAGCATCCGCATTCGAATGGAAGCCCTTCGCGGCATCACCGGCGACCATGGAATCCGCTTCGGTGGATTTGATGCGAGACGTGCAACTCGATTTGACGATCGAGTTGGGCCGCACGCACATGCATCTGGAAGACGTGCTGCGGTTGAAGAAAGGGGCCGTCGTAACGCTCGACAAACTGGCCGGCGACCCGGTCGACATCTACGCCAACGGCAGGCTGATTGCCCGTGGCGAGGTCCTCGTGCTGAACGACAATTTCTGCGTGCGTGTTGCAGAACTGGTCGAGCCGGAAACAGCTCCTTCATGAGGGTACTCCACCGTGGCGGCCAACGGCTTCTCCTGGTTTCAGCGCGCGCCGTACGGCGATGTCGCGTCTGCGTGGCGATCGATTCTGGCGGTTCTCATTTTGGCGATCGTGGCGGGACGCTGCGGAACGTCGCGCGCCGCTGATGAGAACCGGCGGGCGATCGGCATTCCTGCCGCGCAGCAACACCGGACGACGCGGGCCGCCGAGCGTCCATTCTCCGTCAGGCGCGGCAACGGCAACGTGGCCCGCGCCTCGTTCGACGCGCAAGCGGCTGCCGGGACTGAGGCGGCGCAGCCGGCACCACGGCCCCAGGCATCACCAACCGCGCGGCGGGCCGGGGCGTCAGAGCACCCTGCAACGGCGTCGCCACAGCCGCTGGTGTTGCCGGCCCGCGGCCGGTCGGAGGGTGTCACCGACGCCACACAGGCGGGAGCCGCACCGTCGCTGCTGACCGCTCTCGGCGGTCTGCTTCTGGTGCTGGCCTTGTTTGTCCTGGTCGTCTGGCTGCTCCGGCGCGGCATGCCTCACGCATCGTCGCCGCTGCCGCCCGGCGTGGTCCGAGTCCTGGGGCGCGCGCCGCTGGCCGAACGGCAATACGTTCACCTGATTCGCGTCGGCGACAAATTGCTGCTGGTGGCCGTGTCCCCGGCAGGAGTCGAAACGCTGACGGAGATTGTGGACCCCGTGGAAATCGATCGGCTGACGGGACTCTGCGGCGAAACATCCGCCGGCAGCGTTACGAACGCGTTTCGCCAGGTCATCGATCAATTCTCGCAGCAGCGACCCGCTCAGGGTTTTGTCGATCAGATGGATGCCGCCGCCGGTACGGACGAGCCGCGTTTGCCTCGCAGCCAGGGGCCCGTCCATGCGTGATCGCGCAGAGATACAACAGCGGCGCTGTTGCACACGACGCGCGTGGATTCGCACCGCGCTGATGGTTGGCGTCTGGACGCTCGTCAATCAGGGCTTGCCCTGCGTCGCGCAGGACGCGGCCAATCAGGCCGCCGCCTTGACGTTCCCCTCCGGGATGGGTGGACCCGAAGACTGGACCAGTCCCGAGGGCCTCACGTCGGCCCTGCAAATCATGCTCATGCTGACCGTGTTGAGCATGGCGCCGGCGGTGCTGCTGATGACGACATCGTTCATCAGGATCGTCGTCGTGCTGGGGCTGCTGAGGCAGGCATTGGGAACCCAACAACTTCCTCCCAGCCAGGTGCTCACCTCGCTGGCGCTCTTCATCTCCCTGCTGGTGATGACTCCTGTATGGAAGCAAGTCTACCAGGGCGGCATCAAGCCGTACACGGATCGGGAGATCGGTCTCGAAGCGGCGTGGGACGCCGGCGTCGAACCCATCCGTCGCTTCATGGCGGACCAGATCCGCCGCACGGAAAATGACGATGACGTCTACCTGTTCCTGAACTATCTGCCCCAAACCACGCCGGGCGAGGACTCCGACGCGAACGAACCCGATTACGTTTATTACGGGGCAGGCGAAGGGCAACAGAACGTTCCCCTTTCAGCGCTGGTGCCGGCATTCATGCTCAGCGAACTGAAAACCGCGTTCTTGATCGGCTTTCAAATTTACCTTCCCTTCGTGATCCTTGATATCGTTGTCTCGAGTGTCACTATTTCGATGGGCATGCTGATGCTGCCGCCAGTACTGATATCGCTGCCCTTCAAGCTCATACTGTTCGTTCTGGTGGACGGTTGGCATCTGGTCGTGGAGATGCTGCTGGAGAGTTTTAGCGTTCTTACATAAATGGGCCGCTGTCAGGTAAAGCGAGGACATTTTCATGCTGCCCGACGATGTGATTGAACTCGGCCGGCACGCCGTGTTGATCATGCTGCTGGTTAGTTCGCCGATTCTGGTCGCCGGCTTGGTCGTGGGGCTGTTGATCGGCCTGTTCCAGGCGCTGACACAAATTCAGGAACAGACCGTGGCGTTCGTGCCGAAGATCGTGGCCATGATGCTGGCCCTCACGATTACCTTGCCGTGGCTCGTTAACCGCATGGTTGAATATTCTCGTGAACTGATTCGGAACATACCCGATCTGCTGTGATGGCGGGGCCGCCGTTACGCAATTCGCACCTATTGGAGACTGTATTGAAGAAGGCGATGAGACAGCCGGTTGGCTCCTGTATTGACCGGCTCCCGCTGGTGGCCCATCGCCATTGACAATGCAGTGCTCAATAAAGGCAGAGCTCAATAAAGGTCCGGCACGCGTGCCGACAAGGTAGCGGCAGCGGCACGCACCGCCGACGGAGTCGTGAACCGGCCAAGTCATGACGTCTCTCCCACAACTCGAAACGTTTCTGCATGATCATTTGCTTGTTTTCTGCCTCGTCTTGTCACGGGTCAGCGGTCTCATCACGATAGCTCCCATTTTTGGGTCACGCGACGTCCCGGCACGGGTCCGCGCGTTGTTGGCCGTGGCACTGGCGTTGCTGATTACGCCCAGTCAGGTGGAGCACACCCCGGACTCTCTTGGGACGGGATCGGATTTTGTTATTGCCGCGGCAGGGGAACTGGCGATCGGGCTGCTGCTGGGACTGGGAATCCTGGTGCTGCTGACCGGTATCCAACTGGCTGGCCAGATGATCAGCCAGTTGAGTGGAATGGCGCTGGCAGACGTCTTCCAGCCCGGTCTCGACACGCGGATGCCGGTCATCTCGCAGTTGCTGGTGCAAGTGACGCTGGCCATTTTTCTCCTGGTCGGCGGTCACCGGATGGTGATGGCTGGATTACTGGAGACGTTTGGCGCGGTGCCACCCGGAACGGGCATGGCGTACCGGCCCGTCGTTACGGTGCTCACCACGTTGCTCGAACAAAGCTTTACACTCGCCGTTCGCACAGCGGCTCCCGCAATGACGGCGCTGCTGCTGGCGACATTGTTACTGGGCCTGGTCAGCCGGACATTGCCGCAGATCAACATCCTGGTGGTCGGCTTCAGTATCAATTCGATCGTGACCCTGGTAATGATTCTGCTGTCCCTGGCCGCCATTGCGTGGACCTTTTCGGAAGTCGTCGTTCCGGCGTGGGACGAGTTAAAATCCGGGGTCGTCTCCGGTTCGCCCCTGCCCGCCACCATGGAGTTACCGGCCGGTCGGTGAATCGGACCGGCGCGGATGTACCTTAACGTCGCGTACGTCGCGCTGCTGGTGACTGCCCCGCCTGCCGCGCGGCCCCCATAATCCATGCCCGAAACCACGGCCGAAAAGTCGTACGATCCCACTCCGCGGCGGCGGCAGGAAGCCCGCAAGGAAGGGCACGTCGCAACCAGCCAGGACCTGGCGTCGGCCGTGCTACTGATCGCCGGCGTGTTGCTCATCATGACCGCCGGCAGGGGCATCATGGAAATGGTCGCCGGCATGATGCACCGGGCCCTGGGGGGATCAGCCTGGCTGACAGTCGATTCCACTTTCGTGGTTCAGCACTGGAAAGCAACCATGTCGCAGTTGGCTCGCGACCTGCTGCCCTTGTTGGGCACGTTGATGGCCGCTGGTGTGTTGGTCAGCCTCTTACAGGTCGGATTCCTCTATGTTCCGCAACGCGTGATGCCGGATATCAGCCGCATCGATCCTTTGAAAGGTCTGGGGCGGCTGTTTTCACTTACCAGCGCGATGCGTTTGATGTTCGGCCTATTCAAGGTCGCCGTGATCTGTGTGGTGGCTTACGCCAGCCTGCACGCCACGTGGGGACAACTGCTGTCGGTCAGTCAGGCCGAGGTCCCGCAGATTGCCGACTTCATGGTAGATACCATTCTGGGCATCTGCCTCAATGTCGGTATTGCCTTGGTGGTCCTCGCCATCTTGGACTATGCCTATCAACGCTGGAAGCACGAATCGGATCTGCGCATGACCCATCAGGAAATGCGTGACGAACTGAAGAACTATCAAGGCGATCCGCAGATTGTCGCCCGCCGCCGGGCCGCACAGCGACAGCTCGTCCTGAACCGGCTGGCCGATGCGGTGCCGAAAGCCGACGTCGTTGTTACGAACCCAACGGAACTCTCGGTCGCCATTCGGTACGATCCGAATGAAATGAGCGCGCCGTTGGTCGTCGCCAAGGGCGCGGGCGTGCTGGCGCAACGGATCCGGCGGCTGGCATTGGAGCACGACGTTCCGATCGTGGAGAAAAAGCCGCTGGCTCAGGCATTGTACAAGGACGTGGAAGTCAACCAGCCCATACCCGACAAAATGTATGCCGCCGTGGCGGAAGTGCTGGCCTACGTCTACCAGCTGAAAGGTCATCATCTGCCCGGCATGCGCCCCGCGGCGTGAGACGATGTGCGACGTCACTCCGGTTCGGCAGATTCCGCTTCCGGCCGCTGGGGCGGGCCGCCGGGCGCGTCGGAATCGAGTACCGAAAAGGGGTTGGCGGCAAGCCCCGCGTTCTCGGGCGGCCGCCGCTGCCGCTCCAGCACCTCGCGCTGGAAGCGTCGATCCCCGCGCTGGTAAACGGCCAACCCCACCCATGCCGCGGCCATCGCCAGCACAAACAATCCCCCGCCCCACCACTGCCAGTCGGTTGAGGGGCTGACACTTTTCTCTCGGATCCACGTCGCCGTCGGCGCGACGATGAGCGGCGCGATCCGCCAGCGTTTGGAGGGTGCCTCGCCGCCTTCCGCCGGCGCGTCCCCCGCTTCGGCCGCGTACGCCCACGCCTTAAACATAAATCCGGTCGCGCGGATTCGCTCCTGTATCTGGTCGCCTTCGGGAAATCCCACCGGAATACTCCGCGTACATAACACCACGGGATTGTTTTGGGAGTCCTCAGTAAACACATCCAATTCGTAATAAGCGTCGACTCCGAAACGAGATTCCGCCTCGGACGAATCCGACGGTGGTGACCGGTCGCTGTGGATGCGTACCGCGCGGCGCGCCGTCCCTTCCAGGACAACCAGGCTCCCGCGGGATTCCTGCGGTTGATTGAAGAGCGGCACCACACTGGATAACCCCCGCTCGGCTCGCGCGATCTGCTCGCGGAGTGCCGTCAACCGGTTGCGACCGGACCGCAGACGATCATGGGCGGAACTTCCCGACACGACTCTGCCTTGGTCGCCGAGGCGCGCTTCGAGCCGCGCCGCCTCCCGCTCCCACCGCCTGACTCGCTCAGGCAACTGGCGGCGGAACGCACGCTCGAGTCGCCGCGCGCCGGCGCGCTGCGCCGCATCCAAGAGCTGAAAAAAACATTCGCGATCCCCCGCTTCCAGCGGGCGCCGGCTCCGCACCGTGTCCCACAGCCCCACATCCATCCGCAAGGCGCCCAACACGGTCATGCCATGGGAAACGCCAAGCTCCGGATCCACCATGTCAGGATGCCATTTCAGGCGATCCGCCACGAACACGAGCCGCGGACGTTGTTCGGCAACCGGTTCCACGCGAATGAGCAAACCCGTGGCGGCCACTTGTTCCTTCAGTGTGCCGTCACGCCGCAAACTGCGTGGCACGTCCGCAACGAGCAGTTCCGCCGGCCAGGACGAGGTTCCCAGATTGACCTGGCAGGCATAGACGGTCGAAAGCTGCAATCGGGCTGCCAAATATTCGGGGACGGCGTGCGGCTGCACCGACTGCAAGCGCCCTGCAATCGCATACAGTCGGACCGGCAAAGCACCGGACGCACGGGCCACTTTCGCCGGAACCCATTTGGCGTCGACCCATTTTCGAAGTTCCGATTCCTCGAATCGGCGGAGATGGTACAGCGTGTCCAGCACGTAGGGTAGCGTGTCGCTATCGAGCCAGTCGTGCTGCGCCATCCGTCGGCGCTCGTCGGGACCCACGCCAACCAATTCCAGTATCGAACCGAACGTATCCCGGAGGTCACCTTCGCCGGCATGATCCGGCGTCGCCGGCGCGTCGTCGACGTTCGCGACAGCAGCATCTTCAACGACCGCCGCAGCAGACGAACCGGCATCTGTTTCAACGGGGAAGGCGGCGGAAAGGCCTTCGGAGTTGTTGCCGTTTCTGTCGATGCTCTTGGCCAGCAGTGTGGGGAAGGAATACACGTCGTCTTGCGTCGGGTAGGCACAGTTCTTAAAGAAAAAGCCGGTCACCGTAATCGATTCCCGCACGTCGTTTCCTTGTGGAAAGCCTTTGGGAATGGAAAGGCTGAACACGACGACCGGTCGACTCGGACCGCCGGCAAGTCGCATGGTCAGGCGATGATAGCCTTTTACGCCGCTCGGATTCTTCGGCGCGTCCACAAATTCAGTCCGCCGTACCTCGCCCTGCAGCGTTACGAGTCGCCCGCGATAGTGCCCAGGCTCGTGGTAGAGCTGCGCGAAACCAACCGTACCCTCGCTCGCCTGCCGCAGTTGTTCGGATGTCTGGCTCAGCAGAACGTCGATCAGGTGAAACCACGCCTCCCGTTCGCGTCGGCGGAACAGACTGTGATCTTCGATCGGTTCCAATCGACTTGGATCGACTCCGGGAAAATATTCACGAGGCGATGCGACGGGCGGCGCGTGGTCTGCGGTATCCGGCCCGGACGCGATGGGGCGGGTTCGGCCCGCGTCGCGTGGCCGCTGGGCTGGTGGTTTTCCCAGCCGCGCCGTCACGGACCCCACGGCGTGGGCGGGCGCCGGGGAACTCTCGTCGAGCCGCCAGAGCCACGTCCACCGCTGGGCCTTGCGCACCTCGCTCATGACGAGGAGGACCAGCCCGAGGCTGAACACAAGCAACAGCAGCCGCAGCTGGTGGCCACGCGCGAAATAGTTGGGCGCCTGGTCGGAATTACGGTTGAAGCGGAGCACCGGTTATCGAGCCGAATAGAGGAGCAGCGCGGCGGATGCTTGCGAGTCTCCAACATCAACGACCGTTCGGCTGCAGCCCCGCGATTCGAGATTGCACCCATGAGGCACCGTGAGACTCCATCAGCCCATTCGCCTGCTTTGATTCTATACGGAGTCCCGGCGATCTGGCAGCACCTGTCTCCCGGGGGACGACAAAAAATGCGAGCGGGGTATACTTGGAGCTTTGGCACAATAACTGCTGCGGGCCATAATGAGATAGGCGAGGAGAAGAGGTCATGCCCGCGTTCACCTGGACGAAATGTCTCGTCGCAAGCGTGGCGCTTTGCGCCGCCGCGCTGTGGCATCCGCATGCGCGCGCGGGCGAGCCGGTGGAGGCGTTTCTGGAGGCGCTGCGGCAACGTGGATGGTACGACGAAGCGATCGACTATCTGGATCAATGCCGTGGCAATCCGCTGGTCCCCGAGGACTTCAAGGAACAGCTACCGTATCACCAGGCGGTCGTGCTGCTCGAGGCGGCACAGCAAACCGCCGATCCGGCTCTGAGAGAAAGGAAACTGAAGGACGTCGAATCGCGATTCGCTAAGTTTATCGAATCGAAGGCACCGGCCGATCTGGTCGCTTCCGCCCGCAGGCAACTGGCATCGGTGTTCGTCGAACGAGCTCAGGCGGGTGTCGCGCGGGCCGATGCCCCGGAACGGGCGTCGCAGCGCGACGGCCTGTTGGAAGAAAGCCGGAAGTTGTTGGACCGCGGTCTCGAACTGCTGAAGACGTGCGAGTCATATTATGTTGAGCAGCTGGAGCAGATACCCGAGATCCTCGACTCCAGGACCGAGGGTGAAACGATTGCCCGGCGGCGACGCCTGCGCAGCGAACTGGTCAGCGCTCGATTGCAGATCGCCTTGTTGATCCACGAGAAAGGCAAGACCTATCCGCGCGACAGCGATGAATACCGGGATTACTTGACAGAGGCGGCGACGCGCTATGAAGAATTGTATTCCAAGTACCGGCGCTGGTTGGCTGGCCTGTACGGCCGCCTGTGGCAAGGACGCTGTTACCAGGAACTCGGACAGATCGACAAGGCCATCGGGTGCTACGAAGACTTGTTGAGGCAACCGGGAGAAGAACCTGCCGTCCGCAACCTGGCCGCCAAGGCAGCCTGGTACCAGTCGGAGTGCCTGTTGGAGCAGGACAAAGTCGATCAGGTCATCGCGGGGGGCACGTCGCGGTTGGAGCAGGTGCGCGGCGCGGAAGCACAGCATCCCGACTGGCTGGGATTGAAGTACCAGGTTGCCCAGGCGCACTTCTTGAAAGCCAGTGCTCCGCAAAGCCGCCCCTCGGAACAGAAGCGGCACTTGTACGAAGCCCGCCTGCTGGCCCGCGATGTGAGCCGCCACCCGAATTCCTTACAGGCCGAGGCGAAGCATTTGCTGCTGGCCATAGGTACGCCGGCGAACCAAAACGGTTGGGACACTTTCGACGCGGCCGTCGCGGCCGGAGAAGAGTCCCTGGACGTGATGCGCTCCGCCCGGCTGGGCATGCGACTGGCGGCTGAAAACAACCCGGACGCCGTCGCTGAACTAAAGCAGCAGTTCGCGGAGAATCGCGACCGCGCGTTCCAAGCATTTCAGCGCGCCCTGCTGCTGGCGGACGCCGACAGCCCGATCGACAGACTCAATCGCGCGCGGTCCTTACTGGCCTACCTCTGCTGGGACCGCGGTCAATACTACGACGCCGCCGTGCTCGGTGATTTTCTGGCCACGCGCTATCCGGACAGCGCCGGCGCGCGGCAAGCTGCGCTGATCGCCCTGGCGTCGTACCAAAAGCTCCTTGGCAGCTCCCAAGAGGATCCGGCCGGCACGTTCATGCAGCGGATGGTGTCGCTCGCTGATCTGATCATCGACCGGTGGCCGGACGGTCAGGAGGCGGCCGAGGCCATGCGTCTGCGTGTGGGTTTGGCGATCCAGCAGGGGGAATATGACTCAGCACGCGAGCAATTGAAACGGTTGCCTCCCGAGCGCCGCGCGGACGCCCAGCGCAAGTTGGGGCGTGCGCTCTGGTCCCAATATCTGCGGGCGTCGCGCAGCCAGCCGTCGCCGTCCGGAACGCCGCAGGAGCTGCTCCGCATGCGAAGCGAGGCTGAATCGCTGCTGGAAAACGGCTTGAAAGCCGTTATCCAGCGCGATGCGGTCGATGCTTCCGTGGCGTCGGCGGCCCTGTCGCTGGCCCAGTTGCATCTCGACGCCGGGAGAAGCAAGCAGGCCGTCGGCGTGTTGGAACACGGTGTGTACGGTCCGCTGGGCTTGCTGCGGGATAAGACGCCAGCCGCACTCCGCGACGGATATGCCATTGAAGTTTACAAGGCGGCATTGCGAGCCTATGTCGGGACGGCTCCGCCCGATCGAACCAAGGTTCTCGCCACCATGGATGAACTCGAACGTCTGCGCGAGAATTCACCGGCTGGCCGGCAGCAGCCCCCGTTGGGCCGGATTTATCTGGGCGTTGCGCAGCAGTTGGCCGAGCGGCTGGAAGAGAACGCGGGTGTTCCAGACGCGGCCGCGCAGCAGCAGCAGGTGATTGGGACCTTCGAAGCCATACTCGAGCGGGCCAGCAGCCGCGGCGAAGTCCAGGACTGGGCATCGCGCGTTTGGATGGCGCAAAGTTATATCACGCTGGCAGACCGGATGAGCAGGAAGGACAAAGTCTCGCCCCAGGCCGACGTTTTCTACGACCGGGCAGCAGAAATATTCGCCGCCATGAAAACGTCGGCCGATCAAGATCCAAATTACGCGCCGGATGCCAGTGCCGTGCTGGGCATCATGGTACGACGCGCCGAATGCCTGCGTAATCTGGACCGGTTCCGGGAAGCTCTCGATCTGCTGGCCGATGTCCTGGGCCAAAAGCCCAATGTGCTCGAAGTACAGCGGGCCGCCGCGTACACCTACCAGCAACGCGGTGAACACGAAGATCCCAAGTGGTATCGTCGCGCCTGGATGGGCGGCCGTCAGGACAGCGAAACCGGTACGCCGCGTATCTGGGGGTGGTCCAAACTGGCCAAGATTGCCGCCCGCTACACAAAATATCGTGATGTGTTTCACGAGGCCCGCTATAACCTTGCCTTGTCCCGGTTTCGCTATGCCTTGAGTCGCGACGGCGACCTTCGAAAGGAGGAATTGTTGCGAGCGAAGAATAGCATCCGCTTCACGGTGGAACTCTACCCGGACATGGGAGGCGATGCGTGGCAGGTGAAATACGATCAACTGTTGAAGGACATTCAAACGGAATTGGGGCAATCGGCGATTGGGCTGAATGAATTCCAGCGAGCCTCGACCGCGCGGGAGAAAACCATCGTACCCGGGAGATCGTCATGATTCGTTACTGTTGTGTGGCATGGACAGTGTCCGCGGCCCTGCTGATCAGCGGATCCGCACGTGGCCAGGGGATTGATCATGTCCGCAAAAAGAATGGCACGGTCAGCGGTGCCGTGGCCCAGGTAGACGCTCTTAAAGTTGTGGTCCGGAAGCGGGGTCGGGAAACCGTCGAAATACCCGTGCACGAAATCACCAGCATTGCTTATGCCGGTGAACCACGGGAATTGACGCAGGCGCGCGTGCACCTGTCCGGCAGACGCTACGCGGAAACATTGAAGGAATTGGACGCCGTCGATACGGACCAATTGTCGCGCCAGGAAGTGAAGGACGACGTGCGATTCTACCAGGCACTGTGCCGGGCCAAACTGGCCCTGGCCGGCGAGGGAAGTATGCCGGACGCCGGCCGAGCACTGTACGAATTCGTCATGAACAGCCAGACCAGCTACCACTATCTGGAAGCCTGCGAGGTCCTGGCCGACCTGCTGGCGGCGTTGGGCAAGTACGATCGGGCGGGCGACTTCTATGACCGACTGGCCCAGTCGCCCGCGGCCGTCCACCAGATGCGATCGGCGTTGCGTTCGGGCCAGATGCTGCGGCTCCAGAAAAAACTACCGGCAGCCGTGGCCAAATTGGATCAGGTCCTCTCCGTTTCTGCGGACACGGCCGAGCAGAAGCACTACCACGCGGAAGCGACGCTGGAAAAAGCACTCTGCCAGGCAGACGATGGTCAAGTCGGTCAGGCCGTGGCCAACATTCGGGATGTGATCGCCAAGACGCCCAATGAGGACTTCCGCATCCTTGCGCTGGCCTACAACGCATTGGGCAACTGTTACGAAAAAGACGGACGCACCAAGGACGCGTTGCTGGCCTTCCTGCATGTCGACCTGCTCTATCCCTCCCAGTCGGAAGCGCATGCGGAGTCGCTGTCGCGCCTGGCGGTCTTATGGAAAGCAGTCGGTAAAGAAGACCGCGCCCGCGACGCGCGGAACCTGCTCGAAGAGCGTTATCCGGGCACTCGCTGGACACGATGATCGGCAACAGGTGTGCCATCCTGTTCTTTACCTGATCGGCAGCAGGCCGGTACACTGATTGGACGTTTCATCGCACACGGAGGCCGACATGATCAAGGCGAACGGGTCGAGGGCATGGCGACTGCTGCTGTGGGCTGTGTGCACGGCGTGGCCGTGCGGCGCGGCGACCGTCTGGCTGGCCGTACCCGGTGCGGCGCGGGCCCAGCAGGCAGAGGTCTTGCCCGACGAAGAAGAGGGCGCCGGAGAAGTGGCCGACGACGCGCCGGCTGCCGAAGGCGACGTCCCCCCGGATACGGGCGAGACTATCTTGAGCTGGGCGTTTCGGTCTCTCGGCAAAGGCTACAGCATCGTTTTCCTGTCGCTATCCTTCACCCTGGTCGCGCTGTTCGTGATGAACCTGATCACGGCGCGCCGGGAAAATGTCATGCCTGCACAACTGATCACGGATTTCGAAACGTGCCTCAACGAACGCAAATACCAGGAAGCCTACGACCGCGCCAAAAGCGATGATTCGTTCCTGGGAAGGATTCTCTCCGCCGGCCTGTTCAAGATCTCCACGGCGGGCTACAACCCCGCTATCGAAGCGATGCAGGAGGTCGGCGAAGATGAAAACATGAAGATGGAACATCGGCTGAGCTACATGGCGTTGATCGGCACCATCAGCCCCATGATCGGACTGCTTGGAACCGTGCACGGCATGATCTCGTCGTTTCAGGTCATTGCAACATCCACCACGGCGCCCAAACCATCGAAGCTTGCCGAAGGAATCTCGACAGCCCTGTTTACAACCCTGGTAGGGCTGTTTATCGCCATACCGGCCATTGCGGCGTACAACATTTTACGCAACCGCGTGGCGCGGCTCGTGCTGGAGGTGGGCATCGTCAGCGAAGGCTTGATGAGCCGATTGCAGGCGGCCGGAGCGCGCCGGCAGCCGGCCGCCTCGCCACAGGCCGGTGGAGCGGCGTCGCCGGACGCGGCTCAGGCACGCCCTGCCCCAGCCGAATCCGCGGGCGTCGAGCCGCCGGAGCCGCCGGGCAAAGGATAACTCCTTCCATGCGTATCGCTCGCCGATCCGTCTCGGGACCGTCTAGGGGCGACCTGACGCCCATGATCGACATGACGTTCCAACTGATCGCCTTCTTTATGGTGCTGCTCAGCTTTGC
Organism: uncultured Pirellulales bacterium; assembly: GCA_964573605.1. Classification (GTDB taxonomy): domain Bacteria; phylum Planctomycetota; class Planctomycetia; order Pirellulales; family JBBDJB01; genus CAZNKT01. The sequence continues at coordinate 28,956 of CAZNKT010000040.1, forward strand.
CGACGCCGAGCAAGATCAGCGCATCAATCTTCCCAAGAGCGAGCTGGCCAAACCGCCGGACAAGCCTTTCGAGGAACCCCGGACGTTACAGTTGACCAAGACCGGCCGCGTGCTGTTTTCGGGACGCGAAGTGCCCATCGGCCCGCCCCTAAGACAAGTCCTGCGCACTGAGCGGGAGGTGCTGCAGCGGGTCGCCGGAAAGGAACCGTCAGCGGTGACCATGATCGTGCGAGCCGATGCAAACGCCCAAATGGGACAAGTTCAAGAAGTTATCGAGATCTGCCAGGAATTGGGATTCGAGAAATTTCATTTGCGTGCCCAGCAGGAGCAAACGGAATGACGCGCGATTTCCATCCGACGACACGGATGGCGTTGCCGATGCTTCTTTGCCGAGTGGCACGCGGGCGTCCTGGAAATCGTTAACACTCCGGCGGCACACCAATCATGAAGATTCGCGGGATTTCATCGAGCGATACGCGGATCGAGCTGCAGATGACGCCGATGATCGACATTGTGTTTCAGCTGCTCGTCTTTTTCATCATGACCTTCAAGATCGTGTTGCCCGAGGGTGATTTCAGCATCCGCATGCCGCTCAGCGCGCAGCAACAGGGTCCGTCCGACGATACGCTTCCGCCGATCAACGTCCGCCTGACCGCCGCTGAGGGTGGCCGGCTGACCGGTATCCTGCTGAATGACCAGCCACTGGAAAATTTCGATGCGCTCCGCCGCCGCATCGTGGCCCTGGTGGGAGATGCCGGGGGGCCCGGCAGCCCCGCCGAAGCGGCCGAGGTCGAATTGGAATGCGACTACCAGCTACATTACCGGCACGTGATTGACGCTATCACGGCGGTGTCGGGATACGTCCGGGACGACAAGATTATCAAGCTCATCGAACGCATCAAGTTTGCTCCACCCATTCGCCCCGCGGAATGATGCCCCGGCGTGCGTTGTCGTCCGCTGCGGTTCGGAGCGTCGGACGGACATTCAACTGCTCAGCCGCGGGGGTGAAACTGGCGATGCACAGCTTTGAGCCGCGATGCATCGACGTGCGTGTAGATCTGCGTCGTGGCGATGCTCGCGTGTCCCAGCATCTCCTGCACCTGCCGCAGATCCGCGCCGCCCGCCAACAGGTGCGTGGCGAAGCTGTGGCGCATGCTGTGGGGGCTCAAGGTGGTCCGCACGCCAATGCGGGCCACGTATTTTTTGAATAGCTCCCAGATCCGTTCACGCCGCAACTGCCGGCCGCGCGGCGAGAGAATCAGAAAGCCGACCGGCGCGGCGGCGCGGGCCGCCAGACAGGGCCGTTCCAATTGGAGGTAGCGTCGCACCGATTCCACGGCGCGCCGTCCCAGTGGGACCATGCGTTGCTTGTCTCCCTTGCCATGGCACAGACAGTAACCTTCTTCCAGGTGAACGTTCCTGGTCAGCATGCCGGACAATTCCGACACCCGACACCCGGTCGCGTACAGCAGTTCGAGCACCGCCCGGTCGCGGAGCCGGTAGGGATCGCTCCGCGACGGGCTCTGCAACAGCCGGTCCACTTCGGCCGGCGCGAGCACCGTTGGGACCCGGTGCCACAGGTGCTGCGCTCCCAGCAGCTCCGCGGGGTTGTCGACGATCACCTCTTCCAACTGGAGGAAGCGAAAGAAACCCTTCAACGAAGCAACGTGCCGGCTGACACTCGATGCGGCCAGTCCCTGGCCGTGCAGCCATTCGGCGTACTGGCCAAGCGCTGCTACGTCGAGCTGCGTGAGGCGGCGATGCCCGAGCCACCCAAAGAAGCGTTTCAGGTCGCGCCGGTACGCGGCCACCGAATTGTCGGCCAGGTGACATTCGGCCGTCAGATACCTGGCAAACCGGTCGATCCACGCATCCGCCCCGCCGCCCGACGAACGACGAACGGTCCGCTTGCTGCGATTGACCTTCACCATCTGTGTGCCTGCCTGGTTCGAGTGACGCGCTGCCAGCGCCGCGGCGAGATCGCTCGCCGGGAATGTGGCACGGTGGTTCCGCCGCGTGCGTGCCGCAGCCCACCCACACGTTACGATGATCGGCGTCCGAGCCCGCTCGGCTGGTGCCGTATGCCGGTTGTTCGGATCGTACGGGCCCCGCACGTCTTCCCCCCCGCACGACGCCTGGGGTTTGACCGGCCGTCCGGGGAACCACCGTTTCATGAGCGTCGACCTGGGCAGATGGCGGTCTGGTGGAGTATTCTTTGCGTAAGAGGCGCTAACAAAACCACCGGTTCGTCGGCAAACTCGTGTGTTTGGGTAGTGCATACCCGATGTTTTGTTCGACGCTGTCAGGCGTCCGTGGACGGCGGCCATTTGACGGAGACGATTTGACGGAGACGATTTGACGGAGACGATTTGACGGGGACCGGTGTACGAACGCGATGAATATTCTCGTTACCGGCGGCGCCGGTTACATTGGCAGCCATGCCACCCGCCTGCTCATGCACCTGGGGCACACCGTTTGGGTGTACGATAACCTTTCTCGAGGCCATCGAGCCGCTGTACCGACAGATTGTTTCATCGAAGGCGAACTGCACGATCGGGCCCGCGTCGAAGAGGTGCTGCGGAAGAAAGACATTGAAGCCGTAATGCATTTCGCCGCTTACGCCCTGGTGGGGGAATCCGTGGAGCATCCCGCCCGCTACTACGACAACAACGTCGTCGGGAGCGTGCGGTTGCTGGAGGCCATGCGGCGCGCCCACGTGTCAAAGATTGTCTTTTCGAGCACTACGGCCACGTACGGCAATCCGCGCACGATTCCCATCAGCGAGGACGAACCGCAACGGCCCATCAATCCTTACGGATTCAGCAAGCTGGTCGTGGAGCGGGCGCTGGAGGACTATCGGGCCGCCTATGGCTTCGGCTACGCGGCCTTGCGATACTTCAATGCCGCCGGCGCGACTTGGGGCGCGGACCTCGGTGAAGATCATGATCCGGAAACGCATCTGATACCGATCGTCTTGCAGGTTGCCTTGGGACAACGCGACCGGATTGTCATCTTCGGCGACGACTATCCGACGCCGGACGGCACGTGTGTGCGCGATTACGTCCACGTCGACGATCTGGCCACCGCGCACGAAGAAGCGCTCCACCTGCTCGACGAAGGCCAGGGCCTGAAATTGAATCTGGGAATGGGAAAAGGGTACAGCGTGAGGCAAGTGGTGGAAGCTTGCCGCGAGGTTACCGGGCATGCAATTCCCGTGGCCGTTGGCCCTCGGCGTCCGGGAGACCCGGACACTCTCATAGCAGACAACACTCGGGCCGGGGACGTCCTGAAATGGCGTCCGCGCTATTCTGCCCTCACCTCCATCGTCGAATCCGCATGGCGGTGGCACCGTGCCCATCCGCACGGCTACGCGACCGACGGATAACGGTATGCTGAACGTCGTATTCGACGAGCCGTACGAATTCGTACCGCCGGTCCACTCAGACCTGTGGCCTTTCGTCCTGAAGCACTACCTGCCCCGGTACTTGCGTACGCGATGGGGCGTGGCGTCGATCGAATGCCGCGGCGCGGAGCGGCTGCGGCAATCGCTCGAGGCCGGCCACGGCATCCTTTTGGCGCCCAATCACTCTCGGCTGTCGGACCCGCTGGTGCTGGGAATTCTGGCCGTCCGCTCGGGAAGCTATCTGTATGCCATGGCCAGTTGGCATCTGTTCATGCAGGGTCGCCTCTCGCGGTTCATGATTCGTCGCATGGGGGCCTTCAGTCTCTATCGGGAGGGTTTGGATAAAGCCGCGATCGCGACCGCTGTCGATATATTGGAACATGCCCGGCGCCCCTTGATCGTGTTTCCGGAGGGCGCGGTTTCCCGGCACAACGACGTGCTCATGCCGCTCATGGACGGCATTTCGCTGATCACGCACTCGGCTGCCAAGCGCCGCGCGCGTCACGATCGCGGTGCCGGGATTGTGGTCCACCCCGTGGCGATCCGCTATTTTTTTCAGGGAGACTTGCAGGCCAGTTTGTCGCCCGTCTTGAGCGCCATTGAATCGCGCCTGTCGTGGCGGCCTCGCGAAGCAGAGTCGCTCGCCGATCGCCTATTGCAAATCGGGCACGCGCTGCTGGCACTCAAGGAGCTGGAATACTTCGGATCGCCGCAGCAGGGAGGCATCCACGACCGCATCGCCGCGCTGATAGAACGGTTGCTCGCACCGCTGGAGAAGAGATGGGACATCAAAACCACGGCGGAAAGCGTCGTCATCCGCGTGAAGAATCTCCGTGCGGCGATACTGCCCGACCTGGTGACCGGCTGTCTGTCGCCCGCGGAGCGCGATGCGCGTTGGCAACAACTCCGCGATTGCTACCTGGCGCAACAGCTCTACATGTACCCGCGGGATTACGTCACTCGCTCCGGAAATGTTGCTGAACACTTAATGGAGACAGCCGAACGTTTCGAAGAAGACATGACGGACACCGTAACGTCGCATCGTCCGTTTCGCGTGGTTGTCCACGTCGGGACAGCCATCGAAGTGCCCGCACAGCGGGACCGGCACGCGGAAAGTGATCCGATCATGTCGGGTATCGAGAAACAACTCCGGACGATGCTGGCCGGACTTGCCCAGGCGGCCACCCGCGTCGAATAGACGACCCGTGCCCGACGCGTCGGTTGCGCACGACGCTATCTCCGGCGCAGGTGGTTCGGCCGGGCGGGTGGGCGGTGCGACCGGCATGGGATAAAATGCGATCGTGCGGCCCGGACGTCGCAGTACCTGGATTCGGAGGAATGACCATGCCACCACACATGACGCGGGATCTACTGCGCGGTGTGTCGCTCAACAAACTTAACGCGGGCGACAAGGCCGATCTTTTCTTGATGATGACAATCAGGCAGGAACTGACGACGCGCGATGCGAAGCCGTACGTGCGCGTCGGCTTCCGCGACGCGACAATGGAAGTGCAGTTTCCGATCTGGCGGGATTCGCCGTGGTTTGAGCCCTGCCAATCCTCCTGGACGCCGGGCGAGATTTATCGGCTGCGGGCCGTGTTTCGCCAGTCCAAGTACGGTCCGCAACTGGACATCGAAGCCATCCGGCCCGTGCGGCCGGAAGACCGCGACGACGGATTTGATCCGACGATGTGCCAGCCGCGCACGCGATTCGATCCCCAGGAAATGTTCGCGGATCTACTGGCGATTGCGGACCGGCATATTGCCGACGCTGCCGTTCGCCAACTGGTGCAGTCGGTTCTCAACACATACCACGACGAATTGTTATCGCTTCCTTCCGCCACCCGGAACCACCATGCCTTCGTGGGAGGCTATTTGGAGCATGTGTTGAGCGTTACGCGAACATGTCTGTTCCTGGCTGAAAAATACGACGCCTATTATCCGGACCTGCGTCCACGCCTGGATCAGGACGTGGTGATCGCCGGCGCCATACTGCACGATATCGGCAAGTTGCGCGAGCTGGAGCAGCGCCCGGAAGGCGCGACATACTCCAGCGCGGGTCATCTCATCGGACACGTGCTCCAGGGACGCGATATTGTTCGCGAGGCGGCACGGAACGTTCCGGATCTTCCCGCGGAGACGCTACTCCGGATCGAACACGTGATCGTTTCGCACCAGCGGCTGCCCGAGTGGGGAGCGCCCAAACCGCCTATGACTCCCGAAGCAATGATTGTGCATTATGCCGACGATCTCGATGCGAAATACCACATGATGGTCCAGGCCATCCAGAACGACACGGGTGGCGGGCCGATCGTGGCGACGCGCACGGCGCTGGACCATCCGGTATACCGCGGCATGGAATCGGACGAGCAGCCGGCGCGACGCGCCAAGTAGACTCCGTATGGCGGCATGGCCCGGGGGCACATTTCGACAGCGGGTTTCGTGAGCAATCGGGCGACAGGCATCCAAGTTGACTGAACGCGGAACTCCCATCCATCGATTGGTGGTTGTCGGCGGAGGAATCAGCGGCATGGCGGCCGCCCATCGGCTCGTTGAACGCCGTCCGGCAACGGAAGTCGTGTTGCTGGAAGCCGGTCCTCGCCTGGGCGGCGTCCTAGAAACCGTACGGCAAGACGGTTTCCTGATCGAACAGGGTGCTGATAACTGGATCACGAACGTCCCCTGGGCCGATGCCCTGTGCCGCCGCATCGGTTTTGACGACCAGCTGATGGCGACCAATGCGCGATGTCGCCGCGCGTTCGTCCTTCACAAAGGCCGTTTGCGCCGGATTCCGCAGGGCTTCCAGTTGATGGCGCCGTCCCGCCTGGGGCCCGTCCTGACGACGCCGATTCTTAGCTTGCGTGGAAGAATTCGGCTGGCCTGCGAGCCATGGATAGCATCCCGGCACGACTCGGCGGACGAGAGCGTGGCGGCCTTCGCCACGCGGCGCCTCGGACGCGAAACCTACGAACGGCTCGTGCAGCCCTTGATCGGCGGAATTTACTCCGGCGATCCCGAGCAGCTCAGCGCCGCCGCCACGGTGCCGCGCTTTGTGCATATGGAGCGCCGATGGGGGAGCCTTTTTCGCGGGATGCGACACGAGGCCAACCGCCAGATGAAAATGCGAAAAGACAGCGGCGCGAGATACCGTCTGTTTGTCGCGCCGCGGAACGGCATGTCGAGTTTCGTGGATTGTCTGGCCGAGCGCCTGCCGGCCGGCACGATCCGGCTCCATACGCGTGTGCAACGGATCAGGCGGGCGAACGGCAAGTACCGCGTCTCCTGGACGGATACGAACGGTCCAGCCTCGTTCGACGCTGACGGCGTGATCGTCACGACGGCCGCGCGGCAGGCGGCGACCTTGCTCGAAGACATCGACCGCCAGATTGCGTCCAGCCTCGCCGCCGTCACGTACGCGCCGTGCGTGATCGTCGTGCTCGCGTACAAACGGGCAAGCATAATGCACCCGCTTGATGGCTTCGGTTTTGTTGTGCCGCGCGTGGAGAATCGGCAGGTCCTGGCTTGCAGCTTTTCCAGCGTCAAATATGCGGGACGCGCCCCGAGCGATGCCGCCCTGCTGCGCGTGTTTCTTGGCGGTGCCGATCGACCGGACCTGGTCGCCTCGTCCGACGCGCATCTGACGGAAACGGCAATCGGGGAGCTCCGTGCGTTGTTGGGCGTGCAGGGCAAACCCATGCTGTCTCAAGTCAGTCGACCCGCGTCGACCCCGCAATACGTCACCGGACATCCCCACTGGATCAGATCGTTGAATGCCAGGCTGGAGGCATGGGATGGTTTGGAGCTGGCCGGCAACACCTATGGCGGCATCGGTATCCCGTTCTGCGTGCACAGCGGGGAGACTGCCGCGGAAAAGCTGATCGATCATTTGGAGCGAAAAGAAAAGCAACCGCGAACGTGAATTCGTGCCAGAACAACTCCCTCTCGGCCAAGGCAAGGCGGGCCCGATCCGCGCCCCCGGGTGCGGTGCGGCCCTGGTTGCATCGATGGTCCGATTAGCGGTACCATGAAAGGGTCCGTGCTGTCCTGCCTCACGCCCGCATTCGCTGGGAGCCTTTGGCGGGTGCCTCGCCGCCCAGCGTCCAGGAGAACCCATCGTGCGGCCATCTTCGCGTTTCCGCGTGTCGTTGGCGTTGGTGCCGGCAACGCTCGCCTTGTTGGAGATGCCGAAGGCCGGTCGGGCCGACGACAACGCTTACGAACTGCCTGCGGCTGCAGAGAAAACCATCAACTACACGGAAGATGTTGAGCCGATCTTCCGTGCCAGGTGCTATTCGTGCCATGCGGGCGAGGCGCAAGAAGCGGGGTTGCGTTTGGATCTCCGCGACCGCGCCTTGCAGGGCGGCGACAGCGGCGCGGCGGTCGTCCCGGGCGACGCGCAGCGCAGCCCGTTGCTGCTGCGTGTGGCGGGAGTGGGAGACCTGGAGCGGATGCCGCCCGAAGGCGAAGGCAGGCCGCTGTCGGACGAAGAAGTGGGGCGCCTGCGGGCGTGGATCGAACAGGGAGCGGCATGGCCCGTCGAGGCGGCCGACGCCCGCCGGCGTGAAAACGAACACTGGGCGTTTGAACCGATTGCAGACCCGCAGGTTCCTCGCATCGACGATCCATCGTGGGTGCGCAACGGCATTGATGCCTTTATTCTGAGAAAACTCCAACAGGAAGCGGTCATGCCCTCGCCCCAAGCCGACCGCGCCACGTTGATACGCCGCGTCTATCTCGACCTGATCGGACTGCCGCCTTCACCGGTGGAGTGGGAGCGATGGATGCGCGAGCCGAGCGACTCATGGTACGCCATGCTCGTCGAACATTTGCTCGATTCGCCTCACTATGGCGAACGATGGGGCAGGCACTGGCTGGATCTGGCCCGCTACGCCGACAGCGACGGTTTCGAAAAGGATTCTCCCCGGCCTCACGCATGGCGATGGCGGAACTGGGTCATCCGTTCCTTCAATGAAGACAAGCCTTTCGATGAATTTACGACCGAGCAACTCGCCGGTGATTTGCTCCCGGATAACAGTCTGGAACAGACGGTAGCCACCGGTTTCCATCGCAATACGCTGATTAACCGGGAAGGAGGGACCGATCCGGAAGAGGACCGCACCAAGAGGACCGTGGATCGCACCAACACGCTGGGCAAGGTGTGGCTGGCGATGACCCTCGAATGCGCGCAGTGCCACACGCACAAATACGATCCTTTCACGCAGCGTGAGTACTACCAGATGTACGCCTTCTTCAACTCGTTGCGCGAGCCGGACATAGGCGCTCCGCTGTCACACGACCGTAAGGAGTACGAGGCGGCGAGGGCCGTCTTCGACGAGCAACACGCGGTGCACATCGACGCGATCAAGCGCTACGAAGAGGAAAAGCTAACGGAAGCTTTCACGCAGTGGCAGGCGAGCGGGCCGGAAGCATCGATCGTGTGGTTTGCGCTGGAGCCCGAACACGTCGCGGCCAAGCAGGGCACCCGGCTTCAGGTGCTGCCCGACCGGTCGGTCCTGGCGACTGGGGAAAATCCCGGCCGCGCGGAACAATACACCCTCGTCTTGCACACGAAGTTGGAAGGGATTACGGGAGTGCGCCTGGAAGCGATGGCCGATGACCGACTGCCACAGGGAGGACCGGGCCGAGGCGCCGACGGCAACTTCTTGATCACCCAATTCGCCGTCACGGCCGCTCCCGCGGACGGCACCGCGCCCGCGCAGGACGTTGTCCTGAACAACGCCCGGAGCGATCATGCGGAGCCGGGAGGGAAGCCCGAACTGGCCATCAACACCAGCGATGGAGATGGCTGGTCGATCGCACCGCGTTTCGGGAAGACACATACGGCAACCTTCCAGACCGAATCACCGGTGGGGTGGAGCAGCGGCACGCGACTGACTGTCACGATCCAGCAATCGAGCACGCGTAAGCTGTATCACAACATCGGCCGTTTCCGAATATCGGTTACCACGCTCGCCGACACGGCGCCGCCGCTGTTTGGTATGACCGATTTATTGGCTCGCGCGCTCCAGACGCCGGTTGATCAACGTTCGGCCACGGAGCAGGAGCAATTACTGGCGTATCACCGCCGGATCGATCCGGAACTGCAGCGGTTGCGAGCCGCGGCGCGGGAGCACGAAAAGGAGGCTCCCGCCAGCCCCTACGAGACGACGAAGGCACAGGTCGTTGCGGAACTGCGGCAGCCCCGCGAGACGCACGTGCTGCAGCGAGGCGATTTCCTGCAGCCGGGTGCCCGGGTGACGGCGGATACGCCCGCGGTACTCCCCGAGCTGAAGGTGAATTCGGAGCGGGCGGACCGGCTGGATCTGGCGCGTTGGCTGGTCAGCGAGGTACATCCGCTTACGGCTCGCGTTACGGTCAATCGGGAATGGGCGCGGTTTTTCGGGCGAGGCCTCGTGGGGTCGCTGCACGATTTCGGTACCCAGGGGCAAGCGCCGTCGCATCCGGAATTGCTGGACTGGCTTGCGCACCGCTTCCGCGCCGACGGTTGGAGTTTAAAACGCCTGCACCGGCTCATCGTCGCGTCGGCGACCTACCGGCAGTCGTCGGCGGCCCGGCCGGAACTGCGGCAGCGCGACCCGCTCAATACCTGGCTGTCGCACCAGAATCGTTTGCGGGTGGAAGCCGAGATTGTCCGCGACCTGGCGCTGGCCGCCAGCGGTCTGATCCGGCATCGACTCGGCGGCCCCAGCGTACGCCCGCCTCAGCCGGAAGGTGTCGCGATGCTGGGTTATGCCGGCAGTGTGAAATGGAAGGTGAGCGACGGGGACGACCGGTACCGCCGCGGCGTGTACACATTTTTCCAGCGAACGGTTCCGTACCCCATGCTCATCGCCTTTGACGCGCCGGACTCCAATCTTTCGTGTACTCGGCGAGAACGATCCAACACGCCCATTCAGGCGCTGACGATGTGGAACGATCCGGTGATGTTCGAATGTGCCCAGGCCCTGGGGCGACGGATCGTGCGGGAGAAACCCGCCAGCCACTCTGAGGAAAGCACGACGGACGATCGCATCCGCCATGCGTTTCGGCTGTGCCTGGCACGCGACCCGTCCCCGCAAGATCTCGCGGTGGTGCGCGAGCTGTACCGCACGCAGCGCGCATTGGCCGGCCAGGACGAGCGCGCCGCGCGGCTGGTGGCCGGCCGGTCGGACATCGCGCCCGCCGAGGCCGCGGAACTTGCCGCCTGGGTCGTGGTGGGTCGCACGCTGATGAATCTAGACGAGTTTATCACGAGGCAATAAGCAACAATCAACACGTCGCCGCTGGAAACCCGCCATGCCCGCCATCTCCCCTACAAACAGGCCGTACGGCGCCATGATTCGTCGAGCACCCCGTCCGCCTGTCAGGACAGATCATCCCGCGCGGTCGTCCGGCGAAGGCATGGAGATGGCCACGCCAACGGATCTAGCGCGCCGCCAGTTTCTGTACTCGTCGGCTTGCAGCGTCGGCAGCCTGGCCCTGGCCACGCTGCTGCAAAAGGACGGCCTGGCCGCACCGGAACAGCCAGCGGCGAACCCACTCGCTCCGAGCGCTTCGCATTTCGCGCCGCGAGCCAAGAATTGCATCTTCATTTTTCTGGCGGGAGGGCCTAGCCAGATCGACATGTACGATCCCAAGCCAGAGTTGAACCGGCTTCACGGACATCCCCTGCCCCAGGAATTGACAGAGAAGGTCCGATTCGCATTCATACAAAAGGAAACGGCGACACTCATCGGCAGTCCACGGAAGTTTTCGCCCCACGGCCAGTGCGGCATGATGCTCTCCGAACTGTTGCCTCATCTGTCTACGTGCGCGGACGATATGGCCCTGATTCGGTCGATGCATACCGACCAGTTCAACCATCATCCCGCGCAGTTGATGATGAACACGGGCGTGGGACGTTTCGGTCGTCCCACTATCGGCGCGTGGCTGACGTACGGATTGGGCAGCGATTCGAGCAACTTGCCCGGCTACGTGGTGCTCACCGCGGGCCGCGGCGCCAGTGGCGGAGCGTCCTTGTGGTCCAGCGGTTTTTTGCCGTCGGCTTATGCGGGTGTTCTGTTTCGCACGCACGGCGAGCCGGTTTTGAATTTAAAAAACCCGCCCGGGATTTCGCGCGAAGCCCAGCGTGCTGGCCTGCATGCCATCCGCCGTCTGAACCAGCAACGGTTGCAGGAGACGGGCGACGGAGAAATTGCCAGCCGTATCGCGTCCTACGAAGTGGCCTTTCGTATGCAAGCCGCCGCGCCGCACCTTATCGATCTGAGCGACGAAACCGCTGCCACACTGGAGGCGTACGGCGTGAATCGGCCCGAACCGAAAAATCACGGCGCATCGCGGGGCGCAGCGGGCCGCCCCTTCTCGGCGTTCGCGCGCAACTGCGTGCTCGCGCGTCGGATGGTGGAACGCGGCGTGCGGTTCGTCAACCTGTATTACGCATCCTGGGATCATCACAGCAATCTCGACAAAGAACTGGCGTATAACTGTGGCGCTGTCGACCAGCCTGTGGCCGCGCTGTTGCATGATCTCAAGCAACGCGGCCTGCTCGATTCCACGCTGGTGATCATGGCGGGCGAGTTCGGGCGAACGCCGCTGGGAGAAAACCGGAGCAAGTACGAAAAGGTCACCGGCCGTGATCATCATCCGTTCGCGTTCAGCCTGTGGATGGCGGGCGGCGGGATCCAGGGCGGCCAGGTCGTGGGCAAGACCGACGAACTGGGATGGTCGCCGGTCGAGGATCCCATTCACGTCAACGATCTCCACGCGACCCTGCTCCATCTGTTCGGGCTTGACCATTTGAGGCTCACGGTCCCCTTCGGCGGCCTCGATGTCCGGCTCACCAACGTCGGCGGACACGTCGTGCACGAGCTGCTGGTCTAAAAAAGGTGTCAGGAACCTTTTATTGCTTGAAGCAATAAAAGGTTCCTGACACCTTTTTTCACCTCACGCGCGGCGCGCGGCGAGCACTCGCGGCAGACCGGCGAGATCCTGGATAACCTCTGCCAACCGCAGACCGTGGACGCTCCGCACCAGCCGCTCTGCCGCTTCGCGTCGCGTGGGCCCCAATTCCAGCAGCAGCCAGCCTGCCGGTTGAAGGCGCTGCACGGCATCGCGCACCAGCCGTTCGATAATCTCCATCCCGGTCTCGCCACCGTCGAGCGCGACACGGGGTTCCTGCCGTTTGATGTCGTCCGGCAGAGCTTCCCATTCGATTCGACTGACGTACGGCGGATTGCCGACGATCATGTCGTACAAATGATTGGCCGGTAACGCGCCGAACAAGTCGCTCTCCACAAATTCGATGCGGTCCGCCACGCCGTGCGTGCGGGCGTTTTGGCGAGCCACCTCGAGCGCAGCCGGACTGATGTCCAGGGCTGTCATATGGCACGTGGGAACGTGCTTCGCCACGCAGATCGCGATGACTCCGCTGCCCGTACCGATATCGACGACAGAGGCTGCCTTGGGCGCGGCTGGATCCCGCAGCCGGTCGAGCGCGGCCACGACGAGCAGTTCCGACTCGGGTCGCGGTATGAGTACATCGGGCGTCGTGCGGAAACCGAGCGAAAAGAATTCACGATGCCCCACGAGATACGCTACGGGTACGCCTTCGGCTCGCCGTTGCACGAATTCGCGGAACGCCGTCCGCGTTTCGGGAGAAGCCTCGGCGTCAAATGACGCGTACAAGTCGATGCGCTGGCAGCCACGGGCTGCCGCCAGCAGCACTTCGGCGTCCAGGCGGGCGTTTTCCACGCGATGCCGCGCGAGGTAGTCGATGGTCCACTCGAGCAGTTGCCTAATCGTCCATGACTCCTGGCCACTCATGGTCATTGCTGCCGCCGCGTACATCCTCGAAGGTGCGAAACGGAATCCCCGAACTGAGCGCGGCCGATGTGACCGATCGTGGGCCGCCGCGAGGAATCCGGGACTCCTCGCCGGCAGGTCAGTCCAGACCGCCCAGGGAATCACGCATTTGCCGCCGATCATAGTCGGTCAACGCATCGGTGACTATTTGCAGATTGCCCGCCAGGATCTGGTCGAGTTTGTAAAGCGTCAGGTTCACCCGGTGATCCGTGAGACGGTTTTCGGGGAAATTGTACGTGCGGATGCGCTGGCTGCGGTCGCCGGAACCGACGAGACTCTTGCGCGTTTCCGCCCGTTTCTGTTGTTCCTGCTGCCGGCGTGCCTCGTAGAGACGGGTCTTCAGGACGCGGAGTGCCTTGGCCAGATTCTTGTGCTGGCTCTTTTCATCCTGGATGGCGACAACGATGCCGCTCTCGGCGTGCGTCAAGCGCACGGCCGATGCGGTCTTGTTAACATGCTGTCCTCCCGGCCCGCTGGCATGGTAGATATCCTTGCGATACTCGTCCGGTTTCAGATCAATTTCAACGTCTTCCGGTTCCGGCATCACTGCCACGGTGGCGGCGGACGTATGGATACGACCCTTGGCTTCCGTTTCGGGCACCCGCTGCACGCGGTGCCCTCCGCTCTCATATTGCAATTCGCGGTAAACGCCTTCTCCTTCAACCGACAGGCTAATTTCCTTGAACCCGCCCAGTTCCGTGGGACTCGCCGCGAGCACGTCGATTTTCCAGCCCTTGTTTTCCGCGTGCTTCTTGTACATTTCGTACAGGTCACGGGCGAACAGCGCGGCTTCGTCTCCGCCGGTCCCCGCTCGGATCTCTACGACACACCGGGTGCGATTGGCGTCCTCGCCGCCCAGCGTCAACTCGAGCAGTTCGTTCCAGTTTGTTTCTTGCTGCGCCTTGAGGTGCTCGATTTCCGCCTCAGCCAGTTGGCGCATTTCTGGATCGTCGCCCCGCAGCAACACATCCGTTTCGGCGATCTGCTCGTTCAATTTGAGAAACTTACGGTACTTCGTCGCGATCTTGGCCAACGAACCATGCTCGCGCGCTACCATCGCAAGTTTGTTCGCATCGCTCAGCGTTTCCGGCTCGACCAGCTGCTGTTCGAGTTCCTCGAATCGGTTGAGTGTGGATTCCAATTGTTCTCGCATCAGTCGAACAATCCCCAGGCCAGGCGGCCGGTTTCCCGGGCACGATGGACTCCCGCCCCCAACGCAGTACAAAAAGACGCATGCCCCACCTGCGTGGCCACCGATCATTTGACGACAGCCGTCCGCGCCCAGTGCCCGATCTCATTCCGTGCGGCGCGGTCCGCCACGCGTTGGCGTGCCCGCGAACGGCGAGGTCCTGTGTGCCGGGGACCTGACGGAACGACACCGCTGTGGCCACTCGCCCCGGCCTCTGCCAATCGCCTGCGAAAGGCAACACTTCCCACCAAAGAGACGCCGTGATAACGGATTACTTTTCGCGAGCCTGCGACGACTTTTGTTTTCCCCGCTTCAAGCTGGAATAGTCCCCATCGGCAAACTTGTTGCGAAATTTTTCGATCCGACCCGCCGTGTCGACGTATTTCAGTTTTCCCGTGTAGAACGGGTGGCACACGCTACAGATATCGACCTTCAGCTCCTTGCGCGTGCTCCGCGTCGTGAACGTATTGCCACAGCCGCACGTTACGATTGTTTCGAAATACTTGGGATGAATGTCTGACTTCATGATCGATCGTTCCTTCTCTTCCCGATGGCCTGCGTGCGGGCCGCCGGCGGCCACCCCGAACGAACTGCAGGGCGGAGCGAATGGCGTGCCAAGTAGCCGCAAAGCGAATTGCGTAGTTTACCACTGCCTACATCACCTCACAAGCAGAGCCACCCGAGGCCTGTCAAAATCGGGTCAGGATTCCACATCCTCCGGCAACTCCTGTTTCAACGCGCGGGCCCGGAGCCGGTTGCCGTGCTGTTGGGCGGAGCAGTCGTCGTCATAGAGGGCGATCGCATCACGTATCTGCCCCATCTCTTCGTAGGTTCGCGCCAGGTTGTACGTCGCGCCGGCTGTCCAGGGCCCATCGGGAAACGCCTCGAGGACCCGCTGCTTGAGGTAATCCCGCGCCAATGCGTAGTCCGCATCGTCGTAGGCCACCATTCCCAGCCAAAAACTGGCATCGTTCTTGGCTCGCTTTTCGATCTCGGCCAGCCCGGCGGAACGGTTCGCCAGGCGGCGAATCTGGGTATCGGGCGGGCGGGCCATGCGATAGAAGGTCTTGGCGGCATGCTCGCCGTCAAATCGCCCCCTGAAATGCAGCACGCGGCCTTTCCACAGCATCGGTTTGAACGCAAATCGTTCGAATTGCCGTCGGGCGGCGATCCGCTGCGCCCGGCTGCGAGTTTCCTGCCGCGCTCGCGTAAGGTAGGGATACGGCCAGAGCCGGCACGACCCAATTCCCTCGGTTCGATCGATGCGTTCGGCGATTCGCGACGGTTCCACGCTGAGAACGATGCGGCTGTCGCCGGTTAAGCGGGCCTGAAAGATCGCGGCACGTTCGGATAGGTTGAACGGCGAGGCAACGATGAAGGCCACCAGGTCGCTGAGGTCTGCTTCCTCGACCGGATAGGTTGCTTCCGGCCCCAAATCGAGCTGCCTCAGTATCTGCGGATCGGCCACGACATCGGCCAGCGTGGCAATGGCGGCTCCGTCAACGCCGGGCACCGGCATCCCCAGCCAGGGGTCGAACAGGTGCAGCTGATCGTCACTGGCCACAGCAGCCGCCCACAGACGGTACTCGCCCGGTACATTGTCATCGGGCATGGCCAGCAGCACCGCGTCCATCCCCTGCTGCCGGCACAATGCGACAAACACCCACGCCCGCTCCTCAACGGTGCCACGGCCGTATAACAGCGTCTCCCACGGGCGGTGAAAGAGGCCATCGTCTTCGCGTGGGTGCAACTGAATGTTTCGCACGCACCAGTCGAACAAGGCGGAGGCCCGGTCGACGTCGTACAGCGAATCGCCCCGTGCCCACCGCGCGATGTCGCGGAGCCACAACGCTTCGCGCAGCAGAAAACCATCTTCCAGTGTAAAGCTGTTTCGCTGGAGCTGCCGGAGATCGACTTGCTCCTGGAAGGCGGGCTCGAGTGTTTTCCGCAGCCCGTCTGGCGTCCAGTCCTCGGACCTGCCGCTCTTTTGCAGCCACTGGTTCAGTCGTTCCATGGCCTGCCCCAGCGCGACGCCGTCCGGGGTGGGCTGCCAGGCATGGGCGGGTCTGCCGCGAGCAACGTAGCGATTCATTTGCCGCACGATGGACTCCACTCGCTCGCTGCCGTAACGCCAGACTTCCATTCGCTGCGGACTCGTGATGTCCAAAGGCAGCGGCGCGACTTCCAGCGTTTGGTCGTCGACGACCCGCACAATGGGCAATTCAAACTCGTTCGATTCGGCGTCTCCCAGGTTTTGCAGTTCCATTCGTACGCGTTGTTCAAAGACTTCGGGATCGACCTGCTGGCCCCGTTGCAGGTTTCTGCGGATTTCCGCACTTTGTAAGACGGTGATTTGTGCCGCTAACGTGCGGTCGTCCACGTGATAACGGACCCAGTCGCCCCGCCGCACGCCCGCGTCCAGAAACGCGCTGTTGCCACTGGCGACATCCAGCCGCTGCACGGCGAACTCGCCGGCGGTCGTCCGCGCCGTCAACGTGGCCACGACGTCCCGGCCGTCCCGGCTCGAGGAAGCATCCAGAACAACCTCGGGGGCTCGCAATTGAAGGCTGACGGCCTCGTCCAGATTGTTAAGCGTGTCGACGACATGATCCAACAGGACGCTGCGTGGCGCCGCCGACCGGTCCCGCCTATTGCCGGCGGTAGGCTGGTCATCGTCACGCAGGCAGCCCGCCATGGCCATCGCCACGACCAGAGCCACCACGCCGATTGGTCGACGCGCGCTGGCCCGCGCCCGCACACGTCTCTTCGCTCCGATCGGCTTCACTTGATGCAACGCCGTGTTCATGCCCCACATCCAAGAGATGTCTTGCCCTTCGATCTCGTGGTCCATCCCGCCCATTTGCGGCGAGCGGGGTTGCCCAGGCGGCTGAAGTTTTGCCGATCTCGAAGCGGTTTCAAAGGCCCTGTCACCGCTCCGTGACCAGGAAATTTGACAGCAAGATCAGATCAAGGGTTGATTTTGGCTCGAGTTTATCCAAGGCCGGAACGGTCGATGTCCCAGACAGCTTGGCGGACCGCCGCCACTCGTGACAACAGACCTGCAGACTGCTCCAGCGGAATCATGTTCGGACCGTCGCTCGGAGAATGGTCGGGATCGGGATGGGTCTCCAGAAAGATCCCGTCCACGCCTAACGCCGCCGCCGCGCGAGCCAACGGCTCGACCATCAACCGGTTTCCGCCCGTCGCTCCGGCCAAGCCGCCGGGTTCCTGCACGCTGTGCGTGGCGTCGAAGACGACGGGTACTCCCAATTGCTGCATCTGGGGAATAGCCCGCATGTCGTTGACCAGTCGCCCGTATCCGAAGAAGGAGCCCCGTTCGCCGAGCAGGACATTTCGCGCGCCCGACACCACGAGTTTTTCCACCACATAACGCATGTCCTGGGGCGCCATGAACTGCCCTTTTTTCACGTGCACCGCGCGACCGGTTTTGGCGGCCGCCACGAGCAGATCCGTTTGTCGGCAGAGAAATGCAGGAATCTGAAGCAGTTCGCACACTTCGGCTGCGGCCGCCGCCTGCGGCGCTTCGTGGATATCGGTCGTCACGGGAACGCCCGTCGTGCGACGCACCTCGTCGAGCATCATCAGGCCCTGGTCGAGCCCCGGCCCCCGGTACGCCTGGAGACTCGTTCGATTCGCCTTGTCGAACGAAGCCTTAAACACAAGCTGCACCGGCAAATCGGTGGTCATCTCGACCAATCGCGAGGCAATGTCGAGCGTCCGGTCCCTGGTTTCAAGCACACAGGGCCCGGCAATCACCAACAGGGGTTGGCCGCTGCCGCACCGGTAGGGTCCGATCGCCGCGGGAAGATTCGCCGTGCTCACGCCGCTGTCCCCATCGCGCGATTCACGCGGCCGCCGGCGGCTGTCCACCATGGCCAGGTCCGTCGAGCGGCGCGTCCTACCCCCGTTTCCCGGCCGCCCGCCCCTGCGCTCGATACGTATCCGGCAGGCGACTGGTTTTCCAATGAGTTGTTGGCATCGCGCTTTGGCATGGCGCGGATCTTACGCGGTCGGGTCTCGAAATGAGACACATCGGATCGCGCGGTGGGAGATTGGCTGGTTCGTCGCGCGTTTTGATGCAACCTGTGGCAAAACGAAACAACCAAACGCCGCACGTCAGCCCCCCGGTGGTCCGGGACGGTGCCCGCCGGACTGGCCAGCCGGCCGAACATCGCCCGCAACCATTAAATCCCTAACCCTTTTGAAGAAAACGATTTAAACATGATGAATCATATTGGGACGGTTCCTCGGAATGATCTGGGCACGCCGGTTGCTGCTGTTGACCGGCGTGCCGTCGTCGATGGCACCCCTGATCTTTTCGCTGGCCCGCGGGGCCTCGGATGAATTTTGGCCGGATGGTTGCCTTGCCCCTGACCATTCAGCTCTGCCAATGTGTGGATTGGCGCGTCCGAGGCCCGCTTTTTTTTGCGCGTTGTGCTGCCCGTGAAGCCCGCAGGCTAAACCACTTCCCTGCTGCGGTCTATTGTTTTAGACTACTGAATTCTAATCCTTTTACCAGTCGCCAGTTACAGTGGCCCCAGTTCGGGCGGCCCGGGTAACGGCGGTCCCGCCAGCGTAGCTTCAATCGGCAGAGCACCGCATTCGTAATGCGGGGGTTGTGGGTTCGACTCCCACCGCTGGCTCTTG
>CAZNKT010000041.1:0-5081 GCA_964573605.1 uncultured Pirellulales bacterium
CCCTGTCTTCGGACTGAGAATCCGATGTCCTGGGCCACTAGACGAAGGGGGCAAGACGTGTATTTGTAACAACTTAGGGCATGGGGTCAAGGGCTTCGTCCGCGAGCCGTCTCCGTGAGGATGCTGTTGCTACACCCAGTGGCGGTTGTAAACTTCGAAACGAAGATCTGCATGCCTTCGGTATTTTGTGTGAACAGGGCCTGATATGACACACGTCACCGGCCCGGCGAATTGGTGGAAGACACACCGCACGGACGATGCCAGAACCGTGCACCCCTGGAAGACCGTTGTCACGTGCTACTCTGCGGTCGACAAATTCTTCCCGACTTGTGGATTGTTCGACCTGACCGAGGGAATCTACGCTGGCGACCCCGACACGCCGTTCGACGTGGCCCAACGCCGGCAACACGATTACCTCCTGAACCAGGTGCGTTGTGAAGCTCAACAACGCCTCCTGGATCTCGGCTGTGGCTACGGAACGCTGATGGAGCGAGTGCGCGAACGCCACGCCATTCCGATCGGAATCACCGTCTCCCCGGAACAACTCAAGCACTGCCGTCGGAAACAACTGGACGTGCATCCGTTCGACTATCGAGCGTTGCCAATCCAATGGGATCAGAACTTCGATGCCGTGATCGCCAATGGATCCATCGAACACTTCGTACGGCCCGTAGATGCCGCAGCGGGATACGCAGATGCTATTTACAACAAACTGTTCTCGATCGTTCACCGCCTGATTAACCCGGAATCACCCGCGCGACGGTTCGCCACGACAACCATCCATTTCGTCCGCACACCCAGGACACCACGCGACCTGCTGAAAAATCCCTTCGCGTTCCGTTGGGGATCGGACAATTTTCACTGGGCCGTGCTCGTGCGAGGCTGGGGTGGCTATTATCCGGAGCTGGGACAGTTGCAACGGTGCGCCGACCCGTACTTCAAACTGGTTGAAGAGATCGATGGAACGCAAGACTATTTGTTCACGTCTGAAGAATGGTTACGGCGCGTGCGCGAGGCTCTCATGTCGCCGGGGCTGGTGAGAATCGCTCTGCGGTCGTTGGCCACCGCGGTGCGATCCCCGAGGCAGTTCCTGACGCTGCTGCTGGCGGTGTTGCTCAGCGATTCGTGGAACTGGCAGTTTCGAACGCCCGGTGCGCCGACACGACTGCTGCGGCATACGTGGGCCTATCGGGAATGACAATGACATGGATCAAACGCCGTATTCCGAGTCTAGCGGAAACAATGGGAAACGCGTCGAGCAGCGTTTCCGCCGCGCGGCGATCGGCAGTCGTCACCACAGGGCAATCAGCGTCAACCAGCGGTTGTTGTGCAGCAGCCAAGGCTCGTTGCAGTGGTAATCAGCATTCGGTTCCGGCAAGAGATCGAGCCAGGGGCGATCGACGGCAGGCCACGCCCGGATGAAACCATTGATCAGCGCCCCCGGCACGGCCCCTCGCGGATTGCCTTCAATCGCGTTGTATCGGTGATGGTATTGAGGCAAAAAGCGGTCACCGACGCCTTCGACCATGGATACTCCCAACGCGTTCCGCCCCAGCAGCCAGTGCACCTGATCTTCGGCGATCGATCTGCCCGACGCCTGTCCAAGCCCGGCAGCCAGCAGCCCGTCGACCGCTCCGTCCAGGCGGGAACTTGTCTCGCCGACGTACCAGTCATTGACATCGCCATAGGGCCGGCAATACGCCAAGCAGCCGTGATCAACTTCGATCTGCAGCACGCCAAAACGATCGTCGCACCTTGCCTGCAACTCGGCAACGCGCCTGATGGCCAACGGTTGGATCCGGTCCACCAACGGATCGTCGGGAAACGCGATTGTAAAACGCGCCAGTTCGCGAAAGCCGACCACAGATTGACCGCCTTGCTGACTCAATAGTTCCTCGGCCCGGTGCCGAGCGACTCGCCGATGCCGCTCATCACCGGTGGCCTCGTACAGAGCTATGAGGCTCTGCATGCCACCACCCCATTTCTCGTACATCCGCCGTGCGATATCGATGTACTCGCGACCGACTTTGGCGGTCCGGGGCGATTCGACCGTGTCGTCAGCCAAGTATTTGCCCAGCAGCGCAAAAGCCGCCACGCAATGTGTTGGATTGCCCTTGCCCTGTCGCACCGGCCGATCATCGTCCGTCCCGGGCCGGTTGTCCGTTTCCTTCTCAGGCGGTCCCCAATAGCGATACCCGCTAAAGATCGACTCCCGCAGATCGAGACTGTCGACGTTCAGCATCTTGCGAACAAAGCGCGCTCCCCACCACGCTTCGTCCAGGATATCCGCTCTTCCATTGCCGTCCCGGTCCCAGCCGTCAAACATCTCCGACTTCGAGTGGTAGGCGAACACCAGTGCGCTTACGGCCTCCGGAGTCAGCCCGATGTACTTGTTGTAATCGCCGGCATCATGCCAACCGCCGGTCAGATCCTTCCACGAGCCGTCGGGAAGCCGGGCGTCGTCCAAGTGACAAGCGGCATGGAAGCCAGGCACTTCGATGCCGCAGCGCTGATAGTGATAGAAGCGGTACGCCAATTCCGCTGCGTGCCGGTCAAGCAAGCCGTCACCAATCGCGAACGGGTCGGACCTGGTCGCTTCGCGTCCGTTCTCCAGGACAATCACGTACTTCCCGGGACGGCGCAGCTGGGAAAAATCAGCCGTCCAATGGTAACGGTCCCACGTGGGAAGATATCCTTTGGCCAACCACGTAATCGTCAGTACCGGCTCCGAGGTCTGAAGGTCAACGACGCGCGCCGCTGGAACATCGGCCAGCTCGGTCGACGATTGCAAGACGACCCGTTTGGTAAACGACCGGGTACCGTAGCCAAGTTGATCGACCAGTAACTGCAAACGCGGCCGCCGGCGCAGGGACAGATGGACATCGTCCACATAGATGGGCTCGGTAGCCTCCGTCTCGATGTGCAGTTGAATCTGATGGGCACCCCGAGGTACGGCCGCTCGTAATTCGAACAAGTCCCACCCGCGATCCGCTCGTGTGGCTCGATTCACCGAGTTACGCCCGATCTCAACGACGGGCCTGCGCCGCTGTCGGGTCGTCCAGACGACGCTAAATGTCGCGCTGCTTGCCGGCGGCCGCCGAATCCAGATCCTCGCGTCCACGAAATCCAAATCGCGGTCCAGGCGCATCGCAAATGAACGCGCTCCGCGAACGCCGCCAGCCCGCTGGACAACGCGGCTGCCTTCGCCGCCGTTGTCATCGGCGAAAAACTCCGTGCCTTCGACGATGCCAGCAGGGCCGGGCGAAATCCGCAGCGAACGGCTCCCGGTGCGAGAGACGTCGTTGACAATTGCGATTCCGTGGTCCCCCGTCTCCGGCACGACGCCGAAGGGCAGCCAGCCGCCCGACCGCTTCAGTTCAGCTTCAAACGATCCGTTGGGAGCGACGTTGAGTTGCTCGTTGCCGCGACCAGCCGCCGCCGCAACGCAAGCCCAAAACAGTGTCGACAACAGCCTGTACGCCATCTTTATGACCTGCCACGAGTACACATACGAGATCTTGTACTCGGGAACCGACCGGTCGGCAAGCTGTTGGCAGCCAGAAAGCCCACGTTCCACATCCCTGCTATTGCAGCGCGATAGCCGAAGAATGCCGTGGGCGAAGCGAAGCGGATCGTACGATTTCTTGACAACAAAAAGGCCTTAACTAGTATGAATATTCTACCCACACTTCTTTATCCTTTTATCTTCTCATTCCATCGCAGCGGCTGCCCGTCGTTGCGTGAGTGCAGAATCCCCGACCGGAAATGCGCTTCATCCGCTCACGTTCTGTCACCCGCTGGCTACGCCACGGGCCGCTCGGCACATCGGTCCGTCGACGCCATCGACGCAACAGGCGTCGCAGACCGGGGTTCGAGTCACTCGAAGATCGGCAAATGCTGGCATCCATCTCGTTGAACGATTTTTCGGTTTCCAGCAACACGGGAGAAAAGCCGCAATCCAAGACCTGGGCTCACGACCAGCAGTGGTGGAGTGTCATGCCTAATGGAAGCGGCACGTGGGTGTGGCGTCTCGATGGAACGAACTGGACACCCACGTTGCAGTTGTCGTCGGACTCTAGCGTCAATGCCGACGTCAAAGCCAGAGGCGATATGGCGCACATCCTGTTGTACGACGGTTCCCAATCACAATTGGCATCGGTGCAGTACGACGATGCGGCGAACGATTACACGTTTTGGAATGTACGTCCCGAACTGGTCGATATCGTTCTTTCCAGCGGTGTCGAAACGGCGACGATCGATCTTGATTCAACCGGTCGGATGTGGCTGGCGTCGGACGCACAAAACTCGGTTGAAGTACGGTACAGCGACGGAGACTACAGTTCGTGGAGCGCGCCGATCACTTTGGCTCAAGGCATCTCCGGAGATGATATTTCCGCAATCTCGGCGCTGCCCGACAATGCCATGGCGGTCATGTGGTCGAACCAGAGCAGCGATCGGTTCGGATTTCGAATTCACCAGGACGGAGATCCCGTCGATTTGTGGTCGGTCGACGAAGTCCCAGCCAGCCAGTCGGCTCTCAATGTCGGTGGCGGCATGGCTGACGATCACTTGAATCTGGCCGTGGCGTCCGACGGAACGGTGTTCGCGGCGGTCAAGACAAGTTACGATTCGTCAAGTCAAGCGAAAATCGCATTGCTCGTACGTCGTCCTAACGGCCTGTGGGATGACTTGCATTTTGTAGGCAATAAGGGAACGAGGCCTATTGTCGTTATCAATGAAGTTGCGAACCGCCTGCTGGTCGCCTACACCTCCAGCGATTCCGGTGGAGACATTCTTTATCGGGAATCGCCGCTGAACTTCATCGACTTCGGCCCCGAGGTCACACTTATTTCGGGAGGTTTGAACAACGCGACCAGCACGAAACAGAACTTCGTTGATGAAGTGGTCGTGCTCGCATCGGGAGGCGGAAGTGCCAACGGAGTGCTTTTTAGTTTTGACCCGCCGCCGATCAACCAGCCACCAGTCGTCGACGCCGGTCCGGACAACACCGCGCCGTTGGGCACGCCCGCCGTGCTGGACGGCACGGTGTCGGACGACGGCCAGCCCGTTCCGCCCGGCGC
>CAZNKT010000041.1:5181-47914 GCA_964573605.1 uncultured Pirellulales bacterium
CCGTCGCAACGTCCAAAATTGGAAGTGACCTACACCCCTTCCGGCGGCGACACGACCGTCGCCGCCACCAGCGCACCGGCCCCGGCGTCCAACCTCGTCGGTCACTGGACGCTTGACACGATCGTCAACGGTTGCCTGGCGGACGCGTCGGGGCTGGATAACAAAGGAACGGTCGTTGGTAATCCTCAGCCAATTGAAGGCCGTGTGGCCACCGCGCTGCAATTTGACGGAAGCTCCGACCTGATCACCATTAACGACAGTAACCCGCTCGACACAGGGGACCAGATAACGATTACGGCCTGGATCAAACCGGAAACGGTCGGCACCCAGTACATCGTCAAGAAGGCACGATACAACGCGGTCGACGGATACGAGTTGTCACTCAGCAGCTCAGGCAAGGTGTTTGTACGCTTCAATCAGAGCTCGAGTGGCAACACGTACCGGCTCGACAGCACGAGCGATTATCCTTCCGATGGCAATAGCTGGATTCACGTGGCGGCAGTCTACGACGGCGCGGCAATATCGCTATATATCGACGGACAACTTGAAGCGATGCAAACTGCGGACTTTCAGATTGCGGCGAATGACCTGTCCCTTGGCCTGGGATCCCAGGATGACGGATTCCGAAAATTCAAAGGCGGATTGGACGACGTGCGTATCCATGATCGTGCCCTTGAGGGAGACGATGTCCTCGCGCTCTTCCAGCAAACTTGATCCCCCAAACGATCCGCACGACCGTTAAATGCTACGTAGGCCGGACGGTTTCCTCATTTTAACAATTCACCGGCCCACGACGTGATCTCCCAGGGGCCATCCGCCAGCTCACGGCCCGTGCTGCCGATTGCGCCACCGGCATATTCGTTGTTACCGTTACTCCGGGGGGCGGTTTCAACTCACTCTGTAATCGCTCCATAAACTGAAAATGTCCCAGTAAGACCAGGTTTTAAAATCGGCTCCAACAGTTTGTCCAGAAATTAACACAATCTTGACGATACTCAAGTTTGCACCAATTGTTCGGCATGCGCCGCGGGGTGGATTTGACCAACGTGAGCGCACAAGGGGGGGCAAATACCAACCGTGCGCGTATCAGTCATTCTCTCAACGTACAACTCTCCGGCGTGGCTCGAGAAAGTCATTTGGGGGTACTGTGTCCAGACGCACGACAACTTTGAACTGGTCGTCGCCGATGACGGTTCGTCGATCGAAACAGCCAAATTATTGCAGGTCCTGGCGTACGAAACGGGACTTGACATCGACCATGTCTGGCATGAAGACATTGGATTTCGCAAATGCACCATACTCAATAAGGCCATATTGAGAGCGAACAGCGACTATCTCGTCTTCTCCGACGGAGACTGTATCCCCAGGCGGGACTTTTTGGCCAACCACGTTCGATTTGCCAGACAAGGCGTTTATCTCTCGGGCGGGCTCGTGCGGCTTTCCAAGGCACTGAGCGAAAAGATCTCGTATGAAGATATCATTACTCAACGAGCAATGCGGGTTCGTTGGCTCGCGCGCCACGGCATGCCCATGTCCCGAAGGTTGCTGAAAATGTTGCCCGGGTGTTCTGGAACAATCCTGGACCAACTGACGACGACAAAACCAACCTGGAACGGGCACAACGCATCGGGCTGGAAAAAGGACCTCATCCGCATCAATGGTTTTGATGAACGGATGGAGTATGGCGCCGAGGACTGTGAATTAGGCGAGCGGCTGGTCAATGTCGGTGTCCGGCCACGGCAAATCCGCCATCGCGCAGTCTGCCTGCACCTGGAGCACAGCAGAGGCTATGTCAACCCGCTGCAGGTGCAGTGGAACAAAGCACATCGACGCGCCGTTCGCCGCAACGGCGTGACGTGGACCGAATACGGCATTCGCAAGCAGGCGCAGCCTCCGTTGCGCGCGTACCCGCCGGTTCTCGGACCCGAAAGGCAACCCTCGCATCTCAAGGCCGCGTAATTTTTTCGCGGCATTTGCAACGCGGTTCGAAGAGCGGACTCCGCGCCGGCCATCGTGCCGGGGGTGGGAAGCGACTAGGGGGACGCGTCCTTCTCACCGCGGGTCATCACGCGCTTCAGCATCCGCTGCATGGCGGGGTCGAGCCGGTCTTGCATGTCCGCCGTCAGCAGTGCTCTGGTCGCTCGGGCTTCTTCCGATTTACCCATCAATTCTTCCACGATCGCCTTGCCTGCGAGGCCGAAAGCGCGCACGTCAGGCGGGGACGTATCAGCGCGTGCCAGCAGAGTAAAGGTCTGCCACGCCGCACGATGTTCTCCATGCTCAACATAATGGCGGGCCAAACCCTGCAGGGACCGCTGTACGGCTTCCTGGTCGTCGGGATAATACGTCTTCACTGCCTTCCAGGCTCGCTCGGAATCGCTGAGTTTAGCGTGATACAACTGAGCCCAAGCGGACTCGCGGCGCGGAATTGCATCCTCGGATGCGCCACCTCGAGTGCGGTCCGTTCGTCGCACGATCCCCAGCACGATTCCCAGCAACAAACCTCCCGCCACAGCCCACCGCAGTCGTCCGTGCGCGAGGCGTCGTCCGGCAGCGGAGTCAGGCTCCTTCTGCATGACACGCCCCAGACGCTCCGTTGCGTTTTGCGGGATTTTCTTCGGGTTGATGCTGCTGGAAGCCGGAGTGGTGCCGGATCCGGTATCGGACGACGCCCGCTCCTCCCCTGCGACGACGGCCTCCAGCAGTTCAGCGGGCGTCTGGTACCGGTGTGCCGGATCTTTTTCCAGCATGCGATGAACGATCTCACAGAGCGTGAGCGGCAAATCGGGCCGGAGCGACTCAAGTCGTTTCGCGGATTGGTGCAGATGTTGCATCGCCACGGCGATCGCCGAATCGCCCGCGTAGGGTGGCTGTCCGACAAGGAGGAAATAGCAGGTGGCGCCGAGCGAGTAGATATCGCTCCGAGCATCAAGGGTCCGTCCTTCCAGCTGTTCGGGGCTCATATACAACGGCGTTCCCATGGTCATGCCGGTTTGTGTCAGGCCGGTCCCCTGCCCTGTCTTGTGGGCCAGCCCGAAATCCGCGACTTTCACTTCCCCGCGAAGCGAAAGAATGATGTTTTCCGGCTTGATGTCCCG
This sequence comes from uncultured Pirellulales bacterium, assembly GCA_964573605.1. Classification (GTDB taxonomy): domain Bacteria; phylum Planctomycetota; class Planctomycetia; order Pirellulales; family JBBDJB01; genus CAZNKT01. The sequence goes on from CAZNKT010000041.1 coordinate 8,280, forward strand.
ATGCACGATATTGTGCTCGGCCGCCTTGACCAGCGCGGCCGCGACCTGCTTCAGAATTGCCGTCGCCTGCTGCGCGTTGGCCGGCCCCTTCTGGCGGACCCAGAGCCCCAGATTTTGTCCGCGGACATACTCCTGCGCGATATAGTGGACACCGTTGATCTGCCCGACCTCGTAGATTTGTACGATATTGGCATGGATCAACGACGCGGCGGCGGTGGCTTCGTGGTGCAGCCGTTTGACATATGTCGCGTCGCGTGCCAGGTCACGCCGTAAAACCTTAACGGCAACTTTCCGGCGCAGCGACAATTGTTCGGCCAGATAGACGACGGCCATGCCACCGCGTCCCAACCGCCGCAGGATGCGAAAATCGCTGATTTGTCGGACGGGCGCGTCCGGCAAATCTCGGGGTCCGCTGGATGTCGGATCGTTCATCAGACAGAAGTTACTGCCGGGATTTCGTACGGCGTCAACCGTTTGTCCACACCAACGCGACCAGGATTCGCACGCCGGTCGGCCGCACCGCTCTTCCCGTTGTTCGCCCTTGGGTCTCACGCTTGGATCCGAGCGGCGCTGGCCGGCCCCCATTTCATTATGCCTTATCCCCGCGTCGAGCGGCGCGATTTCAGGCGGTCACGCCCCTGGTCAACGCCATGAACGCCGTTTCCAGGTTAAGCTCGTCCTCTTTGAACAGCGTCAATCGATACCCCGCTTCAACCAGTGCGGCAGGCAGTACGCTGTAATCCGTTGCGCCTTTCACCAGGGTCACGACCAGCAGACCGTTCCGCGTTTCCACGTGTTCGACACGTTCGTGATTGACCAAAAGCTCCGCCGCGCCGTCCAGATCAGAGGCCACGGCAACATTCAGCACGGTTCGCTGGCGGACATTGCGCATCAGATCGGCCACACTCGAGTTAAACCGCAGCTCTCCCCTTTCAATGATGCCGACCTTGTTACAAATGTCTGCAAGTTCCGGAAGAATGTGACTGGACACCATGATTGTCTTACCCATGCTGCGAAGCTCTTTGAGCAGTCCCCGAATCTCTATCCGGGCCCGTGGGTCGAGTCCGCTGGCGGGTTCGTCGAGCAGCAGTACCTGAGGATCATGCAGCAGCACACGTGCCAGTCCCAGACGTTGTGTCATGCCCCGCGAGAGACTTGTCACCAGCGCGTCACGCTTGTAGCCCAAGTCGACAAGCTCCAGAACTTCGTCACATATCTTTTTCCGTTTTGGTCCCTTGATGCGGTAGGCAGCGGCAAAGAATTCGAGATACTCGGTGACGGTCATATCATCATAAACGCCGAAAAAATCCGGCATGTACCCGATCACACGCCGAATATCCTTGGGCCTCGTGTAAATGGAATACCCGCAGACGTACGCTTCTCCCCAAGTCGGATTGAGCAGCGTGGCCAGGATACGCATGGTCGTCGTTTTGCCGGCTCCATTAGGTCCGATGAACCCGAACACATCGCCCTGCTCCAACTTGATCTCGAGCTGCTTGACGGCAAACAGGTCACCGTATTTTTTCGTCAAATCGCGGGTTTCAATCACGGATCGACCTCGGTTGCTCTTTGCAGCCTCCTCGACCATTGTCACGCAAATCGCCAGAACTGCCTATCAAGGTGCGTCACGCTGCGGCACGTGGCGATGCCGCTTTTGGCCGCGGCAACAGCCATGAGTCCGGTTTGCTGCTGTCCCTTCGCCGTTGCTTCGGTTCCTTCGTCCGCCTCCGCGACGTGCCGCACGATTACGGTTTTCGAGCATCGCGCCCCACGGGTATCAGGAATCGAAAAACGGACCAGTATCGGTCGTCCTCCGCCTCAACCGAACGCCCGTCCAGATGGAGGCGGCTGTGCCACTCCGGCATCCAGGCCACCAGCACGGCTCGGCCGTTGTCCAGATGGTCGCTCAGATCGCATTCGCCATGGTACTGGTTTGCCAGGCCGGTGTATTGGCGACCTCCGGCCAATTTGTGGAACATCATCATCGACAGAATTTGTGGAACATCTTCCGCGCCGGGCACATCGAATGCCCTCGACAACGGCTGATCTCGCAGCCACGTCTTGGCGAACCGAGGATGCAGCGTCTCATTGACCTCCTGAACCTGGCCGGCTTCGAGTGGTGGCAGCCTGTATACCCAGCGGCCGTACAATAGGTGCGACCGGGGCAAATCGAATGGCCAGGGATTGCGCAGCGTTCCAGACAGCATGGTGTCCTCCACTTCGCGCAAGTCCGCGACCAGTGTTGTATTGATGGTCGCGGACCACCGCGTGGAAAAACTCTTGGTCGACCAGATTTGGACGGGCACGCGGAACAATGCGTCCAGACCGCGTGCAAACACGTAAGGCCGAGTGAAGTACGACGAGGCGCGCACGCTGCCGCCCATGCCTCCCAGCGACACGCCGGGCAGACCCATCCAGGACACCACCAGATCTTCGGATTGACGCTCCATGCCGGCAAGCAACGCGGGACGCACCGCCACGTCATACGTCGCCGGACGCGGACTAAACAGGTGCGTGAATACCGTGCCGCGCAGCAACCGCCGTTCCACATCCACGTCCACGATTTCTGCCTGGTTCACTCGAAGCTGGCGACCCTTCAACCAGTAGGCGAGCAGACAGGCGCCCGCGCTGAACAGGATCACCCAGCAGGGAAACGTGACCCACGTCAGTTCCACGCGCCGAAACCACTTCTTTACGATCCAATAGTCGAGCGGCCCGATCACCAGGATGTACACCATCACCAGACCCGCGACCAGAGCGAAGGGCACCGTTCGAACATTGTGGAAATGATCCATGGCCGCCCGCAGTTGGCCCGTGAAATCGACGTATCCAGCCGCCGAATAAGGATTGGCATCCGCGGCGGGCGCTTGGCGATCCACCCTGCCGCCTTGGTCCAGCACCTTGCGAAGAAACGACGCTCTCCCCTTCCAGTCGCGCAATGGCGGCCGGTCGGGATCGACCGTGACGATTGTCACCTGGCCGAACCCAAACGGGGCACGTACGACGAGTGGCAAATCGGACGGGCGGCTTCCTTCGTGCGCGACGATCGTGCCTCGGACATTGGCAATCCGTGCCACTTCGAGACGTGTTTGCGGTTCGCCCGCTCCAATCGGATGTTCCGATTGGCTGTAGTTTTCCAACGCCGGCGCCTGGGACAGAGACACGAGTTTGTCGAAGCTACCCGGCGCAAGCGTTGCGAGCACGGAGAATTCTTTCAACAGCTCGGCGGCTTCCCGACCCACAAACAGAACAACCTGCCCGCCGCGTTCGGCCCACTGGATCAATGCGTTTCCTCTGGCGGTGTCTTGCGTCACAGCGCGCAGCGCGCTGCGGTCGCTGGCGGAAAGCACGAGCGTATCCACGGCATCGTAGCCGAGCCAACGGATGGGAAGCCGGTCCGCGTCGGGCAAACCGACAACATGGACCTCGTGCGGGCCTTCGCGGGCGACGCCCCGCATGGCTTCGGCCACGCCCCTGTCGGCGCCTACCACGACGATCAACCGGTCCAGCGTACCGAGCCCCAACGGGATGTGGCGCCCATCCTGCTGCGGGCCCGCGGCGAATCGCCGCTGGGCGCGAACGTGGCCGCCGGCAACGAATTGTGCGGTCAAACCGGCATCGGCCCGGCCGAATTTCGCGGTCAGCGCGACGGTCTTCGACTGTTTGGGGACCGTTTCCGTGCTGGTCTGTACGGCTTTCGATATCGCGGTGGGGACCCCGTCCCCGTCCGGCAGCACGAGCCGCACGGCGCTGTTGCGTTTGGCCATCGCACCTTGGATCTGCACTTCGACGGGCGCCCAGTAGCCGGTTTTGTAGTATCCGTCGAAGCCGACATGCACCGCCGTGATGTGCGGGGCGAAGCCCGCATCCGCCTCCTGGTCCGAAGCGTTCGCCGCGTTACCGCGCAGCGTGGCCCCCGCGATCAAGCACGCCGCGAGGGCCCGATAGTGCGCCGCGCGCCGCGCTGGCGGACGCGTGAGGACCCGCGGCGGTGGTGCTGCCCGGCGCGCGCGGCCCGCCATGGTCGTCGGACCGGCAAGCCGTTCGAACACTGGCCCGGACCTCGGGGGTCGCAGCGCGGTCATGGCTTTTCCCCGTCGTCGCACCCGCATTCGAGCCGGCCGCAACCGGGACAACCCGTACCGTACTTGCGGACCACGGCCTCCGTGAGATCGACGTCCACGACATTGGCAATGGTGGTCAGCCACGCCAGAACATCAGCGAACTCCTCGAGCTGCTCGTCGCGCGTCCCTTTGCGGAGGGCTTCGGCCAACTCGCCGATCTCTTCCATCAACCACATGAACGTACCATCGACACCCCGCGCCCTGTCCTTGTCCAGGTACATGGTGCGAATAAGGCGTTGGAAATCATCAAGCCTGATGGGGTCGGTGGGTGAGTTCACGATGATCGGAAAAAGACCAGAGGGTTTGTCGCCCCAGTCGGGTCACCCGGCGTGCCGGCTCATGGTTTCGAGCTGCAGGAGCGAGCGAGCCTGCTCCTTCTCCAGAAAGGTCCGACCTGACTTCACATTCAGATGATCCCAAGGCAGCCGCGCGTCCAGCGCATACGGCTGGTGGATCGTTCGCTCAACGTTCATGCCGCTGTCACGAAGGGCCTGCCACCACCGCTGCGAGTCGAATTGTTCCGTCCAGCTATCCAGGCGGGCCCCGCGCTGCCAGGCCAGATACAGCGCGCGGGCGGCGCGCCGGTCGCCGCGGCTGAATACGCCTTCGAGCAAACTCGTTTCCGGATCGTGGCTCTTAATCTGCACGCTCCGCAACCGCACGATCTGGCGAAGATAGCGGTGCGCGGCGTTAAAATACTCCCGCGTCTGCATTCCGTTCCATTGGTACGGAGTGTGCGCCTTGGGAACAAAATTGGACACGCTGGCCACCACACGCGTATACCTGCCGCGCTCTTGCTTGCCAATACGGGCAATGGTTTCGGCCATTTCGATGATGCCGTCCAGGTCAACCTGACGTTCCCCGGGGAGCCCGCACATGAAATAAAGTTTGACGTGCTGGAAACCGTTCCGGAACGCTTCCCGGCAACCATCGTAAAGATCCTGATTCTTGATCTTCTTGCGAATCTGCTCCCGCATATCGTCGCGGGCCACTTCCGGCGCGAGCGTCAATCCAGACCGCTTCCTCGTTGGAATCAGCCTGGCGACACTCTGCAATTGTTCGTTCACGCGCAAGCTGGGAATGGAAATGGAAACGCCCAGTGGACCGAATACTTCTCGGAGCCGGTTGACGAGTTCTTCAAAGTGCGGATAGTCGCTCGAGGAGAGTGACAGAATCGACACGTCGTTAAAGCCCGTGTTTCGATAACTCTCCAGAGCCGCTTGGACGATCGTTTCGACGGACCGAAAGCGCAGCGGCCGTTTGATGACCGTGCTCTGGCAGAAACGGCATTGCCACGGACAACCCCGCATGATCTCAATCGCAATCCGGTCGTGCACACATTCCACGAAGGGGACGATCGGCGCGGTGGGCAAGGGCGTGCCGTCCAGGTCGCTGAGGATTGATGGCTCGATGGTTTGCGGAACGTCGCTTCGCGTCCGGTGCAGCGCCGCGAAGCGGCCGTCCGTATAGTATTCGGGCTCGTAAAACCGCGGAACATATGCGAACGGCAGTTCGGCGGCCAGCGCGGCCAGCGCCTGCTCGCGATCCCGAACGTCGCCATCGGGAGACGCGGAGCGGAGTTCCAGCCATCGATCGCAGATCCTGGGCAACGCGGGCTCTCCGTCGCCGGTCACGAACAGATCGACAAAGGGCGCCATCGGCTCGGGGTTCTGAGCGCAAGGGCCGCCGGCGATGACCAGCGGATCCTCCATGGTTCGATCCTCGGCGAATACAGGGATGCCTCCCAGATCGAGCATGGTGAGTACGTTCGTCGCGCAGATTTCGTACTGCAGCGAGAAACCCAGAATGTCGAAGTCGCTTAGCGGAGTAAATGACTCGAGGCTCACCAGCGGGATGCCCGCACGCCGAAGCTCGCCCTCCATATCGATCCAAGGCGTAAACGCCCGTTCGCACACCCAGTCGTCACGCCGGTTCATGAGACTGTACAGTACCTGAAGCCCGTGATGACTCATGCCGATGGTATACGTATCGGGAAACGCCATGCACAGTTTGCCACGCACCTCGCCATGGTCCTTTCGCACCATATGCAGTTCCCCGCCCAAATACTGGGCCGGTGTCTGCACGCGCGGCAGCACGTGGCTGATCAGGTAATCCTTGATCGGACGGTTCATCTCGGAGTAACCTTAGTATTGCAGCGCTCGGTTGGGAGTCGCGGAAACGGGGCTGGCTCCGAGAGGACTCGGCGTTGCCTCTTGAAATCCAGCATGGCTCGGCGTCTGTCCCCCTTCTGCCTTCGTATCGCATGAAACCATAACCTTTTATCGCAAAAGATCCTGGTCATTGCCAGGGTCAACCCTGCCGGAATGGACGAATTCGTACCGTTGGCGAAGATCGACGCGATTCCCGAAGGGCAAGGCGCGTCATTTACCGTAGGCGACCGAGTGATAGCCGTATTTCATCATGGCGGCGAATTCTTCGCGATCGACGATCTGTGCCCGCACATGGGGGCATCGCTGTCCGCCGGGACGGTTTGTGACGGTACCGTTACCTGCCCGTGGCACGCCTGGAGATTCTGTATCCGGGAGGGCACTTGGCGCGACAATCCGCGGCTGAAGGTCGACCGCTTCGATGTGCGCGTGGAGAACGGCCAGATCATGGTCCGACTCCCCGCCAGCCGTAAGGCCGATTGACTGCAAATCGTCGCCGACCGTGGCGTGATTCCATTTCAATTGGTGCAACGAAGATTGCTCCCGCCCGCGCGTGGATGTCAACGACGCTTCTTTAGAGCGAGTTCACTTCCAAAGAGGCCTCCAGGATCTTGTCGATCTGATCGTGCAGCTCTTCCAGGTGCGCAAGCACTACGTCGTCCGCCTCGGCATTCTCATTTTCGAGAACACCATTGATCTGTTTTCCAATCCGCCGTAGATGCAGCCGCGCTAGCGCACGGGCGTCGGCGGGAGGCGAACCGGACAGTCCCACCAGAGAATCGATGTCCATCACCAGGAAACCGTAGACACCGGAAGCCTTCGGCCCCAGCACCATGCGACCTAGTCGCCGAACATGTTCCCGCTGAAGATTGCGGCGGAGAGTGGAAATGACCACTTCCTCCTCGCTTTTCAGCTCGCTCCAAATGGCATCGCTCAGCGCATCGAACACTTGGGCCATGGTCAAAGCCGTCTGCCCGTCTTCGGCGTGAAGCTCGATGTTCTGAATCGACCGCAGCACTCCGCTGTCCAAGAAACGGCTCAATACGATGCCCTGGATGCCGAGCACGCGTTGGTGGATGTCGAACTGGTAGCTGGGCGTGTACATCCAGTTGGTTCCCCAATGCGTCCAGTACTCGGGCGGCATCCGCTTGAGCAGATGGGGAGAGAAATCGAACGAATCGTCCGACAGGATGTTCTTGGAAAGGAACTCGATGGCCTGCTTCTGTTTTTCCACGGGCACCAATTCCAAGGGCGTGCGGGCATCGGGATCGCCGCGGTGGTCACGGTAGCTGTATTCGCCACCGACGTATTGCGCGGCCAGATAGGCTGACGATGAAAGCTCGCCCAGCAGCACCGTTAGCGCATCGCGGGCCCGTTGCCAGCCTTCGCCCTCGGCCACCATCCGGTCGGCCAGATCTTTCATCCGCTGCTTGACCAGTCGCGTCCGCTCCATGGCGAATTCGAGGGGATCTCCTAAATCGAAAGCGTTGACTCGAGGGTCGGGGCTCAGCCAGAGATCCTCGTCCGTGGCATAATCATGACCTGGCTGGGCGATCCGGGCCGCGATCTTCTTTAATTCCTTCTCTTCATCGCCCGAGATCGGCTTGTAGGCATACTCCACCGCCCAATAATCGTAAGGCCCGATCGTGGGGCTGAAGTAGTGGCCCTGCTCTTCGTCCGGCGCCGCGATGTTGGCGGGCAAATAGTCCATGACCGAACCGGACATGCCCTTTTTGCTCGTGATCTTTGGATCGTTACACTCCTGGAGACTGAGCATCGTGCTGGCCTTGAAATTGTGCCGCAGTCCGAGCGTGTGCCCCACTTCGTGCATCGTGATTTCTTTGATTGCCTGGCCCACAAACTCCTCGGGGACCTTGCCGTCCGCAGGCAACTTGCCTTCGGCTTCTAGCATGGCGGCAATTAAACCGAGTTGACGCTGGATGCACTCGCCGTAGTGGCATCGATGGACACTGGGCAACCAGGGCATCCCGCGCGGGGCATGACCATGGTGGTAGTGGACACCCTCCTCGTCGTCCCACGCCCTGGTCCCTTCCGCCTTCTGCTGTTCGATGAACCGTCTCAATGCCGGCGCGATATCGCTCAGGTCCGGAACGGTCGACGCGTACAGTTTGAACCACGCCTGCTGGTGACCCTCGCGGAGCAGAGCGATACTCTGCGGCAAGCCCACCTGCTGCAGATAGCTCTGCTTGTAGTACCGGACCATCGATTCGTCGAACAGGATGTCGGCGTCGATGATCCGCCCGGTGCGCGGGTCCCATCGCGAAGGCCCCATGGCAAACGGGGTCGACGTCGTGATCCATCGAAACGTGTTGTAGTTGATGTCTTCGGCGTCGAAATCATCGCGGCTCTGTTGATCGCGGACTTCGATGGCGTCGATGAAACCGATTTTCTCGAACGCCTTGTTCCACTCCAAAATGCCCTCTCGGACGTACTTGCGGTACTCGCGCGGCACGGAATTCTCAATCCAGAAGATGATCGGAGTCTTGGGAGGCGAGAGCTCGTCGGACGCATTCACTTTTTCCAGATTCCAGCGGGCCACCTTGCGCACGAACGCTGTCTTCTTGTTGTCATTGGAGTAATCCTTGACGACGCTTAAAAAATGACCCACGCGGTCATCGGCGAGGCGAGGCTCGTAACCGGAACCGGTCGGCAGCAGCGAAAGGCCGTAGTGCATCACGATCTGAGCACCGCGCGTGTCGGGGACTCCCGCGTCAAATCCGAAGAAGAAAAGCATGTACGCGTTGCTGCGCATGTTGAACACCGCGGAAAGTTCAATCTCCACGTTGTCCTTGAAACCCTTCACCTTCGTCCAGGTGCTGCGCGACCGGTCGGGAGTGATCCCAATGCCCGCCAGATCCGTCATCAGCAAGTCGGCCAGGTCGATCAGCACTTTCGATCCGCCCGACATCTCGCTGCGAACCGGCACAGCCTTGATCACGCTGTCCGTATACGAAGTAGACACTGCGTTGGCAAGCGGCTTGTTCTTGGGCGCCGTGTGGCGGATGTTCTTGCGAATCACATGGATGCGGTTGGCTGCACGGCGGAAAGTGATGATCCATTGATCGCCAAAGTTCAGAGTATCGCCCCCCAGGTACCGCCACCCCGCGCCGCGGGCAATGGCGATGGGCATGATCAGCTCTTTGTTGTATTTGCTCTTGCTGATCTCCATCAGCAGCTTCTGTTCCTTCTCGTTGTAATACAGCGGGAACAGGCCATCGATCTTTGTCATATCCTTGATGGTGTCGTCCCACTCGGGGAGTTTGTTGCGGGAGGCTGCGGCCTTCTTGGCAGCTTCCTTTGCCAATTGCGTGGCATCGACCGCCACGTCGACGGTGCCTTGCCCCCGGGCGGATTGAACGGCAGGATAGAGAACGGCACACATCAGAACGGCGCACGTCGTAACAAACCATTTGCACATTTTCATCGTTGTTATCCCCTTGATATCCGCACGTCCGGCGGCAAAAGCGACGGTCGTGTGCAGCGGTCCCCGGTGGCCGGTCGCCGATCCCTACAGCAGGTCATTTCTTCCCCGACCATGCAAATTGAAAGATACTCCTAAACTGCACGACAGGCAAACACGGCCCAGTCCCAAATCGCAGGTTCGCTTGCCGGCGATGCGTTGGGCAACCTGAGACGGATAATGCCAACAGGGACCAACGTCCGGTGCTGTCCTCATGCAACACCAAGCGCAAGCGACGGCAAAACTTCAGCGGCCGACCGAACGGACACTTCCGGAATCCTTTTGCGGGTCTTGTACCGGCAGTTACATCGCAAGCGCTGTCCAGCCATCCGTCCGCGTTGACGGCCACCGCCCGCGCCGAATCGCTTACGCAGTCATGCGGGACGAACACCGTCTGGGCCGCGGCACCAGTGAAAGTGTAGGATAAAGGCGGAGCGGAGACACCTGGTGCTGGACCGCCGCGCCCGCACATGCGAAGGGACCCGCAGGGAGAAACCGGCAGAAGGCGAAGTCAAGGAAAAAGCCGATAAATTGACCGGTTTACGGGTCTGTGCTACCCTGCCCTGCGCGGGCGCCACGGCGCAGCCCGGTCGCGACACGCCAGACGTGGCTCCGCCAAACCCCGGCGCCGGTCGGCACGTAACAGCATGTACCGCCTTCGGGGCGAAGGTCACGGAACGGCACCGGCGGGCGATGCCTCTTCGGTGGGTGCCCCCCGGTGCGGTCCGAATCGGGAGGTCGCGTCATCACTACTTTCGTCTGGAAACTCTGCTCGGCCCTTGGCATCGTTGCCCTTGCCGTCGGGACGGTATTCTATTCCTGGTGGTGGCCGTGGAACGGCGACGAGCCCGCGGTCTATGTGCCCCGCCCGCCGGGAACGCTGACATTTGCCCGTGATGTCGCGCCGATCATCCTGGACAACTGCGCGACGTGCCATCGGCCGAACCAGTCCGCTCCGTTCAGCCTGCTCACCTACAACGACGTCAAGAGCCACGCCGGCCAGATTGCCGACGTGGCGCAAAGCGGCTTCATGCCTCCCTGGCTGCCTGAAGCCGAGTCTGGCGAATTCCTTGGCCAGCGCACGTTGACCGTCGACCAGATCGGCGTGCTGGGGCAATGGTCCGCCGAAGGCGCACCGCTCGGTGATCCCGCCGAAATCCCTCCCGCGCCGGACTGGGCCGACGGATGGCTGCTCGGCCAACCTGATCTCGTGGTCCAGGCGCCCGAACCATATGTCCTGCCCGAGGAGGGGACCGACGTTTATCGTAATCTGGTGATTCGGTTACCGGTGGAGCGGAAGCGGTATGTTCGGGCCGTCGAACTGCGACCGGGCAATCCGGCGGTTGTCCACCACGCGCGGATGGCGATCGACACCACCAGCGTATCCCGGCATCTCGACATTAAGGACCCCGAGCCGGGCTTCGACGGCATGTTGCTGGGTGAGGCCAAGAGCCCCGACGGGCATTTTTTGGGCTGGACGCCGGGAAAATTTCCCACGCCCTTGCCGGAAGGCATGGCATGGCAGCTGGAAAAAGACACCGACATGGTGATCCAGTTGCACTTGTTGCCGAGCGGAAAACCAGAGACGGTCCAGCCCATGCTGGGACTTTTTTTCGCGGACGAGCCTCCTCGACGCACCCCGCTGATGATCCGGCTGGGATCCAAAGTCATCGATATCCCGGCCGGAGAGAGCGAATACGTGGTTGAAGACTCGTACACGTTACCGGTCGATCTGTATCTGTTACGCGTCTATCCACACGCGCACTATCTGTGCAAGGAAATGTTTGCCACCGCGTGTCTGCCTGACGGGACGCAACAGCGTATCATCCACATCAAGGACTGGGACTTCAATTGGCAGGACGATTACGTGTACAGCGACCCGCGGCTGCTGCCGCGGGACACCGAGATCGAGATGAAATACGTTTACGACAACTCGGCGGAAAACATCCGCAATCCGCACCATCCCCCGAAGCATATCCGGTACGGACCGCAATCCACCGACGAGATGGGCGACCTGTGGCTACAAGTTTTGCCTCGGCGCGCCGACGAAATGGCAGCCCTGAAACGCCATTTCGCGCTTAAAGATTACCAGGCCCGCATCGCCGGATACCGGTTCCGGCTGAAGCATCGACCCGACGACTATATTGTGCACAACTCCCTGGGAACGCGGCTGCTGACTCTGCGCCGGGAAGAAGAAGCCATCAAGCATTTTGAAGAAGCCGTAAGGATCAATCCCGACTACGCCAAGGCCCACAATAACCTGGGCTTCGTCAAACTGGCGAAAGGCCACTCGCTGAGCGCGATCCGTCATCTGACGAAGGCCGTGGAGCTGGAGCCCGACAATTATAAAGCACACAACAACCTGGCGAATGCCCTGTTGCAACGGCGGCGTTATTACGAAGCGATCAAGCACTATCGCCGCGCGCTGGAACTGAACCCTGACTACGCCAAAGCGCACGAGAATCTGTCGGTTGTGCTCCGGCGGCTTGGCCGCGGAAAGGAAGCGGAGAAACACGCGCAACGGGCACAGGAGCTGCGCACGTAGGATCGACGTTCGCTCGATCAAACGGGGCTGCCGTTCCGCCACGCAGCGCCGGCCAGGACTGCAGGCGTGCCGCGCGACGGGCAACCAATTCAGCGTCGCTGGCCCGCGGGCTCATCCCAGCCGTCCGCGCGGCGCGGCGATCAGATGTCCGTCGACTTGCCGGGCTCCAGCACAACCGGCTCGGCGGACGTGTGTGCCCGCACGCGCTGGGCCCACCCCGCGGCATCCTGCTCGATGGGTGGCCAGGTGTTGTAATGCGCGGGCAGCACGCGTTTCGGATTCAGCAGGCGGACGGCTTCAATCGAGTCGTCGACCCCCATCGTATACAGATCGCCAATGGGCAAAACGGCCAGGTCCAAACCCGCGTTGCCGATCAGTTTCATATCCAGAAATAACGCCGTGTCGCAGGCGAAATAGACGCGTCTGTCGCCCAGTTCCAGCAAGAAACCACCCGGCGATCCCCCGTTGCTTCCATCGGGCAGCGTGGAACTGTGGTGGGCCAGAGTCAGTTTGACTCTGCCAAAAGGCAGCTCCACGCCCCCACCCAGATTCATGCCGACCACGTTTTTCACGCCGTGCTGCGTGGAAAACCATTGGCTGATCTCAAAATTGGAAACGACCGTAGCATCCGTGCGATTGGCGATCGACGCAACGTCGGCCACATGGTCGAAGTGCCCGTGGGATACCAATATGAAATCGGCCTCGACGTCCGCCGCCTTCACCGGGGCCGTGGGCTGCTCGTCCAAAAACGGATCGAGCAAAATGCGATGTGCTCCCGCCGTCATCGCCCAACTCCCATGTCCGAGCCATTTAATCTGGTTGGCCATCGCGCGGGGTACTCCGTAGAAAATCATTCATGTGTCTCTTGTACGCCTCCACGCCAGGCTGCCCGTACGGATTGACGCCGATCAGTCGTCCTTCCGCCACGGTGGCCAGCATGAACATCTGAAACAACTGCCCCATGGAGCGGGCTTCCATGTCCGGCACGTGAAGATCGGCGGTCGGCCGGCCGTCTTCGGCATACGCCTTGTTCGTGCCGGCCAGGGCGGCGGCCATGATTTCCGGCAGCGTCCGGTCCGACAGCGCGTCGAGTCGGTCATGATCCCATCCGATCCGCCCCACGGGCAGCGGATCGCGTCGGACGTTTTCGACAACGAGGTTGGTGATCAGCTTGTCGCGCCGTCCTTCCTGATGCTGCTGGCCTCGGGAATGCAGGTCGCGCGTGTTGACGACGGTGATCGGCAGTGCACCGCGCTGCTGCTTTCCGAGGCTTTCGGCCAGAAGCTGGTCGTACCACAGCCCCAGTGCCTCCAGCCGGTTGCTCCAAGCCGAAAGCACGCGGACGATCGCGCCCTGCCGCTCCTCCATCAGGTGGCACACGCCCGTGTAATCCAGCACGACGTTGCGGCCAACCGGTTCACTTTCAAAACGCTCGTTGACCGACCGCGCACCCTCGAGCAGAGCGACTATGTCCAGTCCCAACACGGCGGCCGGCAGAAGGCCGACAGCCGTGAGCACCGAAAATCGACCACCCACGCCCTCCGGGATGACAAATCGCTCGGTGCAACCGATGGCATCCGCCAATTCCGCCAAGCGACCCGACGGTCCGGTCACCGGCACCACGAGATCCGCGACGCGGCGGGCGTCCCCGCCGCAGGAGGCACGCAGCGCGGACAGGAACTGGCGGAAGGCCACGGCCGTTTCCAGCGTGCCGCCACTCTTGCTGATAACCACAACGCCCCAGCGTTCCGCAACGCCTTTGTCCCATTGGCAGTCGGTCAGCAGGTCCAGAAGCCCGCGCGTGGCGTCGTTGTCCACATTGTTACCAGCGAAATAGAGCCGAGGCCGGCCATGGCGTCGCTCGCGATCCAACTCGTTGTGATAGGGATGGCAGCACGCCTCGAACAATGCCCTGGCTCCCATGTACGAACCGCCGATGCCCAGCACGACCACACGGTCCACCGTGCGCGCCAGCCGGTCGCCGGACGCGCGTATCCGCCCCAAGACACTCGCCTCTTGGCGCCGCGTCCATTCGGCGAGCAACTGGTCCGGCAAATCGACAAAGGCCGCGTCCAGCGGCTGTTTGGATTCGGGAACAGGCTGTCCCGAACGCCCCAGCCGCACGTCGTCCAAGACTTCGTCGCGAGCCTTTGCCAATCGAGCACCGAGTTGTTCAAGGTCGCCCGGCCGCAGGCCGTAACGCTCGTCGAGCACTCCCGAGGGATCGTAAGTCAGCGGCTCCATAGGTCCCATCCGCATTGTCAAGGGTTTTTCACGTTCCGGTTCTTGCGGTTTTCGCGGCGGCCGCCGGCTTCCGAACCATTTTCACATTGCTGTTGCCGACCGTAGCGACGAAGCCGTGCCGAAGAGCCTCCAACAAAACAGCCGGTTCGACCTCGCCTGTCCGCCGTGCGTCCGTGATCCTTTGTGAGACACGATTGGTTTCTGCTGGTGAATCTAATCCACGACTGCCGCATCGCCTACCCCCCGAAACGGCGCATCGCGGACGTCGTGTCAACTACTGCGGAAGGCTTCCACTGGATATAATGGCCGCCAGCGGGAATTGTTAGATATATTTGTCGTTTGAGCGGCCGTACGATGGACACGCACGATTTAACTCGGACACTGCATACAAAAAACGAATCGAAAATCGTCATGCTCGTGGCGGATGGACTCGGCGGTTTGCCGCAGCATCCGGGTGGTCCCACCGAACTCGAGGCAGCGAGTACACCGCAACTGGATGCGCTGGCGAAACAGGGCGTTTCAGGCCGGAGCATACCGGTGCTGCCCGGTATCAGTCCGGGAAGCGGCCCTGGGCATTTGGCCCTGTTCGGCTACGACCCGCTCCAATACCAGATCGGCCGCGGCGCCCTGGAGGCCACCGGAGTCGGGCTCGAACTCAAGCAAGGCGATATCGCGGTTCGCTGCAACTTTTGTACGCTCGACTCGCAGGGCCGGATCACGGATCGCCGCGCGGGCCGGATCGCCACGGAGCGGAGCGGGCCGCTGGCACGCCGATTGCGCGACGTGTCGCTGCCCGGCGTCGAATTGATCGTCGAACCCGTCAAGGAGCACCGGTTCGTCGTGGTTTTTCGCGGCGAGGGGCTCGGCGGAAACGTCGAAGATACGGATCCGCAGGCTACCGGCGTGCCTCCCCTGGAACCTGCGGCGCGGGACGAGGCCAGTCGCAAGACCGCGGAGATTGCCCGCCAGTTCGAAGCCGGCGCTCGGAAGCTGCTGGCAGATCAGAATTCCGCCAACGGTCTCACGATGCGAGGGTTTGCCGGCCGGCCGGAGCTACCCTCCTTTGGACGTGTTTATGGTCTGAAGGCGGCTGCCATCGCCGTGTATCCGATGTATAAAGGCCTCGCGCAGCTGGTAGGAATGGAGATTGTCGGCAGTCCACAAAATCTTGATGAACAGATCGAGATTCTCCGAGCAAGCTGGGAAGATTACGATTTCTTTTTTCTGCATTTCAAGTATACGGACAGCACGGGCGAAGACGGTGACTTTGACGCCAAAGTGAAGCGCATTGAAGAATTCGACGCGGCCGTTCCCGCCGTCGTTGAACTCGCTCCGGACGTTCTGATTGTTACCGGAGATCACAGCACGCCGTCCATGCTGAGAAGCCACAGTTGGCATCCCGTCCCCACGTTGATCGTGTCACGTGTGTGCCGGACCGATCGCTGCCAGTCATTTGGCGAATCGGATTGTGTCTTGGGCGGCTTGGGACAGTTCGAGGCCAAGCACCTGATGACTCTGGCTCTGGCGAATGCCGGTCGCCTTTCCAAGTTTGGCGCGTGAAAAGCGCACGGACCGGCACCGAGGCCGTTCACAACCGTCAAATGCCGCCTCGCCAGGAAGGACGCGAACTGCAAAATCCCGCATCGGGCACGCCGTCTGTAGCGTGCCGCGATGCTATTCCCGGCGCACGGACCGCCGCAGAGGGCGGTCCCCAAGGTCATCGGGTGATTCGGCATCACGGCCCGCGCGGTTCACGCACCGCGGAATTGTCTCCCTCCGGGCCCGGGGAGCACCTGGTTTCGCAGCCACGGCAGTTGATGGAAATACGCGGCGTCATGGGTTTGTTCGATGGGTGTGTGGTGCCTCGCGCGGGGAATCTCGAAGACCCGCTTGCGCCCCGAGTAGGCGTGCACGATTCTTTCCTGGAACGGGCGGGGAACCATTTGGTCGGCCCCGGAAACCACGACCAGCGCAGGGACTTTCGCGCGGCGTGCGTTCTGAATGCTGTCCAGCTGCTCGGGGACGCCGCGCGCCACCCACGCGGCGGGCAGCTACAAGTTCCACCATCCGTGTCGTTATACGACCAGCGCGCGCAGCGGCGGGGGATTGCGAATCAGCAGGCCAGCCACCTGGAATCGGTCTGCAAGTTTTACACGAACCATGATGTTCCAAAACAGCGGTGTCCGTGATTACCGCACGAAGCGGGCGTTCAGCCAATTCGCAAGATCCCAGGCGTCCCCGTGATCGGCGCTATCCACACGCAGCCGGATCTTTGTTGCCCCGTCCAGGCCGACGGCGACCGATTCCGGCTTCATCCCGCCTCGCAGAACACCGCTCGTGTACGCAGGCAACCACTTGTCACCCTCCCGCAAGTCGACTTGAATGCGAACACTGCCACGCACGCCGCAACGCTGGTCCAAGGCCAGTTCTGCTTCGAAGCGATCGTATTGCGGATCCACGGCGTACGTCGCCACGGATCCGCTGCGCATACCCAGTCCCTTTGCGTAAATACCCGAAGAAGTCCGCAGGGGCCCTCCCTGAACATTACGGTCGACCTTCAACGGCCAGTCGATGCCCCAATAGGGGTGGTACGTGTAGTCGGCCACGGGCAAATCAGACAGATACTCGACGCGGCGGCCGAGCGGTTGCAAATAGCAGATGTCATCGGCGGAAACTCCGGGCAATGTCAGACCCTGCATGAGCGTGATGGATAGTACGCCGTTGTCCGATTCGAGCTTTCGCGCGCGCAATAGGCTGCCATCACGCAGGCCAACCAACAACCTCCGATCCCCGTCCCCCGCCGTTTCGGTCACAGACGCTTTCACTGACGCGCCGAAAAAAGCCCCGGCAACCCGGGTTCGCTGAATGACAAACGGGCTTCCCCGACTCGTTATGTGTACGCTGTTCGCAGTCAGTTCCGTGATCCTTCCGCTGAATGCATCGCGATTTCGCAGCAGGACTCGATCGCCTAGCTCATTCGACTGTGGCGATTCATCAATACCACCGCCCCAATCTTTCGTGGCGCCAAACGGCACAAACTGGATCGCGCGGACACCATAAGCGGGCACCGTGAGACGTTGTGACGAAGACCGTCCGAGCACGAAATGACCATCGGCGAAGGTAATGGCGCCTGCCTGGACCAAGCTCTCATCCTGAATCACGACAATGGGCCCCCGTTCGATTTCCATCGGGTGACCCCACATCAACAAGTCGTCAAGCTGCAGGTCGCGGAGTGTCCCGTCGGCGGCCTGCAGTGACAATCGCTCCGTCGCGTCGATGGCGATAAGCCGGGCACGAAAGGATTCTCCTTCGACACGGCGCGTAAGATGTTGAATCGCTTCTTCGGCCCGTGCCGTCTTTATCGGCGCGACGGCTTGCAAGCCAGCGACGAAATTCAACACGCAAAACAGCCCTGGCCAGGGCGTCATCACAATAACGGCGATTCCAAAGTTCTTCCGAGACACACCATGCAATATACGATAACGACCGAACTCCTCCAAACCGGGCGCAGCCGAACTCGCCGATCTCAGCCTTCATTAGGGAACGGAAATGCGGTGGGCATGGCAAGGATCAGGCAAGCCATGGCGGACGCGTATTCGGCCGAGACGGAACTCTGCCACGACCCGTCTTCCTGTTGCATGGCGACCAGTACGGCAGACACCTTCCGGTACCATTTAGCCCATCGCTCACTGTCGCGCGGCTGCAAGGCCAGGCCGCAATAATAGTGCGCGTAATAAAAGTACATCTGTTGATCGGGAGACAGTCCCTTCGCCAGATTCGCTTCGATGTAACTGAGGCCCCGCTCAACGGGCCGGCCGTCTTGCGTTACCGGTCCGAACAATGCAGCCACGGCGGCACACGATCGGGGAAACGCGCTGGCCTCGGTCCGGCGGAGCATATAACGGAAACCGCCGTCGTCGTTCTGGCAGCCCTCGATATAGTCGGTGCTGCGCGCGATCGTGACGGTCGGCACATTTACGCCTGCGGCCCGGCACGCCCGAAGCGCCAGCGTCTGGCAAGCCGTGACGGACACGTCCGCGTCTTCCGAAACGGGCTTGTAACGCCAGCCACCGCTGGCGTGTTGTGAGCGAACAATCAACTTGGCCGCGGAGACAAGTTTCTCGCGCAGGTCATCGCGCTGGCTTTCTCCGTAACACCGCGCGGCGAACAGTGTCGCGTAACCATGGCCGTACATGACGCTCCGCATATCCACCTCGTCGCCCGCGATCAATCCGTTGGGCTGCGCTTTTTCCAACACGAAATTCAGGCAGCGCTGCACGCGGCGCGCATGAGGCCCGCCGCGCGGCGTGCTTCCAGCAGCCACGAACGCCATGCCCGCGAGGCTGGCGACGGCCACGCTCGCCACCTTTCCCGGACCCTCGAATGCGCCGTCTTGCAACTGTCGCTGTGCAAGGTAAGAGAGCCCGCGATGTAATGCTTCGTCCGAGGCCGGCGACCGTCGCTCGACGGGTCCCTCCTGGGACTCGGGCGCGTGTTCGGCGCGGCCTGCAGTGCCACACCATGCGAACAACACCCATGCCGCGGCCGCCGGAAGAACGCCCGGATGTCGTGCTGCGCGGACGTTTTCGATCATTCCCATAACTGCTTCTCATTCCACCGTTTGATAGCCCCAAGAATGGAAATCGCAACGCCAGGCCACCGTGCGCGATGACGCCCCATCAGCCGGTTCGCGCCGACGGCGGGTTCCCACGTGCCTGCAGACCAACAGTATCGGGGGTCAGCGCCCCGCGGCTGATTTTACTCTCGCATCATGGCGCGCTGATTCACGGTTCTTCCGCCAGGCGGCGAAAGTAATCTTCCGTTTGTTTTCGATAACGAGGCACGAAGGGCGCATCGGGCCAGGGCGCAATCCATTGTCTCGCATCGCTCGGCAATCGTGACCGCACGCGGTCCAGCAGATCCTCCCGTCCCTGGACGGCCGCAGGGTCTCCGCGTGCCTCTTCGGCATGAACCGCATCGCCGGATGGCGTGACCGCTACCGACTCGGCCGCCTTGATCAGATCATCGAGTTGGCCTGTAATCCGCGCCTGCTGTCCGAGCACCCTTCCGACTTGCTGGTGTTCCAGTAATCGAGCCGCGCTGCGCAATTGCCGCGCGGCGGACAATACTTCCGCTGTCGGCGCGGCCATCGAGCCACTGGAGGACCCCACGCTTGCGCCGTTCTCGGTGCGGACCGAAGCAGCAAGCTGGCGAGCCATTTCGAGATACCGTTCGCCAAGACGCTTTAACGTTTCCACCTCAGCATTCTCGAGTGGGCTCGCTTCGCCGGCCAGCAATTTCGCGGTGATATCGGACAGGTCGTGGATGATTTGCCCATGCTGCTCGCGCATGTCACGAGCGGCTCGCGCCGTGTTTTGCCATGCGTTTTGGCGTTCCAATTGTTCCAGGCTATCGCGCAGTTCCTCAGCAACCTCTTGCTGGCTACCACGGATCTCATTCAAACGTTCTTCCAACGATGATGGCTTGCCGGGCGAAGCGGCAACGTCGTTTTCCGCTTCCATTGCGTCGCCCGTGCGGTCGATCGCAAATTGGATCCGCACAACTCTGTGTTGGCCGATCTCCGAAAGGCTGCGCAACAACGGTTGCCAGTTGCCCGCGAGCGCCTGATTGTCGGGCTCGTTGATGCGAAACATACGTATCAAGCCGTTGACATGTGCCACTGCGCTGTCGTCCGACCCCGTGAGCAACCGTTGCACGTCGCGTTCCAGTCGCAACGCCGACGCAAGATGATCCCTGCCGGACGGTCCGCGCCGCGGCGCGTCTTCGGCTTGTGGCTGAACAGACGCAATTGCCTTCATGGCGTCATGGTGAAGCCGGAGTGCGTTGCTGACCGCCTGGCGAACCCGATCTTCGCGCTGCGCGAGCCAACGATTCCATTGCGACTCACTAACGACGGAAATGCGGCGTTCCACGCGGCTGGTTTTGGATCCAGGCCGTGCGTCTGCGGACGCTGCGGCCAGGATCAGGTCGTCGCCCGGCGACAGGTCGAGCGGCGTCACGTCCCAGTTTATGCGAAGCGTTTTGTACGCGGAAAGTTCATCGATTGACTGACTGTGCGTGCCGCCTTCCCGGGAAGTCTCCAATTCTTCGACCACGGCGGGCACAGGTCGTTCGTCGTTTGGCGGGTCGCCGGCTCGCCGAAAAAAAAGCGACAGCCTTTCGACAAACAGGTTGTCCTCCGCGACAACGTGCAGCGGCAGCACGGCGTGAGGCCGGATGACTACTCCCTCCTCCGGTTCGACGAGGCGGATGCGGGGAGGCGGATCGTCCTCGACCACAATACGGTGCCGCTGCGGGTCAGAGGCGACTAGACCATACGCGTCGACCAACTCGAACGCATACGTATCCGAATGCGCGACCCGAAATGAATCTGCATCAATCTTGAATTGCTGGCCGCCTCGTGTGACGTGTGCCGGGATGCGTTCTCCAGAATCAAGAACCAGAGTAATACGTTCAACCGGACGGGAACTCTGCCCCACGATTTCAATGCCCGTTCCGCTGAGCACAAGCAGGTCGGAAGGAGCGCTTTGAGGCTCCCTTCGTGTGTACACCGGCGGGAATGTCGTGACGTCAAAAGCGACGACGCGAGGCGGCGGGACAACATCGACACGCTGCCAAGGCATATCGCGGTCATCGCCCGCCTGGACGTGAAATTCAAACGAACGGGTCACATGCCGGCGTCGCGCGGTCATTCCCTCAGGGGTCACGGACAAGGGCACGACTGTCTCCCGCCGCATCGATCCCGTCGCGTCCCGAAAGCGAACGACCGCGTCCTCGGGACTTAGTCCACTTTGCTCCACGATCCGAAGATTCCAATCAGTGCCTGCCGCCAATCGCCGGGGAGCGTCCGCGACCTTGAGATGAACCTGCTGGGGCCATCCGTAATCACGCAGCGGAAAAACTATTCGCGCTATGGCGGAGCGAACGAGAGGCACGCGGGGGCACGCGAACATCGCGCTCACGGCCAGCAGCAAGAACGTCATTCCCAACATTCGCAGCACGGGGCGGTAATCCACGACACGCGATACCTCGACGTTCCTCAACTCACGCTCGCACGCTCGCACGGCCGCGGACCGTAGTGCGGCCGACCCGGCGTCGGCGTCGTCAGTGGAAGGGTCAGGCAGTCCGATTGCCGACGATATCCGATCACCCAACTCGGGGTGACGACGTTCCAGTCGCCGGGCAACGGCAAGCTTGTCCGTCCGGTCCCGCAGCGCCGGTATCAGCCAGCGGCGCATCGCCAGGATGACGGCCACGAGCAGCAACATGCTCAAAGCCAATCGCGACGTTTCAGCCCGCGGACGGAGGATGTAGTCCGTGAATGCCACAAGCACGACTGCGATGACAACGCACACGAGTGTGCACAGCACACCATAAACGACCCGCTGAACTCGCAGGCGACGCTGCAAAACAGTGATTTGAGCCACGTCCATTGGGAAGTTCGATCGTTCCTTGGTGCGCCTAAACATTAACCATGGCCTGCTTTTTGCACGTCGACAGCGTCTACCAGCCGGAACGGCCGCGCCCGCCGCCTTCAGGTCAGCCCATTCAACCGGCGAATCAGCCACTCGGCTCCCAAAAAGCCTGTCAATACAAGCATGATCCACCAGCGATTCCATAAGGGCATACGCGCTGCAAGCGATAGTCGATTCGTGTCCGGCAGGTCGCGGTAGAGGCGATGAGCCGTGGCGGGTTGATAGAATCTGCCCTGCGTCTGCTGCGCCGTTTGCCGCAAAGTTGGCAGGTCGACCGCCACGCGTTGCCTTTCGCCGTTGAATCGCCTAACGGTAAATCGGGTTGACGGTGCCGACGCGCCTGCGCGTGCGGTGTCGGCACGGGCTTCGTACTCACCTTCCGCCAAATTGTTGACGATGCCAACAGGCCGGTCAGCCTGATAGGGATCGCGCTGCAAGGAAACAACACGGCGTGTTCCGTGATCGCCGACGAGGGTCACCGTGAGTGCTTCAGTTCGACCCGTTTCGACTCCTGGTTCGAAACTCAAACGTACGGGATCACCCACGTGGTATTCCAGACGATCAACGGCCAGCAGCGCCGGACCGCTTCGCGCGGCGAGGTGATTCCGTGCCACCATCCGAACGACGCGGCCCCAAAAGAGCCCGTTCGCGCCTTGGCGGCTGCTTTTTTGCCAACGCCACGTCTCATCGGCGGCTTGCAGCAGCACTTTGCCAGTTCCTACATACTGCGTCACAAAACAGGCGTGGGTGCCGCGTTCGCGACCATTTTTGGCTTCGGCGAGCACCAGGGCTCCGGGTTTCGCGACGGTGAGAGGAAACGCTCCGTAGACGGGCATCATCGAGCCGGTTCTCCGAACTGCCTCCTGGCTCGCGCTGCCGACCAGCCGGAACAGAGTACGGCGCCCGAGTGGCGTGGGCACGACATGCAAGGGCGTCGTGCGTTGCCGGCTATCTGCAACGGCGGAGTCATCGAGGGAGACCGGAATCAACGCGCCAAGAGGTGTCTGCTGAAAACCCGCCGGCATGAATCGGGGACCGCAAATGAACATCACGCCCCCCGCCCGTTGTTCGACAAACTCCACAAGGCTCCGCATCGCTTTGCGTCCCACGAATTGGGGGTCGATGTCACCGAGGATCACGACGTCGTAGTCAAGGAGCGAGGACGCTGTTTCAGGGAAAAAGGCCTCCAGTTCCGGATCGGCCTGCACAAGCTCAGCATCGGCCTCAGCCAGGATCGTCGTAAGATCAATTCGCTCGTCGCGACGCAGAACGCTTCTGATGTTGCGAAACTCGAAGCGTGGACGACTTTCGACCATAAGAACCCGGATGGGCCCCGGAGTCACCTGCACATGACACATGTGCCGGTTGTTGTCCGCACGGGCTTCGCCGCTTTGGATCGGGATCTCCACAACCATTCGCCGCCGCCCGGCGCTCTCCGCCAGAAACTGAAATTCCGCGATCTCAGTTGCCGCGGTGTCGTTAATCGGCACACGGCGTCTGGCCAGGATTGCTTCGGAATCCGCATCCCGCAGCCGCGCTTCAATTGTCCGCCCCTTGAAACCGGCGACGCGGATCCGTGCTTCAACGGTCACGGATTCGCCGGCAAGCACCAGCGCATCGGCCGAGACGCGATCGACCGCAACATCCGGAACAGGTTGTGCGCCGCCCACGCCGACGATGTAAAGCGGCACTCCGTGATACGCGTTACCCGACACGTACTCTTGTAACGTGGTTCCCCGCGTCGTAATGCCGTCGGTCAACATGATGGCGGCCACTGGCTCGTAAGCCGCGCTCATTTCCAACGCATGCCGCACGGCGTCGCCCAATCGACTTGATGTGCTGGTGGGGCGCAGCTTTCGCAGTTGTTTCCGCTGGTCGGATGCCGGCAAACGGCGAGCGGTCTCTCCCACGGCGAAGAACAGGGGATCGTACCGCGCCTGGAGCGTGTCCAGCAGTCCTTCCTTCTCGGTGAGCAGCCGTTGCGCGATCTCCAGCCGCGACACCCCCGCCGACTGGCCCGTCTTCCGCAGCCTGCGCCCTGAACGGGCTGCCGCCTCTTCGGGCACCGCGTCGAGCGTAGCCATGCTCGCCGACTCATCAATCAGCACGACCACGGACGGACGGCGCAGCCGGTGCATGATCCATTGTGGCTCTGCAAACAAAGCGAGAACGGCAGTCGCCGTGGCCGTGCGCAGCAACCACGCTCCGCGCTGGCCGGGACGCGGCGAATGACGACGTTCGTAGTGGTACAGTAGGAAAAGGAATGCGCCGGTCGCCAGTACCGCAACGGCCCACCCGGGCGTAATATTTGCAACGAGCCGCCCGCTTGCGAAGGGACCATCACGACCGAGGCCCGAAAGCAAGGCGGCATTGAATGCGGGGAGCAATCCGATCACAACCGGGAATTCCTGGGGTAAGGCGTCATTAGCCGCACCGCAAGCATTGATTCAAAAAGAAGCAATCCCAGCAGTATACCCATCAGCGCCGGATACGCCTGCCAAACGCGACCCGAGCGTGCCACAGACGGTTCAGTCGACTCCGCACGGGACCGGACCTCGATCCCTCGTGGTAATGACGCCACATTCGTCCGCCGCAGATCGCTTTCCGCCGTATCGAGATTGACAGCGAAACGTTGCGGGTTCCCACGACCGTGCCGGACAACATACAATCCCCGGCGGTCCGTAGCGTGAAATTGCCGGGTAGGACGTGGAACGTTGCCCGTAAGTGTCGACTCGTCACCGTCCGGCGCAACGACCGTGACGTCCACGCCTGGAGCGGCGGAAATCGTCAGCGGAGCGCCCACCAGAGAATTGACACGCTCCGCTTGCCTGAGCGTAGAATACTTGACCAGCTCCTGAACCAACGGCAGAAAACTCGGCCACGCCGGCATGGCGGTCCACGGCCGGCCGGTCTCGGCGTCGACCGAAGCCAGCGACGCGGCGGTCGCCACGATGATCGACGTGCCCTGCCCCATAGGCGCGACGACGATCGCCGGATCGCCGTTGCCGAATGCGGCGGCGACCCGCGTGCCGCCGAGTGAGCGATCGACATCGAGACGGACATGAGAAAATACGGGCGTCGTCGTCAACGCCGATGCCCCCGGTCCACGAAATTGTCTCAAGATGGGATGCTGAAAATCCAGCGGATCGATGTAGTTCCGATCGCTTCGCACAATTCCGTTCAGGCGCGCGGGAACGATAGGCTCCTGACCGGTTTGATCGGAATCCTGCCAAAGGTTGTAGCACTCAAGCTCGACCTCGTCTCCCATAAAGCAGATCACGCCTCCGCCCCTGTCGAGAAACCCGCGCAGGGCGCGCGTCTCCTCGGACCGCAGCCGGCGTACGTTCGCCAGCATGATGCAGTCGAACGCGTCGAGCGAATGGTCCAGCAGCGTGCCGGGCAGTGCATCCGTGGCGGCAACGGGCCCCCTGTCCGCGACGTCCGGCTGCAATGCGCGAAGCAAATAATACGTCGCGCCGTCTCTGCCTCCCACGCACAGTACGTGGAGCCTCTCCACGACAGGAACGCATGCCAGACGGTAATCGTCCAGCGTTAAGGCGTCCGGGTCGAGGCGCAACTCCACGGTATGCATCCCGGCCTGCGTAAACGCGTGTGTGAGGGAAACATCGACACGGTCACGCGTGTCGAACGAAATCGCTTCTCGGGGTCCGGGCGCGCCGTCGATCCACCACTGTGCCACCTGCCGATCGGCCGGATCGCTTCCGAAATGCGCAAGGAAGGCAGTGAATTCAACCGGCTGGCCGATTGCGGCTTTCCCCGATGCCATCCGAACGGCGTTCACCGCCGTGTTGGAAAAGCCAGCCGTGCCGACATCGCAAAGGACGACAGACGCCAGTTGTTCCCAAAGATCCGCGGCCGGCACGTTCCCTGCTCCGCCGCCGCGCGGTGGTGTTCCAGGTGCCGGTGACATCGCGTCCCAACTTGTTGCGCCCAGGTCGGTGAAAACAAACACATCTGTCGGTCCGTGCCGCTGCCGAAGACCCCCTCGGCCACTCAACAAGCGCCCAATCGCCTTGAAGGTGGCTGCCACATCGGCGCTGCCGTGTGCCACGTCAAGGCCATCGATAGCGGTCATCAGCTCAGTGCCATCGCTCCGTGGACCCTCGGTAATGACCACCGGACGACGCCCCATCGCCACAAGCGAATATTCCGTTTCCGGTGGACTCTGCCGCACCATCTCACGTGCCCATTGCTTTGAGCGTTCGAGATGCGACTGGCCGTCGCGCCGATACGCCATGGAGTAGGATACGTCGAACACGAGCACGCGATGCGTGGCTCGGCCCGCCGCCATCCGACCGCCGCCGCCATCCGTCACAGGTTCGGCTAAGGCGATTACAGCCAGCGCGACCACCGCGCAACGAGCGCCGAGCAAGAAGCGTTCGGCCACTTGAGCCCGCCGCCCGCCGCAATCGCTCAATGCCCTCTGAAGTAAACGCGTCGCGGCCCAATCCACCGTACGGCGCCGGCGCCGGCTCAACATGTGAATCAGAGGCGGCACCGCGACGGCCGGCAACCAGAGCAGCATCCACGGACGCGCGAAGGAGAGCGAGAGCAGAATGATCTCGGGGAACGCCAGGTCTCGCATGCGCTGCCTGCCCGCAGTTAGGAACTGCTGCCAAAGAATCGACGGCCAACGGCGGCGCGCCGAGGCATCCCTTGTTTCCCCGCGCAACGCGCGCCGGCGGACCACTTCCAATTATAGGAGCCTCGCGGCCCGAGCGAGAACGGCACACACGGTGGCCCGGAAAACGCTTGCGATCTTTTCGTGTCCATCGACGAATCTGGTTTCGGATTGCTGGTTCTGCTTGTGGGTCTGTAGCTGTACAGAACTCGCTCGTTCTCTTCGTGGTCGACGCCCGGAATTCCCGTGCCCCCGACGCGAACCCGTCGCACGTCACCTTTTGGTACGACGCTGCTCTTCCACTTCCATCCGTCGACCCGCCCAGGAATGCCGTGGGCGTCGACCTGAATCGTATCGGCCGAGTGCTGGGAGCAGGGATCCACGCACCTGCGATGCTGGTCCCGGAAACTTACGCGGACTCGTTTGCGATCCGTGCGAACCACTCATCGTCCCGGGAAGGCGACCCATAAAATCGGAATGACTACAATTGCCTCTTTGGCGAATCGATTTGATAACAACGCACGTTCGGTAGTATATCCGAAGGTGCCGTGCTGGAGCGGCCTGTTTGGTCTCACCGCCGTGCGTGGCCAAGCGAGTCAGGCCCAACAGGCCCGATTTTCGGTGCGGTTGCCGCGCGGGCTGATCGGCGATTCTGCCGCGGACACTCGCCGTGATAGACTGTTGCCTGCCGCGATTGCGAAATGACGACCGAATTGCTGGGGTACGACCGATGATGAGGACCATTCAAGTGCGTTTTTGGGCGAGCATGATCTGCATGCTCGGAGGCAGCTTTTTCTTCGGCTGTTGTGTGGCGTTGGCCGAGGGCGGCGCGTCGCGGCCGAACGTCTTGTTCATTGCCGTGGACGATTTGAATGACTGGATAGGATGTCTGGGCGGCCATCCTCAGGGGAGGACTCCACACATCGATCGGCTGGCCCGGCGGGGCGTGTTGTTTTCCCAGGCCCATTGCGCCGCGCCGCTGTGCAATCCATCGCGGACCGCGTTGCTGACGGGCATTCGTCCGTCGACGTCGGGTGTCTACGGCAATCGTCACGACTGGCGGAAGGCTTTGCCGGACGTTCTTACGTTGCCCCGTTTTTTTATGAAGCACGGCTATCACGTCGTGGGCTGTGGCAAGATTTTTCACGGCGCGTTTCCAGATGAAGGCGGGTGGCACAGCTACCTGCCCAAAGGTCCCGACTTGCAGCCGGAAGGCGACGACCGCGGTGTGGGTGGGATTCGTTTCGCACCGCTGGACGTCACGGATGCGGAAATGGACGACTACCGTATCGTCGCCCACGCGCGGGAAGTCTTGAGCACTCGCCACGAAAAGCCATTGTTTTTGGCGTGCGGCATCTTCAAGCCCCACATGGCGTGGAACGTTCCGCGCACGTATTTTCAGCAGTTTACGTCAGAACCGATCCTGCTACCCAAAGTCCTGGAATCGGATCTGGACGATTTGCCCGGTCTTGGCAGGCAACTTAGCCGGTGGGACGGCGACCACAAGCGGATGCTCAAGTCGGGCCGCTGGCCGGAGGCTGTGCAGGCGTATCTTGCCGCATCCGCTTTCGCGGATGCCATGGTCGGGCTTCTCATCGATGCGCTGGACGCCGGTCCTTACGCGGACGACACCATCGTTGTGCTGTGGGGGGACCATGGATGGCACTTGGGGGAGAAGAAGTGTTGGCGCAAGAATACGCTGTGGGACGAAGCGACCCGGGCTCCGCTGTTGTTCGTCGTTCCCGGAATGACCAGGCCCAGCGGTGTTTGCTCCCGCCCGGTCGATTTCATGCACATCTACCCGACGCTTGCCGATCTGTGCGGGCTGCCGGTTCCCGATCATGTTGAAGGCCGCAGTGTGCGCGCCTTGCTCGAGAACCCGGCTGCCGCCTGGCCGGTTCCGGCGATCACAACGCAGGACTATGGCAACCACGCGGTTCGAACCGCCCGGTGGAAGTACATCCAGTACCATGACGGCAGCGAAGAGCTGTACGACCACGAAACGGATCCCATGGAATGGAACAATCTGGCAGCAGACCCCGGACTGGCCGATGTTCGCGCGGAACTCGCGCAATGGCTTCCATCGACCAATGTTCGTCCCGCCGCGAAAACACTCGGGAAGGCGGCGTCATCGCCTGCGTCCAAGCGAGGTCCGTGATCCTCTTCGGCAGCAGCGGTCCGGCACGTGCGTCCTGCGCGCCCACCGAAGTGGGCGTGTCGACACGCTCTTGCCATGTTTTCTCATGCTGCGGAATGGGTGGCGCGTGGCAATCCCGCTTTTGTATTCGGCTTGATGGCAGCAGCGCATGTTAATTAGTATCGCCCGGCGATTCTGGTTTCTGTTGTGCCTGCCGGTAGCGATTGTGCTGGGCCTGGTGATGGGAAACGCCGCGCGCGAGGTTCGCGAGACCGGCTGGGCAATCCCGTTGCTGGTAGCAAGTATTCTGTTCATCACGGGGCTGACTATCGACGTCCGGCGGCTGGCATGGCAGTCCGTCAACCTGCGTGCGATTGCTTTGACCATGATGTCGACGTACCTGGTCGCTCCGATCGCCGGCTACATGCTGGGACGCTTGTGGGGACCGCCCGGGTTATCGCCGTCGTCCAACGGATTCCTGTTCCTGCAGGCGCTGATGATCGCTGCTTCGCAGTCCGGGACCCTGGCCGCCTCGATCGCCTTGACCAGAATCGCGCGTGGAGATCAGGAGTTGGCCTTGTTGCTGACACTCGCATCCAACGCATTGACCGCGCTGCTGACCCCCTGGATCCTCAACGTGTCGGTGGGCGGTATTATTTCATTTCCGGTGGCGCACATGATCCGTCAGATCGCGTTGATCGTGCTCGTTCCTGTCGCCGCGGGCATTGCCGTGCGCGGCATGGTTGGGCCCATTTCAGACCGCTTCCAGCGGGCGCTGAACATTGCACCGCAGGCGATTATCCTCACCTTCGTGTACATCGGTTTTTCGGCGGCGTCGTATCATCTCGGACGCGACAGGATCCTGGCCGCGCGATTCTTTGCCGCGTGTCTCTGTCTGCATGTGTTCATGTTGACGTGGACGTATTGGATTGCCGCGTGGAGTGGCTTGCGCGACGACGCCCGCAAGGCCATTTTGTTCTGTGGATCGCAGAAGACGATGCCAAACGGCATTTATGTGTGGGAACGATTCTTCGCATCGAATCCGTACGGCGCAGTTCCCATTGCACTGCATCAGATCCTCCAGCTCGCCATCGGCATGGTGCTGGCCACGTGGCTTCAGGCGCGCAGCGAGCGCGCATGAACAGGAACTCCTGGGGCAGAACAGTCCCCTTTCTGCGTGCTCGCCGGGGAAACAGCATCGCTCGCATCGGCGTGCGGTACGGTGAGCGTAGGCCGAGGCTTTGCCTGGGGATGAAAGAAACAGGCAGCTCGGCAGGGGAGTCCCCCGGCGGAGTCGGGGGCTGCATCGACGTGGAAAACGCTTTAGCCGGACGCTTCGTCCGTGGCGGCGCCGTCCAGCACGAGCGGCTGATCGTCCAAGTCCGTAATGCGAGCCGTAAACGCCCAGCGGGCGCCCAGATTGAGAACTTTCAGCAGGATGCGGTTGGTTCCCTTGACCGCCCGCACGCGAAAGACATCCTGATCGGGCCGGAAGGACCGCCCCCCTTCGAAGCGGCCAATCTGTTGCCCGTTGACCCACAACACGAAGCCGTCGTTGGTCCCGATCTTGAGCAACACGTCGCGGGCATCCGGCTGCGTGAACTCGGCATACGCGTATGCTGCCCGGTCGGGCAATTGACCGTAGATATCGTCAAGATCGACGTGACCGTCGGCGTTGTGGACTCGGTAAGCCGTCCAATCATCGGGTCCGCCGCCGTGGCTCTGCGTCGTAGGATCGACATCAGGTTCTCCCACGAATCGCCGGTCGGCCGGACTGTCCTGCGGATTCCACGGAAAGGGCCCCGTCAGCCACCAGGTGGTCAAGTGGCCGTGCGCGCGGGCCTCGCCGCTCACATCCATCCCCATCCGCTGCAAGGCATTGATGATGATCTCGCGATCGGGACCATGGACCACGCCGATGAGCGATCGTAGTTCTTTCACGGAATCGCGGCGTGCGGACGGATCGTGCTGCGTGCGTTGGATCACCGCGTTGAGCGATGCGCGAAGCAGTTCAATTCCTCCGTAGCAGAGGACCCCGCCTTCTTCATCGACGACAATGATGCGGCCGTCGCGGTCGACGAGCAAACCTCCGTGCGTGCCTGCCGATGGCAGATCGTGCTGCCACAGCAGGGATCCATCCTTCGGATCCAGGGCACACAAGGCCCAGCGTGAGTACAGCGAACGGAACCGCGGAACCTCGCAAACCGCCAGCACGGCGTTACGCGCCAACACCAGAGCAACCGTATCTCTGCCACTCAGCGTGTCCGCCACCCACCTGCGGCGGGGCGGTTTTTTGAGATCACCGCGGTCGAGATGTTGGCAGACGTCCGCGATGTCGTAGCTCATCGGCGATGTGCGCGGTCCGGCGACGCTCACCATGCGCGTCGCGTCCCACGCGGGCGGAATCTTGCCGTGCGTGACCAACCCGGGGTCTTGCGGGGGGCTCCGGTCTTCGACACGGTAACCCCAGAACGTTCCAGGATTGACGACATTTCGGGTCGCCGAATATCTCAGCCGCCCTCCAACCATGACATATTTGTCGAGCAAACTCCCGACCTCTTCGCCGCGGTTGGCTTGCGGTGAACCGTCGCCGGGCGATGCGCCCTGGTACTGGCCTGTCTTTAGATCGTACGCCGCGGGGGAAACGATATTTCCGGCGGCCATCCAGAGTCGGCCCCGGGCGGTGGTCAAGTTACCTTGCGCGGAAGCGCCTTTTCGGAGTTCAGGATCCAGGTGGCCCGACGTCGTGTTCTGCCATTTGATTTGCCCGGTAACCGCGTCCAGAGCGTAGACGTACGTTCCGTCGTAGTCAACCATACCGGCCGCCGCGTAGGCCACGCCGTCCTCCACGAGCACGCCGCTGTGAACCGGCCAGGTGGAACTCAACGATCCGTACACCATGATCCGGCGATCTGACGGAGCGGCCCGAAACCTCCACAGTTGTCGTCCGGTGGCGGCTTCCACGGCGTACACATACCCGTCACCCGATCCAAAATAGGCGCGGCCGTTCCAAATGGTGGGGGGCTGCCGAACGGGTCCGGCCGTCAGGAAACTCCACTCGGGGCGCCCGGTTTCCGCATCGAGTGCGCGGACCTTGCCATCGGACCCTCCCAGAAAAATCAGTCCGCCGGCGGCCGAGGGCGCGGTCGGCTGAAACTTGTGGTCGGGTTCGTACTGCCAGATGCGGGCAACATCGTCGGGAACGGCAACCTGGGTGCTGCCGCTCCGCGCATTGTCGGCTCGATAGGTCGGCCAGTCCGCGTCGGTCAGGCTCAGTGGCTCGGCTACCTCCGGCGTTTCGTTGTCGCGCTCCAGCCGTTCGGTCTCCTGGGCCCGCTGGTCAAATAGAAAATCGCCGGCCGAGCACATGGCCACGCGCCCCATCAGCGTCAGATTGCAGTCGCAGGCCCACGGCCCCAGATACAACAGTCCGTTGGCCGCGATGACGCCGTCGTTGCACGAGGGTCGAAAGGCACCGTTGAACAGTACCTTGCCCGTTTTGCGGTCGTACCGTGTGAGCCCGTCGGGCCATCCGCGGCAGAAGAACGAGTCCGGTGTGGCCGTCAGCCGGGCGCACGATCGTTTGGTAAACCCCAAGTCCTCGATAGTCTTCCCGGTCTTCGGCTCCACGGCCAAGGTCCGACCCTCCGGGCCAACCCCAACCAGCAGTTTGCCGTCGACGTACAGCATGTTCGGATTGTTGCTGGTCTTTTCCCGATGCCACAGCAGCTTGCCGTCATCGGGATCAAGCGCCAGGACGTTCATCCGCGTCTGGGCTTCGTAGCACAGCGCTTGGGGCGTATACAATGCGAAGCACATGGTGCGGAAGCCGGGCGTCGATGTCAATCCGCGACCCGGCTCCTCGAGCAACTTGCGTGGCTCGTCGTCGTCATTGGTCCACAAAACGTCGCCGGACAAGGCGTCCAGACAACGAAAATGCGAGTCCGGCCCGTACACATACATCCTGCCTCCGCCCAGCGTCATGGCTCGCGAGTCAATCGGGCGCGGCTCGCGATGCGTCCACAGCGTTTTGCCTTGTTCCAAGTCGTATGCCACGACCAGGTCGCCGAAACCCCAGGGAACACGCTTGCCATAATAACCTTTGCTCAGTTCCCCCCAACTCCAGTGGGTAAGTTTGCTCCGCACCACAGTCGTTTCCGTGGGGTCTTTCTCTGTTCCGCTCAGGGCATACAGAATACCGTCCTGCAGCGCGATCCATTTCCATTGGCCTTCGGCGCCCTTTACTTCTATCCGGCCGGTCTGTTCTCCGGTCGCCGGGTCCAGCAGAATACATCCCGGCTCGCCCGGATCAATCATATAGAACGTGTCTTTTGTGGCGACAAACGCTGAACGATGTGCCAGGTATCCATTGGGCAGTTTACGCATCCACAGCGCCGTGCCGTTGTAGCCGTTGCGAGCCAGCAAGGTGTTCAGCCACGGCTCTTCGCGCCGATGGTGCGCAATGTGTCCCATGGCAATAAAGATCCGTCCTCCCGCGGCGGTGGTCACGGCCGGCATCGCAATGTAGTACGGTTCTCCCAGGAATTGCGTCATATACGGCGCCCGGACAACCGCATCGTTTGACACGGGGTTATTGTCGGGCAGGTGTTCCCAATGGCTCCAGGCATCGATGCCCTCGGGGACCGGTTTTGTGACGACAGCCCACACGCCGACGGCGTCTGCGATCACCTCGGCATCCTCGATCTTGTGAATTTTGAGCCACTCCGCAAGCCGGTCTGCCGCGAGTCCATTCCCGGACGCGGCGTGTGCCTCGCGGCCGAGCACCGCGCGGCCCTCGGGGCGAAGCACGCGCAAAATCTCCCGCGCGGAAAGCGATTCTAAGGCTTCCTCCGACAAGTGAGGTGAAACAACCAGATCAATCGAATTGTCAGCGTACGGCAGCTGTTGCAGCGATCCCCGTTCAATGACGACGCGCTTTCCATACAACCCTTTGCGATCCACGTAGGTCCGCGCCGCCGCGACGGCATCCGCGCTCGGGTCGATCCCGTGCACGACGAAGTCATCCGCCCCGG
The DNA here is from genome assembly GCA_964573605.1 of uncultured Pirellulales bacterium. Classification (GTDB taxonomy): domain Bacteria; phylum Planctomycetota; class Planctomycetia; order Pirellulales; family JBBDJB01; genus CAZNKT01. The sequence continues at coordinate 42,150 of CAZNKT010000041.1, forward strand.
TCATGGCATCCGCAAACGCGCCGTCCCGGCAGCCCAGTATCGAGCACACTCCGCGGGGCGTGCGGGCCAGCGCGGAGACATGGCGAGCGAGGCCGGCAGGGTCGACGCTCGCCGGGCGGTCGGAGGCAACCGTCTCTTCGGCCGCGAATAACGTGGCTGCGGATAATGCCGCGCACGCACATACTTTTTCCACAAAGAGCAAGAACCGATTCATGGCGACCTCCCGATGCTTCCTGACGAAAATGTTTCGAGCATCCTACGCGTGACCGGCGCCATCGCGCGCGACCACTGTGGGCGCCGATGGATTCCGCCAGATTCATCCACTCGATCAGTAACGCAGAAATCCGCCAGCAACGCAGAAATCCGCGCGAACGGAAACTGTGCTGGGGCCGATGACAGACGCCAAGGTCCATGCTATCGGTCAGCACCCCACCAGTTTGGCGTCCATGAAAATCCCAGTCAACTATTGGCGGCCACACTTTCCGTGAGGTTCAGAACGTCGTCGATCAGGGCGTCGGCCAATTGCTCGTGAACCGCGTCAAATGGCGTGATGGGCGGCCGCACACGACATGTGGCGTAGACACCCTGCCGGTAGAGAAGCCGTTTGAAGAAATGTATGGAGATGTCCAGATGCTGGTTGGAAAAGGAAAGCACCGGAAGAATCTGGTGGAAAAGGTCGCGCGCGCCGGCAATGTCTCCGGAGGTGAATCGACGGTAGACGGCCACGTATAGCGCGTGCATGGCCGTGGGCATGAACGCGTGCACGCCGCGGCGGAGGCCTTCCAGCATTTGTCCCACCGCCCAACCGCCGGACACGTTCAGGCATCCACCAGTGGCGTGCAAAACTTCACTGTACTTGACACCCGCCGGCACGACTTCGATCTTCAGGCAGCGGAAGCTGTCGACCTCGTCAAACAGCCGGCAAATCAGCGAGACGGGCAGACCGTACCCTCCCGGGTCCCAGTCCTGGAGCATCAGCATCCGCGGTTGCAGATCGGCGCACCGTAGCACTTCGTCCACGAATGCGGATTCATTACGAAATGGGATCTGGACCAGCACACCGTCGCAGCCGCTGTCCACAATCGCCTGGACGCAGGTCATACGCTGCGGCCGGTCGGTGTGAGCCGCACCGCCGATCACCGGCACCCGCCGGGCCACCTGCTCCACTACTGCTTCCACCATTTGCTGCCGCTCCCGCATCGTCAGTTTGTGGACCTCGGAGGCCATGGCGGGCACGAGAATTCCCGTGACTCCCGCCCGAACCGCCAGTTCCACATTGCGGCAAAGACCCTGGACATCAATCCGGTTATCTTCGGTGAAGGGCGTGTTGAGCACGGTCACGATGCCTGACAACGGATAGAGCGTTTTGGACGTCATCGGCGCGCTTCCCTGGATCCACATATCCCCGTGTCATGGCAGAAACGCATGATGAAACAAACCGGCCGCGCGAGCAAGCGTCGCCGGCGGTTGTAGTGAAGGTGAATCAATCGTGAACTCCATTTTTCTTACGTCGCGGCGCCCGTACGCCGCCACGATGAAAGCGAGTGGGCCTGGACGGATGCGCATCGCCTGCGTGGTCCGCGGGCGGGCCGCCGTCTATAATCGTGGCTTGGTCGTTTCTTTTCCGGGCACGGCAGACTTGAGAGATTCTTGATGCGCGTCGGCTTGTTCATTCCGTGTTATATCGATCAGTTCTTTCCCGACGTGGGCCTGGCTACCGTGGAAGTGCTGCAACGATTCGGCATCGCGGTCGATTTTCCTTCCGCCCAGACGTGCTGCGGCCAGCCCATGGCCAACTCCGGTTGCACGAACGAAACTCGTCCACTTGCTGAAAAGTACCTGCAGACTTTCCGCGACTACGATTATATCGTCTGCCCGTCCGGAAGCTGCGTGGCCATGGTGAGGCATCACTACAGTCATTATCTCCAAGAAAGACCCGGTTTCGACCATGTGCAGAGCCGCACATTTGAGCTCTGTGAATTCTTGGTGGATATCGTGAACGTAGAGTCGATCGAGGGCGTTTTTCCCCACCGCGTCGGAGTGCATCAAAGCTGTCACGGGCTGCGGGAGTTGAGGCTGGCCAACTCGAGCGAGCAGGTGGTTACACCGTTCAACAAGATCGCCATGTTGATCTCATCACTCGAAGGGATTCAAGTGACTCGCCTGACCCGTCCCGACGAATGTTGCGGATTCGGCGGCACGTTCTCGGTGTTTGAAGAGGCGGTTTCCACGGCGATGGGCATGGATCGGCTGCGCGACCATCAGCAAGCCGGGACCGAAGTCATCACGGCGGCCGACATGTCATGCCTGATGCACCTGGACGGTTTGTCGCGCCGCAACGCCATGAACATTCCGGTGATGCACGTTGCCCAGATACTGGCCGGCCGGCCGCTGCCCAAGGAGCCCGTCACCGCATGAGCCGAGCCGCAGCACACGATCACGCCTCGCAGGCCGCCGCGTTCGTGTCGGATAGCCGGCGGGCCCATTGGCACGACCAGGCCCTGTGGTTCGTCCGGGCCAAGCGGGACAAAGCCGCCCACGGCGTTGCCGAATGGGAACGGCTCCGCGAAGACGCGGCCGCGATCAAACGGCACACGCTGGCCAGACTGGCCGAATATCTGGAGCAGTTCGAACAGGCGGCAAAAGGGTGCGGCGCGCATGTGCATTGGGCGGCGACAGCGGAAGATCACAACCGGATCGTGCTGGACATTTTGCGCGAGCATCAGGCCCGCCGCGTCGTCAAGAGCAAGTCGATGCTTACGGAAGAGTGCGAGTTGAACGCGTACTTGACGGGAAACGGCATCGACGTCGTCGACACGGACCTGGGAGAACGAATCGTACAACTTCGCGGCGAATCCCCCAGCCACATTGTGCTTCCGGCAATCCACATCACGAAAGAGGAGGTCGGAGATACCTTTCATCGTTACCTGGGAACCGACGCAGGCGCATCGGATCCGACATATCTGGCAGAGGCGGCGCGCGGGCATTTGAGGCAGAAGTTTCTCCGCGCGGACGCCGGCATCACGGGCGTCAACTTTGCCATTGCCGAGACGGGCGGCCTGGTGGTGTGCACGAATGAAGGAAACGCCGACCTTGGCGTGTCGCTTCCATCCCTGCACATCGCCTGTATGGGAATCGAGAAACTGATACCGAGGGTGGAGGATCTGGGAGTGTTTCTGCGACTGCTGGCGCGTTCCGCGACCGGACAGCCGATCACGGCCTACACGTCGCACTTTCACGGTCCGAACCCGGGCGGTGATTTGCATATCGTGCTCGTGGACAACGGGCGGTCGGGCATCCGGTCACGACCGAAATTCTTCGACGCGCTTCGCTGTATCCGTTGCGGCGCCTGCATGAATACGTGTCCCGTCTACCGCCGCAGCGGCGGGGATAGTTACGGAGCCACCATTCCGGGACCCATCGGGTCGGTGCTGCATCCCCTGCGGGATATCGCCACGCACGCCAGTCTCCCCTACGCTTGCAGTTTGTGCGGTTCGTGCAGCGACGTCTGCCCCGTCCGCATTCCGCTGCACGCTCAGTTGCTGGCCATGCGCGGGGAGGTTGCGGAAAGCGGAGAATTGGCGTGGTCCAAGCGGATGCTGATGAAATTCACCAGCGTTGTGCTGCGGCATACGTGGCTCTATCGTGTGGCGGGCGGCGCGGTTCGCTGGATGGTACCCCGGCTGCCCCGCCGCGTGGTGTACAACCGCTGGAACATTTGGGGGAGAAACCGCGAATTGCCCGACATGCCACGACGGAGTTTTCGCGCGCTTTATCGGAGACGCCATGGATCCTAAGCAGACGATTCTGGCGCGTCTTCGCGATCATCCGCTGGAAGACGTCCCCCTGCCCGATCTGGATGGGCCCTGGACGACGTACGAAGATCCGCTCGGCCAATTCCGCACAACGTTGCAGGCGGTCGGCGGATTGGCAGTCGACGTCGCGGACGGAGAGTCTCCGGACGCTGCACTGCGGCAGGTAGCGGCCTATCGGGACGCTCGGAAAATCTGTTCACTGGTCCCCGACATCATCCGCGGGAATGTGTCGATGGACGGTGCGAGCAGCCCTCACGAATTGGAGGATATCGATTTTTGTATTGCCGCCGGCCAATTCGCCGTCGCGGAAAACGCGGCCGTGTGGGTCACCGACCAGAACGCACGGCACCGCGTGATCTATTTTCTCGCGCAACACTTGGCCTTGATCGTCTCCGCCCGCGACATCGTGCACAATCTCCACGATGCCTATCGAAAGATTGCCTTTGCACAGCGCGGGTACGGCCTGTTCATTTCGGGCCCCTCCAAGACGGCCGACATCGAACAGTCGCTCGTCATCGGCGCGCACGGACCACGATCGCTGACCGTCCTCCTGGTCGGATCCTCTATGCGTTCCGGCGCCGGCTGAGATAGGAGCGCAGCGCGGTGGCAAACGACCCGTTCGTGGGCAACAGCGCGTAATCAACCTGGCGGTCCCGGCAGCCCGCGCGGACCTCGTGCAAATACCGCCGCACTTCCTGCCGATATGCCCGCCGAATGCGAGGCGGGTCGGTTTCGACGTCGGGCAGCCGTTCCATGCCCCGGAACAACATCGGCCCGTCGTATGGCAAGTCGAGCTCATCGGGATCGAGCACGTGCATTACGACGACCTCGTGGCGCCGGTGCGTCAGATGGCCGACCGCATCGAGCAGTCTGGCAACGTCGTCCAACAGGTCACCCACCACGATGAACAGGGCCCGTTTCCGCACGCGTCCCGCCATTTCGTGCAGCACGGCCCCCATGTCCGACTCGCCGGCCGCCGCCGTGCGCTGCAACGTTTCCAACACGGCTGCTAACTGCGCCTGTGTGCTGGACGGACGCAACAATTCGCGAATTCGCTGATCGCAGACTGCCAGTCCCACGCGGTCACGTTGTCGCAAAATCAAATAGCAAAGGGCGGCAGCCAGGCTCTGTGTGTATTCGAACTTGGACATGGCTGCCACCTGTCCACGAAATGCCATGCTCTGGCTAGCGTCCACCAGCAGGAAACACGTAAGATCCGCTTCGTCGTGGAATTGTTTGAGATAGTGTCTGCGGGTGCGGCCATACACTTTCCAGTCCAGATAGCGAGGGTCGTCTCCCCGCACGTAGCGACGATGTTCGGCAAATTCCGTGGAGAATCCACGCGTCGGCGCCGGATGGTGGCCTGCCACGTACCCCTGCACGATGTGCCGTGCCCGCAATTCGAGTCCTTCGATGGCAGCGACGGTGACCGGATCGAGCAGCGGCAGAGGACGTTTCATTGGTCGGACTCACGCGGCACACGGGCCTTGTCCAGCAATTGCTCGATGACGGCTTCCGGGTCCATCGCGTCGGCCTCTGCCTGGTAATTCATGATCAGACGGTGCCTGAGCACTGGTGCGGCGAGCGAGCCAATGTCGCCGCCCGTCACACAATAACGGCCGTGCAAGGCCGCGCGGGCTTTGGCGCCCAGCACGAGATACTGGCTCGCCCGTGGACCCGCTCCCCACTGCACGTATTCGCGAACGAAATCGGGGGCCTCGTGATGCCCGGGGCGCGTCATGCGCACTAGCCGCAGAGCGTCGCGGATGAGATGGTCCGCGACCGGCACCTTTCGAACCGTCGATGCCAGCTCCAGGATCTCGTGTGAGCCCAACGTAGGTTCCGCGCGGTGGGTCGAGTCCGACGTCGTACGCCGGACGATTTGAAATTCCTCTTCCTCATCGGGATAGTCGACCTGTAATTGAAACATAAAGCGATCGAGCTGCGCTT
>CAZNKT010000042.1:0-47373 GCA_964573605.1 uncultured Pirellulales bacterium
CATTGGTTTGCCGTCATTACTTTGCGAATAACGCTTCCCATGTTCTCCGGTTCCTTGCAGAATAGCCGTACCGTGAGATCGGGCGCAGAGAACCAGGATCGGCGTCGGTTCGGATCTCGGCTCCGGATCTCAAGACAAGGTCCAAGGCGACCCTTCTCAATTGATACGTCTGTGACAGATTCGGTTTTGCCGTTCGGCTGCTGACCTGAAAACCAGAGATCAACCTCCTGCCTGTAGAAAGGCAATAAACGGCATGACAGAAAAATGCGCCGGTTGGTAACGCGGAGCCTGATACCGCAGCAAAGCCAAGGCGCCCAAAGCCCGCGACTCAAGGACGAGCAGGAAAGCGTGACTGCCCGAAAGCGATCCTGAGAATAGACAAGCTCCTCATCCGGCAACAGTGGGGACATGCCGCCGATCCTATGTCGGACATACATGATATCCATCGTGCAAAACCCCATTCGCAACCAATGTTCCGGGCATCAGCGCCCAGTGGGCCGCGTCGCACCAATTCTCAGAAATACATCCGTGCTTTTATTCTATTCGAAGCCCTTCCTTTGTTCATAGCAAGTTTCCGTCTATCACGCGTAGGCCGCAGCTTTGTTAACGTTATGCGGTCAAGAAAAGCACTTCATGATGGATAATTCTGCGTTTCTGTTACAGGAATCGATTCGCCGTTCTCTGACTCCGCAAGAGCGTAGCCAACTCAACCCGGATGCGCTTATGCAGTTTGCAGTTCGTAACACACTTACGGATTCTGAACGCGCAAAGCTGTCGTCCGACCAACTAATGCAGCTTTGCAGTCCGACAAACCACTTCATTGGCCGATCGTACCCTATTATCGCCAGATCAATTGATGCAGTTTGCGGTTCGGCACACCTTGGAAACATCCGAACGCGAAAAACTGTCAATCTGGTGAAAGCGATGAAGAAAGTGGCACTGACTCGATTGAAGGATGACTTGTCAAAATATCTCCGGCTGGCGGAGAAAGAACAAATTGTCATCACTCGTCATGGCCAACCCGCGGGAATCCTTGTGGGCTTTGGTTCGGAAGACGATTGGTTCGATTACCAACTTGAAAACGATCCTCGTGTTCTCAATCGCATTGAACGCGCGCGAGCAAGCCTGCGCAGCGGCCAGGGCGTCAAGCTCGAAGACGTCACCGCAGCAAAGAAACGGCGAACAAAGCGATAAACGAGCGAACTGAAAATGGTTTGTTGACAAGCGGGAGGAGATCCCGCCGGGGTAATTCTTTGCCGTGGCCCCGTGTCGAGTGTTGCAGCCAGCATATAAGGTTAGTTGCCGAAGTCGCTGGTTGAAGCGTACACAGAAAGGACGTGAGGATGAATGGACCGGGCGTGGCCGTCCGGCTGTGAATGATATTGAGCTCTGAAATCTTTGTTCCTGTTGGATCCTGCTCAGGGTGTGTTCATGCCTGAAGGCAACATCGATGACCGCGTTACGGCGAGCAGTCATCGGAGGCCCGGAGTCGAAGGCCCATTCGCGCGTACCATCATGTCAGCAAGGGAACCAGTGAGATCCACAGAGTTCTTGACCAGTCGTGATACACCACTCACGGATGATTGAGTATGCCCCACAAGCCTCGCAAGCAAGGACGGCAGACGACTCTGCGGAAGTCGGATGACCGAATAGTGCGTGCTGGGCTGCGCCCAGATCGGGAGGGTTGAAGTCCCTCTGGTGCTCGGATGAGGAGCGCCATATCCAAAAAAGTGGCGGCAATTCGTCGCTGGCCGGGGAACATGGATAAACTGGACCAATGGTTCGAGCAAGATGTGGAACCGCGACTGCGAGGCGAAGCGTACACGATCCGCCATGCGGATGATTGTGCGCCAGGCAGTTGGAGGAAAGGGACCCAACCGAGAGGAACGCCGAACAGGACAACCTGTGCCGAACACAGAGTCGGACCCAACACAGGTCACGCGGCCTGAGCGGCGTGCGTCACGCTGCCCGCAAGGACAGCACGCTTCGTTTCACGGCCTTGCTGCACCATATCGACGAACAACTGCTGATCGAGAGTTTCTACGAACTCAGACGAAGCGCAGCTGTCGGTGTGGATGGTGTGACTTGGCACGAGTACGAGCAAAATGTGGAGGAGAACATTCGGGGCCTCCATGATCGTGTTCACCGCGGAGCCTATCGGGCTCAGCCATCTCGCCGAGTCTGGATTCCGAAACCCGACGGTCGCCAGCGGCCGGTGGGTGTCGCTTCGTTGGAAGACAAAATCGTCCAACTAGCGGTAGTGTGGGTGCTGCAATGCATCTACGAGCAGGACTTTCTGGGGTTCAGCTATGGCTTTCGCCCGGGTCGAGGGTGTCATCAAGCGCTTGATGCGTTGTCTGTCGCTCTGACCAGCAAGCCGGTGAATTGGGTATTGGATGCTGACATCGAAGGCTTCTTTGATGCGATCGACCACGATTGGCTGATCAAGTTTCTAGAACATCGAGTTGGCGACCAACGGCTCCTTCGTCTGATCCGCGAGTGGCTTCGCGCCGGGGTCAGCGACGATGGAGAATGGTCGGAGACAACCGTCGGAACTCCTCAGGGTGCGGTGGCATCACCGCTACTTGCGAATGTGTTCCTGCACTATGTCTTGGACCTTTGAGTGCATTGGTGGCGGACCCACCGCTGCCGGGGCGCTGTCGTGATTGTCCGCTATGCGGACGACTTCGTGATTGGTTTTCAGTCGCAGTCCGAGGCACAGGGATGTTTGGAAGCACTCCGAACACGTCTTGCCAAGTTCGGCTTGAAACTACACGAAGGCAAGACACGTCTGATTGAGTTCGGACGATACGCGATCGACAATCGGCGTCGACGCGGCGCCGGGCGCCCGGAATCGTTTGATTTTCTCGGATTTACGCACTTCTGTGCAAAGACGAGGGCGCATGGCTGGTTCACGATTCGACGTTACTCCACCGCCAAACGTGTGCGCGCGGCGCTGGCCGCCATCAAGGTTCGGCTTCGCAATCGCATGCACCGCCCCTTGGGCGAAACTGCGTGATGGCTACGTTCGGTCGTGCAGGGCTGGCTACAATACTACGCCGTCCCTGGCCCCAGCGCATCAATCGGTTCGTTAATGAGGTAATCCGACTTTGGCTACGCGTCATACGCAACCGAAGTCAGAAAGGGAAGCAACGCTGGAACTGGGCCCGAATGAAACGGCTTGCCCAGAAGCACCTTCCCAAGCCTCACATTATGCACCCTTACCCCAATCAACGATTTGGCGCTAAACTCAAGGTAGGAGCCGTATGAGGTAATACTTCACGTACGGATCTGTGCGGAGGGCCGCCAGCAATGGCGGTCCCTACCGCGATCGCTACGTTCTCCTTAGGCGATTCGGCGAGTGTCAAATTGCTGTGTTGGAGCGTGAAGGGATTTAGGCGCGCTCTGAAGGATCCTCTTCTGAGAGAAACTGAACACTGTCAAAGTAGAGAAACAACTTATTGACGTATCGATACATTTCGATATATTAATACATAGAGGCTCGCAACGGTCCCTGCAACCGAACCCGAGAGCCAGACTGCGGGCGATCCGATGGGGCTTGCCCAGGCCGCGGAATGACTGAAAACGCTGGCCCACCCGGTGCGACTGCGAATGGTGCAGCTTTTGCTGCGGGGACGACATACCGTAGGCGAACGCGCCGAGCGTTGTGAGGTAGCCCACAACGCGGCTTCAGAACACCTGCGATTGAGCAGCGCTGCGGATTACTGGTGAGTGAAAAAGACGGCAGGAAAGTATATTACCGTGTCACTGACCCTCAACTGGAACACATCCTCCATTGCATAGAAAGCCGCTTTCAATCGAACAAAGTGCATTGACGTTGTTTGCACCTACCACGATTTGCGGCGATACAACAGATGTTGTCAGTGTCCATATATCAACTGTTTTTTGCTGCTATCAGATCTGATATGCCTCCTTTTCAGGCCGGGAGTGAGTCATGTTAGGTCTTGCTATCGCAGGAGGAGTTGCTATCGGCTTCGCTCTGGGGCTAACTGGAGGGGGTGGAGGAATCTTCGCCGTGCCGCTGCTAGTCTATGGGCTTTCGTTGCCGGTGCACGAAGCCGTGGGGGTTTCTCTTGCTGCTGTGGGTGTGACGGCATTGGTTGGCGCCGTGCACAGGTTCCACCGTGGTGAAACCGACGTCCGTACCGGAGTTATCTTCGCAATCGCAGGCATGATCGGCGCACCTTTAGGTTCTCGGCTCTCATTACTCCTTCCTGAGTCGATACTGATGTTATTGTTTGGCGGACTTATGGTTGTGGTTGCCGTGCGCATGTGGCAGAATTCGTCACGAACGGCAGAACAAGACGACTCCCAGCGGTTTGTCTGTCAGCGCGACGAGCGTGGCCGACCAACGCTTGGTCCGCGCTGTATCGTCTTGCTGTCGGCGCTTGGGATCGCCACCGGTGTCCTCTCGGGAATGTTTGGCGTTGGCGGAGGCTTTGTAATCGTCCCGGCGCTGGTCCTCATCGGGGGCCTGCCAATTCATACGGCCGTTGCAACGTCGCTGATGGTGATTTTCCTGATCAGCGTTTCGGGCGTCACTTCCTATGTTTCAGGAGGAGAAACCATCTCGTGGGCGCTCACGAGTATGTTCGCTGTGGGAGGGATTGCTGGCATGTACTTTGGTTTACGCTTATCAGTCAGACTATCGGGGCCGTCGCTCCAGCGCATTTTTGCCGCGGCGGTGGTCGTTGTGGCCGGCTTTATTCTTGTGAAATCAATCGCCTGAAGCGGGCGAGTCAGTTCATCCATTGAATGAGTAAAGGAGTTTCCGATGCTGCTACGTTACTTTTACGACCGTTCACTCGCTCACGCCTCTTACATGGTCGGTTGCCAGAATGCCAAGGAGGCATTGATTGTCGACCCCGGACGGGATATTCAGCAGTACTTGGGAGCGGCCCAACGGGAACAAATGAGAATTACCGCGGTCGCCGAGACGCATATCCACGCCGACTACGTCTCCGGTGCCCGGGAATTGGCCGACCGGCTTGGTGCGAAGCTCTATATTTCCGACGAAGGCCCGGCCGAATGGAAATACGGATATGCTGGGCAATACGACCATCACCTCTGCAAAGATGGTGATCGTTTTGGCCTCGGCAAGATCGAATTCGAAGTGATGCATACGCCGGGACATACGCCCGAGAGTATTTCGTTCGTACTCACCGATCGCGGCGGAGGCGCGGATAAGCCGATGGGAATCTTTACCGGTGACTTCGTGTTCGTCGGTTCGATCGGTCGTCCCGACTTGTTGGAGGAAGCGGCCGGTATGGTGGGTACTGCCGATACGGGCGCCAGGCAGTTGTTCCATTCCGTGGAGCGATTCCGGATGCTGCCGGACCACCTGCAAGTGTGGCCTGCCCATGGCGCCGGGAGCGCTTGCGGCAAGGGCCTCGGTGCCATTCCCTCCTCGACCGTCGGTTACGAAAAGCTGTTCAACCCGGCGTTGCAGATCGGAAGTGAGGAGGATTTCGTGCAGTACATTCTCTCGGATCAGCCGGAGGCTCCAAAGTATTTCGCCGTCATGAAGCGAGAGAACAAAGAAGGCCCTGCCGTGCTAGGTGACAGGCCGCTGCCCGAGACTCAACCAATCGACAGTCTAAGTGAAACCCTGGCTGCGGCAACGGTTATCGATCTTTCGCCATCTAGCCAATTTGGTAGCGCCCACGTCCCGGGAACCATCAACATCCCGCTGTCCATGCTCGCTGGCTGGGCCGGGTGGCTGGGCGACTATTCTAAGCCAGTCTACCTGATCGCCGAACCGAGCCAGCTTTCAGAGGCCGTGCGTGTTCTGTTGAAGATAGGTTTGGATGATATTCGTGGCTACTTCGATGTTTCGAAAGTCCGCGCGGCGGGGCTCGCTACCGAGAGCTACAAGTCGGCAATGCCAGAAGAATTGGCGGCGCGAATCGAAGCAGGAGACTTCACATTGCTTGACGTGCGTTCTGAGGGAGAGTGGAACCAAGGACGAATTGCAGGCGCCGAGCACATCTTCCTGGGCCGCCTACCAGACAACCTTGATTCGATCAGCCGGGGCAAGCCAATCGTTGCGCAGTGCCTGGCCGGTGGTCGCTCGGCGATCGCGGCCAGCGTTCTGCAGGCGGCCGGACTCGAGGTCATTAATATGACAGGAGGTTATGGAGCGTGGGTAGCAGCCGGACTTCCCGTCGACGCCACCGAGGCGACCGCCGGTTGCGAGACTGGCGCAAAGCAATGCTCCAACTAGTCGTGGGAGACCTGTAAGACCTTTTTATAGCGAAGGAGTAATTGGTGGATTGGTTCATTCAACCTTGGCCCTGGTGGATTTCGGGGATATTGATCGGCCTGACGGTGCCGCTCTTATACCTTCTCTCCGGCAAGGCTTTCGGCATATCTACCAGCTTCCAGCAGGCTGGCGCGATGTGTTTTCCCGACAGCAAGCTGGAGTATCTGAGCAGGCACGATCGCAAGGAGAAAATGTGGACAGTCGTGTTTGTCGCAGGCATCGCGATCGGGTCGTTTATTGCGACGCGCATCCTTCCAGCCGAGTACAGCGACTTCCTTCCAGCCGAATTCGATAGTCTTGGAGGTGGTATCAAGCTCCTGATTGCCGGTTTCCTGATTGGCTTCGGGACGCGTTATGCGGGCGGTTGCACGTCGGGGCATTCTATCACCGGTATCGCAAACCTCAATTGGCCCAGCCTGGTAGCCACGATCTTCTTCTTCGTTGGAGGGCTGGCCGTCACCTGGGGATTGGGGCAGTGGATTTTCTGACGGAGCCGCGTGGATCGAGGAGAAAAACACGATGAATCAAGAAGCAATTCCAGCCGGCGAGCCACTTAGTGCTGAGGCCCAATCCTCAGGAATGTCCGCCGTTGGTTATGTCAGCGTCCTTGCGATAGGTGCCTACCTCGGTATTCTCTTCACCAAGTCCGAAGTGGCGCGGTGGGAACGCATTCACAATATGTTTCTGTTCCAGGAAGCCTACATATACCTGATCATAAGTGTGGCCATCGTCGTGGCCATGATCTCGATGTTTCTGGTCAAACGGCTGGGTTTGAAGAGCCTGGACGGCCAACTGATCGTCTACCAGCCCAAGCCTTACCACACCGGCGTAATCATCGGTGGCACGATGTTCGGTGCCGGCTGGGCCATCGCGGGAGCGTGCCCCGGCCCGGTTTACGCCCAAATCGGCGGCGGCCAGTGGATGGCACTCTGCACCCTCGCAGGCGCCATGCTGGGCATGTTTTGCTATGCAGCGTTGAAGCCGAAGCTGCCTCATTGAAGCTGAAACAGGGATGCATTTCATCTTACGGAATGGCTCGCGTTCTTTTCTTCACTCCTATACCCCTGTGGCGGAGTGGCCTTTGCTGTTGAAAATGTGCCGCGTTGAATGGGAGAATCGCATTAGGGCGACGAGCCCGGAAACGCCTCTTAATTCGAAGCGAGTAAGATACAGCGCCACCGGTCCTCGGAAAGAAATGCTTTGCCTGTAATTGACATTAGCCGCTGAGATTCCCGATGCGACATTGGCCGTGCTGTGTGTCAAAATTTTGAACAGATTGTAAAGAGAGGCGGAGATTGTACTGGAGCGGACGCAATCACACCGTGCCGGTAGGTCAACGAGTTAGCAGAACAGCAGAGCCGATCTGATGGCACAGTATGACAGTTACTCAAAGTTCTACGACGCTTCGCAAGGGGCATCCATCGAGGGTTCGATATCAAAAACTGGTCTCGTCCCAAGAGAACGTCGAAGCGATTGTTCTATGTTTGTCGGCGGAGTCGCTGATCAGTTCTTCAACCCTAACCTGTGGCGGCTCTTCTGGCACAAGTCGCCAGAAATGGTTCGTCGCGAATTGTGGTCGACGATGTTGGCGTATAATCTGATTCGTACAACGGCCGCAGCTGCTGCGCTCATTCACAGTAAACAACCTCGGCAAATTAGTTTTACCAGTACCTGTCAGTATGTTCTGGCCTCGTGAGTGATGACGTCGTGCAGCATCATTGTTTGCCCGTCCTGGGAGGCATACTGCCGAACGATGCTAGAACAGATATCCGAGTGCGAAGTAGCCATCCGGCCGGGACGCCTTGAGCCAAGGGTCCTCAAGCGACGAAAACACGGCTATCAGCTGACACAAAAGCCAAGACACGTGCTGCGGCGCGAATGGCGTCGGACCTGCACATGAGTTTTGACACATGATTCGACGTGAGTGCGGTCCCTCACGACAACATCTTTGATCCACGCTTATGCGTTGACTACGCGTTCAGCGATACAGGATCACGGTGCGCGCTGACTCATCACAGTCGACGCCACCGAAGCATGGTCATGTTAGCAGCGTGCACTTTGCTCAACGCAACACTGCATGGAATCACACGGCAACACCCTGTCGGCGCAACTCCAAATGCGTAATGACTTACGGCGTCGACAGTGCCATTCGTTCCTGACGCCTTTTTTGCCCACCTTTTTACGCACCTTTTTTTGCCTCAGGAGGCGATGATTTTTCGCACCACGTTACCGTGCACGTCCGTCAGGCGGAAGTCTCGGCCGCCATAGCGGTAGGTGAGCCTTTCGTGGTCCAATCCCAGCAAATGCAGGATCGTGGCGTGCAAGTCGTGCAGGTGCACCGGATCCTCCACGGCCTTGTGACCGAACGGGTCCGTTGTCCCGTGCGCGTAGCCGCCGCGCGTTCCGCCGCCGGCCAGCACGAACGTGAATCCTTCCGCATTGTGGCCGCGCCCCGTTTCATACTGCAGATACGGCAGGCGGCCGAATTCGCCGCCCCATACCACCAGCGTCTCGTCCAGCATTCCGCGCTGCTTTAGGTCCTTAAGCAGAGCCGCGAAAGGCTGATCGATGTTCTGGCAGTTCTTGGCCAGCGCTGATTTGAGGTTCCGATGATGGTCCCAGGAACCGTGGCCCAGTTCAATAAACCGCACGCCGGCCTCGGCGAATCGTCGCGCCAGCAAGCACTGCCGCGCGAAGTTGTCCGTCGGCTTCTGGTCAATGCCGTACATGTTGAGGGTCTGTTCGGATTCGTCTGAAAGATCCATGACTCTGGGCGCCGCGTTCTGCATGCGAGCGCCTAGTTCGAAGGAGTCGATGACGCCTTCCACGCTGGATTCGTCGTAGCGGTCATTCATGGCCTGCAGCAGCTCCAATTGATCCCGCTGCACCCGGCCCGGAATCCTGTCGTTGCCGATGTTGCGAAAACGGGCGTTCTTCAGCGACTGACCTTCCCAGCCGATGCGGGCCCCCTGGTAGGCCGCGGGCAGAAAAGCGCTGCCGAAGTTCGCCGGACCGCCAAACACGCGGCTGGGATTGATCGTGATGAAGCCGGGCAGATCCTGGTTCTCCGCTCCCAAACCATACAGCACCCAGGATCCAATCGAAGGCCGGGTGAATTGAAAACTGCCGGTGTGCATTTGCGGCATGGCTAGTGGATGCGCAGAACTATCGGTTTGCATGCTGCGGATCACACACAAATCATCGGCACAGCCGGCCACTTCAGGAAGGACGTCGGAAATCCACAAACCGCTGTCCCCGCGCCGGTGGAATTGCCAGGGGGAACCGAACAACTCGTTCTTTTTGCCAACTTTTTTTCCGTTGTTCTTGTTCAACTCCGGTTTGAAGTCGAACGTGTCCATTTGTGAAGGACCGCCGCGCATGAACAGGAAGATCACCCGTTTGGCCGGCCCGTAATGGTGGCCGGGACGCGGAGCCGTCGGCCGGCGTTCCCGACTTGCCGCTTCCGTGGCCAGGCCGGCGAAGGCGGTGTAGCCGAAGCCACAACTGACCGTTTTCAGAAACTGCCGTCGAGGACTCAGTTGGGGAACAGTCATCGGGGTTGGCCTCGTTAAAGGAACGGTGATTCGTGCTCCAAATGCCGGTACTGTAACCAGCCTGGGCGGTTTGCTGCTCGGTCAACGCGTCGCGCTGGTCAAGCGTACCGCAACTGTCGACGCCCGCGGCTGGGGAGGATGAATCAAATAGCGGAATTCGGCGCTGCCAAACAATGTCTGAACGAAGCTGGCCAGGGCCACCGTGTGCCGTTGCCGCGCTTGGTCGTAGCGGTCCGTCAGAGCGGTTGTCGCGCGGCGCAGAAAATCGCCGGCCATTTCGCGTTCATCGGCGGTCGGAGGACGGGACAACGCCCGGCGGTAGGCCTGTCGAATCTGAGCCGCCGCGTCGTGCGGGTACCGATCCACCAGGAGTCGGGCCGTGGCTGCCGCCTGCTGCAGGATGAAGTCGTTGTTGAGCAGGAACAGAGCCTGTTGGGATGTCGTCGTTTCCGCGCGACTGCCCACCACCAGACTGCTTGCCGCAAAGTCGAATACCTGCAGCATGTGAGGCGCGTAATGACGGACAACCGGCAGATAAACGGTGCGGTGGTTGCTTGCCGGATTGAGTTTCTCCCAAGGCACGCCGCGCGCCAGTTGTTGGCCGAGGGCCGTCACCGGGGAGCCTCTGGGGCGGGACAGATCCAACTGGCCGCTCACCGCAAGAATCGCATCTCGCAGTGCTTCGACTTCCAGACGGCGCGGCGTCATGCGCCACAATAGGATATTTCGCGGGTCCGCCTCAAAACAGCGGGCGTCCTTGCGGGTACTCAACTGGTACACCCGACTCAACACGAGCGAGCGAATGAGACGTTTCGTCGACCAGCCGTTCTCCATGAAGCGCACGGCGAGATAGTCCAGCAGTTGCGGGTGGCTGGGTTCGTCACCCAGCGTTCCAAAATTATTGACCGTCGGCACCAGGCCGCGCCCGAACAGGTGGTGCCAGATCCGGTTGACCATGACCCTTGCGGTCAGCGGGTTGTCGCGGCTGGTGATCCACCGCGCCAGCTCCAGCCGACCGCTCGCCTGCTCCGTCACCGAAGGAGCTCCGCGAACCGCAACACTCGACAGGAAGCCACGCGGGACCATGTCGCCTTTGTTGCCCGGGTCCCCGCCCACGGCCACGTGCGTGTCCGCAGGCTTACCGTCGGCGGCTCCCATCGCGTATTTCGGGGGCTGGGGAGCGTCCGCCTTCAGCCGTTTTAGATCCTTCTTCAGGGACTGTACTTCGGCGTTGACCTTTTCCTTTTCTTCGCCCTTAAGTTTCTTTAGCTGCTCCTGCCTGTCGGCCAGGTTTTTTTCGGCAGTCTCGAGCTTCTTGCGGTGAGCCGCGAATTTCTCGTGGCGCTGCTCCGAATTCGGACCGAATGGGACCAGTCCGGATGGATGATTGCTGTACTTGATCTTGGTGGTGCCATGCAATGTTTCCGTACTGAGAAAAATTCCGGCCAACGCGTAGTAGTCTTCCGTGGGAATCGGATCGAACTTGTGGTCGTGACACCGCGCACAACCGACGGTCAGACCGAGAAACGCTTCACTGGCCGCCTTGATCTGGTCGTCGACGATGTCCATGCGAAACAACGTGGTACCGGCGTTGTGACGTTTAGGCCCGATGGACAAAAAGCCCGTTGCCAGACGATTCTCGTCGCATTCTTTTCTTGAATTGGCCGGCAGAAGATCGCCGGCGAGCTGTTCGGTAAGAAACCGGTCGTACGGTTTGCCCGTGTTGAATGAATCAATGACGTAGTCGCGGTAGGGCCATGCATGGGGATAGGTGAAGTTGAATTCCATCCCGCTGGATTCCGCGTAACGAGCCAGATCCAGCCAGTGCCGCCCCCAGCGTTCACCAAACCGCGGCGACCTGAGTAGTTTGTCGACGATGCGTGCCAGGCAAGACTGCGTCGGCGCCGTAGAGAATTGCTCCAAGTCCCCCAAGTTCGGGGGCAGACCAGTCAGGTCGAAATAGACGCGACGAATCAACGTGCGCGGGTCGGCATCGTCCACCGGCCGCAGGCCAGCCCGTTCCATCCGGGCCAGGACAAAGCGGTCCACGGGTGTCCGCGGCCAGTCTCGTCCGTTCGCTTGTGGCACATCCGCTTCGACCGGCGGCCGCAGGGACCACAGCGTTCCGGCGGACGCTGCCCGAGCACGCTGCTGCAGGGACCGTGGATCGTCGGACCGCGGGTCGGGCGCCCCCATGGCGATCCAGCGTTCGAAATCAGCAATGACACCGTCGGGTAACTTCTCTTCCGGCGGCATTTGTAGATCTTCGTTGTCATAGCGCAGGGCCTGCAACAAGCGACTGTTGGCCGGATTTCCGGGCACTACCGCGGCTTGGCCCGAGGCCCCGCCTCCGCGCAGGCCATCGCGGGAATCGAGCGCGTAATCCGAAGAGAGCGAGTCCGCTTCGTGGGAGTGACATTCGTAACAATACTTGACCAGGACAGGACGGATCCGCTCCTCGAAAAACGACCGCTCGTCCTGCGTGACCGCGTCGGATGCCGCAGAGGAAGCGCCGCCGATGGCCAGCCCGGCAACGAGAGCCAATCGATATGGCGTGCGTTTCATCATGGGAGATCTCGCTTTCCGGCAGCACGGTGCCTACGGAAAGTTGAGCGCGGCGGAGTGGCGGTTGGACGGCGGGTTCTGTCGGAAAGCCCCCCTATTCTCGCCGATTTGAGCGGTGTTTGTCAAGATTGCACCTGCGATCGCGGCGTGACGGGGCAAATCAAGCACGTGCGACCCATTTTACGCAGGTTCTGCCACGAAACGTGATTACCGATTGACGCGTTGATGGTCGACGCCGCAGATTCTTTCGTTACCTCGTCCAAGCGTCACCTCGTCCAAGCAACGTCACGGCCACTCGCCCGGTGGACTTTCGGTCTGGTAGAATATCGGACTCACGCGATGCCCAACTGTTCCGCGTGTCGTGCTGCACAATGGGAGCGCCGCGCAATGATCGTCGTCACCAACCGTATTCCGGTCGCCAGGGGGCATGAGATCGACTTTGAAGACCGATTCCGAAATCGGGTCCACCTTGTCGACAAGTCCCCTGGATTTATCCGCAATGAAGTTCATCGCCCGCGCCCCGTGCGGTTCGACCACGACAGCGGGGCGTTCGTCGACGACCCGGATGCAGAGGGTTTTTACGAAATCAAAACCTGGTGGAGGTCGATCGACGACTTTGTCGCCTGGACGCGGAGTGATGCGTTCGCCGAAGCCCATGCGAACCGCCCGCCCAAGGAAATGTTCCGTGGACCCAGCGCCCTGGAAGTCCACGAAGTATTCCTGTCAACCGACACGGACTGATTCAGCATGGGGGTGGGGGACCTTGCGATCCGCCGGCAGAAGCCGCCGTGCGGCTCACGAAATCGCGTCCGTCATCGGGCACCTGCAACGGACGCCCCGCGACCCGTGCGTCGCAATCACGCGCGGAAACGGGGCACGCCCCTCGGCGCGGCGACCGCCGGCCGCGTCATGGCGCCATTTCATTGTAATCGTCTATGATAGATATTGACATCCTTGCTCTTTTCAATCTTAAAGAGAGGCGTAGTCTTGAAATAGGGCGTCGTTTGCATTTCACTCCGCCGTTTCATGGAGGATTCCTGCCACATGGCTAGCGCCACGCTTCCTAAGGGGCTCATGCAACTCGCAAAGAAGGGAATCGAGATCGGCGGCCCGGTGACCGGCGTCGGTAAAGAGGTTCTAACGCCCGAATCGCTCGAGTTTGTAGCCCATCTGAATCGCGAGTTCAACGGTCGCCGGCAACGGTTGCTCGAGCAGCGAGTTGATCGGCAACACCGGCTTGATGCGGGCGAGCTGCCCGATTTTCTGCCTGAAACCGAATCCATCCGCTCGGCGGAATGGCGTGTCGCGCCGATTCCCCAGGATTTGCAGGACCGCCGCGTCGAAATTACCGGCCCGGTGGATCGCAAGATGGTGATCAACGCGCTGAACAGCGGCGCGAGCTGCTACATGGCCGATTTCGAGGACGCCCATTCGCCGACCTGGCAGGGCACCATCGATGGGCTGGTCAATGTCCGCGACGCAGTCAACCGCACGATCGAACACGTCAGTCCGGAGACCGGTAAACACTATCGTCTCCAGGACAACGTGGCGACGCTCATCGTGCGGCCACGCGGCTGGCACCTGGTCGAAAAGCACGTCCATGTCGACGGGCAACCGATGTCCGCTTCGTTGTTCGATTTTGGATTGTTCCTGTTTCACAACGGCCAGCAGTTGGTCGACCGGGGCAGCGGTCCGTACTTCTATCTGCCGAAACTGGAAAGCCATCTTGAAGCGCGGCTGTGGAATGACGTCTTCGTCGAAGCGCAGCAACGTTTGGGTCTGCCTCGCGGCACGATTCGCGCCACGGTGCTGATTGAAACAATCTTGGCTGCCTTCGAGATGGATGAGATCCTGTACGAGTTGCGGGAACACATGGCGGGCCTGAACTGTGGTCGCTGGGACTACATCTTCAGTTTCATCAAGCGGTTTCGCAGCCGGTCCGAGATGGTGCTCCCCGACCGGGCCCAGGTGACGATGACCACGCACATGATGCACTCGTATTCCCTGCTGGCCATCAAGACATGTCATCGGCGGGGGGCCAGCGCTATCGGCGGAATGGCCGCTCAGATACCGATCAAAGGCGACCCCGACGCCAACGCGGAGAGCTTGTCCAAGGTCCGCGCGGACAAGGAGCGGGAAGCGGGGGACGGCCACGACGGGACGTGGGTCGCTCATCCGGGGCTGGTGCCGGTGGCCATGGAAATTTTCGACCGAGTCATGCCTCAGCCCAACCAAATCGACCGCCAGCGCGACGACGTGCGGGTGACAGCCCAGGATCTGCTCCGCGTGCCGGAGGGAACCATTACGGACGAGGGTCTGCGGCTGAATATCCGCGTCGGCGTGCAGTACATGGAGGCGTGGCTGGGCGGCAACGGGTGCGTGCCTTTGTACAACCTGATGGAGGACGCGGCGACGGCGGAGATCTCGCGTACGCAGGTCTGGCAATGGCTGCACAACGACGTCCAATTGGCGGACGGCCGGCGGTTGACCCGGGAGCTGTTCCGCGAGACGTTCCGGGAGGAAATGGAGCGCATCCGTGGCGAAGTCGGGCACGAGCGGTTTGCGGGCGGAAACTTTGATCGGGCAGCAAGACTGTTTCAGGAAATCATAGAGAATGACGGATTGGAAGAGTTTCTCACGTTGCGGGCATACGAGCACCTGGACTGAACGATTTGCGCCTTGGGCGCGTTCTTGTTGGAGCATTCAATGAATACACATTGTCATAACATGATCGACGCTGATTCGGCCGAACGGCTGCGGAAACGTTCCGTGGCGGCCGTGCAGCGCGACTGGGCGGAGAACGATCGCTGGCAGGGCGTTGAGCGGCCGTTTACGGCGGAGGAAGTCGTGCGCTATCGGGGTTCGCTGAAGATCGAACATTCCCTCGCCCGCCACGGCGCCGAACGGCTCTGGAAGTTGATGCAGTCGGAAGACTACGTGCACGCGTTGGGCGCGTTGACAGGCAATCAGGCCGTGCAACAGGTGGCCGCCGGCTTGCGGTCGATCTATGTCAGCGGCTGGCAGGTGGCCGCCGATGCCAACCTGGCGGGGCAGATGTATCCCGACCAGAGCCTCTACCCCGCGGACAGCGTGCCCGCGTTGGTGCGGAGGATCAATGCCGCGCTGCGGCGAGCCGATCAGATCTCGTTGTTGGAGGACAAGAACGAACGCATCGATTGGTTCGCTCCCATCATGGCGGACGCCGAAGCGGGATTCGGCGGGCCGCTGAACGCCTACGAGCTGATGCGGGAGATGATCGAGGCGGGTGCGGCAGGCGTGCATTTTGAGGACCAGTTGTCCAGCGCGAAGAAGTGCGGTCACATGGGAGGCAAAGTGCTCGTCCCGACCAAGGAATTCATCACGAAGTTGATCGCCGCTCGTCTGGCAGCCGACGTCTGCGGCGTGCCGACGGTCCTTTGTGCCCGGACGGACGCCAACGGTGCGCGGCTGCTGACCAGCGATCACGACCGCCAGGATCATCGATTCCTGACGGGCCAGCGCACCGAAGAAGGTTTCTTCCGTATCGAGGGCGGTCTGGAGTGTGCGATCGCGCGCGGAATCGCCTACGCCCCGTACTGCGACCTGATTTGGTGCGAGACGGCCCATCCCGACCTGGACGAAGCCCGTCGGTTTGCCGAGGCCGTGCACGCCGAGTATCCGCGCAAGCTGCTGGCCTACAACTGTTCGCCGTCGTTCAATTGGAAACGTCATCTGGACGACGCGACGATCGCCCGCTTCCAGCGCGAACTGGGTGCCATGGGTTACAAGTACCAGTTCGTCACGCTGGCCGGTTTCCACGCCCTGAACCTGAGCATGTTTGAGCTGGCGGGGGGATACCGTGACCAGGGAATGGCCGCCTATTCCCGCTTGCAGCAAGCAGAGTTTACCGCCGAACGCGACCAGGGCTACCATGGCGTGAAGCACCAGAAATTCGTGGGCACGGGATTCTTTGACAAAGTGCTGACAACGATTACTCAGGGACACACGTCGACAACCGCGCTGGACGGCTCCACCGAAGAAGAACAATTCGAGTACGCGTAGCGCTGCGCCCGCCAGACATGGTGGTCGTGGGGGGCAGTTCGGCTCCCTGCCCCCGCTAAACGGCGCTTCCGTTCTCTCCTGAAACGCGGGGCCGGCGCGGCCATGTCTCATCCCGTACCGATCAGCCGGCTGGCTCGTGAAGTCGCGCTGCTGATTTCGCGGGCCTTCGACCGGTTCCAGGAAGAGTTTCGCGCCATCACCCGGCGCGCCCCGCAGCGCTTCGCCGAGCGGTCGTGGCGCGGGTTGCAGGCCGACCGGGCCGAGCGTCTGGACGTGTACGACGAGACGCTGGGCCGCGTGGTGCCCGAAGTCGAGAACGTGCTGGGCGAACACGTGCAATCGCGTCTGGCGTGGATCGGCGCCAAGTCGGCGTATTCCGCTCTGATCCACCAACGGGACGACTGGGAGATCGCCGAGACGTTTTTCAATTCGGTGACGCGGCGCATCTTCACCACGGTCGGCGTCGACGCCGAGATCGAGTTTGTCCACACGGATTACGAGAGCCCCCCCACGCGTCCCCGCCATCCGCCCTTCGCGTCCTATGAAGGCAACGATGACCTGTCGGAGATGCTGGGCGGGATCCTGCGGGACTTTCCACTGCTTCCCGACAGCCCATCGCGACGGCAGGCGTCGGAAGCCGCGGCGGAAAAACTCGAGCCCCGCCTGCGTCAATACGGCGGCACGGCGGGCGTCGAGTGCATCGACATGCTGCAGACGGTCTTCTACCGCGGAGAATACGCGTTTCTGGTCGGCCGGGTGCACACGGTGGGGGGCCTGCTGCCGCTGGTTCTCTGTTTTCGCCATCCCCCGGAGGGTGTCGCGCTGGACGAGGTCCTGACGGCCACCAACGACGTGAGCTTGCTGTTTAGCTTCGCGCGCAACTATTTCCAGGTTGATGTGGATCGCCCCTACGACCTGGTCCGCTTCATCAAATCAATCATTCCTCGAAAACCAACGGCTGAAATCTACATTTCGCTGGGCTACAATAAGCACGGCAAAACCGAGCTCTACCGCCACGCTCTGCGGCATCTGGCGCGCTCCAGCGACAAGTACCAGTTGGCCGCCGGGCAGCGGGGGATGGTGATGACCGTGTTCACCATGCCCTCTTACCCCGTCGTCTTCAAAATCATCAAGGACCGCTTTGATTATCCCAAGGAATGTACTCGTCAGGATGTGATCGACCGTTATCGGATGGTGTTCAAGCACGACCGGGCAGGACGGCTGATCGACGCGCAGGAATACAAATATCTGGTCCTGGACCGTGATCGATTCGACGACGATCTGGTCGAGGAACTCTTGAACGTGGCGTCGAGAGCCGTCTGCGTACGGGGGGACAAGGTTGTCATCAAGCACTGCTACGCCGAACGGCGCGTGGTGCCGTTGGACGTCTACCTTCGGCAGGTCGGTAAGGCGGCGGCACGGGCTGCCGTCGTTGATTACGGGCAGACGATCAAGGACCTGGCGTTGACCAATATTTTTCCCGGCGACCTGCTGTTGAAGAATTTCGGAGTTACCCGTCAGAAGCGTGTCGTGTTTTACGATTATGATGAGATCTGCCTGTTGACCGACTGTAATTTCCGCAGCCTGCCCGAAGCCAGCGACTATCAACAGGAAATGTCAGCCGAACCGTGGTTTGCGGTGGGCCGAGACGACGTTTTCCCGGAAGAGTTCCAGTATTTTCTGGGGCTTCCGGCGCCGCTAAGATCGCTCTTTGAAGAGCACCACAACGAGTTGTTTACGGTCGACTTCTGGCGTAACCTGAAACGAAGAATCGAGGCCGGGGAAATTTTCCATGTGGTTCCGTATTACTCCTGTAATGTTGCGGCTCCACACTAAACGCGATTCGGACGTTCGGCCCGTTTTTCAAAGCGAGGAGTGCCGAGGATGACGATTGTCGCAGCGGCGAAGCCGGGACGTGCGCTGATCGCGTCGCTGGTTTTCGCGATATCTTCCGGGTTTTCCCACAATGTCCACGCGCTCCAGCCCGGCGCAGAGCAGCTCGCCAAACAACTCTTGAAACGCAGCGGCATTCGTGGCGGTTTCGTTGTTCACCTGGGATGCGGTGATGGTTCGTTGACGGCGGCGCTGCGAGCAGACGAGCGATATCTCGTACATGGGATCGACCTCCGATCGGAAAACGTGGAGGCAGCGCGCTCGAATATCCGATCTGTCGGTCTCTATGGCAAGGTGTCGGTCGATCGCTTGCAAGGGAGCCGGCTTCCGTACATCGACAACTTCGTCAATCTGATCATCGCGGAAAACACCGGCGATATCCCGCCGCACGAATTGCTGCGCGTGCTCGCGCCCCGGGGCGTCGCGCTGACCCGAAGGAACGACGGGAGCTGGGCCAAAACCGTCAAACCGCGTCCGCCGAACATTGACGACTGGACGCATTATCTGCACGACGCCAGCGGCAACGCCGTCGCGCACGACACGGTCGTCGCGCCTCCTCGGCATATGCAATGGCTGGGCAATCCAAGGTGGTCGCGCCACCACGACCGCATGGCCAGCATGAGCGCGCTCGTCTCGGCCGGCGGCCGTATCTTTTACATCATGGATGAGGGCTCCCGGATCTCGATCCAGATGCCGGCAGAATGGTACCTTATCGCACGCGATGCCTACAACGGCACGGTTCTCTGGAAGCGGCCGATCCGTCGGTGGCACAGCCATCTTTGGCCGTTGAAGAGCGGGCCCACGCAGTTAGCTCGCCGACTCGTAGCCACGGAAGATACTGTGTTCGTGACGCCGGGCATTCGGGCCCCGCTGGTGGCCATCGATGCGGCAACGGGCCGCACGATTCGCACGTACGAAGAAAGCACGGCGACCGAAGAGGTCGTCTATCACAAGGGTTATCTGGTCGCGCTTGTAAACAAAGGCGAATCGGAACTCGCACGCTACGCACCCGCGCAAAATGTTGGAGACCAGCGCCGTGTTTCCAGGGAGTTTCACTGGAACGAAAAACCGCGGCACTTGATGGGATTCGACGCCGTGACCGGCGAACGACTCTGGCAGCGGGAGACGGTGTGCGTTCCACTGACGCTGTCGGCCAGCGGCGATCGCGCGTTCTACCACGATGGTGGCAAGATTGTGTGCGTGGGGCTAGCCAGTGGGAACGTGGCCTGGAGCTCCCAGCCCGTGCAGCGGCGCCGCGAGATGCCGTTCCATTTCGGACCGAAACTGGTGATCGAACGAGGCGTCGTTCTGTTCGCCGGAGGCGATCGAATGATGACGGCATGGGATGCCGCCACCGGCACGAAGCTGTGGACCAAGCCGCATGCGCGCGGCGGATATCGATCCCCCGAAGATGTGCTCGTCGTCGACGGCGTCGTCTGGTCGGCGCCGACCAGTAGCGGACGTGATTCCGGAACCTGGACCGGCCGCGACCTCCAGACGGGCGAGGTCAAGATCGAGTTTCCACCCAATGTCGAGACCTATTGGTTCCATCATCGGTGTTATATTGCGAAGGCGACGGACCGTTTTCTGCTGCCGTCGCGGACGGGCATCGAGTTCGTCGACTACGAGAATAAGGATTGGAACATCAACCATTGGGTGCGAGGCGGCTGCCTGTACGGTGTCATGCCCTGCAATGGGATGATCTACGCCCCGCCTCACAACTGTGCGTGTTATCCCGAAGCCAAGCTGTACGGATTCAACGCACTCGCGCCCCCCCGATCGGTACCGGAATCGAGATCCGACGACGAACGGCTTGAACGCGGGCCCGAGCGTGACGGTGGCCGTTCCTTCGGAGGCACTGCGCTGGAGCAGGAATGGCCCACGTATCGGCACGATTCGGCTCGTAGCGGGTCCACGCCATCCGCCGTTCCCGCGGAGCTGAAGACGGCTTGGGAAATCGAATTTGGAGGCAGGGTCTCCGCGCCGACGGTTGCCGGCGGCCGGCTTTTTGTGGCGGAAGTCGACGGGCACACGGTTCACGCCGTGGACGCCTCGAGCGGAGAGAAGTTGTGGAGCTACACGGCCGGCGGCCGCGTCGATTCCCCGCCGACCGTCGTGGGCCATTGGCTTTTCTTCGGTTCGCGCGACGGGTATGTCTACTGCCTGCGGGCGGAAACCGGCGGTCTCAAATGGCGTTTTCGCGCAGCACCCCTGGATCGGCGGCTCATGGCGTTCGAGCAGCTCGAATCGGTGTGGCCCGTTCCCGGGAGCGTGCTTGTGGAAGACGGCGTCGTGACCTTTGTGGCCGGTCGATCGAGTTTCCTCGATGGCGGATTGCGGCTGTACCGGCTGAATGCCGAAAGCGGAGATATGCTTTCTGAAACAATCATCAACGACAAAGACCCCGCTACCGGGGAGAATCTGCAAACTCGGATCAACGTCTTGAACATGCCCGTGGGCCTTAACGATATCTTGTCGAGCGACGGCAATCATGTCTATCTACGCTCGCAGCAGTTCGACCAGCAGGGCCAGCGCGTGGCAATCGGACCACATTCGGGCGACCCGGCCGTCCAAGGTTCGATTCAAAAGGGCGACACGCGTCATCTTTTCGCCCCCTTAGGATTCCTCGATGATACGTACTTTCATCGTGCATACTGGGTATACGGCCGGAGCTTTGCGGGTGGGCACTCCGGCTATCATCAAGCCGGAAAATATACGCCCTCCGGTCGGTTGCTTGTTCATGACGAAGAGGAGGTCTATGGCTTCGCGCGGAAGCCGCAGTATTACCGCTGGACGACGACCATCGAACACCAAATGTTCGCCTCACCCATAACGGCCCCGCCGGAGGCGCGAAGCGCGGAAACAGCGCGACGAGTCCGGCGCGGCATGTCGGGATCGAGCGTTGACGTAGAAAGATCCCCGAGTCTCGACCCAACCGGCAAACCGTTGGCAGTCGAAGCCTGGGTGAAGGCCGAAAAGCCGAATGGTGTCGTCCTTGCTCACGGGGGCCCGGCCAATGGTTACGCAATCGTCGTGCGGGGTGGCCAACCACGATTCGTCGTGCGTTCCAACCATGCCGTTGCGTCGGCAATTGCCAAGGATAACATCGTCGGCAAGTGGGTCCATCTGGTCGGGGTTCTGGGCAAAGACCAACAGATAGGGATCTACGTCAACGGCAAAATGGTCGGGCGAGGCACAGCGCCCGGATTTGTGGCGTCCCCACCGGTCCAAGGCATGCAGATCGGCGCCGACGGGGGCAGTGCCGTCGGCAGTTACAAGAGCCCGTTCCACTTTTCCGGAATTATCGACGAAGTCCGCGTCTATCACGGCGTGCTCGCACCCGACGATATCCAGCGGCGGTTCTCCGGCGCAAAATCAGTCCCCGACAACGCCCGTGTTGTGCTGAGCTATGCGTTCGACGGCGGCGAGGCGCGTGACTCATCGGCCAACCGAAACCATGGGACGGTGGCGAGGGTCCGGCAGGCGAAAGGACAGGTCGGCGGCGGGCTCCGGTTCGCCGGCGGTGCTCCGCGGGCCGATTCGTTTTTCGTCCCGTATCGTTGGACGTTGGACGTGCCGCTGTTCGTCCGGGCGTTAGTATTGGCCGGTGAATTGCTTTTCGTCGCCGGCCCACCGGACGTGATGGACGAAGAAGAGACCTTCCGCGGCCTGATGACCCGGGATCCTGAATCGCAGCAGAAAATCGCAGCGCAAAGTGACGCCCTCGATGGGGCTCAAGGCGGAATCCTGCTTGTTCTGTCCGTCGCGGACGGCAAGATCATGGCGCGTCACAGAATTCCCTCTTTACCCGAATGGGACGGAATGGCGGCAGCATACGGGAAGCTGTTTCTCTCCACGAAAAAGGGAACTGTCATTTGTCTGGACGGCAAATGATCAATTCTTGAGAGGCGGAGCTTGTCATTCGCCGCACGACGACTAGGGTGTTGTATCGTGTGGGAGATCGACGGCGGGCTTGTAGGGCCAAACCGCGACTCCCCGACCAGCGCTGGGTCAGTCCGTTCGAAAAAGATTCCATAAGTTTTCTGAAGGAGTTGTTAAGATGAGGAAGACCGGTTCACTCTTGCTAGCGTCTTTTATTCTGGCGGCGTTCACGTCCGTGGGCTTCGCCGACTGCGGCACCTGCGACAAAAGCATTGTCGAAGTAGCCAGTTCGTCGAAGGATTTCAAAACTCTGGTCGCGGCTGTGAAGGCGGCGGACCTGGTGGGAACGCTGAGCGGCGACGGCCCATTCACCGTTTTCGCGCCAACTGATAAAGCCTTCGCCAAGCTCCCCAAGGGTGCCCTGAGTGATCTGCTCGAACCGCAGAACAAGGGGAAACTGGCGAGCCTGCTGACCTATCACGTGGTGCCGGGTAAGGTGCTGGCCGCCGATGTGATTAAGCTGTCGAGTGCCAAGACTGCTGAAGGTTCCGATGTAGGTATACGAGTCCAGGACGGTAAAGTCCGTGTGGACGAGGCCACCGTCGTGAAGGCGGACATCGTGTGCAAGAATGGCGTAATTCACGTCATCGACTCAGTCATCA
The DNA here is from genome assembly GCA_964573605.1 of uncultured Pirellulales bacterium. Taxonomy (GTDB): domain Bacteria; phylum Planctomycetota; class Planctomycetia; order Pirellulales; family JBBDJB01; genus CAZNKT01. The sequence goes on from CAZNKT010000042.1 coordinate 22,881, forward strand.
TGCCGAACTGACGCTTGGCGGACGGCGTAAGATTTGGGGCCTGCAAAGGCCCCTTTTTTATGCGCGTTACGAAAAAACACATTTCCGCGGCCGCGTGACGCCGGCCAACAACGCCGTGTGCCGTTGCCCGGGGAACGCCTGCGCGATAGGCTAGGGAAGAGAGGCTCACACTTGGCCGCTCTGCTGGCGGGCGGGGGCGGCGAAGTCGGGGGGGGCGCACACGCACACCTTGGGCGACAGGGGCGAAACAAAACCTCCGAAGAGCGATGGGGCACGCATCCCGCCATGGCCCTGTTTAGGTGGAGCCAGCGTCATGGTTGAACCGTCATCGGCCGGCGGGGAATCCGTCGATCACGCCCCCCGTCACGCGGATTCATCCTCACCGTCTGCGGCAACCTCGGCACCGGCGTCTCGGCCCGCGACTGACGGTACGCCTACGCCGTCGCAACAGCATGCGGGGCAGGCCGTCGATCTGCACATCACGGATGCGTCGGCGTCGAACGTGATGGATCGACTATTGCGCGAAATGGAGGCATCGCACAACTCGCCTCCGGGCAAAGGCCACAGCAAAGCGACCGACCTGCATCTGAATGTGGGACGCCCGCCTGATTATCGCATCGATCGCGTGATCCGCAGCGCGCAGTCCAAACCATTCACCCAAAGCGATGTCATTCATTTGTCCAATGCTCTGATGAGCGAGAAACAACAGGAGCGGATGGAAAGTCGTCACTGTGTGGATTTGTCGCATGAGCTGGACGGTAACCGGTTTCGAGTCAACATTGTGGAATCGTTCGTCGGACGGAGCGTTTCGATACGGCGTTTCGAACAAATTAAAGATTTCAGTGATTATCATCTGCCCGAGCAGTACGTGAAGATTGCCGAACAGCATCGCGGTTTCGTGCTCATGTCCGGCTCGACCGGCAGTGGGAAATCAACGTCGATCGCGGCCATGCTCGACCACGTGAATCGCAACTTTTTCCGCAAAATCGTTACCATTGAAGACCCCATCGAATATGTCTACACGCCCCGGAAATCGATCATCGTGCAGCTCGAAATCGGCGAAGACGGGATCCCGACCGAGGATATCGCGCTGCGAAACCTGGTTCGCATGGACCCCGACGTGGGCTTGGCGGGCGAAATGCGGGATCGGGCATCCCTGGAAGCGGCGCTCAAAACGGCGCAGGCCGGTCATTTGATTTTCGGCACGCTACATTGCGAGGGCGTTGGTCAGGCGTTTGATCGCATCCTGGCCTACTACGACAAATCCGAGCAGGCACGGATCCTGGGAACACTGGCAGACAACCTGGCGTGCATCATTAATCAGCGGCTCTTGCCCTGCATTCGTCCCGATGTTGACGTCGTTCCGGCCTACTCCATCTTCATTCCCAATCCGATGACGCGCCGCATGATTCGTGAATTACGATACGCCGACGCGATTGCGGAAATGGAGAGCCCTATAATGAAGAACATTGGATGTGTCACCTACGTTGATTCGCTGCACAAATTGGTGACCGACGAGTGGGTGGACTTTCATGTGGCGTTGGAACACGCCGGCGAGCACTCCGAGAAACTTGCGGCGCGCGTCCGGGGAATTGCTTCGACGTAGTCTTGCATCGCGTACGCGCAACGAGGGCTCGATCGTTGCGTTGCGGGACGTGAGGAGGCGGCACTTTGCCGCCCACGACGTCGCGAACCGGCGGCCTGCCGAGCCGTCTTGTTCACACCACCGGGGCGCGGCTCTTGGCCCCCCGCATTCCGCTTGCCGTCCGTGGCGACGCCACGCCTGGCACGACTTTTCCCGCGCGACGAAGCTCTGCCGGAAACGAGCCGGGCTTGGCTGGCCTATGCCAGGCACGGCGTCGCCAGGCAGCTCTCGCAACCGTCTCAGCCGTTCTCACGACGGCGAAAATCCAATTTATATTGTTGTGATGGGGGAATTTTGCTACACCGTCGGCTGGTCACGCCTGGTCAGCCGGTGGTCGGAGGAGCGGAACGGCCGAATCCAATGGTAAGGGAGTATCGGAATCATGAGCGTGGTGTCAACGCAACGCAACAGCTACGAGGGGTGGGGTAAGTTTCAAGACCCGGACAAAACATACTTCAGCTTTATCGACGAGCTGGAAAAGATGAACCTCTCTTCCCGGGAGATCATCTATGACTTTCCTGTATTCGTCGGGCATGTGAACATCGGCCGGTATCTGTTCCTTTACGATCTGTACAGACAAGTGATCAGCCTGAACGGCCACATCGCCGATCTGGGGACCTATAAGGGAGCATCGTTCCTGTTTTTTGCCAAGCTTCTCAAGCTGTTCGAACCGTTCAACACGGCGCAGGTTCACGGATTCGATTGGTTCAAAGGCATGATTACCACACAGGACAACGGCGATGTACACGAAGCGTGGGAGGGAAAATACGTAGCGAGCTTCGAAACGCTGTCGAAGTTGATTGAATCTCAGGGCCTGAATGACGTGGCCATTCTGTACAACATGGACCTTGTCCATGAAACCGAAGCGTTCATGAGCGGCAACCGGCACCTACGTTACAAGATGATTTTCCTCGACTGCGGCATTCGCAACGTGATGGATGTATCGCTCCAGCATTTCTGGCCCCGACTCGTGCGAGGCGGGATTCTGATCATGGATCATTACAACATGGAGCATTCACCCGACGAAAGCGACCTTGTGGAAAAGTATGTCGGCTCCAACATGGTCCGCCAGATGCCGTTCAATCGCCAACCCACGGCTTATGTCGTAAAAGAGTGATGAGCGATGCGCGCCGGGCCCCCGCGAACGCCCCGTCATTCGGAGCCGGCAGAGTGGTGGTGCTCATCGCCGAATACCGGGCTGTGTTCGCTGCCCCCCGCCACGACGTACGCCAGCAGATCCAGAACCTCTTCGCGGGTCAGTTTGTCCAGCAGGCCTTCGGGCATGATGGAGACTGGCGATTTCATGCGAGCGTCGATTTCGGATTGCTTCAGCACGACCGGATCAGATCGCGCGAGCGGATTTTCAATCAGTTGTACTTCTTGGGGCGTCTCCTTGAGCACGAGTCCGGTGACCGTTTTTCCCGAGTTGAGCACAAATGAGTAGGAGTAGTATTTGTCGTTAATCTTCTTCGATGGCTCGAGAAGCTCACGCAGAATGTCGCGGGCCGAGAGCTTGGGATCCAGCTTGGCTAGGTCCGGCCCGACCTCGTGTCCCGCATTGTTCAAGCGATGACACGCCACGCAGTTGGCCACTTCGAACATCTGCTTTGCGTTTCCAAACGACCTGCCATGGAAGGATTCGTCCAGCAATTCGGCAAAGTCGTCGTACATCCAGGCTTTGCGAGGACGACTGCGCAGCAGCAACTCGTCCTTGATCGGCAATGGATGGTCCGCTAGGTACGATTCCGGATCGCTCCGATAAGCGTCCAGGTCGGGGACCACGTACAGCGCCCCGTGCATCCTCCGCCAGTGCCCCGGATACGTGCAAACAAACGGGTACACACCGGGCGTTTGGGGTGCAGTAAAGTTGAGTTGCTGTGATTCGTTCGAAAAGAGCAAGCTGCTCGAGAGCAGAATGCTGTCGGAGCGCGGGACGTAATGCCGCTCGAAGGCTCCGGGTTGCTGCGCCGTCGATTCGGCCAGCATGCCGACGCTTTGCAGCGTTCCCGGCGCGGTGATTACGAAATTGTGCGGCATCAGGTCGGCGTTCTCGAAAAGGATTTCCACGGTTTCCCCCGCCTCAACGGCCAGACGTTCCTGGTCGTAGGCCATCCGATGGGGCAGGGTGCCCAATCGAATCGAGCGAATGCCGAGGTCGCCCAACCGCGTGCGCGCCCGTTCCGCTTCCGGCGGCGGCAACAGGGAGGCCAGCGCATCGCCCAATCGCAGTGCCGCCAACGCGGCGGGTGTATTGCGCTCGGCTTCCGGCAGGGCTTGAATAAAATCGACGAGTTCGTTCAATAAGGGGGCGGCCTGTTCCGCCGGCCAGTAGCGGACGGGAATCCGCTGGAGGGCGCCCATTGCCGCCGTCCGGTCGACCCCCTGCCGTATGAACCGAGCCACCCTGTCGAACGTTTCGGGTTCTTTTCCGCGGACATATGTCAGGGCCGTCATGGCAGCACGGCGAATCTCCTTTGTCTGCCCGTGCATCGCTTTCGGAAGTTCTTCATCAAGCAACCGCGCGACATTCGAATACATTTCGGCCCGCACGTTTGGATCCACGACGAGCGGCATGGCACGAACCAGATCCAGCATCGTCTGGCCGTTGCCGTCCACCAGTTCCCAGGCCTGGTCGGCATTGCCGTCGGCGACGATCAGCGCCACGAATCCAATCTGACGCGTGCTGCTCAGGGCGGCCTCGGTAGCTAGGCGCCGCAGCAAGGCACGGTGATTGCAGAGTTGATCGCGCGACTGGGCCGTAAGCAGCCGTCCGAGGTCGAAAATGACGCTGTTTTCGGAGGTGGTCTGGTCCATCTGTTGCATGGTGGCCAGCAGCACCTGCGTCACGGATTCGTTCCGCAGCCGAGCGAGCGACGCGATGGCTTCGCGGCGTGCCTCTTCCTCGACGCCCGGTCGCCGCACGAGTTCCTCGCAAACGGCACGCTCATCGATCAGTTCCAGCAGCTCCGCCGTCGCGATGTGCCCCAACAGAAACTGGGTCCCCGCCTGCCCGCCGGCATCAAAACGGCGGCCCGCCGCAAACGCATCGCGCCAATAGCGGTCAAGCGCCTTCATCGTTTCACCGCGCGTAAAATCGATGTACGGATCCGACGGGAACCGGGCGGAAATCATCGGCACCTCGACGGCGTCGGCACACCGCAGAAAGCTGGCCGCGCGGATCGCCTCCAGCCGAACCTGGGGATGCGGATCGGCCGCCCGTTCTTTCAGCAGTGACAACGCGTGGTCGAGGCGGTCGCGCCAGTAGCAGACGACACGCGTGGCCGCGCTCCGAACACGATGGTCCGGCAGCACCAACAGTCTTTCCAGCAGCGGGACATCAACGACATGGTGCTGTTGATGGAGCCACAATGCTTCCAGCAGATGGTGTCCATAGTGCTCGTCATCCGGATTGAGATCGCTGAGCCACGTGTTGAGATGTTGCATGACGCGATCGGTGGGACGTCCGCTGAGTTCAATTCGCGTCCGGTAGCGAACTCGGTCGTCGGGCGACGTGAGAAGTTGGAGCAGATCCTGCACAGGCGCGCCGGCAATCTGGGGAGGATCGAGCAAATCGCGGCCCGCATACGTGATGCGGTATACGCGGCCATGCGTCTTGTCACGATTCGGATCACGAAGATGGTGCTGGAGGTGCCCGATGATAGGATTCTGCCAATCCGTTAGATAGAGTGCTCCATCCGGACCGATTTCCAGATCCGTGGGGCGAAAATTCGCATCGGTCGACGTGAGAATCGGCGCCTGCTCGGTACCCGCGAAACTCGACTGATTCTCCGTGATCTTGTATTGCAATATCCCCTGCAAGCCGATCACGTTGCCGACGAGCAGATTGCCCTGCATGGACTCGGGAAAATGCCGGCTGGAGAGGATCTCCGTGGCCGGACAGGGGCGGGTGCGTTTTTGATACAGCACCGGAGGCCGCGCGTGCTTGGCCGGGTAATCCAAGTGGCCGGAAAACAGCACGCAGTGAAACGGGTCGGACGACGTTCCGTCGTGGACGAAATCCTGTCCCCACCTGTCGAAAACGTGTCCATGCGGATTGGCGAAGTCGTACGCCACGTATCGATCAACTTTCCATGTTCGCGGTTCGAACCGCCATAGGCACGCATTGTTGTTTCGCTGGACCCCGTAAATCGTTTCGATTTGGGATTGGTGGAAGATGCCCTCCTGAAAGTAGAGGGCGCCGTCGGGGCCCAGCACAAAACTGTTGGCGGTGTGGTGGGAATCGGCGGAATCGAGACCGTGCAAGACCCTTCGGCGGACATCGGCGACACCGTCCTGGTCGGTATCCTCAAGCAGCAGCAGGTCCGGCGCCATGGCCACGAGCACGCCGTTTCCCCAGAATTCAAATCCCGTCGGATTATTCAACCCGCCCGCAAATGTCCGGCACGTGTCCGCGTGCCCGTCGCCGTCCAGGTCTTCCAGCACAAGCAACTTGTCGTCCATGGGGTCCTTCGGCCGCCAGTGCGGGTAACTCGGCCAGACCGCCACGAAAAGTCTGCCCTGCATGTCGAACGCCATTTGTACGGGATTAATCAGCTCAGGAAAGTCTTCCTCCGACGCAAACAACTGCACCCGGCAGCCGTCCATCACAGTCATTTTTTCAATGGCTTCTTCACCACCCAGGAAGTGATGAGGCCCGGGTATGTTGGTCTTGACGGGAATGAACGGCGGCGTGTTGCTGTCGTCCACGGTATGGTCCCCACCACGCGCTCGAGCCCAGATTTTGCGGTCCCGGTTAGCCGTCATCATGTCCAGAACCTGCATTTCACGCTGCAGGACTTCCAGATTGCTGACATCATCCGTGTACCGCTTATGGGCCCGACCTCCGTACACGTTGTAGCCGTCCGTCGTCCGGTAGCGGTGAAACCAGTGGAAATTCTTCTCCAACACCGCCTCGCGAATCTGTTCCACGCGAGCCTCGTCAACTTGCTGATCACCAAACAGCAAGCGGTCGATGGTCTCGGCGACAAGCTGATTTCCTTGTGTATTCAAGTACAGCCCGTTCAGGGTCAGTGGCCGGCTCTCCGCAGCGTAGGCGGCTTTAGTGGCGCTGAATAAGTCCGCAAACCGCACGTCATGCGCCGCACAAACTTCGGCCATAATCTGTGTTGCCTGCTGGAGTCGCCGGTTGTGTCGGCCGCCGGACGGCAGAACGGAGTCCCGCAATTGCTCGATGGATATCGGCGAAAAAAGTATCAGCTTGGGAGGACTCTGGCCATTGTATTTCTGATTGAGCGTATGTTGGATAAAGTCGTCGAGCTGATCGGCAAACGTGGCCAGACCCTGATCGGTGAGGCATTCGTTGAAACCGAAGAATGCCCAGATGACATCGGCCCTACATCGTGTAAGCCACTCGTCCGGGCTGCCGAAGTCTTGCGAACGAAGCCGCACGTTGACCTCGTCTCCAGAGAAGCCGAGGTTTCGGAACACCAACTCGTGGTCGGGAAAACGATGCTGGACAACCGCCTCCAGCCAGCCGTCGTGCTGCATGCGTTCGGCGAGCACGTTTCCGATCAGGCAAATGCGATCGCCTTTGGCCGGCATCCACGAATCGGCCGTGGCGACCGTGACAACGCTGACGAAGGCAAGGAAAAATAATGTTCGAATCATGCTGTTCGTCCTGATATGGCGGTCCGCAACGCTCAGCGCAAAAACATTGGACAATCGCGGCTGCCGCGGATGAATGCCCCGTACACGGTGCACGGTGGGAGTCCCGGGCCGCGAAAGGTACGCGTGATTTGAGAATCCCGCGGCGTGGAATTCTGCCGCCCGTTATTATCGCACACCGGGCCGGTTCCGACGAGCCACCCCGGTTCGGCGACTTGTTTGATTTCACGGCGATCGAATCGTAAGCTGAGAAGGCTTTGCCGCACGTCCGGTTGGCCGGTGGTGGCAGAGGGGACCCTTCCATTTCGTGGATCGCGCCAGGGAGCACTGAAAATGTCGCAACTTCGCTGTGTCGTGATGATTTACACGGGACTCTGCTGTGGCGTGTCTTCGAACTGCCATGGCGCCGAAGACGGCAAAACGATGCTGTTCAACGGCCAGGACCTGACTGGATGGACGTACTATTTGGAGGATGCTTCGGCGGAAAGGGACGATGTATGGAGCGTGCGGGACGGCGTGCTTGTTTGCACAGGAGCGCCGGCCGGATACTTGCGGACCCGGAAAGACTACGGAGACTACGTCTTGAGTCTGGAGTGGCGTTGGCCGCCCGGCACCGAGGGCGGCAATAACGGTGTGCTGGTGCACACGTCGACGCCCGCCGCGCTGGGCGTGTGGCCCAAGTCGATTGAGGTCCAGTTGGGCAAAGGCGATGCGGGTGATTTTTGGGTGATTGGGACGGATCTGGATGTGCCTAACGAGGCCGAGCGCAAACAGGGACGCCGACACATCAATTTGACCGATGATTCAGAGAAACCACTTGGGCAGTGGAATCATATGGAAATACGATGCTCGGGCGACACCATCGAAGTGAAAGTCAACGGAGACATGGTCAATCGCGCGACGAATTGCAGCGTGACGCGCGGGGCGATTGCTCTCCAGTCGGAGGGTGCGTTGATCGAATACCGCAACATCAGCCTGCGGCCGCTCGACGAAAAAAAGGTGTCAGGAACCTTTTTTGGCGTGCGCAACCACTGGCGCGCGGCCGTGGGGCAGTCTCTGGAGGTGGAAGGAAGGCAGCGTGATCGAAAGAGCCGTTACTGAGCGCTTGGCCCCTGGCCCGCCGGCCAGACTGGACGAAGCATGTGACACCTTTTTCTGCTCTACCGATTTTAGAGCTTGCGACAGGGTGCCCGGCGAAAAGAGCAGTGCATTCGTGATTCTGCCTTAGGCGCATGCCACGCCACGTTCGATTCTAATGTTCGAGAGCTTCTGGAGATTCGCGCAGCGCGTGGTTGGCTCCGGGCTCTGGTGTGGGGTTGAAAGGCCCAGCAACTCCGCTGGGCAATCCCCCCGGGCAAAGCCGGGGGCTCGTACATCAACGCGGTTTGACTGCAGTGAGCGTGGGGCCCCGGCATGGATCAGCCGAACGAAACGCGGAGAGCGGATCCCGAATGGCCGACGAAGCTCTCCGACCGTCACCCATTGATGCGACCACCTTCCGTGCCCTGGCCGACACGTGGTGACGAGTCGAGATCTGCCGAACCCACCGTCGCTCCTCACCGAACGCGCGCCACCGGGCTTCTGCTTCCGGCGTCGACGACGCGCGACTCGAATCGGCGGCGTGCAGCAGGGCCGCGCACAGAGCTGGTTAGCGCCGTCGAGATCGACGGCAAACAATGGGCGCGCCACCGGCGGTTTCTTCGCATCGCGTCGTTCGTGTGCCTCATCGTCTGGTCAATTGAAGTCGTACGGGCGTTTTGGAGCGGAACCCCCGCCTGGATGTGAGTCCACTGCGGTTTGCCGTGCGAATCCCCCCTTCGACCGGCGGCAAACTCGCTTGCGGTTCGGGGCGGCCGCCGTGATCAGGGCGGCGAGAACTGCGTCTGGACCTTACTTTCCTCGCGATTCCACACGCGCAGCACACCGTCGAGTCCTCCGGCGATGATCCGGCTCCCGTCCCCGCTAGTGGCCGCGGTGTACACGTAGTCGGCTGCCCCGTCCAGCGTGCGGATCTGTTTCCCATCCGCCGCATTGTGCACGCGGATCGACCGATCACCGGAGCTGGCGACCGTGTGGGGCGATGTACCGAGAAAAGCAATGGAAGTCACTTCTTTCTTAAACGCCTGGATCGTGCGCACCTGCGAATTTGCGTCGAAGTCCCACACTTTGATGACGTTATCGGCACCGCAACTTGCCAACCATTTGCCGTCTGCCCTCCAGCTCAAATCCAGCACGTGGTGCGTGTGCCCTTCGAACGTGCGGATGGGACTTCCGTCATCCATTCGGAAAACCTTGATCATGCGATCCGCTGCGGAAGACGCCAGGTATTTGCCATCAGTGGAGAATTGCACCGAAAAGACGGTGTCGCTATGGGCGTCCTCAAGTTCACGGACCAGGCTGCCGTCGGCGACGTTCCAGATTTTGATTTCACCGCTGCGCGACGGCTCACCGCCGCCCGACACGAGCTGCTGTCCATCGGGACTGAACGCCAGGGTCAGCACGCGGTCGACGAGTTGCGACGGGTCGGCGGGATCTCCGATGGTTCGCCTAAGGGACCAGCGAAACGCCGTGTCCCACACACTCGCCCCTTCGGACCTGCTGGTGGTTATCAGTGCATCGCCGGGAAGAAACGCCAGCCCCGCAATCGAGCCGCCATCGGCGTTAAAGGCCGACACCGGAGACGTGGAGTCTGTCGTGTAGAGTTGCACGATCCCCTGCCCATCGGCGGCGGCCCACAGGCTTCCGTCGGATGAAAATGCCAACGCCGTGACGGGCTGCCGGCTTGCCGCGAGAGCCTGCTGGGCTGTATCCAGAGATTGCGTGGCGGCGGCCAGGCTGGCATCGGCGGCGGCCAGGGCGTCCTTGGCGGCGGCCAGGGCGTCCTTGGCCGACTTGTCATCGCGGGCTGCATCCTCGGCCGCCCGGTTCGACTTCGCCTGGGCTTCCTTGGCGGACGCTACCTGTTTTTGTGCTTCTTCATTTTTCTTGGCGATTTCGTCGAGGGCACCCTTGGCGGTTTTCACGCCGGCGTCCGCTGTCTGGATCCTGCTATCGAGCACCTTCAGCAATCGTCCCAACAGCGCCTTGTGATGCTCACTTGCCTCGTCAATCGCCTGGGCCGCTTCTTGCAATCCGGCGTCCTGGGCGGCTTGTTCGTTTGCGGGAGCCGGCGCCAGGCGCTCTTTGGCCCTGGCCAGAGCCGCTTGCAGACTCTTGGCGGAGTTCTCGGATTCCGCTTTGGCGGCCTGCGCTTCGGCCAGTTGACTCGTCGCCATGTTGTGCGTTTTTTCGGCCGCCTCTTTCTGCGCGGCCAGGTCCGAGGCCGCCTGGGACTTTTCGTTGAGAACCTTTTCGGCCTCGGTTTTGGCCGCGGTCGCCTTGGCCAGTGCCTCGTTCTTGGCGGTGGCATCCTTTTCGGCCGACTCGTGCGATTTCTTGCGATCTTGTTGACGCAGCTGGGCGATCTGCACGGTTCGTTCTTCGCCCGCCACGCGGCTTACCAGCCGCTGGTCGCCGTGCACGGTTGCCAGCAGTTTGCCATCGGCGGCATTCCAGAGTTTTATCGTGCCATCCTGTCCGCCCGAAACGAGGCGGGTGCCATCCGGATGCACGGCAAGTGCGGAAACCGGCGCGCCATGTTCAAACGCGCGTATCTCTAGTCCATCCTGCGCGTTGACCTGCCGCACGCTTCCATCTTCGCTTGCCGAAAGGAACTGCGGCGCATCTCCAGGAACCGCCTCTAGGGCCGTGATCGGCTTGCCATGGGCTCCAAATTCGAGCAGCGGCACGGCCGAGGCGCTCGCGTCCGCCGAGTCCGGTTCGGTTGCCTCGTCGTTGCGTTGACCGGGCAGCCATCCGTCGGTCGCCGACCAGACACGCACGGCGGTGTCTTGATGGCCCGTTACCACGCGACCGTGCTGTTCGATGAGCGCCAAGGCAGTTACGGCGCCGGGCGTCGTCAGGGTCGCTGCGGGATCGGTCGAATCGCCGGCACGGCGACGCACCGTGCCGTCCAGCGACGCGCTATAGAGTTGCGATCCATCTGATGAAAACACGAGCGCCGTCACGGGACCGGTATGCAGCTTGGTTTCCTGGAGCACATGAGCGGTCTGTGTTTCGATCATCCGCACGTAGCCTTCGGCGTCGCCCACCGCGTACCGTGATCCATCAGGGTGCAACGCCAGGCAGCGCGATGCTCCCGCGGCCTGGGCGAACAGGTTGCGGTGCACGTCGTTACGCTCCCACAACTTGATGGTGCGGAAACCTCCGGAGGCCAGGATGTGGCCGTCGGGGCTGAATGCCAGGGACTGCACGAGATCCAGGTGCGCGCGATGGTGCTGGCCGGTGTCGGCATCGACCAGATGCGGATCGACGAGCGGGCCGAACTCGCGACCCGTGGCCAGCTGATATAGAAAGATCTGATTTCCGCGACCACACGCCGCGTACTTCCCGTCGCAGGTGATGGCCGTCGCCAGAATGGGCCGCAGATCACCGGGCAACGCACGCCACTCAATCGACTCCGCGCCGTGCGTGACTTCTCCCTTGGCTCCCTGATTGATCCAGAGCTTCAAAAGACCGAGTTGATCGGGCGAAAGGCGTTGAGCGCCGGAATCGTTATCCGGCGGAGGCATCACCGGTTCGCTCGTTCCCGACGTTACCTGGAGCAACAGGCTCTCGTCGGCATTGCCCGGCACGACGGCTTCGCCGAGCGACCCGCCTGTCTTGATCGTTTCCGGCGTTTCCAAGACCAGTTCGCTCTCGGCGTCGCTGCCGTTGTGACAGGCCAGGCAGTTCGCCTTGAGAATGGGCAGAATCTCTCGCTGAAAATCCACGGGCTCTTCGCGGTCCGGAACGGCGATCTCGACGACCCCATCATCTTGACCGCGGACACGATCCACGCCACACAACGTGCTGGAAATCAGGCAAGCCAGAAAGACCACCCCTATCTGAGGATAGCGCATCATTGTAGGTTCCCGGACAAAACGAACTCGTTGTCAAAAACTTGTTTTCCGCAAGACCACCGCACTCGGCAGTGGCCGCACGGCGTGGTTACTTTTGTTGTGGTTGTTCGGCTGCGCGGACGACGACGGTGATGGGCGGCGACGCCACGTACATGGGGGTATCTTTGGCCTGGGCGGCTTTCTCTCGTTCTTGCACCAGCTCGTGGAGGGCTTTTTGTTCGCGCTCCGCGGCGGCGGCGGCGGCCGTGGCTTGCTCGGCCCGCGTATCGCTGGCGCGCTTCGCTTCCTCGGCTTGCTCGACCTTGGCAGTGGCGGCCGCGGCCGCTTCCTCAGCCTCAGTCCGCGCGCCCGACATTTGCTCGGTCTCCCGCGTGGCGGCGTTGGCAACCCGCTGTTGGATTTCGGCGATCGACGCCGCGATCTCCGGCGACTCGGCAATCTGATCGGCGGCGTTCTTGGCCTGGGCGAGCGAATCGATCAGTTCCTGCCGCACCTTGGTTTTGCGCTGTAATTGCTGTACGAGCGTCTCGAGCGACTTGCGTGCCTGGTCCGCCTCGGCGGCGGCCGCCGTGAGGGCCTCGGCCGCCTCCTGTTGCGAGCGCGTGGCCTGTTGCTTTGCTTCGGCAAGCTTCGTTGTCAGATCGGCCACCTCCTGGGCCAGCGCCTTGGTCCGATCGACGCCTTCACGGTTTCGCTCGTAAGTGACGGTCGCCGCACCTTCCAGAAACAGAGTGTATTCGGCGGGCGGCACCCCCGCGTCGACGGAAATCTCGAGGGTGGCCTGTTTGGCGTCGCCTGCAAATTTGACTTCGCCCGCTTTGATGCCTTTGGACGGGGAGACGGGCTTAAGCACGATATCGCCCTTGACGGTGGCACGCCTGGTCGCCTGCAGGTCGGCGGTCACCTTGTCACCCGCTTGGACCTCGAGCGGGCCGTCCGCGCCCTTTTCGATTCGAAGAGGCGCCTGTTCCGCGGCGACGGCCAGCACGAGGTCGCGCGTCGCGCGCGAGGGCAGGGCGGGAAACGATTCCCAGACGACCGTGGCGGCCGTGGCCTGACGGACGCGTTGCTGCTCACCGTCGTCTGCCCGCCCGATGATACGGATCGGGCCCGTCCAAGGCTGAACATTGTCGGCTGCCTGCACGACGACGGTCGCCGCGGTTTGTCCCCGCGCGATCACCGCCGGAGGCGCTGTCACGCCTTCGGGAAGTCCTTCCACGGTCAATGTCACTGCCGCATCGAAACCATCGCATCGCAACGCGACGACTCGGATGGCCGCTGTACCGCCGCGTCGCAGCACGGGGTTCCATCGCGCCGGCGGCTGATCTTTGGCTTCCACCGGAGCCTTGACGGCGGCCAAAAGCTGGAAGTCGGGTTCCGGTCGCCGAATGACAACCCGATACGCACGCCGTTCATTGCTCGACAGCGACGGAGACTGATCGCGGACGAGGATCCGGTACGTGGCATCCCGGTCCGCCTGGAATGTGAACACCGGATCGTAGCTGGGCGACTCAAATCCTTTTTCGCCGGCTGCCCGTGGCGTGTCGTCTGCATCACCCACATCGTGCACGGTGACATTGCCCGCGTCATCCCGGTCGACGCGTTGCACGAGAAGGTAAGGATCGGTCGCCAGTCCGGTACGCTGCGAGACAACTTCGATGGTGAAGCGGTCCCCCTTAACGGCCTTGAATTGAGTCCAATCGTCATCGCCGCGCGGTGTGAACCGACCGGCAAGCTCGCACGGAGGTGTCACAAGCTGCGCGGAATCGGGCGTATCGTTTGGCTCGGCTTCCGTCACGATCGGGTGCTTGGTGAGGTCGACGGCAACGGGACCCTCCGATGTGACGAAGGGCACTTCCGGCAGCACGATGCGCGATTCCGACGGTTGGATGGGATCGGCAAGCGCCGGTGGCGGTGCCGGGGGCTGCGAAGCGGCTGCGGAAGGGACCGCTGTCGTGACCCGAATCTGCTCGAGCGAGCCCGCCGGCGACGATTGTGGAGTTGGAGTCGCATGGGGCAGGTTGCGGCCGAAGACGGCAAACGTGCCCTCCGCCCCCGGCGTGGCGGCCGGCGGATAAACGAACTCGACATAGGGCGTCGTCTGCACGGCAAGACGATAAAAGTGTTCCGGGCTGCCCGCAAATACGAAGTCGTGTACCTTGACGAAATAAGATGCGTCGGCCGGAGCGGTAAAGTCCACCAGCGGATCGCGGTGGTGGTAGTCGCGGTTGGAAGCGAGGATGCGGTCGCCGGCATCGCAGACGAGGATTGTGGCGTCCATTCGTGAGTCGATGCGCTGCGCCCAGCAATCGATGACGACACGTTGTCCGGCGGAAAGTTGAACGCGATACACGTCGTACTGGCGGGCATCGGCGCGGCCGTTGACCACGGTGTCCAAGGCCAACTCGGTGGCGGATTCCAGCGTGTGATTCCCGCTTGGGTCATGGGATTCGGGGACCGAGCCGACCATGAACGCCCGAGGATTTGACGTGCCGAATGCCCCCACCACGCGCGCCTCGAAAATTCCATTTGGCACGTCGGGATCGATCCGCACGGAGAACCGCTCGGGAACTGCGCGGGGTTTGCTGATCAACTGAGAATCCGGAACGATCACCGGCTCCGCATGAATTCCATCGTGAGAAAAAATCAGCCCTCGCGCGTCGTCCAGATCCGCGCCCCCGACAACGTATTCCGCCTGGCTGCCCTGTTGCCCGCCGGGTGGGAATATCCAAGACAAGGTGGCGTGGGGCAGAGCGCCGGGGGCCGGGAGCGAGGATAGCAGCAGGACGACGCAGCTCGCCGCGAATCGAGGAAGCAGATTTTGCATGGGTTTATCTGGGGTCAAGTGGAGATCGGAACGGGTTGGTTGCGGTGCGGCAGGCGAAGCGCTGTTAAACAAAGACGCGTCGCCGCTACGGCGCGACCAACAAGAACGACCGGATGAACTAGCGCCGGCATCGCAACTTCGGACTGCCGGATCGTCGACGCTCCGCCGTGCAGAACGGATCAAACAGGTTTGACGCTGAAACAAAGAGGATGGCAGCAGCTACACCGAGGAGGGAACCTGCGGGCGATTGCGTGCTGGTTGCTTTCCGGGATTGTCTGCTGGATGCGTGCTGTTGTTTTGGCTGGAAGCGGTTTCAAAACGCCCGGTAATCGCTCCGTGACCGGGAAATGTCACAGCAAAATGGAGACTACAGGACTAATGGTTGAACAAGAACTCTTTGGTATTGATCATCGTCCACAACACATCTTCGTAGGCCCGCTGCAGTCCATCATCGCTTTCGGCTGACTTGCGCTCGATGTACTGTGCGACGGCCGTGACTTCGTCATCGGTGGGTGCGCGCGACAGCGACGACAGAAAGACCTCCTCAATTTTCTGCTGTCGGGTGCGTTCGTTGTCGCTTGCCAACCGTGCGGCGCGGCCCCCTTCGGCCGAAAGTTTGCCGTGAATTTCCGCGGAATTGATCAGGTGTAAGGCCTGAGCCAGGCTGGCTTCGGACTGTCGTTCGCATTCGCAGGCGCTGGTCGCCTCCGGTCGACCGAACACGGTGAGGAAGTACGAATCAAAATCCGTGTCTGGCAGTTGGACGGCTCGCGTGCCAGGAGGCAATCCCGCGAAGGAGGTCGTCGCACCACAGACTGCGTCCACGGCGTCGAGCAGGACTTCCGCTGAGAGGCGTTTCGGATAGTATCGCGAGAAATTCTGCTTGTCCTTGGCGTTGAATTCATTGGGCGTCGATTCCAGTTGGTACACCTGCGATTGGCAGATCAAGCGGATCAGCTCCTCCATATTGAAGCCTGTGGCGACAAAATGTTCCGCCAGCGCATCGAGCAGTTCGGGGTTTGCTGCCGGATTGGTCGCCCGCAAGTCGTCCTCGGGGTCGACCAGACCGCGGTCGAAAAAGTGTTTCCAATAGCGGTTGACCAGCGCCCGGGCAAAGAACGGGTTGTCCGGCTGCGTCATCCAGTCGGCCAGCGCTTCGCGAGGATCGTTTTCGGGAGCGAGCTGCTCGATCGGCGCGCCGAGCCCGGCGGGTTTGACGGGGGCGTTGGTTTTCGGATTCGTCGCCCGGGCCACGCCCCGCTTGTGGAAGATCCGCTGCTCCTCGGGGCCATCGCCTGCCTTGCGTCCCACCTGCGAGAAGAAAGCAGCGAAACTGTAGTAGTCCTGCTGGCTCCATTTTTCAAATGGATGATGGTGGCACCGAGCACACTGGATCCTTTGGCCCAGGAACAATTGCGCGGTGTCTTCCACCTGCTCGGACAGTTCATTCACTTCGCGGTACCACGCGACCGGCGGATTGTGGCCGATTTCTCCCGTCGCGGTGATGATCTCGCGAACGAACGCGTCGTACGGCTTGTTGTTGTGGATCGAATCGCGGATCCAGTGATGAAACGCATACGTTCCTCGGCGGTAGTTGTCGTTGCGTCGCTTGTTGCGCAGGATCGCGGACCATTTTTCGGCGAAATGATCGGCATAGTCCCAACTGTCGAGCAACTGATCAACCCACGTGATGCGTTTATTGGGATCGTCGCTGTCCAGAAACGCGCGTGTTTCTTCCACCGTGGGAAGCCGTCCGGCAATGTCGATCGTGCTGCGTCGCAGGAAGGTGGCGTCGTCGCAGGGTCGCGACGGGGGCATGCCCAGGTCCCGCAACTTTTGAAATACGAGCTCGTCGATGAAATTGTTTTCCGCCGGCAGATCGGCGACGGGAGCTCCCAGCGGCACGGTCGCGCGAAAGACGGCCACCTGCGACTGGTAACGCACCATCACCGCCACGTCACCAGTCAGGTCGCTCGTGGTTACCAGTCCCGTGCGACCGACTTCGGCCATTTCTTCTACGTTGGCTTCGTACTGCGCCATGGACGTAACATCTTCGGTGGAACCGTCGGTGTAATGGGCCGTCACGGCCAATTGTTGCTGCTCGTGCGGATGCAGGGTACGCTGGTCCGGGAACACACTGATGGCGGCCACCTTGGCAGCTTCCGGATCGCCGTAGGGAATGCCTTCCGAAATCCACCGCCGCAGCAAGCGGTATGCCGGTTCGCCTTCTTCCAGTCTGCGGCCACCCCCGTGCGGTACCGCCGCGGTGGCCTTGAGCAGCAGCAGACTTCTTTCGGGCGCTGCTGGAAACAGCCGCCGCCCCCGGGCTTCCTTGAGCAAGTGCTCGTAATCCTCGGGCGGTTCAAATCCCAGCAGTGACAAACGGAAACCATTCTGACCGCTCGATTTCCCGTGACAATTTCCACCGTTGCATCCGAGTTTCGTGAAAACCGGGACGACTTGATTGGGGAAGTTCACCGGCGGATCGTTGCCCCATTGACGCACTTCCACGTCGCACGCGGCACGCGCGCCTGCCGGGTGCTGGACCGAGATTGTCGCTCGACCGTCACCTTCCGCCCGTACCACTCCAACGGAATCGACCGAGACGACACCGGGCGGTTGGACGGTGTATTGAACGTCGCGTGTGACGTCCCGATAGTCGGCGTCGGAAGCGTGCCCGGTCACCACCAGTTGTTGCCGGGCGTCACTTCCCAACAATAACAATTGATCCGATGCGTGATCGCCGATGTGAATGGAAAGTGAAGAAGGTGGGACGGGCGACGCGTCCTGGACGGCGTCAGCCAAAGCGTCGTCGGCCGGGGCCTCGTCGGCCCGCAGGGGGCTGGCGGCAACCAACAGCGACCAAATCACGCACAACCACCAAACTCCAAACCGAGAGCGACTCGACATCATTCTCTCTCCCCCGTACGAATGATCGATCCGCGGCACGCCTGCCGGAGGCAAACCTAGAGGTGTCTCAAGGTGCCAGACAGCATCATGAATTGTGATACAACACACAGCGGATTGCAAGCCGTGTATTGACGGCGCGGAATATAGGGACAAAATGACCGCAGGAAGGGCGATCCGCGGGACGCGAGCTAAAGTCGCGCTCCGGCAATCGTCTCGGTAGGGTGCGTTCGACCGGAGTGACCGATCCATGGCTAAAAAGACCATCGACGACATCGACGTAGCGGGAAAGACGGTACTGTTACGCGTAGATTTCAACGTGCCGTTGGACGCCTCGCTGCAAATCACCGATGACCGCCGGATTCGCATGGCGTTGCCGACTATCCAGTCCGTCCTGGACCGGGGCGGGAAGGTTGTTGCCATGAGCCATCTCGGACGTCCGGAACCCGGCGGCGACAATACGCGGTTCAGCCTAAAGCCGACCGCGAAGAAACTCTCGGAATTGCTGCAGCGCCCAGTAGCATTCGCTACCGACACGGTGGGAGAGGATGCGCGAGCGAAAGTGGCGGAACTGGCCGACGGCGGAGTCCTCGTACTCGAAAATCTGCGTTTTCATACGGGCGAGAAGAAGGGCGACGAGGAGCTGGCCCGCGCGTTGGCCGGTTTCGGCGACGCATACTGTAACGATGCGTTTGGAACATGTCATCGCAGCGACGCGTCCATGGTCGCGGTACCACGAGCCATGCCGAACAAGCCCCGGGTAGTCGGCCGGCTCGTGGCAAAAGAAATCAGATACCTCTCCGATGTTATTCAACATCCGGAACGCCCGTTCGTCGCCATCCTGGGTGGTAAGAAGGTTTCCGACAAGATCCAGGTCATTCGCAACGTCCTAAAGATCTGCGATCGTGTTCTGATCGGAGGCGCCATGGCCTACACGTTCAGCGTGGCGCGGGGCGGGCAGGTCGGCAACAGCCTGGTGGAACGGGACGACGTTCCGCTGGCCAAGAAGCTGATCGAGCAGGGAGGCCAGAAGCTTGTCCTGCCCATCGACACCGTTTGTGGCGACGCCTTCAGCAGCGATTGCGATCGACGCGAAGTCGCGGTCGGTGGGATTCCCGACGGCTACGAAGGCCTGGACATCGGAAGCAAAACGACCGCACTGTACTGCGATCTCGTGTCCAATGCGAAAACCGTTGTCTGGAACGGACCCATGGGCGTCTTCGAGATGCCTCCTTTTGATCTCGGCACCCGCGCCGTGGCCGAAGCCATTGCGCGAACCGACTGCACGAGCATCGTTGGTGGTGGAGACAGTGCGGCGGCGCTCACCCAGTTCGGGCTGGCCGATCAAGTGACGCACGTCAGTACCGGCGGCGGCGCGAGTCTGGCCATGCTCGAAGGCAAGCAGTTCGAATCGTTGGCAGTTCTGGACGACGTATGATCCGCGTGTGGCCCGGCACGAATGATCCGCAGCAAGTTCGACAGCCAATTCGAGAGCCGGTTTCAAGACCCGACTTTGCGGTGACAGTTCCCGGTGATGAAGCGATTACGGGGTGTTTGGTAACCGCTTCTATATGGGCTTTCGTGATCCTGGAAACACTTTTGCAGTTCGTGCTTCAGGCAATGGCCGCTCGGCGGTGGCATCATTGCACCGTGAGCCCTCAACACGCCAATCGTCTCACGGAAAGCAAGCCGCGAAGTGGTGTACGCATTGAGGTGGAAGTGAGCCCTCATTGTTATTGGTTGTCAGCCAGCCACGAAGTGGCGCAAGCATATAGCCGCGGGCGAAAGCCCGCGGGGAGCACGGCCAGACGATGAGCGTCCTTCGCGGCTGACCCAGCCTGCCCGCTCCTTGAGCGCCCGCCTGGCACGTTCGTTCCTGATCATGTACCGTAGAAAACTGCCTGCCACGCGCGATCCCTGCCGAAAGCATGCCGTACGCCGATCCGCTGCAATCTTCCCAGAACCACGCAAGGCCCTTTAGCGCGCATCGAGGACACGCGGGTCAAAGTCGGCATCCGTGAGACCGGGATTCAGCTGGAGCTTCATATAGGTGTACTCCTCCAGCAACGGAGGTTCCGCATCCTCGGTCGCCGGCCAGCCATAACCCTCAACGCGAATGGGAACCTCCAAGGCGTCGTCGACGTACAGGTTCGCCAGGTGAAAGTTCAGGCCCGGCCGGCGGGTGGGGTGTTCGATTTTCAATCGAGTGCACACTCGCTGCGCCACGGTCGCATTCCGGTACATTGTTACCCGCGTGTTGCTGCCGTCGGGATCTACGACCATATCGGATTCTGCGCGTTCGATGAGACGCTGTAACATGCGGTCCAGACCCATCTCCATGATCGGATAGCGACCCTGGCGGCGGGCTGCTTCGCTGTAGGGTGATATCGTCAGCTTGACGTAGTCCATGCGGCGGCCCCCCTTGCGAACCAGAATCTGGTCGTCGTTTCTGCCCGCCACATACAGGGCTTTCCGACCACGTATCGTCGCCGGTGCGAGATAATGGGCGTACACGGAAAGGGGAGCGACGACCTGACCGTCGCGCTGCTGAGACAGCCGGAATTTTATATATAGATATTGACGTGACTTCAGCCGGCCCTCGATTCGCTCTCTCTTGACCAGGATGCACTTGAAATCAGTTACCCTCTGCCGCACGTGCTCGTATCCCTCGCGGGCGATCTCCAGCGGAGCCTGAAGCGGGTGCGCCTTGCCAAGCTGTTGCTGCCGGGCGCGGAGGCGGTCGGCCAGCGTTCGTGCCGGCTTGGCCGGTGCGGCGTCGGTCGTCGTAGCGGATTCGGTGTTCGAACCGCTCACGGCGCCCAAGCCGAGCGACGTGCTCAGCAGCGTTGCCTGCAGAGCGTAATCGAAGAAGCTGACGAACTCCTGCAACGTTGCGCCTTCTCGCCGCTTTCGGCCAGCGAGGCGATAGGCGATGACCGACTGCCGTGCGCGGTTTTGCGATGCCATCGGAGGTCCGCCCAAGGAAATCGCTCCGGCATCGTAGGTTAGTGACCCGGGCGGGCAGCGGTCGCCTGGGCTAGCTGCCGCAGGCACGCCGGTTAGTGCGCAGACCAAAAGGGTCGAGATGAGCGATCGGAGCATGGACCTATCCGGCGTTGCGTTGCTGGAGACGCCTCCTACCGAGTTATTCTGAATTATAGCCCTTGAAATCTTGCTGCGTCACATCCGCGTCGTCCGCCCACGATGGCAAATCTTTTTCGCGTGCGATCTTAGCCCGCATTAGACACTCGTCGTGCGAAAACAGATCGTGGCACAATGGGCCCTTCCGCTTGCCGAAACTATAGCTGTCGGGCAAGGCTTTCCGGGACAGTCGGCGAGAAAATGGGCGGGACGAAGGGCGGCAGACATCAAACGATAATGAAGGTGATCCTGCGCATCGCGGATCGAAAAATGCGCAGCCCGCACCGAAAAAATTCCCCGGCAGCAATCCGGCTAGAAATTACCCAGAGTCGAAGCAGGCAACTGCTCCGAGAATCCGCGGTCGAAGGGACCGAAGAACCAGCGCAGCGTCCACCGTCGCCTACCGGCCTCGATCGATCAATATCCGGGCCAGCAATAGCTCGTCACCGGAGCCGGTGCGTAATAGGTCGCGACGGGCGCTGCTGCTACTGGCGGCGCATAGTAGGTTGTGACCGGAGCCGTCGCGGCGTAGGACACCACGGGGCGATAGACAATCCGTGGGAAAAACAGTCCCCTGCGCACCGGAAGATAGGTGACGACCGGTTGGGGCGGGTAGAACGTCGTCACGGCAACCTGAGCGTCCGCGGGCTTAGCCGCAGCGAGAAAAAAACAGCCGGCCAGTACAGAGGCCAGAGCGATCAACTTGGCTGAACGACACATGGAAACAGCTCCCTAAACTTTGTCAATCAAGAAACCGTTTACTCGTCTTACTCATCTAGCATCACCGGAGCATTCGATATTTTACAAACCCACGGCGCGTTAGTACAGTCTCCACGGCGGTGAAAAAGGCGCTGCTTTTTCGCCGCGGCAACCACACGATTGCGGATGGCAGCGCCGGCGGTACGTTTCCAGACACAGCGGCATTTAAACTGGGGCATCAAACTGGGGCATTAAACTGGGGTGATTGCGTGACATCTGCGGATCAGTCGTGCTTGCACCGCGCGCATGGTGGCTGGACGGGTTGCGCGTGTGGCCTTGACCGTCGGTGCGAGGGCATCAGTCAACGTTGGAGGCAGCGCGACGGAGGACGCGCGCCTCGACCGGCTGGCCATCGACGAGGCTAGATTCCGGAGCCAACACGACCGAATCGCCCTCGGCGACTCCCGCCACGACCTGCACTTCTTGATCGTTGCTGAGTCCTATTTGGACATCGGTCAGTCGGGCCACTCCCTGGCGTACGACAAATGTTCGCCAGGCACCGGTGGAGCTGCGAAACAGCGCCGAGCGCGGAACCTTAATAGCCTGGGGCTCCTCGTCCGTGTAGATCCGGACGTGGACACGGAAGTCGACGCCCAACTGCCGCTCGCCGCTAACCAGCGCCTGTTGTGTTTCGGCGTCGAACGCAATGATTGTCTTTACACGTTGCTGTTCCACTCCGAGCGAGGACATCTTGGTGAATCCGCGGGGGAAAATGCGTGCCACCCGACCGGGCACCGGTGTTTCTCCGATGGCAGGCCCCATGATTTCTGCGGGGTCGTTGATACGTACGGAGGCAACATCGCGCGTGAGCAGGTCGGTTTCGACTTCCAGCTGGTCAATCCGGCCGATTTCCATCAGTACTTCACCCGGGGGCAGAACGCGCTCGTTGGAAACGCTGCGGCTCAGCACGACCCCGTCCACGGGGCTCGTGATGTCGGCCCGCTGCCGGTCGCGGTTGGCTTTTCTCTCGCGCTCCGCCTGCGTCTGGCGATACAGCTCGATAATGGAACGCATCAGCCGGTAATTGATGTCGTCCAGTTGATCCTTGCGCAAGTCGACGCGGCTTTCGATTTCCAGCAATTCGGCATCCTCCTTGTCTTTCTCCGATACGGCGTTCTGCTCCATCAGTCGAATGTTGCGTTCCAGATTGCGTTTGGAAAAGTCGAGCTTTGCACGGCTGGCCAGGATTGTCTCGGCGATCTGTTCGATCGCGTTATCGAAAACATCGAGCGTCTTATCGGCCTGGACGAGCACGTTTCTGGCTTCCGTCAGATCCGCGTCCAGGTCGAGGGGTTCCATGCGTGCGACCACCTGTCCGGCGGAAACAGAATCGCCTTCCCGTAATTTGATCGGCAAAATGCGACCCTGGAGCGGCATCGTGATGGTGTACAGTTCCGGCACGCGGGTCTTGGCCTCGTCGTCCACATAGCTGCGCAGCGTACCTTGCTCGGCGACCGCAACATCCACCGTCATGATATTTGGTGACCGAACTGCCATGACGGCAACGGCGACGACGACGGCAATCAGACCAACCCAAACGGCTCGCGTCATTGCTGAGCTACTCCTTGACGTTGATCGAGCTGAGCCAGTCCATGTTCTTGATCACCGTTCGAACCGGGAGGTGCGCCACAAGCGTAAAGACAAACCCCAGCACGACGGTCAACAACCAGCTCCGCGCGCTGATCACAAACGGAAACCGCAGCAACTCCGTGGCGTTCGCGGTTCCCATCAGGCGGCTCAGGCCGTAGCCCAGTGGCAGGCCGACCACGATGCCGATGGTATTTACGCACAGGGTTTGCCGCAGAAACATGCCGCTCAACTCCCGTGGATAATAGCCCAGCACGCGCAGCGTGGCGACCTCCTGCTGGCGCTCGGACAGCGAGATTAAAGAAGCGTTCAGCAGGCTGCCGCAGAAGATCAATCCCGCGAACAGAATGAGCACGACCACACTCACCCGGAATGGACCGAGCAGCTCCAGCAGATGTGCCTTTTCGTCGCGCGTGGAGCTGTACCCTTTGATGTTCGCCAGCCCTTTCAGTTCACGATAGAACCGACGGGCCGTCCCGGGATCAGGATTGTTCTTGAGCTGGATGTTCGTCATGGCCCGAACCTCGCCCATCAAGGCGTTCAGGTAGCGGATGTCCGCGAAAGCGCCCGAACCCACGAAGCTCGTCGCCACGTGCTGCACCGGAACCCGAAGGCGGACGCGCCTTCCGATCACCGGAATCATGCTGACGACGTCGCCGGCATGTGCGTTGAGCGTGCGGGCGAGCTCGTCGGTGAGGACGATGCCGTGCTCGGGCAGCACCATCCGCCGTCGCGCGTCGTCGTACAACGCCGTCAACCTGGACGGACACTTCAGTCCCGTGACGGCCGTTTTCTCGCGATGATGCCCATTGGCAAGCGTGCACCCCAGCACGAACATCGGTTCGGCGTAATCGACGCCTGGCAGCCGGCGTGTTTCCAGTAGCGCGTCGTATGGTTGTTGTCCTTCCAGTTGCAGCTCGAAGTCACTGAGCAGCATTTTGTCGTAGGTGAAGCGCAGCAATTCTCCAAGCGAGTCGACCAGATGCAACGTCGTCAACACCAGCATGATCAACGCCTTCGCCCTGCCCGGCGGGCACGTGT
>CAZNKT010000043.1:0-47242 GCA_964573605.1 uncultured Pirellulales bacterium
CGCTGTTCCAGGAACAGGCCATGCGTCTGGCCGTGGTGGCCGCCGGTTTGACCCCCGGCGAAGCCGACCAGTTGCGGCGGGCCATGGGGGCCTGGCGAAAACCGGGCATCATCGACCAGTTCCGCCAGAAGCTTATCGAAGGCATGTCCCGCA
Source organism: uncultured Pirellulales bacterium (assembly GCA_964573605.1). Lineage (GTDB taxonomy): Bacteria > Planctomycetota > Planctomycetia > Pirellulales > JBBDJB01 > CAZNKT01. The sequence continues at coordinate 154 of CAZNKT010000043.1, forward strand.
ACGGCCTGTCGCGCGCATTTGCCGGCAACGTGATTCGGCAGATTAGCGGATTCGGAGAATACGCATTCCCCGAGTCGTACGACGCCAGTTTCGCCCTGCTGGTGTATGTCTCGGCGTGGCTCAAATACACCTATCCGGCTGCCTTTACCGCCGCACTGCTCAACAGCCAGCCCATGGGTTTTTACGCCCCCGCGCAGCTGGTTGCCGATGCCCGCAAGCACGGCGTGGAGGTCCGTCCGGTCGACGTGAATGCCAGCCAATGGGACTGCGCGCTGGAGGCCGGCGGCCCCGAAGCCTTCGTGACGCCAGCCGCTGCCGGGCAACCCGGCGGGAGTCAGCGTCGCGCGGGACATACCCGCCCGGCAGCAACCAACGGCGGGTCGCCCCGTCTGGCCGAACGGGGCGAAACGTCCCGCTGGGCCCTCCGGCTGGGATTTCGCATGGTCATTGGATTGTCCCAATCGCACTGCGCCCGCATCGAGCAAACCCGCGCCGCAGCGCCGTTTGCATCGATCCACGATTTTGCGCAGCGCACGCAGCTCAGCCGCGCGGTACTGCAACGTCTGGCGGACGCCGACGCGTTTCAATCGCTGGGACTTGACCGCCGCGACGCTTTGTGGCACGTCCTGGACCAGCCGCCACGACCCGTCGATCAACCCCTGTTCGATGGCATCAGGAGCAACCCTCCGCTACCGGCGCAACTGCCGCCGCTGCCGGACTACCAGCAGGTATATGCCGATTACCGGACGGTCGGGCTGTCTCTGCGAGCGCATCCTCTGTCCTTTTTCCGTCACGAACTGGACCAGATGGGCATCACGGCGGCCGCGCAACTCAATACGTATCCCCCCAATCATCCGGTCGTGGTCGCCGGACTGGTACTGGTTCGCCAGCGGCCCAGTACTGCCAAAGGCATTACATTCGTAACGCTGGAAGATGAGACCGGCGTTTCCAATCTGGTCATCCACACGCATGTCTGGAAGCGTTATTACACGGTGGCCCGCACCGCGGGAGCCATGGTGGCTCACGGGCGCCTGGAACGCCGCGCGCATGTGATCCATGTCGTCGTCGACCGCCTGGACGACCTGACTCACCGGCTGCAGCGCTTGACGACGCGCTCCCGCGACTTTCATTAGAAGCGGTTTCAAAACGCCTTGGCATCGCTCCATGACCGGGAATTGTCCCAGCAAAATATGGTTTTGAAACCGGCTCTAGAGAATTCGCTCCCGTGTCACGCCGCGCGCGCCGGCTCGCCCGGAGCGCTCAGGTGCAGGATCATCAGCTTCTGCCAGATCTTCCGCGACAGCCCCGTGGTCAGGGCTTCCAGTTCATTGACCGCCGACAGCACCACGGCGTCGTCGAACTTCTGGACATAGAGCACGCCCATCTTGCCGACCAGCGACAGCATCTCGCTGCAGTAGTCCAAATACCTCCCCAACTCCGCCCGTGACATGCCAATCTTCGGCGATACATCGGTAATCACCGCTCGCGACAGGACGCGTTCCGGATCCTTGGTGAGTTGGTGCATGTCGATCAGGTGCGCGATCGAACGCAGCTCGTGCAGCGCCGCCATGGCCCGGCGTCGCTTGATGCGCGTTTCGATCGTCACGAGAAAGAACAGCGCGGCACCGGCCAGAATCAGTTCGTTCGTGGCGGATTCCAACACCTGAATGAATTCCACCAGATCCACGCCCTCGGCCTGCGGCTCCAACATCAGGAAGGTAAGCCCCAAAAAAGCGATCAAGGCGGCGACGACCGCAGCCGTCGCCAACCGCAACACCATCAAGGGGCGGGCGATCCATTCAGCGCGCTGCCGCGCCTGCGAACCAACATCGAAGAGCTGCCGGCAGACCTGCCCCAGTCCCGCGTTCGGAAAGCGGGCGTCCATGCGGCGGCCCAACGCCTCGGTCGTGGCCAGGATTTTCTCGGCATTCAGGGCAAAGGGCGGATGGCGCATCGTGGCAACTCCTGGAGGGAGCGGAAGCGACAACGGTATTAGACTCGGGACGCCGTCCCCGGCGGCTTGAGCCCGTCTTGCAGTAACAGTTCGGTCCGGATCACGCTTAGCCAACCAAGCGGCGGGCACCGGTAGCGGCTCGCGTTCCGCATCCAAAATCACTTGGGAGATAGCACCATGATTCGTCTGCCATTCCGCCGCCGTAACGCTGGCCCCCAGGGCACTTTCCGGCACGCGACGCCGGGCCGGACGTCGATTGAGCCCCGCATGCGCCAAGGTCGCCCTGCCCGTGATCGAACGGCGATGCTTCTTGGTCTCATCGGTCTGGCAGCCGTTCCGGCCGCCGCCATGGCCCAGGCCGCCGACGCATCGCTGTCGGAGACGCCCGTCGCCTTGCAAAAGATGGAAACGTTGTTCACCGGCCTGGTCGACTGGATGGCCGGTTGGCTTTTCTTCGACCTGGGCATGGGCATCCCGTTCATTGTGCTGTGGCTGATTGCGGGCGCGATTTTCTTTACGCTCCGCATGGGATTCATCAACATTCGCGCCTTCCGGCACGCCATGCACGTGGTGCGGGGGGACTACGACGATCCACGTGAACACGGCGAATTGACCCACTTCCAGGCCCTGACCTCGGCCTTGTCGGCCACTGTGGGACTGGGCAATATCGCCGGCGTCACGATCGCGGTAACCGCCGGCGGGGCGGGCGCCGTCTTCTGGATGCTGGCCGCGGGCATCTTCGGTATGTCCAGCAAATTTGTGGAATGCACGCTCGCGCAAATGTACCGCAAGGTCCACCCGGACGGCCGGGTATCCGGCGGACCGATGCAGTATCTCAGCCAGGGCCTGGCCGAACTCCGCATGCCGCGCGTGGGTAAAATGCTGGGTGGGCTCTTTGCCGTCCTCTGCGTAGGTGGTTGCCTGGGCGGGGGAAACATGTTCCAGGTCAATCAATCCTTCGAATTGTTTGCGTCCACTGTCCAACGCGCTACCGGCACCGACATCTCCGGCCAGGGTTGGCTGTTCGGCCTGGCCATGATGGCGCTGGTAGGCGTGGTGATCGTGGGCGGTATCAAGCGAATCGGCCAGGCGACATCCCGGCTGGTGCCGACCATGTGTGGGCTGTACGTCCTGGCTTCGTTGTTTGTCATTGGCACGCATGTCACGGAAGTTCCCGCGTTGCTCGCCCAAATTTTCCGGGACGCATGGAGCGGCCACGCCATGGGCGGCGGTTTCCTGGGCGTGCTGGTCGTGGGTGTCCAGCGAGCGGTATTCTCCAATGAAGCCGGCATTGGGTCGGCGGCCATCGCCCACGCCGCGGCCAAGACGCGCGAACCGGTCCGCGAGGGAATCGTGGCGCTGCTGGGACCTTTCGTGGACACTGTCGTGATTTGCTTGATGACGGCGCTGGTGATCCTGATCACCGGCGTCTCCACGCGCAGCGACCTCCAGGGCGTCACTGGCGCCGCTCTGACGTCTGAGGCGTTCGCATCGGTTATCGGCTGGTTCCCCTACGTGCTGACTCTGGCCGTAATGTTGTTCGCGTACTCGACGATGATCTCCTGGTCCTATTACGGGGAACGGTGCTGGGAATTCCTTTTCGGCCGCCGCTGGACGTTTGTCTTCAAGGGGCTGTTCCTCGGGTGCATCCTGTTGGGAGCCGTGGCGGACCTGGGCTCGATCCTGTCGTTCTCGGACATCATGATCCTGTGCATGGCGCTGCCGAATATCGCCGGCGCGATGCTCTTGAGCGGTAAGGTTCGTTCCGCCTTGCACGACTATTGGGGACGTTACCGAGCGGGCGGGATGCCGCGCCGAACGAACTGGTCACTCGGCGATCGTGCCGTGTTTGAGCCCTCCGCGATACAACAATCCTGAAAGGGATGTGCTGGCGGAAAGGCCGCGCGAATTGTTACAGGACGTGCGTGACCGGCAAGACGCGTGACCCCGTCATCCCGCACGCACGCCGTCGCCGCGCCGCGGATTCTCGGTCAACACCGAGTCCCCCGCGGCGTTGGCATTGCGGTGACGTACCTTTTTCTAACGGCGGCCCGCTCAGTGTTCGCGCCGGGTGAGCGCCATAAAATGATCTTGGTCATCGCGCGGTCCATTTATTACGATAGCGTCTATGTCCACGAGTGCTTTTGAAAACATGACCTCGTTCCAGCAATCCTGTGCCGTTCCGTTCCGTCTCCACGACGGCGTTCCGCAGTACTGTCTGATCACGTCGATCCGCCGCCGCCGCTGGGGATTTCCCAAGGGTCTGATCGATCCCGGGGACACCATTGAGGAAGCCGCCCTGAAGGAAGCCTTGGAGGAAGCAGGGTTGCGAGGCCGTATCGTCGGCGACCGGCTGGGCGCTTTCCGCTACAAGAAATGGGGGATGGTGCTCAACGTGGCCGTCGTATTGATGCGGGTCGATGCCTGTGAGGAAACGTGGCTCGAGGCGGACGTCCGCCAGCGCAAGTGGATGACGCAAGCCGAGGCGCTGGAGAAGCTCGAGCGTCACGATTTTAAGGAAATGCTTTCCGTCGCCTCGTCGCGGCTGGCCGGAGCCGCGAATAAAACCTGATCGAAGTGCTGTTCCAAGAGCCGCGCCCGTTCGGAGGTCCACCACACTCGAAACGCATCCATGTGGGCGGCCTTGTCCCGCGCGACGACGTCCAGCACCGCCTGCCATTGCCCTGCAGCATGCTTGCCGGCGGAACCGGCCGCCCCTTTGGCGGACGGCGTATCTTTCCACTCTTGCAGGCGCTGTTCCGCGACAGCCAGGTCGTTGATTGCGCCGAGGCGTTCCTGGACTTCGGCGAACAGCGGATAGAGTTCCTTGCGGAACGACGCGTCGAACGCGCCGGCCAACAGTTCCATGGCGTAGCGCAGTTGTTTTCCGGCGATGCGCATTTCGTGCAGGTTTTCGGCCACGCACAGGTCCCCGCGACCTGCCTCAAAGAAAACCTGTGCCGCCGAACGGAGCGCTCGCGGCGCCATGTCGTCCAGTCGCCTATCGTGAGACTTCCGCCGCTTGCGTATTCGGGTCAGCAGCTTCCGCACGGAGCGTCGAAGTTTACCGGGCCGCAGTCGCCGGTTGGCCTCGATGATCCACTGCTGGGCGTCCTGCCTTAAGAGAGAAATTCTCGCGACGGGCAGCTCGGCGGCGAGAAGCCCGCCGTCACGCAGGTTGGTGAACCGTTCGGCCAACACGTCCAGATCGCGCGCGGCGCCGGCGGCGCGGCGGACGCGCTTGAGGATTTTGGACATTCGCCGCGTGCGCCGCTGGGGCAGCACGTCGGCAAACACCTTGAAGGCGGCGTTGACGCGCCGGGTGCCGACACGCAATTGATGAACGTATTCACTGTCCTCGTCCGCGCGCAGCGCGGCCAGCGGCAGATAGTAGAGCACCGCGCCCAACCGATCCGCGAGGGCGCGGTAGGCCACATCGACGACCAGCGAATCGGGACGTGCCGTCTTGTCCCACTTGCGCTTGCGGTGCTTTTGACCGAGTTGTTTCACGATACTTGCATCTCGCGGCGTGCCGTTGTCGACCCCGTCGCACGTCGACGAATCGACTTGCATACTATAACTGTAACCGGGTCATTCAAGTTCGCGTGGTCGCCACAGGCCGACCAGTTTCGCCTTCTGGTCCAGATCGATGAGCGACCAGGTGGCCGCGGGCATTTCGAAACAGGCTACGGCAGCCGTCGGAAACGGTTCGTCGCGGCCGATGAAATGGCCGACCAGTTGCTGCATTCCCGGATTGTGGCCGATCACCAAGGCCCGCACGTGGGAGTCGTGCAAGGCGTGGATTGCGGACATGATTTCGTAGGACGTCGCCATATAGAGTTCGCTGGTCGTGATGATATCGCCGGAAAACGCACTGGACTCGGCCACAAGCGACGCCGTTTCGCATGCACGTACGGCCGATGAACTCAAAATGACATCAGGCCGCAGGTTGTTCGACTCAAGCAACGAAGCGATCCGCGGAGCGTCGCGCTTGCCTCGCTTGTTGAGCTTCCGGTCATGATCGGAGACGCCGGCTTCCTTCCAGCTCGATTTGGCATGCCGCATCAGTATGAGGGTTTTCATGGCGGCTGCGTCCATTGCCGGGGCGGTCAGGATGCCTGTCCGGACGCGCGGTGAGGCTGGAACAGGGTCGGCTGCGATTGTTCGAGGCGTTTTACGGCGTCGACAGCCTGTTGGCAGTGATAAAGCTGGCTGCGGAACAGAGCAGCGGAACCGTCCGGTTGCAAGCGTGTGTAGGAACCGTCGCGTTCCAGGCGGTGGCTTCTTTGGTTGTCTTTGAAGTAGGCGTCGAGGGAGTCGAGCAACCGCTGCTGACAGACGGGATCCTCGATGGGTACCAGCAGTTCAATCCGCCGGTTCAGGTTTCTCGGCATCCAGTCAGCGCTGGAGATAAAGACGAGATCGTCGCCGCCGTGGCGAAAATGCAGGATGCGACTGTGTTCCAGAAACTGGTCGATGATGCTTACCACTTTGATATTTTCGCTGAGCTTCTTGACGCCGGGTCGGAGGCAGCAAATGCCCCGTATATTCAGGCGAATTTTGACGCCTGCATTCGATGCTTTGTAGAGCGCATCGATAATGGCCGGATCGACCAGCGAGTTGAGTTTGGCGGAGATGGAAGCCTTCTGTCCCTGTCTGCGAAATTCCGTCTCGCTGGCGATCAGTTCCAGGATCCGGTCGCGCAGCCCGGTCGGTGCTGCTTCCAGTTTCCGATATTTCTGCGGTTGGGAATATCCGCAGATGGCGTTGAAGAAGCTGGTCGCGTCGGCTGCCAGATCCTCGCTGATCGTCATGTAGCTCACATCGCTGTAAATCCGGGCCGTGGCCTCATTGTAATTGCCGGTTCCAAAATGCACGTAACGCTGCACTCCGTGCGCCTCGCGTCGAACGATAATGCACGTCTTGGCGTGGGTCTTCAGGCCGCGGATCCCGTAGATGACCTGCACTTCCGACTGTTCCAGGCTCTTGGCCCATTCGATGTTGCGAGCTTCGTCGAAGCGAGCCTTGAGTTCCACGATCGCGGTCACGGATTTCCCGCGCTGCGCGGCGCGGGCCAGCGCCGCCGCGATGGCACTGTCGCGGCTGGTGCGGTACAGAATCTGCTTGATCGCCAGCACATCCGGGTCATCAGCGGCTTCTTCCACCAGCCGCACCACCGGATCGAAGCTTTCGTACGGATGGAGCAGCAGTATATCGTGATCGGTGATGCATTCGAACATGGTCCGGGCCGGATCGACCATCGGAGAGGGCTGCGGCTTCCAGGCCGGCAGTTTGTATTTTTCGAAGCCCGACACGGCGGTGAGCTGCATGAAGGCGGCGAGGTCGAGCGGCCCCGGCGACGCGTAGACATGACAATCGTCCACGTCGAGCACTTGTTTCAAAAAATTGAAGGTTCGAGACGTGACCTGATCCGAGATCTCCAGCCGCACGCAGTGGCTTTGCTTCCGCGCGTCCAGCACTCGCGACATCTGCACGAGCAGGTCCGCTGCCTGATCCTCCCGGACGCTCAAATCTGCGTTGCGGGTGATCCGGAAAGGGACGCATTCGATAATCTCTTCGCCCGGAAAGAACCGCTCGATGTATCGCAACAGGACGTCTTCCAGCAGCATGTAGGCGTAGCCCCCTTCGGAGGGCAGGGTCACGAAGCGCGGTGCCGCCCGGCCGAGGGGAATGATGGAAAAACGTGGCGCGTCGTCGTCCATGGGGCCGGGACGCAGCCGCACGCAGACGTTGAGCGTCTGATTGATCAGCAACGGAAAATCGTGGCTGGATGTGACTACCATCGGCGTGAGGGTGGGAAAGATTTCGTTGTCCAGCACGCGATGCAGGCTGTTTTCCTGCTGCTGCGTCAAGTTGCTGGAGTGGGTTCGCCGGATGCCGGCTTCGGTCAACGCGGGCTCCAACTGTTCCAGATAGCACACGATTTGGTCGCCTGTCAGGCGATGGGTGCGCTGGCTGATGGCGTCCAGCTGTTGCTCCGGCGTCATTTCGGACGCGTCGCGGTGGTTGCTGTCCTCGTCGGCCAGCACCTGCAGGCCACCCACCCGAACCATGAAGAATTCGTCCAGGTTCGAGCTGCTGATCGCCAGGAACTTGAGCCGCTCGAGCAACGGCAACGAGTCGTCGCAGGCCTGGTCGAGCACCCGCTGGTTGAATTCCAGCCAGCTTAGTTCTCGGTTGATGTACCTGGCTCGTTTTTTACTCATCGTGCCTTACCGGGTCGCGCCGCGCAGCAGCACGGGAACTCCGAAAATTTCTTCGAACAAACTGCCTTTTTCTTTCAAAGCCAGTTGCTCCAGCGACAGGTCTTCCACGTTGGGAATTGCAATTACCAGGCGTTCTGATTCGCGCGTACAGTGCAACTGCTGGATGCGGCGGCTCCGCGACCGGTCCAGCGCGTCGGCCACTCTCAGCAGGGCGGCCATTTTGGCCACCGCGATCCGGTGTTCGCGATCCAGGGTGGCATACAGTTCGTGACTGGCCTTGGGAGACGCCCGGCGGTGGTAGCGGGCTACCAGCCCCACCAGCGTCAGGTCTTCGGCTCGCAATCCAAAGATCTCGCTGTGCGTGATAAGGTACAAAGCGTGTTTGTGGTGGCTGACCGAATTGACGAACGTACCGACTTCGTGGAGCAGCGCGGCCACGTACAGGATCAATTCGTAGCGGGCGTCCAGTTGGTGTTCGTTCTGAAGTTCGTGAAAGAGCGTCTTGGCCAGTTCCGCGACGTGGCGCGCATGCGTTTCGTCAACGTGATACTTGCGGGCCATTTCCAGCGCGGATTGAATGACCGGTTTAGTAAACTCCTCCGTCCACCGGTGTGAAGCGACCATTTCCATCAAAAGACCGTCTCGAAAGGTCACATTGGAAACGTAGATCCGCGAAAGCTCGAGGGCCTGCGCCAATCGCATATAGGCCAGCAGGGAAGGGCCCAGCGTGTCCGCTTCAGGAAAGGTGATACGGTAGCGATGAACCAGTTCGTCTTCGGTCATCTCCAGTACACCGTCGACGAACCCTTCCAGCGCCGACAGCTTGACGCGTCCCAGCGCAGAACGATCCCAATCTTGAATCAATTGTCCCGCCGCGAATCGGATGTCGCCGCCCAGCGCGATCATCTCCGGGTTCTCGCGGCTGCCGATGCCCGCCACGATTTCGTCCACGGTCCGCCGGATGTGGTTGTCCATGATGCGGCGCAACTGCGCGGCCGGAGCCCGGTAGGCCTCCAACGTCTCCCGGAGTCGCAGCGATCCCAGACGATAGGTCTGGGAGAAAATAACATTGTCGTCGTGAACGACGAGCACCTCCGTGCTGCCGCCGCCGACTTCGATGACGATGGCGGTCGCATTCTGCAGTCGTTCGTCCTGGCGCAAATAAGGCTGGATCCCCAGGTAATTGATTCGGCTCACCTCCGCCTCGTCCGTGGGCTCGACCAGCAACCCGGTAGCGATGTAGATGCGGTCGAGGAAAGCCATCTTATTTGTCGCCTCGCGCACCGCGCTGGTAGCCACGACACGGATCTGATCGCTTTGGGTGATCTGGTATTCATCGAGGAGCTGGCGATAACTCTTGAGAATCCGCACGCATTGCTCGATCGTCGTCTTCTGGATGGTTCCCCGGATGAACGTGTCCTGTCCGAGGTTCACATCCTGGGTCAGTGTCTCCAAACGCCGGATGTTGCCGTCGGGGAGAATTTCGGCGACAGCCATGCGAATCGCGCTGGTCCCGATATCAATCACGGCAACCGGTTTCGCGCGCTCGACTGAACCGCTGGGTCCGGACAGCGCAACGGCGGGTTCTTTTGATCCGGTTGCCATCCTGTTGCTTCCTCGCCGCTTCGCGATTGTGTTTGGGGCGTAACGTCGCACGATCGCGGAGAAGTCTCTATCCCGCCGACACGACATCGGGCGCACGCATGCCGACGGCGCGTCCCCAGGCAGCGGCTCCCATGGCGGTAGAGTCATCCCCGAGTTCTGCGACGACCACGCGGAATGTGCCGACAAAGGTCGGCATGACGCGGCCGGCGGATGCGTGCGTGACCGTCTCAACGAACAACTCGGGCATGGCCTCGACGAGCCCGCCACCGAGGACCACGATATCCGGTGCCAGCAGGTGCACGGCGGTCGCCACGGCCACGCCGATATAACCGGCCGCGGTCCGCACAATCTGTTCGATGGTTTCATCGCCGGCGGCAACTGATCGAGCCAACGCGCCGCTGCGGATTTCCGAAACATCCGTCCCTTCGGCATCCTGCAGGTGTGGCGCGTCGCCGCGATGCGCGGCCTTGGCCGCTGCGGCGGCGATGGCCAGTCGGCTGGCCACGGCTTCCAGGCATCCCCGCAATCCGCAGCCGCACAGCGGCCCGTCAGGCAGCACCTGCACGTGGCCGATTTCCATGCACGAGTTTTTGCGGCCGCGGAGGATTCGTCCTTCATAAACGCATCCGCCTCCGATGCCCGTACCGGGGAACACGCCGAGCACACAACGGCCGTCGCGACCGGCCCCGAAACGATACTCGCCGTACACGCCCGCATCCACGTCATTCAATACCGTGACCGGGCATTTGAACTCGTCTTCCAGCTCCGCGCGCAGTGGCAGGTTCTTCCAGCCCAGGTTGGGTGCTTCTATGAGAAATCCCTCGTCCAGATCGAGCGGACCAGGACAACCAACTCCGATTCCGCTCACGGCTTTCGTCGACACGTCCGCCTTGCGAAGCGCCGTGCGGATGGTGTCACAGATCCGTGCTATTCCCGCCTGTGCGCCCTCGTGTGCTCGTGTGCGTTTTCGTTCTCGGGCGATCACTTTCATGTCGTCGTTGAAGACGACGGCGAGCATTTTACTCCCGCCCAGATCGAAACCTACCCAGATCCGATCCTTCGCATCCTTTGCCACAGCACCACCATTCCTTCGCACAAGCACCAGAGTCAATGAATTGAGTCCACGCGGACGCCGCGTCGCCAGGCAGCACGAGCGGGATAACAGATCGACGACCGCGCCACAACGGGTGTCCCAATCATAATGCTTTCCATCCCGTCCAAGCCGCGCCGGACGCCCTGATTATAATGCTCTCCATGCCTGTCCAAAAGGTTACGGACACCAGCGAAATCGACTCTTTTTGGAGCCGACGGGTGCGGGATTGCGGGTATGCGACAGGGCGTGCGTCGGTCAAATGCCCAGCAAGAATCTTTTTAGTGAGCGCCAATCGACGGAGTTGGCCAGCTCCCACAACCATTCGGCGATCGGATGGGCTTGCGTGCTGCCACTAGCGCCTTCGGCCCGGGCGAACTGCGGCGTCGTATCCGCGGTTCCGGAGTCTGGCTGTGTCTGAAGCGTCTCGGGAGCGCGCGTTTCAACCGCCGGGGGAACGTCTTCCGCAGTGTTGATTGAAGCGGGCTCAGGTTGCTCCAGTAAGAGCGCCGGATCGCCATCCGCTTCGCGGGTTGGCCCGAGGTTCCACGCCGAAACGGCCCGCAGCCCGGACAGCGACGAGCCGTCGACGGGGTCGTGCCATCGACCGGGACCACGCAACACAACGTTGCTGGATTGCTGGTCGGCGGCGCTCTGGTCCCGGCCGGAGTCAGCAAGCGATGTGACCTGCCAGGCCACATCGCGCAGCGGCAGATCGGTCGCGCCCATCGCGCGATCGGCAAGCAAATTGTTCCGCGCGGCGATCGCGTCCGAGCTGCGCGACGCATCGGCCAGGCCGGTGCGGAATGCCGACAGCAGGCCCGGGTTGGCCGGCGAGTCGTCCAGCAGCAGTTCGCGCATTCGGGCCGACGGCAGCCCGTCTGGAATCTGCGCGGTTGCCGAAGAAACCGTCTTTGCGTAGTTCGGCGGCTTCGTGAAGCCGTGGATCTCGAGGGTGATCGTCGCCGTTTCGGAGTTTCCATCGGCGTTGGTCACGCGAAACGTGAATGCGTCGGTGCCGGAGTAATAGGCGTCGGGAACGTACGTGACCAGCGAGTCGTTCTGCGGATGGACGTCGAGCTGTCCATGGGTTGGACCGGAGACGATCGAGTATGCCAGCGCGTCGCCGGCCTGCGGTCCCGTCAGACTAATTTGCGTGGGAAGACTGGCGACCCCCAGCGTATCCAACATGGCTTCCACCGTCGAATTGCCCAGCTTGGGATGCCAGAGCTGCTTCGCGCTGATCGTTGCCGAATGACCGTCCCGGAGCACTCTGGCGAGCGTGTCCAGGTCAAGGTCCCCGTCGTCGGCATCGTCCACAATCCGCACGACCTCGCCCGTCAGTTCATGATCCCAGGCGTGCCTCCCTATATGAATGGGGCGCAGTTCCGGGGATTGTTTTTCCCATGTTGCCTCTCGCAGAAACAGCGGATAGTCAAACCAGTGCGTGGCGTCGGCCGCCGGGCGGGCTTCGATGTAAACGCGGACGCCCTGATCGCGCAGGTGCTCCGCCAGAGCCACGTCGAGCAGATCGCCGGTGGCATTGGCCGACGCGTCCAGCGCGATGGACATCCCGGCATCGACCAGCGGTTGGACGGCGGCCAGCGCCCGGCTCCACCAGGCATCGGGATCGTCGATCAGGCTCACTTGGATCGGATCGTGTCTGGGGGAGCCCATGTAGGCAATCACTTCGACACCGGAGTCGGTGATCGGTTTCCACAACTCGACGAAGTCTTCGGTGAGTTTCGGTGTTTCAACGAGGGCATCCAGATACTGATCGAAGGCCATGAAGGTGTCATCCGGGCCGCGGCCAAAAGGATTATGCAAATCGATACGTGTGAAGCCCGCATCGAGCGCAGGCAGAATCTCCTCGGCGATGAACGGCGCCCAACCATCGACCGTCAGCCCGTGACCGACCAGCCGGGCGGAATAGTCGTTCGACGAATGGGCGATGGAATACTTGGCGACGATCCGGCTGGTTCCGTCGATTTCGATATGCTGGGCGTGGGCCAACTGGTTCTCCGCCGATTCCGCCGCCTGAACGTCCGAGGCCGGCTCCGACCCGCCATCCAGCGCATCCTCGACGATCACTTCGCCCCCGGGAGGCACGCCGCTGAGCAGCAGCCGGCTTTCCAACTGCATCAGCTCCAACCCCGGCGCGCTCCGGCTGTGGTCCGACGGCGGCGTGGCCAGTGCGTCGTGAGAGCAGGCGAGCATCTGTTCAACGCGGAAAGCCGTTTCCTCGAAAGCTCGGAGCAACAACATGCTGGATCTCCGCGATCAGGGCCGCATGGGACGAGCGGTGCGACGATGTGCCGAGGTATCTGCGGTTGGCGGGAATGCCGGACGAGAATTGCAGTACCCTGAGCAAATATACCTCACCAACGCTCCACAGTGCCCAACAAAACATGACGGACGCACGACCGAAAGGCGAGTTTGCGGACGAACCGGCAGATTTGTCAGAGGCCCTCGGTTCCGGTCGAAGTGCGCGGTTACCCGGTGCTGGAACCTGAAACGGACGCTGGCGGCGACCGGTGCAATCGTTACGCGCCCTGTCAATCGTTACGCGTGCTGTAACCGGAACGCGGCGGCGACTTCATCGCGACGAGACTGCTCGCGCCGCGATTTGGCAGCAAATCCGGCCCCGGCCCACAGGCGGGTGGCCAGGTGTGCAACACTTAAGTTGAGAGGCGACGTCTCTGGACGATCGTTTCGAGCAGCATCCACGGTTTTGCCTCATGACCCAGCTCGACAAGTTGCCCACGTCCTGGCACTTTGTTCTCCCGCGCGCGCTCGCTCCGCCGACCGGCGACCATGAGGCGGTGGCTCGCATCAGAGAGATCGTGCGCAGTTTTCAAGGAGTACCCGATGCCGGGCTGCGCTTCCGTACAGAGGGGCTGCGGCGTGCATGGCCGGAACGACCGCAGCCGCCACCGGGCGATGGTATATGCACGGCATTCGCTCTAGTGAACGAAGCGGCCCGTCGCACGCTGGGCGTCGAATACTACGACGTGCAACTGTTGGCCGGGTTGAGCCTGGCGCGGCGCGCGGTTGCCGAAATGCAGACTGGCGAAGGCAAGACCCTTGTGGCTGCCCTGCCCGCTTTCGTCTTCGCCCTGTACGATCACGGCGTCCACATCATGACGATCAATTCGTATCTGGCCGAGCGCGATCACCAGCTGTTGTCGCCTCTGTTCGGCATGCTCGGGCTGACCACGGGCGTGCTGCACGTCGGCGCCTCGCAGCAGGAAAAGCAGCGGGCCTACGCGGCCGATATTACGTACGGGCCGGGCTACGAATTCGGTTTTGATTATCTTCGCGACCAGATCGCACTCATGGGAGCAGTGCAACGGGATCTGGGTTGGCGGTACCGACGGACGACCCGCGGGCCAACCGGCCTGGTTTCCGAGACTGCCGGCGTGCAACGGGGCCATGCGTTTGCGGTAATCGACGAAGTCGACAGCGTGCTCATCGACGAGGCGGTAACGCCGCTGGTGTTGTCCGAGGGATCGCGGTGCGCCGAGGACGTAGCGCTGTACGAGGCGGCGGCCGACGCAGCCGACTGGCTGACCCGGGACGAGGATTATCACGTAGACACAACCGCGCGCCAAATCCGATTCACCGCACGCGGGCGGTCCCGTGCCGAGGCATCTCTGCGGTCGCTTGACCCGGTTCCGCGCGATCTGCGACGTCCCTGGCCGGATTACATCCAACAGGCCCTGCACGCCCGTTGGCTTGTTCACGGCGACGTTGACTATGTTGTCGCCGACGACCGTATCCAGTTGATCGACCAGCATACCGGGCGTATTTTCGTGGACCGCAGTTGGAACGAGGGGCTGCAGCAAGCCGTCCAGGTGAAGGAGCGCGTGACGGTGACGTCCGAACAACGACCCTTGGCGCGGATCTCCCGGCAACAATACCTGGGGCTTTACCAGGGCGTGTGCGGGATGAGCGGCACGGTAACGGGTTGCGAAGGGGAGCTGTGGCAAGTCTTTCAGTTGCCGACCGTCGTTATTCCCCTGCGGATGGCCAGCAGGCGAACCGAGTTGCCGAGCAGATATTTTGGCGACGACGAGTCGAAATGGCGTGCGATTGCCGGCGCCGTGACCCAGGCACACGGCCATGGGCAGCCCGTCCTGGTCGGGACACGCACGATCGAGGACAGCCAGCGTGTGGCGCGACTGCTGGAGCAGCAGGGCACGCTTTACAAGCTGCTTAATGGGAGGCAGGACGAGTCGGAAGCCCACATTATCGCCGCCGCCGGACAGGTCGCCGCCGTAACCATTGCCACGAACATGGCGGGACGTGGCACAGACATCAAACTGGGACCCGGCGCGGCGGAGCGGGGTGGCCTGCATGTGATTGTCTGCGAACCGCATGCTTCGTCCCGCATCGACCGCCAGCTTATGGGACGGTCGGCACGTCAGGGTGATCCGGGGTCCTGCCAGAAGTTTGCGTCGGCAGACGACTGGCTCGTGCACGCGCACAGTCCCGCACTCCGTCGGCGCATGCAACGCCAGGCCGGACCAACGGGCGAAGTCGGGGCCGACCTGGACCGTGAAATCCGAGTCCTTCAGCGACGCGCGGAAAGAAGGGACTGTGCGCGTCGTAAGCTGTTGATGACACACAATGAATGGCTCGATGACGTCATGGCCCGCCTGACAGGCCAGTCCGGGTAACCGGCGGCCGCGGCTGATCGTGCGCTTCGAAGAACTGCCACGCGTGGCGGGGCAACGTGCCACGTTTTCAACGAATGCCAAACACATGAATCCCACGGACCTGCCAACGGGATCGTCCTCCCCCATCGGGCTCTCGGGTCACCTTGCTGGGGCGTTGCCGGTCGCGCCGGCGGATGGCGTCCAGGCCTCACAGCACGCCCGCCAACAGACCCGCAAAAATGCGGAGATCGCCGATCTGACGGCCCTGGTTGAACTCGTGACGCAAATCCACTGCTGTGACGACTTCCCCTCGGCGTGCCGGCTTGTGGTGACAGAATTACCCAAGTTTCTTCACGTCGACCGGGCGGCCATCGCCTGGTTTCGTCGTCAACGGCGTGACCGCGGTTCCCGGCTCCGCGTCATGGCGCTGTCGCACGTTCCGCGACTGGAGCCGGACTCGGCGTTGTGCAAAGCCTTGGATGCCGCATTGGCCGAGTCCGTGCTTCGTGATCGATTGACCATGTGGCCCGCCCTGCGCGACGATCGTGGCTTGACGCTGTCCCACCGCAGGCTTGGCCAGTTGGCGGGCCAGGATCTGATCGTCAGTTCTCCGCTCTATAACCATCGCGGCGATCTCGTGGGGGCGTGGCTGATGATGGCTTCGGGACCGTGGTCGTCGCACGGCCAGGCGGTGGCGCGGCTGCGTGAATTCCAGCGCCCGGTGGCGTCGGCCCTGGGCGCGCTGGCGCGTACCGAATCGGGATGGCTCGCGCGCAAAAGCCGGCAGTTAGCGCCGGCTGCTCGACATTGGAAAGGCAAACTGGTTTTGGGACTGGTTAGTTGCCTGCTCATCATGTTGTTTGTGCCGTGGCCTTATCGCATACGGTGCAAATTCCAGCTTCAACCCGTCGAACGCCAGTTTGTCGTGGCCCCTTACGACGGGATCCTGGAGAGCACACTTGTCGATCCTGGAGACACGGTTACGGCGGGCAGCGTGCTGGCCCGGATGGACGGCCGGGAGATCCGCTGGGAACTGGCCGGACTGGAAGCGCAGCTCAACCGAGTCAAAAAACAACGGGACGCCGCCATGGCAAGCCACAATGTGTCCACTGCGCAGCAGGCCAAACTCGAAATGCGCCGCCTGGAACTGAAGATCCGTCTGCTGGAACGGCGGATGGCAAGCCTCGACATCAAAACGCCGCTCAGCGGCATTGTCGTCAGCGGGGATTTGCGCAGCGCGCGCGGAGCGCCGCTTGCCGTGGGGCAGCAGTTGTTCGAGATCGCTCCACTCGACCAAATGGTCGTCGAATTGTCCATTCCCGAAGACGAGATTGCCTACGCCGGTGCGGGACGGCAGGTGACGCTGCGACTGGACGCGTTTCCGGGGGAAACGTGGAACGGCGTCTTGTCGGCGATCCATCCCCGCGCACAAATCCGCGACGACGAAAGTGTTTTTATCGGAGAGATGAAACTCAACAACGGTTCGCAGAGCCTGCGGCCCGGGATGCGCGGCCGAGCCACCATTCACGGGCCTCGGCATCCCGTGGGATGGAACCTGCTGCATCGTCCTTACGAAGCTTTGCTGCGGATGGTGGGGTGGTAACGTGCCGGCGAAACACGATTATCGCGTGTGCGATCTGGGTCGCGCAGTAGTTTGCCTGCGGCCGGATCTGTCGTTCGCACCGCACTGCGAAGGTAAGCATCCGTACTGCGTCGTGGAGGATCCGGCGCGTTCGAGGTTTTTTCGCATCGGCATCGCGGAATATGCTTTTCTTTCTCTTCTGGATGGAAAGACCACGGTCGATGAAGCTGTTCGGGCCGCGTCGGCCCTGATTCCTGAACATACTCTGTCGGAATCCCAGGCCGCCGGGATCGGCAAATGGCTGCTCGACAACCGGCTGGCTCATGTTCCCACTGCGGCTGCGGCGCCGACCTCGCCGGCCGACGATGAAGAGCAACGGCACGAAGCGCTCTCACGCTGGAACCCGTTGGTGGTGCGATGTCCTTTGTTGAGGCCGGACCGGCTGCTGGCAAGACTGCTGCCGTGGACCGGCTGGTTGCACTCGCCGCCAGCAATCATGGCATCGGTCGTTTTGTGGATTGCGGCATCGATCCATCTGCTCGCGCGATGGGATGCCCTGGCTCATGCGACGCAAGGCATACTGCTGCCCGATCGGTGGCTGTGGGCTGCCCTGTGCTTCGTGCTCGTGAAGCTTGTCCACGAGACCTCCCACGGGCTGGCCTGCAAAAGGTACGGCGGTTCGGTTCGCGAGGCAGGACTGATCTTTATTCTGTTCGCGCCATTGGCCTACGTCGACATTTCTTCTGCCTGGCGCTTTCGATCGAAATGGCAACGCATCCATACGTCCGCGGCGGGAATGCAGGCGGAACTGGTCCTGGCGGCTCTGGCTGTGTTCGTTTGGGCAGGCACGGAGCCCGGACTCGCCAACGAACTGGCCCTGGACGTCATTCTGCTGGCCGGTTTCACAACGCTGCTGTTCAACGCCAATCCGTTGATGAGGTTCGACGGTTACTACATCCTGTCCGACCTGTTGAACATTCCCAATCTCTATGGTCTGGGCCAGCAGCGGGTGCAGGCCGTGGCCCAGCGGTGGTTGATGGGTCAACGAACGCCGCTACCGGCCGTAGTCGGCCGTCGCGCCCCGCTGTTGACCGCCTACGGACTGGTGACGCTGGTCTGGCGAATCTTCGTGAGCGCGACCCTGATCGTCGCCGCCGCTTCGCTGCTCGAAGGGCTCGGGGTCGTACTGGCCGTAATCGGGGCGGTGTTGTGGTTTGGCCGGCCCATGGTGGGACTTGCCGCGTATCTGTTTTCGGTACGGACATGGCGGAATGGGCGACCGGCGCGGTTTGTTTGTTGTGCCGGCGTGCCGGGCATCATGTTGGTTTCCGTGTTGTGTCTGTTGCCCTGGCCCGGCGCGTACCGGGCGCCGGCGATTGTCCGTTTCGGATCTTCCACGGCCGTGCGAGCAGCCAGCGCGGGATTTCTCAACGACATTCGCGTAATCGACGGGCAGCGCGTGCACAGAGGTCAGGTGCTGGCCGTGTTGTCCAATCCCGACCTGGAAGCCGAATTGGCCGATCTGGACCTGGCCATGGCGATCAGTCAGACCAAGGCGCGCGTCTACCGCACTTCGGGACGCATGGCGGCGTATCAGGCAGAATCGGAAACGTTGGCGGCATTGAAGAAACAGCATGTCGAGAAACAGCGGCAAGTGGACGGGCTTACGATCCGTGCGCCTGAATCGGGCAATGTGCTGGGCCGCGAATTGGGGCAGCGTCGCGGCAGCTATCTGCAACAAGGCGCGGAAATCTTGTCCGTCGCGGACGTGCTGTTCAAGGAAATCCGGATTTCGATTGCCCAGGACGACGTCGAGGCGTTCGAAAGCCAGCTAGGCCATCGCGTTCGATTCCGCGCACCGGGCGTCCCGGCCTTGACGTGTTATTTGGACGAAGTAGCGCCCCGCGCCACGACCGAGCCTCCCCACCCCACGCTGTGTGCTCCGGCAGGCGGCGTGCTGGCGGTGTTCAAGGACGAAAACGCGCAGCCGACCGCGGCGGAATACGGCGGCCGCTTGCGTCTGCTGAAACCCCGTTTTGACGGCACCGTCCGCCTGCGGCCCCGGCAAAGCCAAACAGTGCACGCGGGACAGCGTGGCGTCGTGACGCTGCGGCTGAACGACCGCTCTCTCGGCGGGCAGTTGGTGCACGTGGTACAGGGCTGGATCCAGCGACAGCTTGAACCGGCGACCGGCGGAGCGTAGTGCCGCTCCGACGGCCGGACGCTGGCGGGCAACTGGTACCACAGCGCTCGGTAGACTCCTAATCTGGCGCTGTCGTATTGGCGGCCAAGGTGTGGGAGCAGGATCGGCTGGCGGTCGGTGGGTCGCGTCACGCGCCGCTTGCGGACTTCATATCTTCGCCGGTATTTGTCCGTTGTCGTTTCGGTCGTCCTGTAGCGACTCGATAGCAACGCGTTGCACCGTGCGGGACCGCTTGGGACTGTTGCGGCGGATCGCGCTGCGTCGCCACCGCGTGACGCCCGAACCGCGCCCCGCGACACATTGTCGCGCCCCGGCGCCGCCGTCCGGCCCAGGAGCTGCAAATCCGTCCGCCGGGCTTGCCATCCCGCGTCCGTCGGGCACTGTGGCGCCACGGGCGCCGTTCGCGGACCTGGGCCGGCAGGGCCTGCAGCCAAGCCGCCCGGTGGAACGGTCCTTCGTGGATCGACCGTCCTTCGCGAAGCGTGTAGCGGTCCGTTATCTGTTATCTGTGCGACAATCGGCCATCGACGGAGAATCTACCGCAGTCGGGATCCAGGCGGCACCTTACTCACGAGGGGTGTCGGCTCGGCGGCTCGGGCCCGGGCCATTGCCGTCGCAATTTCCGCTGTCTTGGCCCGTTTCCAGCGGCCCCGGTCGCTTGCAACAGAATCTCGAATCGGTTAAAGTCCATTGAGCATTGTTCTTATGTCTTTATACTTTCATACTTTCTTCCCTTCACCCTGTGGGAGTCCGAGATGATGAGGAACCAGAGTAAGAGCGCACCACGAGGCGGCTTTACGTTGGTCGAATTGCTGGTCGTCATTGCGATTATCGGCATCTTGATTGCGCTATTGCTGCCGGCCATCCAGTCCGCACGTGAAGCAGCCCGACGCGCGCAGTGCGTCAACAAGCTGAAGCAATTGGCGTTGGCCTGCCAGAACCACCATAATCAGCATGGTGCGTTCCCGCCCGGCGTGGCGAGCTGCACCGACGATATGACTATACAGGGCGGAACGCAGCGGGGAGCCGTTTGCCAGGGTCCGAATTGGGCCGCCGCGCTGCTGGCATTCATTGAAGAGCCGGTTTTGGCCGAGCAGGTCCGTGCTTGCGTTTCGACGAGAACAACAAAGTCATGTTCGAGCGTGGCGGACGACATAGAGCACGGAGAATGGCGGCCGAGCCCCACAGCGCCGAGCGTGGGCGCTACCACGCCGCCGGCCTTCTTGTGTCCCAGCGCCGAACGCATCCAAAAGGTGTTTGATGGTTTCAATAACCTCGAGAATCTTGCCAAAGGAAATTACGCAGCCAACTTTGGTGCCCGGCAATACAACTCGTTCCTGACACCGACGCTGGCCGGCGCGTTTGGGCCCGTACGTATCCGACGTCCTTGGGACGTATCACAGACCCAAGATCATGAAAGCCAAACGGGTGGATGGAAAATGGGTTCCGGTCAGGGCACCAGGCATAGGGATATCCAGGACGGATCGTCCAATACCTTGCTGCTGAGCGAAGTCCTTGGTTGGGACAGCCAGGACGACGTGCGAGGTGTGTGGCTGGCCAACGACGCGGGGGCGTCCAGCTTCCTGGCATACACGCGGCCGAACTTCAATGCCACGAAGGCCACCGGGAGTACCATTCTCGGTGAAACGAAGGATGACTACGACCACATCACGTCCTGTGAGGTGAACATCATTGCGTCCGAGCCGATGTACTGTATGGCGTCGCAGCAGAAAACACAGGACGGTCAAAACTTTGCCGCGGCACGCAGCGCGCACCCCGGCGGAGTCAACGCCGCCCTGGCCGACGCATCGGTCCGATTCATCCAGGAATCCATTAATATTACGACGTGGCGGGCCTTGGCATCGCGTGCGGGTGGCGAAGTCGTGGACACCAACTTCTAGAGTAATTCCCGAGACAACGGCGACAACAATTGCCGGTTTTGCATCGGTGGATCGTTATGCGAAGGGGCAATGTACGATGAGAATCATCCGAATTAGCTGGGTGGGTTCCTTCTGCAAATCGTTGGCGTGCCCGTGGATCATCACCTGCATGATGCTATCGGGCTGTGGCGGCAGCGGTGCTTTGCAGCCTCAAGTCGGCGAGTTTGACGAGTTGTTGATGCGCTCGTCGTACGCGAGTGATGCGGAAGAAGGGACGCCGACCTTCAACGAAGTATTTGTCGAAGGAGCGACATTGGTCGAGGATCGAACCAGATACGGGAAGGTTCGGTTGCGCTTGCAGGATGACAGTGCGGGAACGGAACCCAATACGCGAATCCTCGACATACGCGTCCTCAACGGCGAGACGGGCGAGGAAGTGGGTATGGTCCAATGGACGGCCGTCCAGGTCGGCGAGGATTGGCGCATCAAGGATGCTCCGTTGCCCTGAACCGCATCGCGGCCCTCGCGTGATCCCACGGGATCCGGGCGCGCGTCGTTAGCGTACTTTTTAGTCGATTCAACGGGGTCTACCCAGCGGGTAGGCCCCGTCTCTTTGGTCCGCACAAGGATCGCAGAAGGGTGACGCCGGATCAGTTGCGGCGATATGGCCGCCAGGTGGTGGATTGGATCGCCGATTACCTGGAGCGTGTCGAGACGCTGCCTGTGCAATCGCCGGTCGCGCCGGGCGACGTCCGAGCCCGCCTCCCGGATCAGCCGCCGCGGCGGGCCGAGTCCTTCGAATCGATCCTGCGCGACATGGACGACGTGATTCTGCCGGGGATCACCCACTGGCAATCCCCGAATTTCTTTGGCTTCTTCCCCGCGAACAGTTCCGGCCCTTCGATTCTCGGCGAACTGCTTTCGGCCGGTCTGGCCGTGCAGGGCATGATGTGGATCACCAGTCCGGCGTGCACCGAGCTGGAGACCCATGTGCTCGACTGGATGGTCGGTATGCTGGGGCTGCCCCAGGCTTTTCTTTCCACGTCCGCCGGCGGTGGCGTCATCCAGGATTCGGCGTCCAGCGCGTCGCTGTGCGCGTTGCTCGCCGCGCGGCACAAGGCTTCGCTCGGCACCGTGCGTCAGCGCGGAGTCGAACAGCGGTTGGTGGCCTATGCTTCCGCGGAGGCCCATGCGTCTATCGAAAAAGCCATGCGCGTGGCGGGGCTGGGGAGTCGTCACCTGCGACTGATCGCGACGGATGAGCGTCACGCGATGAAGTCGGATGTCCTGGAAGAGACCATTCGCAGGGACCAGGCCACCGGACTTCACCCGTTTTTTGTCGTCTCCACGGTGGGCACGACGTCCTCCGGAGCGGTCGATCCCACGCACGGCATCGGTCAGGCGTGTCGCAAATATGGGTTGTGGCTGCATGTCGACGCCGCCATGGCCGGCACTGCGGCAATCTGTCCGGAGCTGCGGGACGTCCATCGCGGCGTGGAACTGGCCGACAGCTACTGTTTTAATCCCCATAAGTGGATGTTTGTCAACTTCGACTGCGACTGCCTGTTTGTTGCCGACCGGTCGTGCTTGATTCGCGCCTTGGGCAATTCGGCGGACTATCTCGAAAACACGGCCACCACGTCGGGGAAAGTGATCGACTACCGCAATTGGCAGATCCCGCTGGGCCGCCGTTTCCGGGCCTTGAAATTGTGGTTTGTGATTCGATCTTTCGGTGTGGATGGATTGCGCGACCGTGTTCGGGAACATGTCAAGCTGGCCCGTGAACTGGCCGGCTGGATCGAAGCGGACCGCCGATTTGAAATGGCAGCGCCGGTGGCTCTGAATCTCGTATGCTTCCGGCATTCCGGCGGAGAAGCCGCGAGCAGACGTTTGGTGGAGCACGTGAACCGGGAGGGCCGCATCTTTCTGACTCAAACACGGCTCGACGAACTGCTCACCCTGAGGCTGTGCATCGGGCAAACGTCCACACAGCGACAACACGTTGCACGGGCCTGGTCGGTGTTATGTGACGCCGCCGACCAGGTCGCGTAGGGGGCCCCCCCGGCGTTCACGGCACGCCAGAGACGGCGCGGCCTACGGGGATCGGGCCGCGCCAGCGGGCGGCGATACCAGCGGAATGCGGCCATCCAGGTACCGCCAGTTTTTGATGTACGCGATGAGGTCCGCCATGTCCTGATGCGGAATGTCGCGCTCGAGCCCTTCCGGCATCAGCGAAATGCCCGTCGATTGGATTTCCTGAATTTGATCCTGCCTGAGCGTGACGGTCTTGTTTTCTTCCTGGCGGATCGTCACGGAGTTGCCCGTCTCCGCCACAAGTATTCCACTTAACGCGCGTCCATCCGCAGTGAGCACACTGTATCCGATGTAGTTGCTGTCGATCGCGCGATTGGGCTGCAGGATATCCGTAAGCAACTGGAGTGGAGTCTTGGTGCGGGAATCGGAAATATCGGGACCGACGTCCACGCCCGTGTCGCCAATGCGATGGCATGTCGCGCAGTGCTTGCGAAACACGCTGTGGCCTCGGTGGGAGTCGGCCGGTATTTCCAGTACCGGCCGGTACTCTGTAAGAACTTGTGCTCTGTCGGCGGGGATGGCCGCGCGGAACAATTGCGTGGCGCGCCTCTTGACGTTCGTGTTGCGGTGGTGGAGCAACCGATCGACGCGCGTGCGATCGAGTTCTCCCGGTCGCAGCGACCCGTCTTCGATGGCGTCGAGCAACCATTGTGTGCGGCGCGGACGTGCCAAAAGGGCATCGATAATAGCACGCCGCACCGCCGGCGTCGCGCTGGGAAATTGCTCGAGCAGTCGCCTCCACCAGCGCGGCGCTTCGTGACGGCTCAGCGCCGCGATGGCACGCACGCGAATTGGCGCATCGTTTTCGGACAGCGATAAACGGGCCAGCGCGTCAGCAGCCTCGGGGCAATACGCCAGCAGATCGATGGCTTCGAGCCGCATGGCAAGTGAATCCCCGTTATCGGTCTGTCCGAGGGCCACACGTGTCGCCTTGTCGAGCATTTTCTGAAAACGTGCCTCGACTTCTCGATCCGGAGTGCCCTCCGACACACCGGCGAGCGTTTGGCCGTGTTCCGCCAATCCCCGCGCAAGACCCAGCAGTCCCAGCCGGCACAAACGACCTTGCTGCGGGCTGTCGGGAAGCGTCAGCAACGCGTGCAATGCTTCTTGCCATGGCGGTACTTCGCCCGTGCTTCCCGCCAGCCGCGACAGCAACCCGACCAGGTGCAACTGGCCGGTCGTTAACGAGCCACTGCGCCAGGGAGCTGAGTTCAGCAGCTTGCCAAGCAAGCCGCTTCCGCGTCGGCCGGCGGCAATTCCGACCGCCCAGCGCGTCCAAGGATCGTCGGCTCCCGCCACCCCGATGCGGTTCAGACCGTCAAGCTCCGCATCAGTCTCTGCGGGCGCGAGGCTCAGCGCTGCCTGGAAACGAACGGCCGCATGCGGGTCTTCCGCAGTCCCGAGCACATCGGCTCGAAGCGATTCGTCCACCGTACCGTCCGTTTCAGCCAGGATAATGGCGTTCCGGCGGACTTCCGGATGGGGATCGTGTAATGCATGCAGCACGTCTTCACGGGCAAGCACCTCGAGGCCGGCGAGCGTCCACAGCGCGGTCAGACGAGCGCGTGGGTCTTGTGCGTCGCGCGCCGTCCGCCGTACCGCCTGCTGAACAGACGTATCCGCCCGTTCGAGCAGCAGGCGCGCGGCTGTGTTCCGCCACCATGCCTCGGGGTGTTCCAACAGCGCGACAACCTGCCCGGAACTTGCACGCGAAAGCTGCGGACGTGCGGAAGCACTGCGAGGACCCGTGCTTGCCGACAGCCGGTAGATCCGCCCGCGGTCATCCCCGTCGCGCAAATCCGTACGATGCCGAAGCTCTTCAGGCATCCAGTCGGGATGTTCGATGACCGCCCGATACATATCGGCAATGTACAGTGCTCCGTCCGGTCCGATCGCCAGGTCGACGGGTCGGAACCACTCGTCGCGTGAGGCCAACATTTCCGCGTCTTCATGCACGCGACGCGCGTCAAATGTGGCGCCGTGGCGAAAAACAGCTTCGCAGTGAATCAGGTTTCCGGTTGGATCGCAGACCATGGCGGTGCCGTCGTACGGCGTGGGCAGAGCACTTCCGAGATACATGGTCACACCACAGGCTGCGGTAAACTGGCCGGCGTGCAGGTTGGACGTGGTCCAGGCGCTACTGATGGGAAACAACCGAGATGCTTCGCCCGCACGGGCCACGTCTTGGACGACAGCCGGCACGGCCAGTAACGGGTTTTTTCTGGCGTAACGGTCTTCGAGCACCACATGCTGCAGGGGGTTGCGATTGCTGCACACGAAACGATTGCCAAAGTCATCGAAGGTCAATCCGTACTGGCCATTGCCCGAAACGGCCCGGGCAGCACGGGTGACCGGATGAAAGGCAAAATCACGTCCCCGCAGCGATATGGCCTCTTGAGAAGACCCTCCGGCCGTCACGACATTGCCGCCACGCAATCCGTTGGCGACATAGACGCGGTTGTTGACGCCGAGCGTAGGATGATTGGCCCGCAGTTGCGAATTCTGTTCCGCGAAACCGGTGTACCACGTTTCTCGCGTGTCGGCCCGCAGGTCGCCGTCCGTGTCTTTCAGATAGTCGATGCGACCGGCCAGCGTCACGATCGCGCCGCCGTTCCAGGGCTGAATGCCCGTCGGAAGCAGCAATTCTTCAGCAAACACGTGCGATCGATCGAAGGTTCCATCGCCGTCATCATCGTCCAGGATGCGTATCCGCGACAACGGCGCGTGGCCGGGCGGCGGGCCGGTCGGGTAGTCGCGCATCTCGACGACCCACATGCGGCCGTCTTCGTCGAAGCGTATCGCCACGGGGTCCACAACAAGCGGCTCGCATGCCACCGTCTCCAGACGTAATCCAGCCGCAATTTCAAACGAATCAAGTGCGTCCGCCGCTGACAGCGGCCCAGTGGACTCGACGGCTTCACCGCTTTGTATTGTTGCCGTCCTTTCGGGCGGCAAATCGCCGGCGCGAGACACGCCGACCAGCGGCCATCCCACGAGCAGAGCCGTGGCAAGAACGCCTGCGCGGCAGCGCGATGGGGACGGACGATTTCGCAGGTTGTGCATTGGACGTACGTTGGTTCTGCAGTGCGAGGTAGCTGGCACAAGGAGCCTGGCTCGCCGCCACAAGTCAAGGTTGTCGTCTATCTTGGGCTCCATGGGCGGCGTGCCTGTCCGCTTTTGGCGCATGATTTTGCTGGGACATTTCCCCGTCATGGAGTGACTACAGGGCGGATGGAAACCACTTCTACGCAAGCCTGGCCGGGGGTCATCGCCGTGGCTGGCCTTCGGTAACGTTCGTCAGCCTCTGTGGTCGGGACCGGATGCCAGGGATCAGTTCAGTGTAGTCGCGTGCGGGTTGACGGCACAAGCAACGGCCGGCAATGCCATGCACCGCTCCATCCTCCAGAATTTTTTGGGGTTGGCGCAGGGTGGCGCCCTGACGCCCGTAGGAGAGTGCGTGAGGAAACACGGTGCCGTCTTGAATAAGTAGTCTTGTTCCCGGGATCTCGAAGATTTATTCGGACGCGGGCCGCGGTCACGGCGCGGACCGTGAGCTATGCTTATTGGGGTTCGGTTCGTGATGGGGAGAGGGCTACCTCCAAGCCGCGGCTGACCGCCCTGCTGTCGAGTGTCACTCACTTCTACGCGACGCTGAACTCCGGTTCCGGCCTTCAACCGAATACGTTACCTCGAGGCGTGTCGATATGACTCCTACAAGCCCGACAGACCTCATGCCACACCACGCGGATCGCCGCCGCTGGGGAAGGTTTGTATCGGATGTAGGACAGTTACGCATCGCATGTCCGGGCGGTTTAGAGAGCTCGGTCCAGGTAGCGGACGAATCTTTCGGCGGGATTGGCCTGATCGTGGACGACCTGGGCCCGCTGGCGGTTGGCATGCAGCTGGACTTGAATTATGACGGCGTTCCCATGGCGGGAGTCGTCAAATCGATCGTCGACGAAAAGCCATCCGGTTACCGCATGGGCGTCGAATGGACCGACGGCGTTGCGGAGGCCCGCGATGAGGACGGCGGATTCCGCGTGGAAGGATCGCTGTTGATGCTCATCCGGATGTGGCAAAGCAGCGAGTGGACGGAACTTCGCAGAACGGCCGAGACGTTGCGACGGGAAGCCGAGCAGTTTGGCGCTCGCGAAGTCGAACGGACCGCTCGGACGCTACGCGACGCTCTGGACAACCGCCTGCCCAAAGAAGCGATTCTGGCCGCCGTCGAAACTCTGGTCGAGATCTGTACGGAGTCGTCCGCCGCCCCGGCCGCGGTCTGAGCGGCTACGTCGTCATCGGCGTCCACGCTACGTCCACGCGCGTATGTAACCGGGTGGCGATGTTGGCGTAGTCCGAACGATGTTCGGCGATCCGCGAGGCGACCTGGCCGATGGCCAGTTGTTCTCCTTCGTAGCAGACCACCAGATCGCCATCCGTATCGACCACCGTCGAGCACGGCTGTTCCGTGATTTGCGTCAGCCGGTTCTGGAACGACTCGCAGGTCTCCGAGCCGCCCGCCACGAGAAGCAATCGGAGCGCCCCGCTATCCCCTACCAGAAGCGGCTTGGCGGCTGTCAGGTACGTTCGGAGTTCCTCGTCCAGCTGCCAGTCCGCTCCATCACCACGGACCAGCAGTTGACCGATATTGATTTGATTCAGCGTGCGCCGCACTGCGTCACAACTCTCTTTTTCCAACTCGCTGGCAACAGTTCCCAACACGTTTTCCGCCTTGCCCAGCAGACACACGGCACCCGCCCCGTTGACGAAGAATTTTTCGTGCAGTCGTTGGCGGACTTCCGCCGTCAAGCTGGGAACCAGGAGGAAGAGGGATTCGCGGAGGCACGTTTGCAGGGATTTCGAACGCTGTTTTTCGTCGTGAGCCTTCTGCATCGACTCCCTGGCCTGGCCACGACTCTCGAGGTTGCGTTGCAGGTATTTTAGTTGAGTTCGCGCATTGCGAAGGGACTCTTGAAGGGCACCGGTTGAGCGGGCAAGTTCCGAGGCGGCGTTGTCTACCCCAAACAGCGCCATGCCGCGCAACTTGATCTCCAGGCAACGCTCCAGTTGGGACGCCGATATGGCGCCCTGGCCGGCGGCTGTATCGCGGCGCGGAGTCGACACGGCTGTTGGTGCTTCGCCACGCCCGTCTGGCCGAAGGAGTTTCAATTGGCTGGCCAGTTCCCTATGCAGTTCGCCGCGCCGACTGGAAATATCGTGGCGGGCGTGGCCAAGATTCTTGAGCCGCATCTCGACCGTTCGACACGCCGACGCCATTCCCGCTGAGGGTGATTGAAGGAGCGGTTCAAGCCGTCGATGGAAGTCCCGCTGGAGTTCTTGGACTTCGTTGTCAACGCGACCCTCCAACTCCGTTTCCAGTGTCGCGGCGTCTCGAATGCCCGGAACCGCTGTTTCCAGCTCCAATGTCCCGATGCAATCGATCGCACAGACGATTTCCTCAAAATCTCCGTACGAAACTTCGGCATCGTCGGTTTCCGTGCCTCCCGACCACTCGGTCGTCCGCCGCCGCAACGACGCGCACAACGTTTCTCCGGGGAAACGAAACTTGTCGGCCAGGAACTCGAACAGGCGGTCCTCCATGTCGGCAATCGACATGCCGCATAACGCTCCGGGCTCATGGCCCGATTCCGTCGTATCCGGACTCGTTGGCTTCTCGTCGATGCCCGGCGGAGCATGTTCCGAGATGTCGATCTGTTGCTGGCCCGTTGCGTCGGTCAGCTCGCCAAGCCAGCCTCTTACAACACCGGAGGACACGACCGCCGTCACGCTGCGGAACAGCGTGTCCAGATGTTTCTTTGCCTGGACCAGTCCAAATGTCCGCAGCTTCAATCCCGAGTTGGGGCGGTCCGGGGAATCTTCGCGGCGCGCGCGGCAGTAGTTGAAGACGTTGCCGGTAGGCGTGGCGACATCCAGGTAAAGATACTGCGCGATGGATTCCGTCGCTTCGTCGAATGCTTCGCGCGATAATTCGGACCCCAGATGCACCATATAGGTAGTGGGGAAACGATTGTCGTTGTCGGTCGGGGGCAGATCGCATTCGGGCGAGCCGGGATAGCCCAGACTGGGGTGCGTGAAATGCCACAACTCGGCGAGACAGGCGTAGGCGTTCGCGATCGCCAGGTCGCGGGCGTCGGAGGAGCGCCCCGACGAATGGGCCAGGATCAGGCACAGGGCGTCCTCGGGTATCCCGAGTTGCTGCATGGCGTTTCGCAGCATGTAGGCAACATCCAGCACCATCCCACCACCCGTTCCGCCCGACGCGGATGCCACGAGAAGAATGCGGGGCGTGGTCGATCCGACCGGCACACCGGCGTGCTCGGCAGACCGCTGGATGTGCGCTGGGTCGCGAACGGCGCGGAGGACGACGCCGAGTTGTGTGCGGACTTCCTCCGCGTGGTCGATCAGGGCAACGCGCCCCAGGGGTCGGCGTCCCTCGGGTTGCAGCGAGCGGGGGATGTTATACAGCCAGCGCCGGCTCAGCCATTTGAGGTATTTTGCGGAGTCGTTTCGGTAATCGGCGGATCCTTTCAGTGGAACGGCGAGCGTCTGGCTGGGATCGAGGGCTTCTCGAACATCGCCGTTCGTCGCGGCCAGAACCGTTTTCAAATCGGCGTCGATCAGTAGCGTCTGCAGCGCCGGCATGGCATGGATGTCGCCGAAACGCTGATGAAGGCGGCGTCGCATTCGGCGCAAAACACGTGCACCCGTTCCTCCGAGTCCGATCACCGCTGCGGGGCGAAAGGTCGGTTCGACGTTTTCGGCCTCGATCGGCGGGAGGGTGCGGACGCCCGCTACCGTGTCCGACTCCGCACCGAAACAACGTACCGTACTGCTTTGCTTCTCCGACGATGGACAACCGACAACCAGGTCGGCTGATTCGGCAAGCGTGCCTCCACGGACCGCATCGGCACGCGCCTGCCCGTCGTCCGGATCAACGGCCCTCGTGCCCGGACCGAGATCCGGCGCCGACAGCAGACTTTCGATCATGGCCCGGCAACTGGGAAACCGATCGTCCGGATCTTTGGACAATGCCCGGGCGATCGTCGGTTGGTCCGCTCGGGGCAATGCCGCGATCTGGGGTCGCTCGTACAGGTGCTGTTTCATCAACTGGGCCGGGGTCGTCGCAGAGAACGGCAATCGACCCGTGAGCATTTCGTGATAAACGATGGCCAGGCTGTACTGATCCGACCTCAGTCCGGGGCTGCCTTCGAACACTTCCGGCGGCGCGTAGCTGGGAGTGAGTCCGCCCATCAGCGAGGCGGTAACTTCGTGGACGCTGCGGACGAGCCCAAAGTCCGCGACCTTGACGCGGCGGCCGATCAACAGCAGATTCTCCGGTTTGACGTCGAGATGCTGGAGCGAACAGTGATTGCACATATAGTCCAGCGCGTCGGCGGCGTCGCGCAGGTAGCTCAGCAAATCCTCCCGAAGGATACCCGTGCTCCCACCGATGATGTACTGGGTGAAACGGTCCTTCAGGCTTTCATCGGCCAGTTCCATGACGATCACCAGTTGGCCATCGATCACCTCAATGCGGTCCAGCGACAGAAGGAATGGATGACGCACCTCCTTGACGCGGCCCAGCGCTTTCAGCTCGCGCGCGGCGCATTCCTCATCATAATGACCGTAGATGAACTTGATGGCCTTTTCGATCGCACCGGGCGCAATGGCCTTCCAGACTTCGCCGTATCCGCCCGAGCCAATTCGCTCGACCAGCGTATAACCTGGGATGGGCTCTCGAGATGTGGAAAGTTGCGGTGCCACGGTGCGGCTAGCTCTGGTCGGTCGAGGGAGTTTCCGGGCGGGTGGACGGGCAGACGGGCTTCCCGTACAGGAATCCCTGTCCGAGTTCAAATCCGAGTTGTTTGCAGAGATGCCCTTCGGCTTGTGTTTCGATACCTTCGGCCAGCGGAACCACTCCCAGATCGCGCGTCATCTCCACCAGCGTTCCCAGCATCTGCTGCCGAGCCGCGGGGGCCGCGTCGATACCGCGGATAAGCTGGATATCGAACTTGAGAAAGTCGGGCCGAACCTCCACCAGCTCAACCAGACGCGCCTGGCCGGCACCAAAGTCATCGTAGGCCAACCGGAAGTTCAGCGAATCCAAGACCGCTCGCAGGGTGTGCATCGACTCGGTGTCCGCCACGGCGGATTCGTGGATTTCCAGCGTCATTTTCCGGTGCGGGGCCGCCTCGCGAAGCGCATGGAGCGATTCGATCAGCGCGGAATGAACGACCTCGCAAGGGTGAGTGTTCAGGAACATATTGACCGACGCGGACAGCGGCCTCGCCGCTTCCACTCCCGCACGCCGAAACAGACGACTCAGGTCCGCTTGCAGGTTCAATTGAGCAGCGACACGAAACATTTCCTCGGGGCTCTTCAAGCCGAATAGTCGGCTCCGCGCTACCACTTCGTATCCGACGACTCGCTCTGATGCCAACTCGACGATCGGCTGAAAGAAGGGGCGAGCGGCGTTTCCGTCGAATAGTTTATCGAACTGTACCAATGCCACCGCGGCATCGCCGGCGTCGCCGGCCACGGTCTGAGGTGAAAGGTCTGTGGCTTTTCTTTCAATGCGGAACGCGACGTGCGAAATCTGCAGCAAATCGTTTTCGATCAGTTCCACTTCGTCTACAACGGGGATACCGTTGCGATAGGTTCCATTCGTGCTGTGCAAATCGCGGACAAAGATCGAGTTGCCACGTTGGACGATTTCCGCGTGTACGCCCGATACCATCTGGCTGGGCAATGACAGCGACAGATCTGAACGCCTTCCAATCGTGAACGGAAAGGCGTTAAGGGGTATATGCCGGACGCTCTCCGACGGTTGAAGCTGTCCCACCAGGTACCAGACCGATACGGGTACACCCATGCCGCGAACGTGGCCAGCATTTCCCAGGAACGGCTCGGAATCCGAGCTGTGGAAGGATTTATTCATGAGTCCACTGCGGTTTCCTGTCACATACATCTTCCCAGCACAAAGAAAAAGCACGACCAAACTTCGGCCGCTGACGCATCGTGGCCGGATGGAATACGCACAGACTGTCAAACGAACTGTCAAACAACAGGTAGCACGCGCAGCAGCCTGGAGCGACGCTTCCCCTACAAAAGTTGGGGGCAGGTCACACAGGCCGGGACGTCTGGCCCGATTGCAACAGATGAAACGGTGGCACACCAGCGGTTCCGTGCCCGCGCGGCGGGTGGCGCTCGCCCAATTGCGGCCCTGGCCGGTGGCGCGTATGCTGCGGTGGGACGCACCATCGCGCCGCCGGTTGGCCTTCCACGTCGGCGGGCCGCCCCCGTTGAACGGAACTGCGGGCAGCACGCGGACGGACTCGGCGCCGTGGTCGCAAAGTCGTGCCGTGCGTCTCGGGGCGATCCCCGGACGCGTGCGATCCGCAACAAGGCTTCCAACGCCATGCAAATCCGCCTGGACTATGGAAAGACAGGGCTGGAAGTCCAAATTCCAGATCGGAACCTCGTCGGGCCACTGCGCCTTCAGTCTCGTCCACCTCTGGCGGACCCCGAAACGCGCCTGGAACAGGTCCTGCATTCGCCCCGCGGGACGCCACCGCTGGATGCCGTGGCCCGAGGCCGCTCGTCCGCGTGCGTGCTCATCTGCGACATCACACGACCGGTCCCCAACGAGTTGCTTTTGAAGCACATCCTGGCCGTCCTCGAATCGGCCGGACTGCGGCGGGATGCGATACGGATCCTGGTCGCGACGGGCATGCATCGACCCAATGAGGGGCCAGAGCTAATCGAGTTGGTGGGAGACGAAATTGCGTCCCGGTATTTGATCGAGAATCACGATGGAAAATCCCGTGAGGACCACGTCTACCTGGGCCGTTCCCCGCGGGGCGTGCCGGTATGGATCGACCGCCGCTACGTCTCCGCAGATCTGAAGATCGCGACCGGCTTGATCGAGCCCCATCTCATGGCGGGGTTTTCGGGTGGCCGCAAGCTGATTTGTCCGGGTATCGCGCATCTGGATACGATCCGACAATGGCACGGTCCGCGGTTTCTCGAGCATCCGAATGCCGATTGCGGAGTTCTGGAAGGCAATCCCGTCCATGAAGAGAACACGGCCATCGCACGCATGGCCGGGTGCGATTTCATCGTCAACGTTACGATCGACGAGCAAAGGCGGATCACATCGATTGTCGCCGGCGATATGGAAGAGGCGTTCCTGGAGGGTGTGTGTGTTGCGCGGTCCGTGGCCCTGGCCCAGCTCGACGAACCATGCGACGTCGTCGTCACGTCCAGCGCGGGGTATCCGCTCGACACGACCTATTATCAATCGATTAAAGGACTGACCGGCGTGCTGCCCATTGTCAAACCGGGTGGCACGATCATTCTGGCTGCCAGTCTCAGCGAAGGTGTGGGCAGCGAAGAATTCAAGCGATTGTTGGACGAGTACGAAAGCCTGGAACTATTCACGGAGCAGCTTCGCCACGAGGATTTCTTTGTCATGGACCAGTGGCAGTTGGAAGAGCTGGCCAAGGTTCGCCGAAAAGCCGACGTCGTTTATGTTACCGACGGGATCGCCTCGGAGACGCTCGAACGAATGTTTGTCCGCACGGCGGCGTCGGTGGAATCAGCGGTGCGGCAGGCATTGCTGCGCTACGGCCGCGACGCCCGAGTGGCCGTCGTCCCCAAAGGACCATACGTCCTTCCCGTCCTGGCCGCCCGTTGACCAGGAAGTTGACCTGGAAGTTGACCTGGAAGTTGACCAGGAAGTTGACCAGGAAGTCGACCAGGAAGTCGACCAGGAAGTCGACCAGGAAGTCGACCAGGAAGTCGACCAGAAAAAGGCGGCGGCTGAGAGGGGGAGGCGCAACCGCAGAGCGGAAGGGACCGTCCGCTCCTCGCACCGGTGCCGCTGCTCATCGACGATGCCTGAAAACAGACCATTGCGGCGGGGTTCGCCATCAATGACCTTCATCCATGGATCATGACCAGCGCGTATTCAGGGCCTCGCAACGTATGTTCCCACGCGCCATTGCTGTAGCGCTGCTCAGTGGAGCCGCGGCGCTTTCGCACGAGCTGCTTTGGACGCGGCGGTTGACGGACTTGCTGGGAGCCAGCCAGGACGCCACGGCCGCCGTTTTTGGATGTTTCTTTCTGGGATTGGCCCTCGGATCCGCCGCGGCTACGCGATGGACCAGGCAACCGCGGCGACCCTGGCTGAACGTCGGCCTTGTGGAAGCCGCCATCGGCCTGGCCGCATTGCCCGCGTTGTTCTTCGCGACGTGGACGGAGTGGATCTGGCCCGCCTTGGGCACGACGGGACTTGTCGGTTGGCCTGGTGACGCGGTCACGCTGGTCCTTCCGATACTGGTGGTCGTGCCCCCATCGTTCTTGATGGGTATGACCCTGCCGCTGATGGTCGCCGGTATTGCCCAGGGACACGGCACCCTGGACCGGCAGGGAATCTGGCTGTATGCGGCAAACACATTGGGAGGCGTGGTCGGACTGTTGGCAACGGTGGGCATCAGCCTGCCCGCCGTGGGCGTGAGTGGTGCCATGAGTTGGACCGTTGCGGTGAACTGGATGGTCGCGCTGTGTTGCGTGGGCCTGGACCGGGCGGCCACCGGCCATCAGAGGAAGGGTTCCTCCGGCGCGGTTTCATTGACCGACGCGCCGGTTGCGCGAACCGAGAATCGTCCGCCGACTCCGAGGTCATCCCAGGCGGAGCTGGCGGCGACGTCCGAAGCGCGGGCCGCGCTCGCCGCCTCATTCCGCCCGACACTGTGCGTCGCGTTCGTCTCCGGTTTCGCGGTTCTGGCAGTCGAGATCCTGGCCCTGAAGCTGGTGTTTAACGTATGGGCACCCACCCTGTTCGGGGTGACTGCCGTGCTGGCGACCGTCATCGTTCTGCTGGCCGTCTCGGCGGCCACGGAGCCCTGGATCGCCAGGCGGGCCGGCTCGGCAGCCCGACCGTTGCCGCTGGTGCTGGCCCTGGCGGCGCTGGGGACGGTACTTGCCCCGCTACTGTTTTATGAATTTACAGGTCAAATGGCTCCACCGCCCGGCAATGCCGGTGTCGTTCCCTTTATTTTGCGTGTTGCCATGTGCGTCATGATCACCTTTGGTCCGGGACTGGCATTGGCAGGCCTGGTGTTTCCGCTCACCTGTGCATGGCACGGGGCAGATGCAGCGTATCGCCGAGGCCAGCGGTGGGGATGGCTGCTGGCCAGCAACGGAATGGGGGGGCTGGCTGGCGCGGCGGTAGCCAACCGCTTCATGCTGCCCTGGATTGGATTGTATGGCGGTTTTACGGTGATCGCGCTGATGTACGCATTCCTGGCAGCCGCCCTGTCATGGTTCCTGTCTGGTTCGCGCATGGTCTTGGCGGCTTGTACGGCGGCACTGGCAATCGCCGCATTTGTGGGTGCCATGCGCGTGGCTCGGCTGCCTTGGATGACGCCCGACGCGCAGTACCGGATTGTCGACATCCGCGCCGACCGGGAAGGCGTCGTCGCCGTAGTGGATCAAGTCGCTCCCGCGGCGCAGCAGACATGGCGAAGGTCGATCGTGCAATCGAATCAGTTCCAGTTGGGAAGCTTGGGTGGTTTTCACGCCCAACGGCGTAAAATGCTGCTTCCCTGCGTGTTGCAACATCAACCACGTCGCATCGCCTCGATCGGGCTCGCGACCGGCATCACGGCCGGCGCTGCGTTGGATATGGCGAGCACGGAGTCGCTGACGGCGGTTGAGATATCGCCGTTGATTAAACGCGCCGCGTGCCAATTCTTTTCGGGTGCCAATCGAAACATCTGCCAGAATCCTCGATCACACGTGATCGTGGAAGACGGCCGGACCTATATGGCCGCGTCGGTGTCGGACTATGACCTTGTCATCGGCGATCTGTTCCGGCCCTGGGTGTCCGGCGTGGGAAGGTTGTACAGCCTGGAACACTTTCAAAGTGTCAAGCGGGCTCTGCGTGACCGGGGTGCATTTTGCCAATGGCTGCCCATGTACCAGTTGGAACCGGATCAATTTGAAGTCATCTTGGCCACGTTTCAGGAAGTGTTTCCGCGAGTGCACTTGATACGGGGCTCATTCCGGTCGACGACCCCGTCCGTCGGTTTAATCGGAATCCGCGGTGGGAACATCGATTGGCAGAGTATCGAAGCCGCGTGCCGCCGAATAAGAAAATCATCCGGTGTGCGCGACCCGGCGCTTCGCCGGCCCGAAGGCGTGTATATGCACTATCTGGGATACGTGGATGCTGACGGGATCGTCGCGCTGGGCATCAACACACTGAATAACGCATGGATCGACATTTCGGCGGGCCGGACTCGTGTCTTGCGGCCCTCCGGCCAGGCGTACATGCGCCGCGAAAAGTGGATCCGATACGAAGCAGCACTGCGCACGCGACTGCGGTTTCCTTCGGACGGCCCCGAACGGCTTGCGTATTGGTCCGCCGTGGGACAGCGCATTTGTGTACTGCACCTGGCCATGCGTCGGGCAAGCAGTAAAGTCGATGGGATCGCCGCGGCGATCAACGAAGCGCTGCCGGACGATTTTTATGAGGACCCCCAAGCGGATTGGGGCGCCTGGCCGGTTCCTGCGCCTCGTTGATGCCTCGCCGGTTTTCGGCATCCGGCCGGCTGCCGCTCCGGGGCATTTCGAACCTGTCGCGAACGGACCGGATGGCAGGATCAGGGCATTTCATTCCACCGTTCATTGACGCCGGCAACGATCACGATTAACGTTGTACGAAATCGCGTCGCCGTTGCGGCTCGCCGGCCGGATTCGCCTCGCACCGCATGCCGTACCGGCTACGTTTTGACCATTCACGTTGCGCGCCGCAGCCGACTATCCTGAGGCCGCATGGTTCTTCGGCAACGCGGACATCGCCTGCGGGCAGGAGAGACCAACATGCAGTTGTGGACATTTCGCCCAACGTTGCGGACAGCCGTATTCGCGTTCACCGTGCTTGGAGTCAGTCTGCCACTCCCGGTGGAAGCCGCCGAACCGGCTTCGGAATCCATCTTCGACGGCGACTCGCTCGCGGGATGGGACGGCGATCCAAGATTCTGGTCGGTGCGGGACGGTGCCATTACCGGGCAGACCACCCGCGAAAATCCCACGGAAGGCAACACGTTTCTCGTGTGGCGCGGCGGCAAGGTAAGTGATTTTGAACTTCAGCTGGAATATCGCATCGAGGGCGGTAATTCGGGAATCCAATACCGCTCGCGCGAAGTGAAACAGTGGGTAGTTGCCGGTTACCAAGCCGATATCGATGCGGCCAACGAATGGACGGGAACCTTGTACGAGGAAAAGGGCCGGGGCGTGCTGGCCCGGCGCGGGCAGCGCGTGGTGATCGATAATCAGGGTCGGAAAAAGGTTGAAGGTCCAACCACGCCGGAAGACGAATTGGTCGCTGCGGTGGAACGAGAGGACTGGAATCGGTACTGCGTTACCGTGCGCGGCAACCGTATCCAGCAGAGCATCAACGGCCTTCCTTCCGTGGATGTCGTGGACCATCAACAAGCCAAGGCGGCGGACTCCGGTATCATTGCGCTGCAACTGCATGCCGGACCTCCCATGCGGGTCCAGTTTCGCAACATCCGGCTGAGGCGGTTGCCCGCATCGACCGGCCGTACCGGCGGTGTGAAGAAGAAGGTCGTGTTCCTGGCGGGCAAGCCGAGCCATGGATACGGTGCCCATGAACACTTTGCCGGATGCACACTGTTGGCGCGAGCTATCGAGCGCGGCGTGGATACGCTCCGAACGCAGGTGTACCGCGGAGATTGGCCGCGGGAACCTGACGCGCTGGATGACGTCGCGGCCGTCGTCATGTACTGCGACGGCGGCCAGGGGCATCCGGTTCTGGATCGACTGGATTCGATCGATCGTCTGGCCCGCAGTGGTACGGGCATCGTCTGCATCCATTACGCCGTGGAAGTTCCGGAAGGACCCGCGGGCCGCCGTTTTCTCGATTGGATCGGCGGCTACTTCGAAACCGGCTGGTCCGTGAATCCACACTGGGAACCCCACTTCGCGTCGCTCCCCGAGCACCCGATTACCCGCGGCGTACATCCCTTTTCCATTCACGACGAATGGTATTACCACATGCGATTCCGCGAGGACCGGCAGGGTGTCGTCCCGATACTGACGGACGTGCCTCCCCCCGCGACGCTCCGTCGACCTGATGGCCCGCACAGCGGCAACCCGCACGTCCGCGCGGCCGTGGCGGAAGGCAGGCCCCAGCCCATGGCGTGGGCCATCGAACGGGCCGGCGGGGG
Source organism: uncultured Pirellulales bacterium (assembly GCA_964573605.1). Classification (GTDB taxonomy): domain Bacteria; phylum Planctomycetota; class Planctomycetia; order Pirellulales; family JBBDJB01; genus CAZNKT01. The sequence continues at coordinate 38,725 of CAZNKT010000043.1, forward strand.
CCGGGGCTTTGGATTTACCGGCGGACACTTCCACTGGAACTGGGGCGACCCGAATTTTCGCCGGATCGTGCTCAACGCCATTGTGTGGGCGGCGGGCGAAGAGGTGCCCGCCAACGGTGTTGCCAGTCCGACACTCGGATGGGAGCAGTTGGAGGAAAACCTCGACTCCGCGCCGCCGGCCGATTTTGACCGCGACGCCGTCCGCAAACGGATGACCGGCGGATGAGCCCGCTGCCGCGCACTCGGATCGTCCGGGCCACGATCCCGGGTATTCCGTTAGCCGGGCTAGTCGGGCGGCAGATGTTTGAGGAAGAAACGCGCAAGCTCTTCGTAAAACAACAACCGGTTTTCTTCTTTCGCAAATCCGTGCCCTTCGTCGGGGAAATAGAGCTGTTCCACCTCAACGCCCCGTTGCTTCAAGGCGACGGCGACCTGCATCGCTTCCCCCACCGGCACGCGAGGATCGTTCAAGCCGTGCGCTACCATCAGCGGGGCCTGGATGCGATCGACACGGTGGATCGGTGAGATCGACCGCAGGAAATCCGGGTCGGACAGCGGCCCGTATTCCGCCTCGCGCAAATGGCGGCGATAGTCTTTTGTCTGCCTTAGAAAGGTTTCAAAGTTGACGATTCCCACGATGTTGCAGGCCGCCCCGAATAGTTCCGGTGCCTCGGTGATGACTGCCATCACCATGAAACCTCCGTAACTGCCGCCCCACGCGCCAAGCCTGCCGGTTTGGGAGTATCCTTTGTGGATAACGTAGTGTGCTGCGGCCACGCCGTCCTGCACGCTCATGCGACGGTTCTTGTAATTGTCCGCTTCGACATATTCCTTGCCGTAGCCGCTGGAGCCGCGCACGTTGGGCGCGACAATGCCGTATCCGCGGGACAGGAAATACTGGAAGCTGCGGATGAACTCGGGGCGAAACTGGCTTTCCGGCCCCCCGTGATAATACATCAGAAACGGGATCGTTTTGTCCGGTTTCCCATCAGGCGGCAAGTACAAAAAGGCCGGAATCGACCTGCCATCCACGGACGGATAGTGCACAAGCTCCGGCAGGCGAAATTTGCTGGTGTCGATGCCCTGCATGTCGGCCCGCGTCAGCGGCACCGACTCGACCGCTGGTTGCGAGCGATCCCAGCGATAAACAATTCCCGGCGTACGCGCGTTGGTCATCGCGTACAGCATCCAGTGATTCACGAACTGAATGTTGCCGACAACGCCCTTTTCCAGATCGGGGCGTTCGGCGGGCACAAAACCCGGTAGGTCGTACAAAAACAACTCACGATAACCGCTCTGGTTGACGGTCACCGCGACGACATCGCGGTCCGGCGCCAGTGTTGCAAAGTCCACCTCATGCTGCCCGCTTTCGGGAAGGACGTCTTCAATCGAGCCCGATTCCAGCTCGATGGCAAGTACGGACTTGAGATCACGCCGGTAGTTGCTGGTGGTCAGCACGCGCCGATCATCGTCGAAGTACCCCACCGGGTCGAAGGTCCAGGCGTCTCCGGGGGGCGTTACTTCCCGCGCCGTCGCCGTGGCGATCGTGACCTCGAAAATCTGCGAATGGGTCGCCGAATGAACCTTGCCGACAAGCAGTCTTTCGCCATTCTTGTTGAAATCGGCAGGGTAATGATAACCGGCCGCTTCCATCACTTTCTTTGACGTTCGCGATTCAAGATCAAAAACGTAGACGTGAAAGTCACTGGGAGAGTCGTCGTTGGCGCGGTAGGCAAAGGCGGAGCTGTCCCGTTGCCAAACGACATCGCCGTAAACGACGTCGGGACTTTCGTACAGCGGCTGGAGCGTTTCCGCGCGGGTATCGAGCAAAAAAAGATCCGACTGCTCGCTCCCGCCCCGACTGGCTGTCACGGCCGCCCACGCCCCGTCCGGACTGAGCACGTAGCTGTCCAGGCCGTCGACAAATTCAGTCAGCGCCACGGCGTTTTGCTGTGTCTCGCCGGGGGGCACTTTGAATAACTGATAAGTCCCCTGAGGATCGTAGACGTAATAGAGAGCGCTGTCGGGTGCCAGCGTGGCCTGCGTGGGCCACCGGATCTTGATGAACGACGCTATGCTGGGCGCGTCGGCCACGCTGTTGGCGGCCTGACACGCCGGCCACACGAAAGTGAGCGCGGCGGCGATCGCGTACCACGTTGTCCGGCACAAACCGCGCCGATAGGCGTTCCTGACAGTGCGGTTCTCGTGCATGGCGCGGTATTGCGGAAACGGTTCGTCGCGGCGGAGGAGCCAGGCTCGGGCGGCGGCGGGGCTGAAGGGCGCATCTTTATCGCACAGGGGGATCATGGGATTCGTTGTCCTTGCGGGGTGGATTGGCTGAAGGGTTCATAAGGCTATGCGCGATACCGGTTAGCGGTTCAGGGCTGTCTTCCGAAACCGCAGCGGACGACGATCGCGCGGGCACGTAGGTTTGCGCCGTCGTCACAGGCGCACGATATGGAATCCACCGTCGACGTCGATGACCGCACCGGTTGAATACGGCAACGCGCCACCTATCAGGGCGGTGACCGCCTTGGCCACGTCCTCCGGCGTGCCCCACCGTCGCGTGGGGAGCAGATCGCCCTGCAGGATCAATTTGTCGTATTTTTCTTTCGCTGCCAGCGCCATATCGGTAGCCACGATCCCCGGGCGGATTTCGTAAACCAGAATATCGTGCTGGGCAAGTCGAGCGGCGAGCAGGCGCGTGAGCATCGCCAGTCCGGCCTTTGCCAGGCAATATTCCGCGCGGTGGATGCTCGCCGCGTACGCGCTAATGGATCCCATGTTGATGATCATCGGCGTCACGCCGGCAGCATAATCCCGACGGTGATCGATCATGTGAAGCGCGACACGCTGCGACAGGAAGAACGGGCCTTCCAGATTTGTTTCCATCACGGTACGGTACGCGGCGAGTTCGACCGTGAGCAGATCATCTCGGCGAGGGGACGATATGCCGGCGTTGTTCACCAGCACGGCAATCGGCCCCATCCGCGCGGCCACCCGATCACAAAGCGCCGTGCGCTGGTCCGGGTGGCCGACGTCCGCCTGAATCAACTCGCCCTCGGATCCCGCGCGTTGTACTTCGACGAGCGTTTTCCGCGCGGCTTCCTGGTTGCTCCGGTAATTAATGGCGACGCGGTAACCGGCACGGGCCAGGGCCACGCACACGGCGCGCCCGATCCCGCGGCTGCCGCCGGTCACGATCGCGCCGGGATGAGCTTCGATCTCGGTCATGAGCACAGGACCCGTTACGCGTCGAAGAACCTCAGGTAAGTACTCTGAGGGTCGGCGCAGCGCGCAACGTAGACAGCCAGTTCCAGTAAATGGTAATCACCCCACAGGGAACTTTCGCCCGAAGGTATGGCGCCGCCCTGGGCAACCGCGTCCCACCCGTTGGGCCGGTGATACACGGAATGGAGCAGCAGGCCCTGATGTTGCGGGTCTTCCGAAAGGTACGGAGGTTCGAACAACGTACGCGCCACGGACAACCCGGCGTGGAGATACCGGGTCCCGCATGCGCCGAGGTAATTCGCCAGGCGAAGTAAACCCTGCGCCGCGATCGCCGCGGCCGATGCATCCACCGGTTCGAGTGCATGGAACGGGTCGGCCGGGCGTTCCAGGTAATCCCCCATCGCTGCCAGTCGCGGCGCGCCGGTGTCCCAATAACATATCCCGTCGGCGCACGCGGCGTGCGTGACATAAAAATCGCACGTGGCGACGGCCGCCCGCTCCATCGTTGCGATAACCTGCTGCTTGGACAGTCCGCCGGCCGACTCAATTTCCTCGGCCGGTTGCGCGGCCAGAAACTCCAGTTGTTCGGCAAAGCCGAGCATGGCCCATGCCAGGCCGCGAGTCCACGTGCTGAACGGCGAGTATCCCTGCTGCGAGCTGGGGCAGCGAAAACTGCCGTTGTTCGGATTGAAAATGGCTTCGTGTGCCGTGCGCCCGCGAATGTCGTACGTGTCGCGGTCTTCGCCGTACCAGACCAAATATCGGGCCGACGTCAACGCGTGCCGGATCAAACGATCCAGCAGCGAAATACGCAGGTCCTGCTCGCCCCGCAGCGCATGACCCAGCTGGTGGGCCAACCCCAGTACGCGGAGGGTACGCATCGTGTCAATAAACAGCGAATGCGGCCCATTGAACGAATAGATGTAGCCTCCTCCGTCGTCGGTTGGGGCCCAGCGCGCCGCCTGAACCGCGCCGCTGGCCTTGATCGCCAGCTCGTAAAACAGGGCTTCCCACGAATTGGCCGCCACGCGGCCTTCGCGCATCATACGGCGCAGGTTTCCATAGGTCGAAAGGACGTTGAATCCGTGATCGTGGACGCCGATGTGCGTCACGTGGGGCGCCATCCGATCGACGGTCCGCTGCCGCCCCATGTGCAGAAAGTCTTCGTCGCCAGTTGCGTCGTACACCAGCAACGCGCAGCCGAACTGGAAACCTTCGGTCCATTCGGTCCAGCCCCGGGTCGTATACCTGCCACCCACAGTGAACACCGGGGCGCCTCGCGTTGCGTCCCAGGTGCGGTCCAGCGCCCGCACTTTGCCGGCGGCCACATCAAGGACGCGGGGCGTCCGGGCGGAGACATCCTCCAGACGGATCTGTGAGTCGACACGCATCGTTAAGCCGAAAACGTATTTGATCGGCGAACGCTGTCAACGCCTTGCTTCCGGCAGGCGGCCGGACAGGCATCGCGTCGCTCGTCGACGGGGCTTGCCTTGCTTGATGAAGCTGCCGGGAACGGAACCGCCCGGCGACACGCCTGCCCGGCGGGCGAGAGCGAGCCGGCCTGCCCGCCAGCGCACGCTCGTGGCCGCCGAAACCCAGCCGCACGGCAACCGACGCTATCGTAGCGCTTTGACACGGGGGCCACAACCTGTGGAGCAGGCAGTTGCGGGCGATTTGCCAATTTCGTATGGTTCTCGAGTTCGTCCTGGTTGCCGGGCACGCCGTGGAGGTGGAATGTGGCACAAAGACACCAAGTCGTGATCACCGATTTAGTGCGCGATTCGATGGAAGACGAGCGGGCCATTCTCCAGGATGTGGCGGACGTCATCGCGCTCGATTGTACGTGCGAGGAAGATTTGCTTGGAAGAATCGAGAAGGCCGATGCGGTCATGGTGTACCACTGTCTGGCCATCACCGAGAAGACCATCGAGCGCCTCGAGCGATGCCGGCTGATCGTGCGCTGCGGCGTCGGTGTTGACAATGTCGATGTGGCGGCGGCACGGCGACGCGGCATCCCGGTCGCCAATGTGCCTGACTACGGTACCGAGGAAGTTGCCGACAGCGCGGTGGGGATGCTGCTGGCGCTGACCCGCGGCATCCATCTATTGAACAGCATTTTTCGCCGCGGCGGGGGACCGTGGACGCACGAGCACACCGTTCCTCTGCGGCGATTGCGGGGCACCGAACTGGGAGTCGTCGGGCTGGGGCGCATCGGGACGGCTGTCGCGATCCGTGGCAAAGCGTTGGGCATGGACGTCGCGTACTACGATCCGTACAAGCAGGACGGCTACGACAAAGCGATCGGCGTCCGCCGCGTCCACGACCTGAACGCTTTAATGGCCGAAAGCCACGTCGTCACGCTGCACTGTCCACTGACCACCGAAACGCGCCACATCGTCAACGCCGAGACGCTGTCCCGGATGCCGCGCGGGGGCTTTCTCGTCAACACGGCGCGCGGCGCGTTGGTCCAGACCGATGCCCTTGCCGATGCCGTGGCCAGCGGACAGCTGGCCGGCGCGGCCATCGACGTGTTTCCCGAAGAACCTCCCCGCGACGACGACCCCTTGATCGCTGCGTGGCGCGACCCGCAACATCCAGCGCACGACCGGGTCCTGATCAACCCTCATGCCGCATGGTACTGCGAAGAAGGGCTCGTCGAAATGCGCACCAAAAGCGCCCGCGCCTGCCGGGCGGCGATTCTGGGCCATCGCATCCCCAACGTTGTCAACGAGGTTGGCGACCAGTCCCCCGGGCTCTGGTAGGCGACCAGAACCGGCGCGGCCGCTCGCGGCCGGTGCCGCTCCTATCCCAGCAATTTCTCGCCGTACGGCCCTGGAGCGAACAGCAGCACTCTGGCTGGGTTGATGTACAGTTTGACGCCGGCTGGTGGCGAAATGGGTTCTGCTTCGACGCGGGCCACGAGCGAGTGGCCGGATCGCGTGACACAATACAGATCCATAATGCTGCCGAGCGGTTCTACCACAGTCACGTCGACATCCATCGCGGCCATCGAAGAAGTTTCCAGCGTGCCGACCCGGAGGCGCAGCGAATCGGGTCGGATACCCAACACGGACGCCCTACCGTCGGCGCGAGCCGGGACGCGGCTCTGAAGAGCCGCGAGCGGGACGGATACGCCGCTTCCCTGAAAACGCGCGGCGGTTTCGTTTCCAAACAACTTTCCATCGAAGAAATTCATCGGCGGCATGCCGACGAAACCTGCCACGAAACGATTCTTCGGTTGATGGAAAATGTCCAGCGGTGCTCCACACTGCTGGATGCGCCCCCGATCCATCACGACCACCTGGTCGCCCAACGTCATGGCTTCTTCCTGATCGTGCGTGACGTAGATGGTCGTCGTCCGAAGTCGTTGGTGGAGGCGCTTCAGCTCCGCACGTGTCTCGATCCTCAGACGAGCGTCCAGGTTGGACAACGGTTCGTCAAATAGAAAACAGGCCGGGTCCCGGACGATAGCCCGCCCCACGGCCACCCGCTGCCGCTGGCCTCCCGAGAGCGCGCGCGGCTTGCGGTCCAGAAGGTTCTCAATGCCCAACATGCGGGCCGCCTGCCGGACACGCTGCTCAATCTCCGGCTTGCGAACCTTGCGGAGTTTCAATCCAAAGGCCATGTTCTTGAAGATGGTCATGTGCGGATAGAGCGCGTAGTTCTGGAAGACCATCGCAATGTCGCGGTCCTTGGGCGCCACGTTGTTCACCACTCGGCCGGCGATGCGGATCGTGCCTCGGGAGATCTCTTCCAGGCCGGCTACCATCCGCAGGGTCGTGCTTTTTCCGCACCCCGAGGGCCCGACGAGCACCGTGAAGCAGGCGTCGGGTACGCAGATGTCGATCCCGTCCACGGCGGTTACGCCGCCCGGGAACCGCTTCGACACACCCTCGATGGAGACATCGGCCATGACAGATGCGCTGCAAAATAATCGGCCGCCAGGGCCCGGGTCAGGCCCGCACACGGCCTGCTGGCCCGGTCGGCCCCAAGACCGGGGTCGACCCGCGTCGGCCGCCAATGGCAAAATCCCGATCGTGCCCCTTGACAGTCGACCGAGTCCACTTAAATTGTCTAGATAAAGTGATCGCCAAAGTGCCGTCTGTTATTATAAATATCCCGGCTTGAGCATTTTAGCTGATTGCCGCATTGTGAGGAGCCAAAAATGTATCGTGTAGCCGCTGTGATTCCATCTCTCTTTGTAACTGCTGCTGCGGGCCTTTGGTGTGCCGACTCGGCGTCGGCGTGCCATCGGTGTCGTTCGGGCTGCGCGCCAGCGGCTTGCGAATCCGTCGCGTACGTTGAGAAGACGGTCATGGTGCCCGAGTGGGTCGATGAGGTACGTACGGTGACGTGCGTCGAGCATCGCCGCGAGGTCCGCAATAAAACTGTGACGGTCTACCAACGGATGCCCGAAACACACGCGGTTACGCGCACCTACACGGAGTACGTTCCGGAGCGACGCCACAAGACCGTGAATTATACGGTTTGCAGACCTGTTTGGGAGACCGTGGAGCGGGATGTCACAGTGTGCGTGCCCGTGTGGAGAGAAGAGGATCGCGAGTACACGGTTCACGTTCCCGAGTGGAAAGAAGTGGAGCAGACTCGGACCGTAATGGTACGGCACCTGGAGAAACGTCAGGCAACACGCCGCGTCTGCCGCATGGTTCCCCAAAAGGAAACCCGCACGGTGACCTGCGACGAAGGACATTGGGAGCAGCAAATGGTGGAAGTTCCTTGCGGAGCGCCCTGTGGTGGATGCTGCCGATCGCATTGCGGCGGATGCGGTACGCGAGTTGTTTGCCGGCGGGTGTGGGTCCCGAACGTGGTCACCAAGACGATGGACGTGACGGTCTACAAGCAGCACGTAGAAGAAGAGCCGTATGAGTACACCGTAGCGGTCTGTCGTCCAGAGCAGCGGACCTACAAGATGCGAGTGTGCCAGTATCATCCCGAGAATCGCGTCCGCAAGGTGCGTGTCTGCGACTATGAACAGCAGACACAGAAGCGGTCGTATCGTGTTTGCAGGATGGTTCGCGAGCAGGCGTCGCGGGAGGTCCAATACGTGGAATGTGTTCCCCACCAACGGACGAAGACGTACAACGTCACGACCTACAAATGCGTGCCGCGCGAGAAAACCGTCCAATGCACCGTGCTAGTTCCGCATCGCGTTGAAAAGCAGGTCACGGTGCGGGTGTGCCACCGCGTGCCCAAGACGATTCAAGTGCCCGTCTGCGGTTGCGGCGGGTGCTGAAACCGCGTCGGTGAAACGAGCCTGTAAGGGGCC
>CAZNKT010000044.1:0-46250 GCA_964573605.1 uncultured Pirellulales bacterium
CGGGAGGAGATCACCCGGCAGGCGGACTTTTACGGGGCCATGGATGGTGCCAGCAAGTTCGTGCGCGGCGATGCCATTGCCGGTATTATCATTACGCTGATCAACATCGTCGGCGGTCTGGCCATCGGCATGGCCGAGGCCGGGATGAGTTTAACTGAGGCGGCGGATGTCTTCACGCGACTGACGATCGGTGACGGACTGGTGAGTCAGATGCCGGCCTTTCTCGTTTCTCTGGCGGCCGGCCTGCTCGTCACACGGAGCACGCAACGCGTCAACCTGCCGTCCGAGTTCATCCATCAGCTCTTATCCCGACCGCATGCGTTGGCCGTTAACGGCGCCTTTTTGGGCGTTCTGGTGTTTACCAGCCTGCCGCGCGTCCCGCTATTGCTGATTGGGGGTGGATGCACGGGATTGGCCGTGCTGCTGCTGCGCCGACAAAACGAAGCTGCGCAACAGGCCGAGGTCCGCGAAAAGCAAGAAGCAGACAAGCGGCCCGAGCAACGCGTGGAAGATTACCTGATGGTCGATCCCATGGAAATGGAAATTGGAGTGGGGCTGATCCGGTTGGCGGATCCCAACCGCGGGGGAGACCTGTTGGACCGGATCCAGCGGGTCCGCCACAACGTGGCTGCCGATGTGGGCATTATCATGCCCAAGGTGCGGATCCGCGACAATCTGCGGCTTGACCAGAACCAGTATCAGATCAAAATCGCCGATCTTCCCGTGGCCCACGGCCACGTCTTTCCCGACATGCTGCTGGCCATCGATTCGGGCGTCACGACCGGTACCATCGACGGAACGCCCACCAAGGACCCGGCCTTCGGCACGGACGCCAAGTGGATCCGCACGGGGTTGCGCGATCAGGCAGAAATGCTCGGCTACACCGTCGTGGAACCCGGATCCGTGCTGGCCACCCATCTGACGGAAGTGGTCCGGCGGCACGCGGACGAGATCCTGACCAGGGACGCCACAAAACACCTGATCGACGAACTCAAGAGCACGTCTCCCACGGTCGTGGAAGAGTTGATCCCCAAGCAAATGACACTGCCCGAGGTGCAACAAGTGTTGCAGATGCTGCTGCGCGAACACGTTCCTGTCCGGCAACTGGCCACCATCCTGGAAACGCTGGGCGACTATACCGGCCGGACCAAGGATCCAGTCCTGCTGGCGGAGTATGTTCGCCACCGACTGGCGCGTGCCATCTCCATGCGGTATCGAGACTCGGAGGGCCGGTTGTTTGTCGTCACGTTGGATCCGGCCCTGGAAGATCGCATTCGAGCGGGTTTCGAGCACAACGATCGCGGGCTGTTCGTGCGCATGTCCCCGCAGGCGGTGGAGGCGACCTGCGCGCTGATTGCCAAACAAATCGAGAAACTTACAACTGCCAACCACCCGCCGGTCGTGCTGGTCAGCCCGACGATCCGCGCGGCGCTGAAGCGGATGACGGAAACGCATCTGCCATCGCTGGTCGTGCTGAGCTACAACGAAGTTACCCGCGATACAAAAATTGAATCGGTCGCGCTGGTCTCGGACAAGGTAACGGCATAGTCGCGTGTCACTTCGCAAGCGCGCCTGCTAAACGCAATCGAATGGATTTGCTCCGGCAACACGAGATTTCGCTGCTTTCAGCAATGTCGAGGAAACATGGACGTTAAAACGTTTCGCGCGCGTTCCATGCAGGACGCTCTGCACCTGGTGCGTAGGGAGTTGGGTCCGGACGCGGCCGTGTTGCATACCCGGGAAGTCGGGTCCGGCTGGTGGGGATGGTTGCGCGGCGGGCGGCGAATCGAGGTCACGGCGTCCACGACGGTCCGCGTGCCGAGCCGCCTGCCCGATCGGATACACCGCCCCCAGGCGCTCCGTGGCGACTCGGCCGAAACCAGCGTCGCGCAGCCCGTAGCGCCGCATCCGGCTTATGAACCCCATCAGGTCGACTACCGGCGCAAGTACCGGGACGATTTGAAAAACCAGATCGACAATCTGCAGTCGCTTGTCGAACAACTGTGCCAGCGCACCGATCGCGTCACGCAACCCGAACTGCCCGAAGCGTTGTTCCGCTGCTTCACCGACATGATTGAAGCGGACGTGCCGGAAGATACCGCACGGGAGTTGATCGACCGCGTGCGGGCCGAGTTGCGTCCGGGGCATCTGGAAGACGTGCTGCTTGTCAAGTCGCGCATCGCACGCATTGTGGAAGAGCAGATCAAAGTCACCGGGCCCATCACGCTGACGCCGGGCCGGCGGACCATGGTCGCTCTGGTCGGTCCCACGGGCGTCGGGAAAACAACCACGATTGCCAAGCTGGCGGCCAACTACCGGTTGCGGGAACAGCGGCGCGTGGGCTTGATCACCGTCGATACGTACCGCATTGCCGCGGTGGATCAACTGCGGACCTACGCGGACATTATCGATCTGCCGATGGAAGTCGTTTCGACTCCGCGCCAGATGCGAGAGGCATCGGCAAGGCTGGCCGATCTGGATCTGGTGCTGCTCGATACGGCCGGACGGAGTCCGCGCGACGCGGTGCAGATCCAGGAACTACGCTCGATGCTGGCCGAAGCGCGGGCAAACGAAGTGCACCTGGTGCTCAGTTCGGTCGCCGGCCCCCGCAGCCTGGCCACTGCCGCCGAGCAATTTGCCGATGTTGGCGCCAACGCCATGCTGCTGACCAAGGTAGACGAGGCGGCCAGTCTGGGAAACCTGCTGGGCCTGATCCGCAGCGCGAAATTGCCGCTGAGCTACCTGACCGACGGGCAGAATGTGCCGGACGATATCGCGCTGGCCGATGCCAGGAAACTGGCGCGGGACGTATTGGGCATGGAAACCCACGGCACGCCGCCGGTAGACCCATGAATATGACGCGCGATCAGGCTTCCCGGCTCCGTGAACTGGTGCTCCACGCCCCCCACCAGTCGGCAGTTTCGGCACTTGAGCCGCTACCTGCGATCGTGGTGTGCGGCGGCAGGCAGGGGGTCGGCACTACCACCGTGGCCGCCGGACTGACCGTGGCGTTGGGCCGGATGGGAAGGCGCCCGGTGCTGGTCGATGCCAACGTTCGGGCACCGGCCGTGTCGCGCGTGTTCCACCTGCCACCGGTCGGAGACATCGGGGATGTCGTCAACGGGCGGCGTACGGCCAAAGAAGTTCTCCAGCGCGGTCCGGCGGGCATTGGTGTGATTGCCGGAGCTGTCCTGGAGCACCGCCCGCCGGAGAACGAAGCCCGCGACGCCCATCGCCTGGTGGAACAACTCCACTATCTCCGCCCGCGTTCTGACCTGATCGTGATGGATGCCGGTGCCGGCGGCGGACCGACCCAGCGCGTCCTGTGCCAATCCGCCCAGCGGATGGTGCTCGTGACGACGCCCGATCCGCCCGCCGTCATGGACCTCTATGCCACCATCAAACGTATCCGCAGCGAACGGAATGATCCCGTCCTGGATGCGGTCGTTAACCGCTGCGCGAACGCGGAATCCGACAAGGCTGTCCACGAAGGCTTGCAGCAAGCGTGCCGGCGTTTCCTTGGTTTGCGAATCGAACTGCAAATCTGCCTGCCGGACGATCCGTGTGTCCCGGAATCGGACGCGCGGCACACTCCGGTCACCCTGCACACGCCGGACTGTCCCGTGGCCCAAGGCCTGCAGCAGCTCGCCGGACAGGTGGAACGATGTCTTCGACTGGCGCCCGCGCCGGTCGTGTGCTCCCAGGACGGACCGGAGGAACGCGTGGAACGTTAGCGGGCGACAGACCGCAAGGCCAGCGGTACTGCCCGGCGACCGCCAGGGGCCAGGCCGCCGCGCGATTCCGCGATCGCGTGCGGCCATCCGGCCCGGTCGACCCGACGCAAAGAATTACATAGCGCCGAAACAGGCGTTCCCGCGGCCCTGTGACGGATGGAAAGAAATTTTGGTTCCCGCGCCGATTACGACTCAACCCAGGGTCTCCGGCGACCGATATAGGAAACCCAGCGTCGGCGCCCTCGGGCGCGTTAAAGTGCGATGATTGACAAAAGTTTGACGATTCACGTCGAGGTAGCCGGTGGGTCGCCGATTCGCCTCCGTTCTCGGACCACTGTCCTTGTCGGTGGTTCTACTGCGAGGGATTCGCTGGAGAGCCGGCGCGGAATCTACGTTGGTGGTCGCCACGCTTTGCCTGGTGGCTTTCTCGCTGATCGGCTTCGTCGTCGGTACGATCGGCCAGTCGGTTGTGGAAGGCTCGATCCGCGAACGGCTGGAAACAGAAATGGCTAAGCGTCAAAAAACCGGAGCGTGACGCCTCGAAGTCAGACCGGGGAGAAAAAAACGTCCTCGGTGCCCAAGCAAGACACGAGATGGATCTCAATTGACGCGTCGCCCACCGGCGACGCGAAATCACGGAGGATTGCATGGCCACGATGCTTGCTTCGCAAGGAATTGATGAAGTCTGGCGAGAATTCAAAAAGAACACCGGCAATCAGGAATTGCGAAACCGTCTCGTTGAAAACTATCTCCCGCTCGTCAAATACAACGGCGAGCGTATCTGGGCGCGGCTGCCCGACGGCGTGGAGCTGGACGACCTTATTTCCGCCGGGGTGTTCGGCCTGATGGACGCCATTGACGCCTTCGATCTCTCACGCGGCGTCAAATTTGAAACGTACTGCGTCCCCCGTATCCGCGGAGCCATGCTCGATGAACTTCGAACCATGGATTGGGTACCGCGCCTGGTCCGCAGTAAAGCCAGCAAGCTCAATGAAGCACTCAAAGTGCTCGAGGCGCGCCTGGGTCGTTCGCCGACAGAGGTCGAACTTGCCGAACACATGGGAATGTCCGTGCCGGAACTGGAGAAGATGATCCTGGACGCCAACGCGGTCAACCTGATCAGCCTGAACAAGAAATGGTACGAAACCGACAGCTACAAGGATGTCCGCGAGATTGACATCCTCGAGGACAAAAAGGGCGAGGATCCGACGCGGAGAATCCAGAAAGCCGATCTGATGCGGCTGGTGACACGCGGCCTTAATCGCAACGAGCGACTGATCATTATTCTCTATTACTACGAAGAACTGACCATGAAGGAAATCGGCGCCACGCTGGATTTGTCCGAAAGTCGGGTGAGCCAGATGCATAGCGCGATCGTGCAGCGTCTCCAGTCGCAACTCGGCCGCCGGCGTCCGGAATTCTCCAGTTAGCCGACGTAGCCCAACGGCGGAAAGCCAACCGCCCCGCGGGGCGGGAACGTCGTCCCGGGCGATGCATCCGTCACCGTCGTGATCGATGCGTGAAAAAAGGGCTACCACGTCGGGCCACCGTTCGCCCGCCTCGGCAAATCCGGGGCACGCACTTGACAGCAATACTGCCAGCAGCAGTTGCAGCAATGGCGGGCGATCGGCAATTATCATTCCCTTGCCAGCGAGCGTGCCGGTCGCGAAACCCTTACGGGCCACGCAGCTTGTGATGCGTTGCCCCGATACTGAGGTTTCTCTATAATCCCGCGGTCTGTTCGAGATTTTCTTCGTCCCACGGGAACCAGACCGTATGGCCGCACGTAGGATGCATATGGATGATAACCGGTCTGCTCGTCCAGACCGGGCCTTTCCGCAACGCTCCGCTTGTTGACGAAACGGGCGCGGCACGATGCGGGAATGCATCGTCGGGCCCGGCGAGAACCCGGGTTGATGCGGGCAGGCAACGGATGACCCACGGCAGCGTGATGGAGCAAGGACGTTCGTCACAGATGCTACAACGTGCGAGCTGCATATCAATCATTGCAAGGAGGTGTCTACGTCTTTGTATGAACCGTCTGCTTGCGTGCTTCCGATGAAGGGGACAGATCGTTAACGCGCTCGCGAAGTCGATCTTTTCCCGACACGGAATGCGGCGCCGGCAGAGTTCATGCAACTTATGATTGGGGGACCAGCGTCGCCGAGAGACGGCCCTTCGGCCATCCGGAGGTGGGTTGACGGCACGGTGAACGGAAGCCGCGCCGTACAACAACAGACAACCGGCCGTGGTCTCGCTCGGCAGAGTGGCCCCAACATCCAGCGTCTTGATTTTGCATTCACATCGAAGTCGGCAGAGCCGGCCTGACGGGATTGGCGAGCGTTGAGGATTTCTTTTCTGGCGATCTTGCCGTCCCGGGGGCGTATCTGCTCCAGGGGAGAACGATCATGGAGATTTACGGACCGGCCCACGTCCACGGGGCGCACGCAATCAACTCGCCTCACATGACCCGCACGAACAAGCCCGCCCCGGAATCGCAAGTCCAGGCGACGGGCGACCAGCTTGAGTTATCCGAAGCGGGCCAGATCGCGTCGCGGCTATCCGAGATGCCGGACATCCGAGCGGACCGCGTCGCCGAGATTCGCGCGGCGATCGCGGAAGGAACCTACGAGACCGACGAAAAGCTCACGGCGGCCCTCGACCGGTTGCTCGATGAAATCGGCTGAGACGCGCCGTAGTGCCCCGCGCGGAACGATCTGCCCCGCAGCCGCGGCGCCCGCGCGCGGCCGTGAGCTTCGGCCGGGAGACTGCCGGCGGTACTTGCAGCGGCGGAGGGTCGAATCTAGAATCAATTGGGCATGGAGATGGTCACTTTCTTTCGCAAGTTTCGCGATATAATGACGCGGCCGTGCTCCTGTTGAGTCTCATCACTTCCGATCCGCCATCCGTCTGCAACGGCCCCCCGCTTATCGATGTCCGACAAGTTCTCCCTCACCGAAGTCCACGTTGCCCAGCAGCCCCGCGACCGATTCGAGGAATACCTGCAAAGTCGCGGAATGCGGAGCACTCGGCAGCGACGGCTGATCGTCGAACAGGTGTTCCGGCAGCACAACCATTTCGACGCGGAGGACCTGATCGACGAGTTGACACGCACGGTCGGCCGGCGTCAGGTCAGTCGGCCCACAGTGTATCGGACGTTAACCGAACTTGTGGAAGCCGGCTTGCTGCGCAGGTTGGAAATCAAGGGGCGCGGGGTATTCGAACATGACTATGGTTATCCGCAGCACGATCATCTCCATTGCCAGCAGTGCAACAAGTTGATCGAGTTCCAGATGTCGGAACTGCAGGCATTGCGGGAAGCGGTGGCCCGCGAGAACGACTTTCTGGTCCAGGGCCACCGGTTGATCATTACGGGGCTGTGCAGCGAGTGCCACCGCAAGAGCCGGCGGCGGAAATCGCGACTTGATCTGGTCTGATATCGGTCTTTTTCCAGCCCGCCGCGGCGCCGGTTACAGCTCGATGTCGGCGGCGGCAGCGAGCGCCCGCCGGTGTACCCGGCGGATCGGTTCCACGACGTCACTGACGAACTGGTCGACCTGTTCGGGCGCGCGTCCGATCAGCTTCTGCGGATCGCAAGCGGCTGCCAGATCCACGCCTTGGAAGGCGTCATCGGCTGCCAGCCGCGCCAGCAGATCGTTTTCTTCGCCCCGCTGTTTGACGACCGCCGCGGCCTGCTGGCTGTGCTGCCGGATCCGTTCATGCAGGTCCTGGCGGTCCCCGCCGGCGGCCGTGGCGGCCATGAGGATGTTCTCCGTGGCCAGAAACGGAAGTTCGCGGTGCAGATTGGCGGTGATGACGCGCGGATAAACGACCAGTCCCTCCGCCACGTTTTGGTACAGTCGCAGCACGGCATCGACCGCCAGGAATGTCTGAGGCAGAACCAGGCGTCGGTTCGCGCTGTCGTCCAGTGTCCGTTCCAGCCACTGCGTGGCCAGCGTGGACGCGGCGCTGGATCGCACGCTGAGCACGAATCGGGCCAGGCCGCACATGCGTTCGGAACGCATCGGGTTGCGTTTGTAGGCCATCGCCGACGATCCGATCTGATCGGATTCGAACGGCTCTTCCATTTCCTTGCGCGCGGCCAGCAACCGCAGATCGCCACCGGCTTTGTGGGCGCTGGCGGCCACGCCGGCCAGGGCGTCGACGACCTGCATATCCACCTTGCGGGAATAGGTCTGGCCCGTGACGGGATACGTACCGCGAAATCCTAATTTCTCGGCGACCAGGCGTTCCAGTTCACGCACCTTGCCGTGGTCCCCATCAAAGAGCCGCAGAAAGCTGGCTTGGGTGCCGGTCGTTCCTTTCACGCTGCGGGCCCGCAGTTGCGTCGACCGTCGCTCGATTTCTTCCAGGTCCATCACCAGATCGTAGGCCCATAGCGTGGCGCGTTTGCCGACGGTTGTCGGCTGGGCCGGCTGAAGATGCGTGAAACCAAGTGTGGCGACATTGCGATAACGCACTGCAAACGCCGCCAGCCGGTCGATGACCGCCACCAGCCGGTCGCGGATGAGCCCCAGTGCTTCGCGGATCAGTATCAAGTCGGCGTTGTCGGTCACCAGCGCGCTGGTGGCCCCCAGGTGAATAATCGGCCGGGCGTCCGGGCAGTCGTCGCCGTAGGCGTGGACGTGGGCCATCACGTCGTGCCTGAGTCTGCGTTCGTAGGCGGCGGCTTGATCGAAATCGATGGTATCGACGTGGGTCCGGAGTTGTTCGATCTGTTGGTCGGTTACCGGAAGGCCCATCTGCCGCTGGGCCTCGGCCAGCGCCAGCCAGATTCGCCGCCACGTGGAGAACTTGCGGTGCGGACCCCACAACGTTGCCATGTCGCGCGACGCGTAGCGGCCGATCAGCGGATTCTCATACAGTTCGTGGGTCATGGACGTTCACTGGTGCGCGCCGGTGCCACTGTCCGCGCCGCCGCACGGACCTCTACCTCATACGTTACCATCGACCGGCGGCCGGGAGGAGAGGGCATCGCGCATGTTTAAACAGCGCCCGATCACTGTTTTGGCGTGCGCCGGTACGCGGAGCGTCTGCCTGGATGTCGCGCGGCGCCTTTTCCTTGGCGTGAATTGGGGAAGAATATAGCGGCTGACGGCTCCCGTCCGCCGCGTCGCGTACGACCGCCTCCGATGGTGGTTCCCGCGGCGGTTGCTGGCCGTGCGGCAGAGAATGTGAGATAACCGGCTGGGGCGGTAACATCGACAAGCGGTTTTTAGAGAAAGCATCGCAACAGGGTCGCCGGCGGTGCGGGCGAGTGGCGACATGGTCCGAAGTGTACCGAGTCGAGCAGCGTGTCCTGTGGCAGGAGAGCGGCCGCGGCGGCCGGGGGCGCAGGCGCGGTATTTGAGGTATTTGCTGTCGTGCGTGGTCGCGTGGACGGCCGGTTGCGGCGGGCTGACGCGCGACAACCCGCGCACGATTGAGACCATCGAACGGTTTGGCGGCGTGGAGGTCTGGAACGGCCGCGTGACCGCGGTCCGTTTACGCGACCGTCAAGGCGCGGACGCCGTCGTTCCGCTGCTGCCCCGGCTCCCCAAACTCAATGCACTGCATATCGCGGGAGTGGCTCTTTCCGAGGAACATTTGAAAACGATCGGACAATTGGATCTGATCGCATTGCGTCTTGAACAGTGCGACGTGGATGATCAGGACATGCGATTCCTTGCCCGCCTTACCAACCTTAAAAGACTAAGTCTGATTCATAATCCGATCACGGATGAAGGTCTGCAACACTTGGGATCGATGCGACGATTAGAGGAACTCAATCTTAGTGCTACAGCGGTCGTTGGTCCGGGTTTCTCGGAACTTAAAGACATTCATAACTTGGAATATCTTCGCGTTTCCAATAGCAATCTAAGAGATGTCGCCATGCAACACATTTCTCGGTTTAGGAAGCTTAAGTGCCTTGAATTCTTGAATACTGAAGTGACATATTCCGGTTTGATGAAGCTTACGGGCCTTCATTGGTTGAACTCTATCGGTACTAGCCGTCAAATATCACGGGATGACATGAAACGGTTTCGAATCGAGCATGGAAAAAAGAAAGAATTGGCGCGCGCAGTTGGGGTTGATGTGCCGCCGAAATGGCAAGGTCCGTTCGGGGCTGCAGCTGCATCTGAATAAAGGTAAGTGATTTGGCCTAATACGTGACTCTCACACCTGTAGCTTCTCGAATCTCTTGCCAAAAATCCCAAGTGACTGCTGAATCATAATGGAATTGAAACGAATGGTTGGGACGCGCGTCGGCTCCATTGGGCATGACATATGAACTCGCAATATCAATATTAACTCCGAACCAGTCCGTTAACGGTTTCGTCCCTACAGCCGCGACATTGGCCTGTGACAGAAACGCGATGATTTCATACGCCGCGACGCCGGGCTCGTCGGACGGATCGTGCAGCATCGGCGTCAGGTCGATCCAGGTCGCCGGATCGGTCTCCAGGGTACCTTCGGTCGTGTGGGGTACGCGATAGTAGCGGTGGCCCAACAGTTCGTCCTGCAGCACCACATATCTCCAGGGCCAAATGGCCGGCGGCGGCAACAAGCGCCACATCTCGTCTTGGACATCGAACAGTTCCAACAGGCCCGCGCCGAGCACGGAAAACAAACCGCGATACACGACGCCGTCGGGCACATTCGGCAGTTCGGGCAGCATCGGAAATTGTTGGTTGATGAACACCTTGAACAGATTGTTGGTGCGCCAGGCCAGATTCGTGGCCACGTCGTCGGGATTGTACAGATTGACCCATGTGCCGGCCGCCGAACGCGATCCGGTCATGTAGGCCTGCGCGGGCCCGGTGAGCGAGGGAAAGCCGGACCACCAGAAGCGGTTCAGGTCGACCCGCGATTCGTCGTACACGCTTCGGGGCCATGAGATGTTGCCGACCACGGGCACGGTTCCCGAGATATCGAAGGCATCCGAGCCGTCGATGCCGTACAGGCCGGCCGCCACGGCGGCTTCCATGGCCACATACGTGTCCACCAACGGACCCGCCGATTGGCGGCTCCACAGCCGCAGCGCTTCGGCTGCCACGACATTGCCCATGCTGTGGGCCAGCAAGTGGCGATTGCCGGGCAGGCCGGCCAGCAGGTTCTTCAGCGCCCGGCCCGACCGGAACGCCTGGAATTCGCTGGGATTGTACGTCAAGTTCGCGGCGGGCCCGACCGCGCCTCCCACGTGGCGGGGGCCTTCCACGTCCGTGAACGTGGGCCAGTTGAAGGCCACGAAACGCCCGGTAAACCCCTGCCAGTACAGCCGCTTGAACGCCGTGTCGGCAAACACCTTCTTGTCGCTCCGCCCGGCCGTGTCGCGCATGTTCCAGCCATGCACCAGCACGATCGTGTCCTGGCCGTCGAAGTAACTGCGGCCGGCAACCTGCGACGAATGAACCAATGCCGCGTCCGGAAAATGCTCCAACGTCACGTCCTGGCGTAGGTCCGTGCCGTCGGCCAGGTCGTACGCAATGTCGTACCGGTCGTAAAAGTCCGTGATGTCACGAACGTCCAGGTCGATGGCGTGCGTTTTCCGCGTCGAAGTGCCGTCCGCGTAGGTCACGATGGCGACGAACGAGAGCGTCGTCTGCGATGCCTGGTCGCCATCGGCTTCGAACAAATACTTGTTGACGCCCGGGCCGATGTCCGGCAGCGTCGCCTTGCCAAAGTAGGATACGACGGCGTTGCGAAAGTGCGGATCGCCGGCCTGGACATCCGCGCGGACTTCGTTGTTCACGTGCGCGCGGACGTCGTCCGTCGGGTTGGCGGATTCGTACAGGTTGATCGAAAATGCCGCGCCCAATTCCAACTCCAACCGGTATTCGGCCGTCAGTCCCAGGTAGTTCGGCGGCGGCGGCTGGCCCAACGCAACGTCCAGCGCGAACGCGTGAAGCGCCGAATCGACGAACAGCCGCAACGCCGCAAAGTCTTCCAGGTCCCGGCGATGTTCAATGTAGTTGTCGTCGGAGTCCGGAAGGCCAACTGGCAGCTTGTCCGTTTCGTAGTCCCCATCGGACTCGACCGTTTCGCGGTCGTTGTTGAACCAGAACAGCAACTGCCGATCGCGGTTGTCGGTAAAATCAATCGTCGTGTCACGGTTGCCGTCCACGCCCGCGTTGGTCTCCACCACCGTATAGTGCGTTTCGTCGAAGAACACGGTTGGCGCGACGGCCGGTGCCTGCGGAGCGACACGCATCTGAATGAAGTCGGTGTGAAATCCCGCGCTGCCGGCGACACCCTCCACCCACAGCTCCAACCTTTCGGTGGTCGCCGGAAATGCCACGCCCGAGCGGAGCTGGTCGCCACCCGACGGCGTTGGTCGCCAGATGACGATATTGTCCGGAAACGTCAGCGTGACGTCGTACAGGCCGACCATCCAGGGAGCCACGGCCACGCGGAGGGGTGTGTAGTCCTCAGTAAACTCATTGTCGAACTGGTAGATATCCAGCAACGGGTCGCCGAAGTCCTCGAGCGGTTTGTAGTCGGGCAGGTACCGATCGGGCTCGCCGGGCCCCATTCCAGGGTGCGGCATGGCCTTGGAAAAATCGCTGTTGCGCCACACGATGGCACCCGGATCGATTTCCAACAACTCCTTGAGGCCGTCCAGCGCCAGATTCGCCCTCCCCACCGAAACGCGCACCGAATCGGTAACCGCCAGGGTCTCCAGGGTCTCGCCCAGCAGCTCGGGCACGAACGTCGCCACGATTTCCACCTCGCGGGCGAAATTGCTGACCTCGATCCCTTCGACCCAGAGATCCACCTGCTGATCGATGGGCAGCCGTGTAACGTCCGACTCCACAAAGCCGGTTTTTTGCGCGGTACGCCACACGCGAACTTTGTCCGCCGGATAGGTGATCCGTTGGGATCCTTCCAACTGGGACGGCGCGACGGCAGCCAACGACAGCCTCAACAGGTCGTCGTCGCCGCCGGTCACTGCCAGATCCTCCGACAAATTGTCGCCGATCCCGTCGCGGTCGTCGTCATCGCGGTTGCGTATCAGATAACCTCCCTCGGACTCTTCCAATCCATCGGGCAGCGCCGTGCCGTCGGGCAGAACGACGTCCAGGTCGACAAGCGGAACGTGCAGCAACGCCGATTTGTTGTCCGCATGGAAGTAGTCGCTCTCGTCGTGCACGCCCAGAATCTCATTCGGGTCGAACGTGTACACCGGGTTCGTAGGCGTGGCGGACGGACCGACCCCGGCCGTATAGTCGTAATCGGGGGCCGCCAGCCGCGTGCCTCGGTGCACCACTCCGACCGGGTACGTCTGCCCCAGAGGCATCACGACGTGGTCTGTTTCGACGACGCCATAGTCGCCGGCTGAGACCGTGAACCGGCCGACGTGCAGGTCGTAGCGTTCGGACGAGCTTCCGCTGTGATCGCCGACGGTAAGCGCGATGGATGTCACGGTGCCTTCTTCCGGCGGCGCGCCGGCATCGCCCGGATCGCTCGGATTGCTGCCTTGCTGCACTTCCACGGCATCGCTGGTTCCGTCGCCGTCGCTGTCGGGATCGTCCGGACGCGTGCCGGTGGCAGCTTCGTCGTGGTTTGTCAGGCCGTCCTGGTCCGGATCGCCTTGGGGATCGTCGGGCACCAGGGGATCCAGTGCTGCCGCAGCGTGCTCGAAACCATCCGGCAGCGAGTCGCCGTCGGTGTCGAATGCCGTGGGATCGGAACCGATGGCGTCTTCGATCGAATCGAGCAGCCCGTCGCCGTCCGTGTCGCTGTGCACCACGTTGTTTCCGGGCCCGGCATCGAGAAGAACGGTGGCTGGCACGGCCGTCACCGTGTCGTCGCCGGTACCCGTGAAGAGGCGCAGGGGCAGGAAATTGCGGCCGGAGAATTGAATGACATCGTCGCCTCCATGCGTGTGCATCCGGATCTGTCGCACGTCGCTTATCGCGTAGCCCGATGCGGCCACCGGCAACGTGTCAAGCGTGATGAAATGACCTGCCACGTTCGCCGTATCGTTGTCCGGCGTGCCGTGGACATGCAGTGTGTCGTCGGGCGTTTGAAATATCCCCGACGACAATGGCAGCACCAGGGGCTGCGGATCTTGTTCGGTCAAACCGATGCGAGCCATGAGAAAATAATCGTCCGTGGGGACGTTGGCCAGCGCGGCCGCGAAGACCGTGGAATGGCCGTTTCCCACGGCGCGCCGCGCGGCCGCGTCCACGCGATGCGTCATCAGCAATTGATCGAGGGCCACGCCGTCGGAGGATGCATGGATTTCGATGTATAGCGGCGGCACGTGGGCGTCGAGGACGTCGTAGTCGATCACCAGATCACGGCCGTCGCCGTAAAAAGCGGTGGGAAGCAATCGACCAGCAGGTGGTGCTCCGGCCGGATCAACCATCACCGTGACGGTGGCCGTGTCCGTATTGGCCGACGCAACCCGGGCGACGGAGTAGGTAAACGTTTCCGGTCCCACAAAACCCGGACGGGGCGAATAGAAAATCACCTTCCCGTCCGACCACACCGCCCCCCCTTCGCTGCCCGGTGTGACGGCCGAGACCTGCAGCAGCTCGCCGGCAGGCCCGTCATTTTGCAGCACCGGCAAGACACCGTAGGAAGTGTCTTGGGTTATGGCAAAGGAGTCATCCTGGGCCGCACGCAGGTGAAAATCGGCGTAGGCGGCCCCCGCGTTTTCGCCTCGCAGATCGTCCTTATCCGCCCCGATGATCAGCGCGTCGTCCCGCACGGAAACGCTCACGCCGAAACCGTCTCCGTCGCCCGCCCGAGGGGCTGTCAGCTTGGCGGAAGTCCGCCACGTGCCGTCCGGTTGTTGTTCGAACAGATACGCCGAACCGGCATCGGCTTCGGCATGATCGTCGCCGCGGGCGCCCACCAGGGCTCGATTTCCGGACAACGCCACCGCATACCCGAACTCATCACCGGCGTCACCGTCCGTGGCCGTCAGCTTCGTTTGCTGCTGCCATTGGCCATCCGCCCGACGGGCGAAAAGATACGCTGCCCCCGACTGCTGGCCGGCGTCTTGATCGCGCGGAGCGCCCACCAGCGCCGCGTCGCCCGCCAGCGCCACGGACTTGCCGAAATTGTCTCCTTCATCGCCGTCCGCGGCGAGCAGTTTGGATGCCATGAGCCATTGCCCGCCGGGCTGCTGTTCGAAAACGTACGCCGCTCCCGACGCGTCGCCCTGATCGTCGTCCCGCCAAGCGCCCACCACCGCGCGGTTTCCCGACAAGGCGACGGCATAGCCGAACCAGTCAAGCTCGTCGCCGTCCGGGGCCACGAGTTGCGCGACTTGCTGCCACGTGTTGTCCGGCTGCCGTTCAAACAGATAGGCCGCGCCGGTGTCGTTATCGGGAGCGTTCTTTGCGTAGGCGCCGACCAGCGCCCGGTCGCCTTCCAGAGCGACCGCATGCCCGAAGCGATCATCGAACGCACCATCCGCTGCGATGAGCCTGGCGCTGTTGGACCAGCTCGCGTCGGGCTGGCGGTCAAACACGTACGCCTCGCCGTGACCGGTACCCTGCGGACCGTGCCCGGGCGATCCGACCAGGACACGTTCGCCGTCCATGGCGACCGATGCTCCGAAGTCGGAATGAGCGGCGCCGTCCGGCGCCGCCAGTCTGGCGGCCTGCATCCACGTTCCGTTCTCTATTTCGAACACGTACGCGGCCCCCGACCGGGTCCCATAAACGCTGTCGCCGTAGGCACCGATCACTGCGCGCTCGTGCTGAATCGCCACCGCTTCACCGAACCGGTCGTCCGCATTCGCCTCGTCCGCCGCGATGCGGTCGCGGGCCGCTGCCGAGCCCACGTGCACGAACACATCGGATTGGTCCACCGCGCCGCCACCGTCCTGCACCGTGTACTGAAAACGTTCCGTGCCC
This sequence comes from uncultured Pirellulales bacterium, assembly GCA_964573605.1. Lineage (GTDB taxonomy): Bacteria > Planctomycetota > Planctomycetia > Pirellulales > JBBDJB01 > CAZNKT01. The sequence goes on from CAZNKT010000044.1 coordinate 15,608, forward strand.
CGAAAATTGAGTGGCGGTTGATAGATAAGACTTCTGCCGCCATAGGCTATGGACGCAGCCCCGCCGTTTTCGGGGGGTGTCACCTCGGTGATCGTCCACGACGATTCGTCGCCAAACAACGGGTTGTCGTTGGCCAGGACATCGAGCGGATAGTCCGTTGCGCTGGCGTCGAGCGAAAATTCGTCGAAGCGCATCGATGCGGTGGTCACGCGACCGGATGGGGCCAGAGACAGCGACGGACGAACCAGCACCGTGCCTTGGGGATCGATCGTCGCGTCGCCCGCTTCGCGACTTCCATAGCGCACCGCGCTCGTGCCCGCCGCGCTCGTCGCCGCGGCCACGCGAAGATGCAGCCAGCGGTCGGTCGACGGATCGACAAGCAGGTCAAGAAAGGCTGGAATGTCGTCGAAATCGAACAGGCCGTTCTGCGTGGCGTCGCCATGCAGCGCGGGATCAACACCGTAGGTGTCCACGTACAGTTCCGGGCGGGTCAACGCCAGTACGAAATCGTCGACGTCGTCGAAGTCGATCGTACCGTCCGTGTCCATGTCGCCCAGCAGGGGCGCCTCCAGAATCGCCTGCACGGCCGCTGTCACATCAACTGAAACGGGCACGCCGGCGCGCGGGGTCCAGCTCGCCAGCAGAGCGCCGTCCGTGGGACGATCGTTCCACGTCAGGGCGCCTTCGTCCCATAACGCATCGGGGAGAAGAAAAGCCCGGTTGACGACATCCGGGCCGCTCGTCCAGGTGGGGTACAACGTCAGCTCGACGTGCTGCGGCTCGAGCCCTGTCAGTTCGAACCGCAGTACCGACTCGGCGCTCGACTCCCCGTCGGCACTTTCGACGCGCAGCGCGGCGGCTTGCCCGAAATTCTGATCTGGATTCGCGGCGTCGACCGTGGTGTCTGCCGCCGGCTCGATAAGTCCCGCCGACGTCAGCAACGCACGTGACTCGAGCGGTTCCCAACCGCGGAGCCGATGGAAGGCAGCGTCCCTGCGACCGCGCCGAGCACGCGGTGTGCTTCGTCCTGAGTGAAGATTCCATCCCCGCGGCATGGCGGCCCCCCTGCCAACCGATGCAGCGATTCCGCGTGACACGCGGATATCCCTTTACGCAGCCCTGCGTCCGTGGCTATCCAAGATCCCTCTTCCCGTGAATCTCCTGGTTCGACGGTCTCATTTGAATTGACCTGTTGCTGACGCCGGTTTCAACCCTGGGCTTCGTGTTGTGACATTTCCCGGTCATGGAGCGATTACAGGGCATTTTCAAACCACTTCTAGAACTTAATCGTGCCGCAGCCTGCGGTCAATCATTCTCCTAAAACTTTTTGCACCAAAATTTTCGTTCCGGATCGCGGCACGGGCGGAGCGATCGGGCCAGGGTTTCGGATCACACCGGAACCTTTGGGGCCGGGTCTGTCTTCCGTCGTCAATGCAGGGCGGGCGTGGGGCGCTGTCCGTCGGCCGCCGAATTCAATTCAGGCGTTGGAACGTCGTGTGGGCGACCCCGTCGCGAAGCAGCGGCGCAATCGGCCCGCGATCCAGTGCCTGCCGGAGTTGATCAAACACTTCGTCGATGGCGTCCGTATATTTGCAGACGACCTGGCCTGTGTGGGCGAGCGTGGGATAGAAACGCGTGCCGGCCAGGAAACCGCGGTCGAGCATCCATTGCGTGTACAGCGTACGCAGCGCATCGGCGTGTTCGTGTTCGAAACGAAAACCGGCCAGGCAGGGAAACGCGCCGGTCGCACGGACGGGCAGATCGTGCCGGTCGCCCGCCCGCTGCCAGGCATCGACGACGAGGGCACCGCTTCGCGCGACGTGCTGGGGAACGTCGACGCAGCGCATCGCGTCGATGGTGGCCAGGGCCGCCGCCGGTCCGGCGGCTTCCGTCCAGTAGGTGCTGCTGATAAAACTCCCGTGCGCGCCATCCATCGCAGCGGACGTGCCAATAATGGCGGCCATCGGATGGCCGTTGCCCAGCGCCTTGCCAAAGACGGCCATGTCGGGAGTCACTCCCATGTGCCGATGGGCTCCTCCCAGACACAGCCGCCACCCCATGGTGATTTCGTCCAGCAGCAGCAGCGCGCCGCAAGATCGTGTGCTTTCTCGTATCAGTTCCATGAAGCCGGTGTCGGGCAGTACGTGGCGACAGGGCTCCATAATCACGGCGGCGAGCCGGGTTCCGTGCTGTGCAACTATTTTTCGAAAAGCTTGGGCATCGTTGTATGCGAATGCGACGGTCGTGCCAGCCAATTCCGGTGGCACTCCTTCCGGTTTCAAGCCCTCCAGCAGGTGTTCGTCCAGCGCGTTTCGGCCAGGCAGATTGGCGGCCAGGTACCAGTCGTGCCATCCGTGGTAGCCGCAGATTGCCACACAAGTTCGCCCGGTTGTGGCGCGGGCGATCCGAACGGCGATGGCGGCGGCTTCGCCGCCAGTTCGCGCGAACCGCACCTGGTCGGCCCACGGGTGAATTTCGCACAGCGTATCGGCCAGTGCGACTTCCTCGGCGGCGTTCAAACTGGACATGGATCCCAGCATCACGCGGCGCCTCACGGCCCGGCTGACTTCCGGATGCGCGTATCCCAGCAGGCAGCTCCCAATGCCATTGCTCGACATGTCGACGTAGCGCCGGCCGTCCAGATCCCAAACTTCACAGCCGCGGGCTTCGCGAAAGTACGCCGGCCAGGCGCCCGGCGCCATCATCTCCGGCCGTTTGCTTACCAGTTGGGTACCGCCTGGAATCCGCTGCCTGGCGCGGCGGTACGTTGCCTGCGTGACATCCGCCGAGGGCCGGCACAGTCCCAACATCCGCTGGGCGTTGCGGTAGTAGACGTCTGCCTGGTCGTCGTCATTCAGGCCGCACTGCCGCATGGCCTGCTGCAGGGCGCGCAGCGATTCCAGGCCGACGAACGTGGGCAGAAACGGTGGTCCCGCCGGGGGTACGTCGATCGATTCGGCGTCCAACCAAACAAAACCTTCGCCAGCCGTGACACACTTGCCACGATGGTGTGAAACCGGGAAGTCGCTGCCCCACATCAGTTTGCGGGGACCGAACTGCTCCACAATCGCGGTCAGCGCATCCGATTCGCAGATGGCCGATGTGTCAAAGAAGACGTTTTCAAGTCCCTGCAGGGCCGACAAACCATGGACGGTGTGCAAGGCGTGGAATCCGCGGGCGGCGTGGGCCAGGATGACACGCGCGTCCGGATAGCGTTCGCATCGACTCCGAACGTATTTCTGGTTGGCCGGATCCGCCAATGCGGCTGATCGAACCAGATGCAGCATGATGGCCATCGCCTGCTGTTGGGCGATTTCCCAGGCCCATTCCGGCACGTACCGATCGACCGTGGCGTCGAAGGTTGGCTGCACGTCTGCGAAAGTGTGGTACACCTTGAAGCCGGCGATCTGCGGATGCCGGGCACCCTCGCAGCATCGTTCCTGCCTGTCGTCCGGACCGATCAGCAGCAATCCGCGGCTGTCGGGCCGCTGCGCAAGCTGCTCCAGCAGAAACGCATTCGCGGCCGCGCGGCGACCGCGGCGCACGACCGGATAGGGAAAAAAGAGCCCGCCGCGGACGCGATGCGGTCCGACCAGTCCCGTCATGCCTTCTGACCACTGGTCGACCGTCACCTCGGCGGAGCCCCGCCGCGACGGATGATTGCCGGGAACGGCCAGATCCGCAGTGCGATAAAGATGCGCATGAGCGTCAAATAACCGGTCCGGCAATTCATGGCGCAGCGCTTCCCCGATCCTGGCATCGTGTTGCTTCGGCGTCCAGACTGGATGCATGAGCCGCACTCGGGGGTCGTCGCGCGCGTCCATCAGGCAAGTAAGCCGCGGACGACGTTTCCCGCGACGTCGGTAAGCCGGTGCCGCCGGCCCTGATACTTGTACGTCAGTTTGCGGTGGTCGATACCGAGCAGGTGCAGCAGCGTGGCGTGAAGATCGTGGACATCCACCGGGTCGCGAACAATATTGTAGCTGAAATCGTCCGTCTGACCGTAACTCTGGCCGGGCCGGACGCCACCGCCAGCCATCCAGATCGTAAAACACCTGGGATGATGATCACGGCCGTAATTGTCTGGAGACAACGTTCCCTGGCAGTAAATGGTGCGACCGAATTCGCCTCCCCAAACGACGAGCGTCTGATCGAGCAGTCCCCGTTGTTTCAGATCCGCCACCAGGGCCGCTGATGCCTGGTCGGTGGCCCTGCAACGCTTGCGGATCTCCGACGGCAGATTTTGATGATGGTCCCACCCGCGCTGGAACAGTTCGACAAAACGGACGCCCCGCTCGACAAGCCTGCGGGCCAGCAGGCAATGGTAGGCAAACGTGCCGGGCTGGCGGCTGTCCGGTCCATACATCGCAAACACGGATTCCGGCTCATCGGACAGATCCGTCAACTCCGGCACGGAAGCCTGCATACGAAAGGCCATTTCGTACTGAGCGATACGAGCGTCGATTTCCGGATCCTGGTACAGCTCTTGTTGGATGCGGTTGAGCCTCGCGAGATTGTCGAGCAGTTTCCGACGGCTGAGCCGATCCAGCCCCGGGGGATCGGACAGGTAGAGCACGGGGTCGCCCCGGGAGCGGAGCTTCACGCCCTGGTATGCGGACGGCAGAAAACCGCTTCCCCACAATCGATCGTAGAGCGGCTGCCCGTCCGTGCCCGACACCATGGCGACGAACGTCGGTAAGTCATCGCAGTGGCTTCCGAGTCCATACGCCAGCCACGCTCCCATGCTCGGTCGCCCGGCCATCTGTGACCCGGTCTGCAGGAACGTGATGGCCGGATCATGATTGATGGCATCGGTATGCATTGACTTTACAAAACACAGATCATCGACCATCCGCGCCGTGTGCGGAAGCAGCTCGCTGACCCACGCGCCGCACGCACCGCGCTGCGCAAAACGGAACGTCGAGGGAGCGACGGGCAGGCGTTCCTGGCCTGCCGACATGGTTGTAAGCCGTTGTCCGGAGCGGATACTGTCGGGAAGATCGGACCCGCGGAGCGATGCGATGCGTGGTTTATAATCGAACAGATCCACCTGGCTCGGCGCCCCGGACTGGAACAGGTAGATGACATGCTTCGCCGTCGGAGCGAAGTGCGGCGGCGGCTGAACAGCGCCGTTCGTCTCCCGCGCGCCGGCCGGGGGGGAGGAAACGTCAGCCAACAGCGCGGCCAGGGCGCTCGTGCCAAGTCCCAACCCGGGGCGCATCAGAAACTGCCTCCGGTTCAACCGCCGCGAGTCTTCTTCGACAGCGAATTCTTGGCGAGCCATGCGATATCCAAGGATACGCGCTAATGCTGCGTGACCACTTCGTCCAAATTCAACAGGGTGCTGGAGACGGCCGTCAGCGCGGCCAGCTCCACGATATCCAATTCGCGGTTCCGGGGCAGCTCACCGACTTGCGTCAATGCGGCTGCAGCCTCCGGCCGTCGTCGGAAAATCTCGAGCTGTTCCCGGTACATGTCGCCGAGAACCTGGACCTCGCTGCCTGTCGGAGGTCGGCCCACGATCCGTTGGAATGACGCCTCGAGCCGTTCGACAGTTGTCAGGCCCGGGCGGAGCAGCACACGCTGGGCAAACGCACGCGCCGCTTCCACAAAACACGTACCATTCATCAGCGTCAGTGCTTGCAGCGGCGTGTTGGTTCGAGATTCGCGTACCGCGCACGTTTCCCTATCGGCAGCGTCGAAGGCGGCCATGGTAGGGGGAATAACCGTCCGCTTCCAGAAAGTGTACAGGCTGCGGCGGTACAGCCGGCTGCCATGATCCTGCTCGTAATTGTGGGCGGAGAGTTCATGCCAGAGTCCAGCCGGTTGGTAAGGTTTGACCGAGGGACCACCCAACCGCTCGCACAACAGGCCACCGAAGAGCAAAGCCTGGTCGCGAATCATCTCGGCGGGCAGCCGAAAACGAGGGCCTCGGGCCAGCAGACGGTTCGCGGGATCCCGGCTTCGCAGATCCGGCGTGAAGCGCGACGATTGGCGATACACGGCGCAAGTCACGATCCGGCGCCGCAGGGCTTTTATGTTCCACCCGCTGCGAATCAATTCACGAGCAAGCCAGTCCAGGAGCCGGGGATGACTGGGTAATTCACCCCGCGTGCCGAAGTCCTCGGCCGTCCTGACGAGCCCCGTTCCGAACGACATTTGCCACCATCGGTTCACCGCCACGCGCGAGGTCAACGGGTGACCCGGGTGGACAAGCCATCGTGCCAGTCCAAGTCGATTTCGGGGCGCGCCGGGAGGAAGAGGCGGAAAGATGCGAGGCACGTCGGCGGCCACTTGCTTTCCGGGCGCATCGTATTGCCCGCGCTGCAACACATAAGTCGGCCGCGGCGGATCGCGCTGCTTCATGACCATCACCGTCGGCAACTGCTGCTCGAGCTTCTTGCGGCGCCGCGTAAACATTTCGATGCGCTGCAGCAGGTCGGCGATAACGGGAGGCGGATGGTGTTGCAAATAATAGTGCTGGAGTTTGCAAGCCTGCCAGGGGGTGCGGTCGGACGCGGGTCGGCCCAAAATCTCCGTGAGCGATTCCGGAACAGCCAGCAAACCGACTTCCAGCGAGGACAGCACGTCGCCATAAACCCGGATGTCGTCCAGCGCGCCCCGAAAGCGGCCCCGGGAGCCGCCGCCCGCTCCAATCCTCAACGGCTCGTTGGTCCCGAACGACTGGAACAGGGAATCGATTTCTACATCCATATCCTGCAAGACTCCGTCGAAGTAAATCCGGATGCCCTGAGCCAGCTGGGACCCGTCGTACGATACTGCTACGTGGGTCCAACGGTTGGGACTTAATGCCCGTCGCGTCTGGACTCGGATCGCATCGTCCAGCCACTGTTCCACGAGATGGAGCCTTACGTGCCCATCACGGGCCAGCCAGTTGTAACCTTCCCCGCGAGGCACATCTTCCATTCGGGATAGAATCGATCCGCTGCAATTTTGGTGCGGACGAATCCAGGCGGCCAAAGTGAATTTGTCGTCGTCGCCAAAATCAGCCACGTCACCCGCGGATATAAAACGGCGACCGTCGAAACGCGCCGACTGCAGGACCCGCCCACCACCGAAGCTGGGTTCGCCGTCGACGAATGTCGCTCCGCAATTTTCGTTCTTCGTGTCCACTGCGTTGCCGTCCAGGGGAAAATGCGCCTCAAGCGCGCGGGCCACGATGTGCGCTTCGGGAAGTGGGCCGGCAGAATTGTTTTCCGCAGAATTGTTTTCCCATGTCGTCTGCGCCCGGTGGATCGCATCTTGTTGCTGCTGGAACAGGCCATGCAAGGCCTCAATCTGCTCCTCGATTTGCCGTAGCCGCGTACGCTGCGCGCGTGTGGGGGCGACCATCAAGGGCGGCGTATTGCCGTGTTTCCTCGCACGGCCGTCTTCGGGGACATTGTTGAAGAATGCAAAGAACTGATAAAACTCTTCCTGCCGGATGGGGTCGTACTTATGGTCATGACACCGCGAGCATATCATTGTCATTCCCAACCACACGGTGGCCGTCGTGTCTACGCGATCGGCGACAGACTCCACGCGAAACTCCTCAGCAATGGCGCCTCCTTCTGAATTGGCGCGATGATTGCGGTGGAAACCGGTGGCAAGGTGCTGATCGAACGACGCGTTGGGCAGCAGGTCGCCCGCGAGCTGTTCCGTTGTGAACCGGTCGAACGGCATGTTCGCGTTGAAGGCATCGATGACCCAGTCGCGCCAGCGCCACATGGCTCGTTCGCCGTCGTCCTGATAGCCATAGGTATCTGCGTACCGGGCGGCGTCGAGCCATACGGCAGCCATCCGCTCTCCGTACCGCGGCGACGCGAGCAGACGGTCGACGAGGCGATGGTACGACGCGGGAGAAGTATCTGCCAGAAACGCGGCCACTTGCCCAGGAGTCGGTGGCAGGCCGGTCAAGTCGAGCGAGACACGCCGGATGAGCGTCCGACGATCGGCTTCGGGCGACGGCACCATATCGCGCTCTTGCAATTGCGACAGCACGAACGTGTCCAGCACGCTGCGTGCCCACCGCCTGTCACGAACGTGGGCCGGTTGAGGTTGCCGGCGTGCTGAAAATGCCCAGTGAGTCTCCCACGGGGCTTGTTGCTCGACCCAGCGGCGAACCAGCGCCACCTGGTCCGGCGGCAGTCGAGGTCCGGCGTCGGCAGGCGGCATGCGACGGGCTTCGTCCGGATCGGTAATGCGCGACAGCAGGACGCTCTGGTCGGGTCGGCCGGGGGAGATGACGGAACCCGATTCGCGGGCGGCGAACAGCGATTGCCGCGTGTCCAGCCGCAGGTCGGCCTGGAGGTGCTCGGCATCCGGCCCGTGGCACGCATAGCAATGGTCCAGCAGGATCGGCCGGATGTCGCGCACGAAGGAGACCGACGAAAGTTTCTCGGAGGCCGCTGAGCAAAAGGTGCTCGCCCAGAGCACGATCGCCAGACCCGGGACCAACGCGCCGCCCGCCCGCCGGCGGATCGGTTCGGCGTGCGGGCCGCGTATGTAAAAAACACCCATGGAGAACGTTCCGACGGACGTTTCGTTGACAGATAGCCCCCGTGTCGATCAAGCGAGAATCTCTTCGACAACGCGCCCTTGCACGTCCGTCAGGCTGACATCCCGGCCGCCGAACCGAAACGTCAGCTGCTCGTGATCGAGGCCGAGCTGGTGCAGAATCGTCGCATGAATATCGTGGATGGTCAGTGGATCCTGGGCCACGCTGTTTCCAAACGCATCGGTTGCTCCGTACGCCGTTCCCCGCCGGAAGCCGCCGCCGGCCAGAAAGATGCTGTAGCCGTTGACGTGATGATCTCGACCGCAGCCGTCGTGAACGCGCGGCGTGTGAGGCGTCCTTCCCATTTCGCCACCCCACAGGACGATCGTGTCCTCGAGCAGTCCCCGTTGTTTCAGGTCCGTCATCAGCGCGGCGACAGCCTGGTCGGTGATCCGTGCATTTTCCGCGTGGTATTTCCTGATCTGGGAATGCTGGTCCCACGGCGAATTGTTCTTGTGCGTCAGCGGGCAGGTGATCTCGATGAAGCGGACTCCCGCTTCCACCAGGCGGCGGGCACGGAGGCACTGTAATCCGTAATACTTCTGGTACTCGTTTTCACTGTCCAAACCATAGCGTGCACGCGTGCGAGCACTCTCCTGACGAACATCTGCCGCCTCGGGCAACGCCGTTTGCATGCGAAACGCCGTCTCGTAGTTTCGAATCGCCGACTCAATCAGCTCGCTGTTTTCCGTCGCTCGGGCGAAGTGGACATCCTGTTGCCGGATCATGTCAAGTTTGAAACGCTGGATAGCGGCGCTGTCGACTCCGCGAATGTTATCGACCGGTACGCCGCGAGCGCGTACGGTCGTAGCGGCGTGCGTGGCCGGCAGAAAGGCGCTGGCGAAGTTCTCGTAGCCGCCATTGGGTATCCAGTCGTTATTCAGCAGCACATAACCGGGCAAATCCTGGTTTTCGGTGCCCAGCCCGTAGGAGACCCACGATCCTAGGCTGGGAGCCTGTCCCGTGAGCCGACCGGTGTGCAGCAGCAGGTTTTGCTGTCCGTGGAGCGGTTGTTCACCCACCAGGGACCGGACGACGCAAAGTTCGTCCGCGCAGCGCGCCACGTGTGGAAACAGATCGCTGACCCACAAGCCGCTGTTGCCGCGCCTCCGAAACGTCCACGGACTGCCCAGCCACACGCGGCCGGCACCGCTCTGTGCCTTCTTGGAGACAGCGTCCTGGCCAATGGCTTTTCCCTGGTACGTGGCCAATGCGGGCTTATGGTCGAACGTGTCCACGTGGCTGGGTCCGCCGTCCATGAAACAAAAGATGACGTGACGGGCCCTGGGCCGATGGTGGGGCAGAGGCCGCCGGGGCAACGCGCTGGCATAGGCCGGATCGGCCATCAGCCCTGCCAGGGCCATCAAACCGAACCCATTGGATGCGCCGCGGAGAAAGGCCCGCCGCGAACCGAACCGCGGCGACGCCGCCAGGGCGGCCGGGCCGCGCCGGACGTTGCGAAGGGGCACACCGTGCGTGAGTCGGTTCATCCGGGCTGCTCCTGGCCAAGTCTCGCCGGGCGGAACGCCGTCCCGCGGCAAGCCATCAAGGCACGTAAATGAATTCCTTAATATTAAACATCGCGTGGACGGCGTCTTTCCAGAGGTCGAGGTTGTCGAGTCGTTGATCGGCCGACGTGCCATGCAGGGCAGCCAGTCCGTCGATCGAATGGGTCCAACGGGCAATTTCTGCCGCGGTTGGCGGGCGTCCAAGTGCCGTCTGGAACATGTACGTTAGCCGTTGCGCCGTCGATGCGTCCTGGCGCGCGACCAGCGATCGGGCCCAGTGCCGGGCCTGGCCGTTGACAAACGGGTCGTTCAGAAGCGCCAGCGATTGGGACGGAGTATTGGTCACATCCCGTTTGCCGGTCGGAATCTTGGGGTTCGGTTGGTTGAACGCCGCCAGAAAGCGAGGAGGCTCCATGATGGTCATCTTCACGTAAATGGATCGCCGGCCGTTACCGTCCAGCGGCCCCGATCGAAGGCGCTTCTGAGGATCTTCCTTGGCACGATGCGGATCCACGGGCGGACCGTACTGTCGGCCGTCCAGGCGCCCCGAAACCGCCAGCAACGTATCGCGAATCGACTCGGCCTCCAATCTCCGCAACGGGTAATGATGCACCAGCCGGTTTCCCGGATCCGCGCGGCGAGCGTCCGCGGTCGTGGTGCCGGACTGCCTCCAGGTTTCACTGAGGATGAGGCTGCGGATGAGTTTTTTCTGCGACCATCCTCCGGCAACGAGCCGCGTGGCGAGATAGTCGAGCAGTGCCGGGTGGGAGGGTCTGCTGCCCAAACGGCCGAAGTTGTTGGGCGTGGTGACGATTCCCTTTCCAAACAGCCAATGCCAGATGCGATTGGCGTGCACGCGCGCGGTGAGCGGATTGCCCGCGCTGGCGATCGTTTCGGCCAATTCGCGCCGACCGCTGCCGGGCACTTTAAAGGCGGAATCGCCCCGGCGGATCACCTGCAGGAATCCCCGCGGTACCGGATCTCCCAACAAGTCGTAGTTTCCGCGGATATTGAGCCGATAGTCGATGCCCGCACCGGTATCGGCCATCCCGTTCACGGTGCGGCCCGACGGCAGTCGTCCTTCGGCCTCCCGATAAAGCGCCGTGAGCCGCGCGGCGCGTGAGATGGCCTCCGTGTCCGTGGTATTGGCCGCCAGCGAGTGGTCCAGCATCCAGTTGATCAGGCGCACGTCATCGGGAGTCGCCTGATCTTGCATCCAGGCTTCAACGGCCTGGCGAAGCCATTGTCCATAACGTGCGGCGAAATCCTCCAGGCTGCGAGGCGGCGCGCCTTTTAGTAGTTTGGTGAAGCGCGACAGTTCATCACGCCACTGCCCGGGCTCGTCATGCAGCAGCACGCGCGTCAGGCCGAACCAGCTTCGCGGATCCTCGATGTCCGCGGCTGTCAGATCGCGACCGAGTCCCACGCGGGGAGGGAAATTCGGATTGCTCGACTTGGTGGCCAGTTCGATGTAGACGTTTCGCCCGTCCAGATGGCGGAGCGTCGGCAACTGCAACCACTCCATGACGGAATGGTCGAGGTATGCCTGTCGTTCGGTGAGAAAGGCATTGTCAACGACCGTCCGATGCGCGCTGAGGTTCCCGCCACATACCTCGAAGCTGATGTACTCGCTGTCGAATTGTTTTAGATAGGGGGTTCGCACCGCACCATTGAATCGAGGCGAGAGCGCGTGAGTGAAGAGTCCGCCCGGCAGCACGCGTCCGATGGCGTACGGGCCCTCGATGGCGACCGTGAAATCACCGCATTCGGTCAGGTCGCGGCACCCCAGACCGTCCACGGACCATCCCGCCGGAACGCCTTCGCGAAAATCGGCCACCTGTTGGAAGTCGGAAGCATTCGCCTGCCGGCGCGCCGCCGACTCCGACGCGTAGCGCTCGGCAATCCGCTGCCAGGCGTCCTGTACGCGGACCCCTTCCCGGACGACTGAAAGCACTTGGAACCACGGATACAACGGGTCTTCCAGCTTGGGACTCCCGGCCGGACCGGCGGCCAGCAATTGCGGCCAGGGCCGCCCTGTGGAAGATTCCCGATCCGGATTCTTCGCCGCCGGTGCGGCCGCCGCATCGGGCGGACCGGTGGCCATGAGCTGCCGCGGAACGTTCTGCAGATCACGCAGCCAGGCAGTGCCCAAGGCGCCGCGCAACCGCGTCTTCAGATTCTTGAGGCGCTCGCGCAGGGGTTCGTCGCGCTGTGGGTAGTCGATGGTGTTTGTTACCCATCGCGAACTCATGAAAACACCCGCCAGAGCGTAGTACTCGCGTTGGGATACCGCGTCGATCTTGTGGTTGTGGCACCGCGCGCAGGCGACGGTCGTCGCCTGAAAGGCTTTGGAGAAAGCGTCTATCTTGTTGTCCAACATCTCCTGGTGGATGCCGTTGAATTCGGCGCTGTCCCCATGACGTTTCTCCCCCAATTGGAAGAACATAACACCCACGAGCGATTCATTCGTGTGACGGACCGGATCGATGCGCGGCGGGTCGAGCAGGTCGCCGGCGATGTGCTCGCGGATGAGTTGATCAAACGCAATGTCGGCATTAAAGGCGCGGATCAGATAGTCCCTATACCGCCAGGCTCCCTTGGCCGGCACGTCCCATTCGTAGCCGTACGTGTCGCCGTATCGCACGACGTCCATCCAGTGCCGGGCCCACCGCTCTCCAAAGCGAGGCGATGCCAGGATGCGGTCGACCAGTCGGGTCCAGGCGGCAGGGGAAGAATCGGCGACAAAACGTTCCACTTCATCGCGGGTCGGCGGCAATCCCGTCAGCGCGTACGTCAGTCGGCGAATCAACGTCCGGCGGTCGGACCGCGGCGCGGGATGAAGGCGCTGTTGCTTCAGACGCGAGACGATGAACCGGTCCACGGCATTGGCGGGCCAGTGCGTGTCGCCTGCTGCCGGCGGCGCCGGCGCTCGGATCGGCAGAAGGCTCCACCAGTCGCGGCGGGACTCCAGCGTCGCTTCCCAGACCAGGGTATGGAGCTGATCGGAATCGGGCGGCGTGTCGCGGGGATCATGGGCTCCCTGGTCGATCCAGCGGACAACATCGGCGATGACGTCGTCCGGCAAACGCGCATCGGGAGGCATCTCCAACGCTTCGTGCTGGATTGCCTCGACCAGCAGGCTCTCCGCCGCGTTGCCCGGTACGATCGCCGGCCCGCTTTCCCCTCCCGCTTGAACCGCCGAACGGCTATCCAAGCGCAGACCGCCTTTCGGCGGGTCGGCGAGGCCCGAATGGCATTCGTAACAGTGCCGGACGAGAACCGGCTGAATCCTGGTCTGGAAGAACGCGACTTGGTCCGGCGTGGCGGCGCCGGCGGTCGCGAGCAGCGATTCGCACGCAACCATCAGGACGATCGGCGAGCACTGCAGGATTGGGTACCAGCGGGAAGGCATGACGATGCCGTTGGGTGGTGATCAGAGCACGTTTGGCTGCCGGCCGTCGCATCACGGACCGCCGGCCGGATGTCTGACGGACCTCATGGCGACACCCGGACGCCGTGGGGAACCGCCAAGCCCTCCTCATGGTAAACCCGCGTGTGCACGCACGCAATCTCGCTCCGCGTTGGAAAACGGAATGCCGCAACCAGCGACAGCTGAACGACGTGACACCGACGGTGCCGTGCATCGCCGTCCGGCCCCGCGCGGCGCCGGCCACGCGCTGGTGGCGGGCGATCAGCGGGCGTCCGTTCCGTGGCGAACGACGTAGTCGCGCAGTTCCGGCACCAGTCGCCGCATATGGTCCTGCAACCGCGTCAATACGCCCGCGGCGCCCTCCATTTCGTTGTTCCGACCAAACTCTTCCAAAGCGTAGGCCAGTTCGTAGGTTTGCCACGCGCCGAAATATTTTAACCCACCTTTAAGCGTGTGGCTGGCGATGCGGAGCGACGTTGCATCCATGCTGGAGACGGCCCGCTGCATTTCATTCATCAACCGATGTGCTTCCTCGATGAACGCCTCAATCACTTCGATCAAAAGGTCGTTGTCGCCGGCGACCGACTTGAGAGCCTCGATCCAGTCAACCAGTCCCGTGGTTTCCTGAGGTGGTTGTTCACCACGCGGTGCATCCGATGCGATCCGGGAGCGGCCCAGCACATCTTCGATTGTTTCAAAGAGCTGCCGCGCGCGGATCGGCTTGGCGACGTAGTCGTCCATGCCAGCGTCGAGGCACCGTTCTCGATCGCCTTTCATCGCGTGCGCCGTCATGGCGATGATCGGAACATGTCGCTTGGTCTTTTTCTCACTGGCACGGATGATTCGCGTGGCTTCGAATCCATCGACTTCAGGCATCTGGACGTCCATCAGAATGAGATCGAAAGGTCGCGACTGCTGGTACGCAACAGCCTCGCGCCCGTTGTTCGCCACCACGACGTGGTGGCCGTATTTCTCGAGAAGCCCCACGGCCAGACGTTGATTGACGTGACTGTCTTCTGCCAGCAGAACCCGCAGCGCACCGAGCCGGTCGGTGAACTCGCCGGCCCGCAGTCGTTCGGCGGAGTCGTCCGCCGAGTCGGACTCCATCGCCTGGACAATGGCATCGAACAGTTCCGACTGCTTGATCGGCTTTAGCAGGAAGGTGGCGATTCCCAGTCGCTCGCAGCGGGCCACATCTCCGCTGCGCCCGCCGGACGTCAGCATCATGATGACGGTGCTGGACAGATTGTCGTCCTGTTTGATCTGCTCAACGAGGTTGAAACCGTCGATGTCGGGCATATGGGCGTCGGTCAACAGCAACGCGAACGGCTCGGCTCGCAGCACGGCCTCGCGCATCTGCGCCAAGGCTTCGCCGGCCGACGAAGCCACGGAGGGCCGCATGCCCCAGTTGCGCAGCATTTCCTCCAGGATCAGTCGATTCGTGGCGTTGTCGTCGACAACCAGCACGCGCAGGTGGCGGAGCGTACCTGGCGTGGCCGGTTCGGTCTCTTCCGGCAGAGGCTCTGCTACGGCGAAAGGGAGTGAAAAATGAAAGATGCTCCCTTGGCCGACTTCGCTCTCCAGCCACAGTCCGCCGCGCAACGCTTCGACCAGCCGCACGCAGATGGCCAGCCCCAGTCCCGTGCCCCCAAACCGCCGGGCCGTGGAGTTGTCGGCCTGTTCAAAGGCCGCAAAGATGGCCCTCCGTTTGGATTCCGGAATGCCGATTCCGGTATCGGAAACCGTAAAAAGCAAGACAACCTCTGTCTTCGACGATGGCTCGCGCTGGACGCGCAGGACCACCTCGCCTTCGTCGGTGAACTTGATGGCGTTGCCGACCAGATTGAGGATGATTTGTCGCAGCCGACCGACGTCGCCCACCAGTCGCTCGGGCACATCGGGATGGATGCGAAACGCCAGTTCCAGTCCTTTGGTATGCGCCCGCAGGGCCATCGACTTGAGGGTATCGCCCAGGCATTCCCGGATGAGGAACGGCGCCTCGATCAGTTCCAGCTTGCCGGCTTCGATTTTGGAGAAGTCCAGGATGTCATTGATCAAGGCCAGCAGCGAGTCTGCCGAGTCGCGCACCATTTCCAGGTAGTTGCGCTGCGTGTCCGTCAGATCGGTGTCCAGAACGAGTTCGGTCATGCCGATGACGGCATTCATGGGCGTACGGATTTCGTGGCTCATATTTGCCAAGAAGTCGCTCTTGGCTCGATTGGCCGCTTCGGCAGCGTCCTTGGCTTCCTGCAGCTGGCGTTCCGCGCGTTTTCGGTCGGTGATGTCCAGCGATAATCCGAACGTGCCGATGATTTCCCTGTCGGCGTTGCGTAACGGCAGTTTGCTGGTCAGCAGCCATTTGACTCGGCCGTCCGGCCACACCTGCTCCTCTTCCTTGTCCACCACGGCGCGGCCTGTCCGCATGATTTCCTGCTCATCCTCCATATACTGCCGGGCCCGATCGGGGTCGTAGAAATCGATGTCGGACTTGCCGATTGCCTCGGACGGATCGTGCAGCCCGTAGTAATCAGCCTGGCACTTGCTGATACGAATGAAGCGGCTGTTGATGTCCTTGAAGTAGATCAAGTCCGGGGCATTTTCCATCAGCGTGTTAAGCAGGAAGCGCTCGTACGCCAGGTCCTCTTCCGCCCGTTTTCGATCGGCCACCTCACGGCGCAGCTCCTCGTTGGCCGCCGCCAGCTCGGCCGTCCGCGCGTGGACGCTCCGCTCCAGTTCGTCGTGCGCCTCGCGCAGTTTTTCCTCCAGCCGTTTGCGCTCCGTGATATCCCGCACGACGGCATGGAGTATCTTGCGCTGTTTCAGGTCAACGCGTGTCAGGACCACGTCGGCCATCACCTCCGAACCGTCCATGCGGCGGTGCAGCCACTCGAACCGGGCCACGCCGTCGCGGAGGGCCTGTTCCATGCGGTTGTCGGCCGCGATGCGTGAATCGCTGCCGTCGGGCTGGCAGGGTGGCGACAGCTCGCTGGGGTGCCGCGACAACAAGGCTTCCCGCGAGGGACATTGAAAGAATCGCAATGTGGCGTCGTTGCAGCCGATGAATCCCGTCTCATCGAGCAGCACAATAGCGTCGCCCGCCGACTCGAACAGACCGCGGTAGCTGGCCTCCGACTCGCGACTGGATTCGTGGCCTCCGGCCCCCGCGGCGGGTGCGCCATCGTCGGCAAGGGAGCTTGCCGGGGATGGTCCGGCCCGCTTGAGCGGCGTATTCTCCGCGTGCGAAGGTCCGTTTTCCGCCATAGGAAACACTTCCCGTGAAGGGCACCGAATCGGTCGGCGTGGAAGCGTCGATGTCGAGGCACTGGCCTGCGGACAAATATTATAACGTCATGACGCGTCAGCCCCCAGCGTTCACCGGGTTGCCGCCGGCAGGAAGGATCGCGCAGAGTGGCGGCAGCGCGGCGCGGCGGGCGACGTGTCTCGCCGAGTTGCCTTGAGCCGCCTTTCGGGCCCCCATCGGCACGGTTTTGACCACCAAGTTCGATCCTTGACGGTGCTGGAGCCTGCAATTAAGCTCTACTCGGTCCTAGGCCTGCTGGCCGGCCCCAGGTCACGCGGCTGCTGGCCGGCCGTCTCGTTGCACCGCACTATCCAAGCGAGAACACTCCCATGAAACGCCTCCTGATTCTTGTTTCCGTTGCCACCCTCGTAGCGCAACTCTGCCCCCGCATCGTATCGGCGCACTGCGAAGTACCTTGCGGCATCTACGACGACCAGCTCCGGTTCGAGCAGATGCTGGAAGACACCGAGACGATCCATAAGGCGATGGATCAAATAAACTCCATGGCGGGAAAACACGATGCCCTGGATCTGAATCAAATGATCCGCTGGGTGAGCACCAAGGAGCAACACGCCACCCACACCCAGCACATCGTTGCCCAGTATTTCATGACGCAGCGCATTAAGCCCGCCGACCAGCAGTACGTCGATCGGCTCAAATCCGCCCATGCCGTCATGCAGGCCGCGATGAAATGCAAGCAGACCACGGACCCGGCCAACGCCGAAGCGCTCAAGAAAGCGATCATGCACTTCCACAAGGTGTACGAAGGGAAGTAAGTCGGCGTGTCTCGTCCGTGCGCCACTAAGAGACACGCACCATGCAGATTCTCAAACACCTTTATCAGGTGGGCGGGGACTTGAATGGTCTGACATGGGACGGTCTCGACGCCGGCTACAACGATGCCAACTGCTACGTCCTCGAGCGGCCCGAAGGGCTCATTCTTTTCGATTGTGGTTGCGGCGACACCATGGACCAGCTTACCGCCAACATGCGGTACTGGGACCTGGATCCCGACCGCATCGTCTGCTGTTTGCTGACGCATGCGCACTACGACCACGCGGGAGGCGGCCATATCCTGCAGCAGCGGGGTGTTCGGTTCCTGTCCGTTCGGGAAACGGCCGAAGCGGTCGCGGAGGGCGATGAGCGGTGCTGCGGATACCTGTATCACAAACAGTTCCACGCGTTCCGTGTGGACGACGTCGTTTCCGACGGTGAAAGGGTGCAGGTCCTGGACATCTCGGTCGAAGTGATGCACTTGCCCGGCCACAGCCGCGGATGCACAGCTTACGTGTTCCGCCACGAAGATCGCACAATCGTCGTCAGCGGCGACGTTATCGGGACCTTGCTGGCCGGATATTTTGGCTGGAGCGGTTCCATCGATTTCAACAAAGCCGCGTACGTCGAATCTTTGCGGCGACTGGCCAAAGTGGACTCCGACCTCATGCTGCCCGGTCACGGCATGGTCTATTTTCATAAACCGCGACGGCGCGTCGAAGAAGCACTCAATGCCGCGCTCATGGAATGGCGTTGAACGCGGAAGCGTGCGTTTGGCATTGCCCGTGAAGTGGTTTATCCATCCTGTTCGCGGGCATCGTCGAACAGATAGCGCAGCAGCGGTTCGTGCTCGCGGTAATGAGGTACGATCAGGTCCGCCCCGGCCAGGATGAGCCGTTTGCGCTTCCACTTGTCGATCTGATCACACTCCGGTTCGTCGGTGGCGACTCCCACGGCCACGCCGCCGGCTTCTTTCACATCTTCAATTTCAACGTAGCCGTCGCCGATTCCCAAGAGTTCTCCCGGGCCGATATCGTTCTCGGAGATGATCCGCCGGATCACCATGCGTTTGGAGAACTTCTTATAGTCGTCGATGGCCCCATACACTTTTTCTTCGATGAACGGCGTGATGCCCAGCAGTTCCGCTTCGGCCGCCGCATACTTTTCGTCGGTCCCGCTGGCCAGAAAAATCTTCATCCCGCGTGCGCGGAGGGCTTCCAGCAGTTCCTGGCTGCCCGGCACGAGCATCTCACTCGGAGCGATCCGTCCGCTGCGCAGGCCTTCAATGCGATGCTTGATCTCGTGCCACAAGCGATCGAGATACTGGTGCTTGTAGTCGACGGGATCCAGCGGCGTGCCGCCGCGCCGCCGGACCTGGTCGGCCAGCTCGATCATCTGGTAAACCGTCTGCTTGCCGGTCAATCGTTCCACCCAGTGCCGCACTTGCCGCGCCAGGTCCCGGGGGTCTTCCCCCGTGTTGAGTTCCAGCAGCACCTCGACCATCATCGGCACCATCACGTCCACCCAGCCGCTGCGAATCAGAGACAACGTACCGTCAAAATCGAACAGCACGGCGCGGGCCGAGCACGTGTCCACCTCCCGGATAACCTCAATTTCCGTGCCGGAAAGCCGCGATCCCGCGCTGACCTCGGTCGACTCCCAATTTACCCAGTCAATCTCAGTCATGATCCACTTGAAATTCGCACACAAAAAAACGGGCCGACACCTCACGGCAATCCCGGTCTTGGACGCCCGCTTTCAATGGGCGTTGATCAAAATTGCCGAGGTGGGGCGGCCGCGACAGGAAAGACGTTTGACGCAGAGTAGATCGAGTCTAGTAGCGCCGAATGCGAGCGTCAACGGTGAGCGGATCTGAACGGAAGCGCGCTCCGGCGCGGGTGCCCCAATCGCGGATGCGGCGAAGCGAGCCAGCAACAGGCTGCTGTTTCGTCGTCCTAGCGCGGAGACTCCAATCATCCCGATCGCGGTAAGCAGCCACGTCGTCGGTTCAGGCACCGGGACACAACGATCACCCAGATGCTCGTCTACAAGGACCTGATCCTGAAAGTCGATAAATCCATCGCCGTTAGGATCACCGATGCCGTCGGGCGTTGGTTGGTTGAGAAAAAGGTCGACCAGCGTCGTATCCTGGCCGTTGACGATGCCATCCCCATTTAAATCTCCGGTCAAGGGAGAGGTGATGACCAAACTGAGAAAATCAACCGACGTATCATCCTGTACGCGAACGTCCAGATAGCCATACAATTCCATCGATGGGATCAGATCAGAGACACTGTTGTTGGTGTTATTCGTCCCAAGCGGTAGATCATCCATCTCAAAGATAAACCCCAGACCGAAAGGATAATTGTCGGTGCCCCAATCCAAAGTCAGCAGCGACGCATCCACGCTCTGATTCCCAATGTGGCTGGCCCACCGCGGTCCGATTTGAGCCCCTGTGTCGTCGACAAACAGGAATTCGATCGTGTCACTGGCTGCCCGTGTCGGGTTCGAAATATCGAGAGGCTTGAATACCCCCGATAATTGCGCGGTTTGAATGCACACCGGAAACGTCGGCCCCATCGTTTCGACGAAGTGCCGGTCGATCGTGGTGTCGTCGTACGGCGCAAACGGAGGTCCAACATTGTCAAAAAACGACATCACACCGGAACTGGGGGAGGCAGGGTCGGTGGGCGGAGCGAAGTTGTCGCTCAGACCATAGTGGTAACGGAATGTGTCACCAGATGCCAAGGACGCCGGGCATAGTGCGATTAGAAGAGTCCAGCGAGACATAACGACGCTCCTTTCGACCCATCTTCCAGGCAATTCCAAGTTTAGCAGCAGTCCCAACCGCGCCTAACATTTTGTCTTGCTTTTCCCAACTTGCCCGTCAAACCCGTTACAGGGGACCGCGCTTCCGGAACCGAACTGTGCCGGGATCGTGAGGCAGCCCGGAAATCTCTGGCAGCACATAAGTTCCGCTCATCTTCGACAACGTCTTCGTCGAGTTTTGTTGCACGTGATGCTGGAGCGTCGCGGTCTTTGCACGATCGATGTGCTACGTTGCCGCACGATCTAGTCGTGATGCTCCGCCGGACTCACGTCTGTCGCATGCTGACCATGACCGTCATTGGCATCCATATCATCTATATCTATCTTGGAACTCAACTGAGACGAGGCCGGGGCTACTCGAGGTAGCTCTTGAGCATCCAGACGGTCTTCTCGTGCACCTGGATGCGGGCGATCATGAGATCTTCCGATTCGGAGTCACCCGCCTCGGCGGCGTGGTCGCGGGCCGCCTGGAGGTCGGCCAGCAATCGTTCATTGGCCTGTACCAAGTGTCTGACCATCTCCTGGGCCGAGGCATCCTCAGCGATCTCATCGATACCGGCCATTCGCGCAAGGTTCGACAGCCCACCTGGCGCGAGGGCGCCTTTGGCTCGGATCCGCTCCGCGATTTCATCGACTGCGAGGAAGAGTTCGTTGTACTGCTCCTCGAACGCGGTATGCAAAGAAAAGAAAGACGGACCGCGCACATTCCAATGGCAGATATGTGTCTGGCCAATCAAGGCGTAGGTGTCAGCGACGACCTGTCTCAACGATTCTATCACCTGTTTGCTCATAAAGATCACCCCTCTGCCTGATGACCGCCCCGTAAACCATGCACACTACCGCATGCGGACGTGATGTTCAAGAAGACCGCCGGGAGGTTCGTCGACCCAAGCAACCACCAACCAGCCGGGTCCCCGCGTGATCCCAAAACTCATGGATCTGCCAGCTTCTGATACGGCTTTGACGCGTCGCGGACCCACAGCTTTTTGAAGCTGGACGAGTTGCCGGTCAATGCG
Source organism: uncultured Pirellulales bacterium (assembly GCA_964573605.1). Lineage (GTDB taxonomy): Bacteria > Planctomycetota > Planctomycetia > Pirellulales > JBBDJB01 > CAZNKT01. The sequence goes on from CAZNKT010000044.1 coordinate 37,023, forward strand.
TCACGGGCAACGTAGCACGGGGCTCTTCCCAGAAGGTGTCTGCTGATGCGCACTGGCATCTCGGATCTTGCACGAAGTCCATGACGGCGACTCTGGCAGCCGTGATGGCTCAAAGGGGCATGTTCGACTGGAATCTGACCTGGGCCTCTATTTCAGATCAACGCAAACTTCTTTGATCTGGCATCCGAACGGAAACGGGGCCGGGTCCACGTATGCCAGGGAAACCGGCGAGCCAAGGTCAACGCCTACGTCAAACGTTGCCCTCGCGGTGAAGGCCGCCGGCACGGTGCGCTGGACTGTTGTGTGTGCGACCTCGTCGCCGTCGAGCGTGTTCACGACCTCGGCCGGTGCCCCCGGCTGGGAATGATCCGTGCGCAGATCGTGCAGTTCCCAGACGCCATTATCCGGCGTCCATTTGAAGATTGCGGGATCGAGGACTGGCTTCCACGGGATACGGGGACCGAAGGTCGATGCCATAAGCCCGTCGTGATACATGATTTCAAACAGTGGACCCCCGAACGTATCGTGTCCCCCGAATTCGTTCAGACACTGCTGGAAGGTGGCATAGCCGTATTGGCCCAGCACCTTAGCGACTGACGCGCAGGTGGCGGGCCACACGCCGGTGTAGCCGTCCCAGTCGTTTCCGAGAGAGGAAAACACGCCAGCGCCGACGCGATGATGGTTTCTTCCGGTCAGCAATGCGGCTCGCGTGGGCGAACACATCGCCGTCGTGTGAAAACGATTGAACGACAGGCCGGTCTCGGCGATACGCGACTGGGCAGGCGTGTCGATGCCTCCTCCGCACGTTTCCGGCAAGGCGGGACCCGAATCATCGATCAGGACAATGAGTGTGTTGGGAGCATCCTTGGGCAATCTTCGTGGTTGTGGGAATGGGTTGTACGTCGACTTTTGCATGGTCCGTGCCGCTTTGCTGCCCGACGGTGTTGGGGGGAAACGGCAGGACGGAGCCGTCGTCAGACTGAGCATCCGTCGCACGCGATGCACTCAGGCAAATTGCACAACACAGGATCGAAACGAGAAATCGTGTCCATCCTTTGCGGCCTGTAGGGAAGACTGTTCCAAGACCGACACGGAGAATTACGTTCACGGTCGTAGTCCCTTTGGTTGTCGTCGTAAGCAGTACATTTCACTTCTGAAATAAATGCTTGATCAACTCCATCAAACCCCAGCCGGAGACCATTCCGAACAGGTAAGCTCCCAGGATCACGACGCATTTGGAGATGCTGATCGACCAGACGAGAAACGAGACTTCGACGGCAGCCAGATTCTGAATCGCGAAAATCGCAATCGCCAACAAGGCGACGGCGGCGATCGCGCCGGTCACGTAGCGCATAACGAAAAGCTCCAGATGGGAAAAAGGTACGCCAACTACCAGTCGGCCGGACAGCTGAATACAAACTTTCCGATGAGCCGTTCGATCACATCACGAACGACGGTCCAACCGCGCGATGGGATTTCGCCAAATAGGCCCTCCAGGATCGCAAGTATCCCGTCCGGGATGACCAAGATGCCGCTCACCTGGGTCAACGTCGTGGCGGTCATGCCGGGACGGAACAGAGCGTGGCCGCCGAGGAGAATTCACAGGATGCCGGGACGAGCCCTTGACCACTGGGACCCTGCGCATCCTTATATGCCCGCGGCGGAAAAGAGCCGTCAGTATGATGCTCGCCCCTAATTGCGGTCAAGTAGGAGCTGCAAGGGCTAATTCTAGCGGGGCGGAAATCTGATCGCCAGAAGCGGTTTCAAACGCCCTGGTAGCGTTCCGTGCCCGGGATTTGCGGCGGGCAATCGCCACGGCAAAATCAGGTTCTGGGACCGGCTGTAGTATGTTCCAGACGTAAGGGGAGAGAGGCAGCTTACCGACGAAGAACTGGCCCGCGGTGACACGCCGACCCTTTGAAAGAGCCACCCAAGCGCTCCGGCTGCAGACATTCGTCTCGTCGCTTCATCGTTTCTTCATCGGACGCGAGGCGATGGTTGATGTTCTCCCTCACAGGGCGCATAATCAGGACCTCTTCTACCGCGGCCCTGAAGGGATTCTTGACGTAACGGTAGCGAGACCATCCGTGGCCCGTTCGTCTTGCCGGCCACTCGGTGTCAGGATCGGGCGGCGGCTTTTTTGCTCGTTCGAGCGCGACATGAGAGAGCAACGTCAGAATTCCGTTATGCATTATGGAACATGCCTGCAGGAGCATTTCACGATGAAGCAAACACTATTCTCCGCGATGAGCTTCCTAAGCCTCTGTCTGGTTTGTAACGCCCAGGCGACGGGCGATGACACGGCGGCCGCCGTGAGGTCCCGGATTCGGGCTTACGTCCAAACTTTCAACAATCATGACGCCGCCGCGGTAGCGGCTTACTGGACCGCGGATGGAGTGTCTGTCGATGAGGAAACCGGTGAGCGAAAGACTGGACGCGACGCATTGCACAAGGACTTTCAGCAGTTCTTCGAGGACTACCCGAATGCTCAACTCAGCGGCAGCGTCGACCATCTTCGCGGGATTGGACCGAATGTGGTCATCGCCGAGGGACGAGTGACCCTGCTAACCGAGGAGGTACCCGTCCAAACGGCGTTCACTGCCGTCTTTGCCAAACAAGACGACCAGTGGCTGATTGCGAGTTCGCATGAGCGCGATCTTCCGTCGCCATCCACCGCTTATGACGGACTGAAGGAATTGGAATGGCTGATCGGCAGCTGGCAAGACCAGACGGATGGAACGATCGTCAACACAACCTGGCAGTGGTCTCCAAGTCGGACGTTCTTGATTCGCTCGTACAGGGCGGAGTTTGAGAATGGTGGAGGCTTCACCGGAACACAAATCTTCGGTTGGGACCCGCTCGCCAAGCAGATTCGCACCTGGACGTTCAATTCGGATGGATCCTACGGCGACGGCACCGTGTCGAGGAACGGCAGCGAGTGGATGGTGAAAATGAACCACATGCGGAGCGACGGGCAATTGGCGAGCGGTACGCACATTATCACACAAATTGATGACGACACGCTGCAGATTCAGAAGATTGGCGAATCGATCAACGGAGAACCCGTTCCTGCCTCGGATCCGATAACCGTCGTTCGCACCGCGGACGCTGATACCGTTTCCAACGTGAATGCAACCGCAGACGAAGGAACAGCGCGATGAAGGGTGTCACTTCGGTTGTCATTGCGATGTCGATGCTCCTGGCGATGGCCGACGACGGTTCGGCCATTGGCCGTGGTGGACGGGGCGGCGGCGGCGGTCGTCCGTCGATGTCCCGTGGCGGCGGTGGCCGATCTGCCCCGCAACCAAAAACCAGTGCGCCGAGAATGGGAGCGGCGCGGCCGAATATCAGCCGTCCCTCCGGCGGACGCCCGAATGCGGGCCGCCCCACCAGTCGTCCCAACATCAGTCGTCCGACTTCGCGGCCGAATATCAGCCCACCGAGCGGAGGCCTGAAGCCGAGCAGTCGGCCCTCCGCGCGGCCCGGGATAAAATCTCCCCCGAATCTCGGATCGCGGCCCTCTACCCGGCCCGGTACGTCTCGCCCCGGCTTGGCGCAACGGCCGAACACGAGTCTGCCTGGCATCGGCTCGCGGCCAGGCGGTGACCGTCCGAACCTCTCGAATCGCCCGTCGATAGCACAGCGGCCCAATATTGACGCTCGCCCCGGCACGGATCGCCCCAATCTTGGGAATCGACCTGGTGGAAATCTTCCGGGAAGCGCGGGGCGTCCTGCTGCGCGACCGACACCCGGAGGCGTTGGCGACTTCCTGGGACTCGATCGCCCTCTGCGGCCGGATGGTGGTATCGCTTCCACGCTTCCTGGACGCCCGGGCGCTGGTGGAGGCAACCGCCCCGGGCCCGTTGATCGGCCAGATCGCCCGACCACGCTTCCCGGGCAGATTGGTGATCGACCTGGACGACCGAACCCCCCGGGCGCAGGCAATCGGCCAGGCAGGCCAGGAGGCGGTGGCGATCGCCCGAACCGCCCCGACTGGATTGGCGGTGGCGATCGGCCTGGTCGACCGGATCGTCCAGGGCGCCCAAATAGGCCGGATCGTCCCGGAAGGCCCGATAGGCCCTGGTGGGATAACGGCGGTATCCACAACCGTCCTGGTTGGGCAAACCGGCCAGGAGTCGGCGACATCGGAAATCGTTGGCCCCGTCCCGGACGTCCCGGCTACGGCATGGGAAACTGGATCGACCGGCACCCCGACCGTTACCGGCGTTGGAACAATTGGGGCAATGATGTGCGGCTCTCCTTCAATCACTACAACGTCTACAACAATTACTTCACACCAAGATGGTGGGACAATCATTATCACGGTGTTGGCGGCTGGCATTATGGGTATTGCTTCAACAATTATCCGTCGAACTACTGGTGGACCGTGCCTACTTTTGCCGGGCTGAGGAATTGGTTTACCTGGTCGGCGCCGGCCGCGGTGTGGCAGGAGCCGATCTACTACGATTACGGCCAGGGAGGCAACGTCTACTACGAGAACAACGCGGTCTATGTTGACGGCCAGGCCGTAGGGACGCCGCAAGATTTTGCTGCCAGCGCCGCAGCACTGGCGACGGTCGATCCGCCTGAGACGGAGCAGCAGGCAGAAGCGGCGGAATGGATGCCGCTGGGGACCTTCGCTGTTTCCTCGAATCAGAAGGAAACCCAGCCCACTCGCTTCGTGCAACTGGCGGTCAATAAGGAAGGGATCGTCAGCGGCACGCTCTACAACGAATCGACCGACCTGACGCAAACGATTCTGGGACGCGTCGATCCGGAAACTCAACGAGTTGCCCTGCGGATTGGCGAGAGCGAAGACATCGTCGTGGAGACAGGCCTCTATGACCTCACGCAGCAGGAAGCGCCGATCATGGTCCATTTCGGCCCCGACCGAGTCGAGGACTGGCTGCTGGTGCGACTTGAGAATCCAGAGGAACAGTGACTGCTTCGTCACAAACATCGAGGAGTCATCTCATGCGCAGAAAACTGCCGAATTTACTGCCAAGGTCCGCAGTGGGCCGGAGGCCCGCAGCACTCCGTGACAGAACGTAGGAACCATGACCAACACGAAAGATGTCGTCGCGATTCCTTGGCCCCCGATCTCTTCACCCTCAATCTCTTGGTCCTCGGTCTTTTTGTCGGCGCCGCTGGTTTTGGCCGCGAGCGTGTTGACGGATCTCTACGCGGCCCAGCAAGATGCGCGCGACGACTCGCGGGCGGCACGCCCTCCGGCCCGCGGGGCGTTCGAGCCTGTCAACGATCAGGAAGGATTGCCTCGGGTTCTGCTGCTGGGCGATTCCATTTCGGTCGGCTATACCCAGCCCGTGCGCGCGCTGCTGGCCGGTAAAGCCAACGTGCACCGAGCGCCGGAAAACTGCGGACCGACGACCCGCGGCCTGGAAAAACTCGCCCAATGGCTTGGTGACCGACCGTGGGATGTCGTTCATTTCAATTTCGGTTTGCACGACTTGAAGTATGTGGACGCCGACGGCAATCGGTCCGCGCCGTCCCAGGGCTCGCGCCAGGTGCCGCCCGACGCCTACGAGCGGAATCTGCGCAGTATCGTCCAACGATTGCGGGAGACCGGAGCCACGCTGATCTGGTGTACGACAACTCCGGTTCCCGAGGGTGCCGCTGGACGCGTGGCGGGAGACGCGGCGGCGTACAATGCCATTGCGGCGCGTGTCATGCGGATGACCCAGGGCGAAGAGCGTGTCATCGATGATCTGTTCGGGCTGGCACAACCGCGACTCGCCGAGATCCAGAAGCCCCGGAACGTTCATTTCACGCCGCACGGTTCGCAAGTCCTCGCGCAACAGGTTGCGGATGTCATCCGGCAACACCTGCCGCAACCGACGCCCGACGATCGGCCGACGGCAACGGGCGTGGTGTTTCATGACATCGACGGCGATGGCATGTGGAAGGACGGCGATCAGCCCATGGCCGATGTCCGTGTTTCGAACGGCAGGCAAATCGTCCGGACCGACGCCGAGGGACGATATCGTTTGCCTATTGATGACGATACGATCCTGTTTGTCATCAAGCCGCGGGGGTGGCGGACGCCGGTCGCCGAAAACATGCTGCCCCGGTTCTACTACATCCACAAACCGGCGGGGTCCCCCCAGCAACGTTTTGCCGGCGTACCGCCCACGGGCCCGCTTCCGGATTCGGTGGATTTTCCGCTGTATGAGCAGGAGGAACCTTCTCAGTTCAAGGCGATCCTGTTCGGAGATCCGCAGCCCCGAGACCAAAAAGAAGTGGACTACATCGCGCACGATGTCGTCGAAGAATTGATCGGCACCGAGGCCTCGTTCGGAGTCACGCTGGGAGACATCGCGTTTGACAATTTGGATGTATTCGAAGCACAGGCGCGCGCCATCGCCGTGCTGGGGATTCCCTGGTACAACGTGATCGGCAATCATGACATTAACTACGATGCCCGGCGCGACCGCCACAGCGACGAAACCTTCGAACGGATCTTTGGCCCGGCCTATTATTCGTTCGACTACGGGCCGGTCCACTTCCTGGTTCTGGACGATGTGGAATGGTTGATCAATGAGGAGGGCGAAGGTGACTATCAGGGGGGGCTCGGCCAGCAGCAACTCGACTTCATACGCCGCGACCTGGCGCTCGTGCCGGACGACCAGTTGGTCGTGCTGATGATGCATATTCCGCTGGTGCAGGTGCGCGACCGCCAGGACCTGTACCGGTTGATTGAAAAGCGGCCCTGTTGTTTGTCCATTTCCGCACATCGACATTTTCACCAGCACCGTTTCATCACCCGCGAAGACGGCTGGCGAGGCCCCCAACCGCATCATCACGTCATCAATGTCACCGTCAGCGGCAGCTGGTGGTCCGGCATGCCGGACGACCGTGGCATCCCTCATACCCTGATGGCCGACGGGGCTCCGAACGGTTACTCCATGGTCACGTTCGACGGCCAGAGTTATTCGTTTCGATTCAAAGCGGCTGGCCGGCCGGCGGATTACCAGATGAACATTTACGCGCCCGAGGTCGTGCGCGGCGATCCATCCGGCGAAACAGAAGTGCTGGCCAACGTGTTCAACGGTTCAGACCGGTCGACCGTGGAAATGAAGGTGGGCGACCAGGGGAGCTGGACGGCCATGCGCCGCGTGGATGTGGAAGATCCGCTCTTTCGTCGCATCCGGGAAACGGAACTGGCCATCCGCGAAAGTCTGGCAGCGCGGGGAACGGATCCCGATACCGTGCTGCGGGAATTAACCCGGCCTAAAATATCGTCGCATATCTGGCGCGGCACGCTGCCTGCCGACCTGGCCGCCGGCAGCCACCTGATCCGGGTACGAACCCGTGACATGGACGGACAGACGCACACCGCCCACCGCATCGTTCGCGTAAACTAAGAGGGGCCAGGTCGCCAAGGGCTTCTTCTGCTTTGACGTACCCTGGTGCCGTCGCCAGGCGCTTCCCCACCGACAATCTTCCGCCCGCTTGACCAATCTGGCCCGCAACGGATTGCGTTGAACGTACCGCAAAACGGTCAACAGACGGGCGTCGCAGTCACGTTCTGCCCTTGTTGCCTCATTGACGGACGGCCTCAAAGACACGTCCAGCCTTCTGGAGGTAGCCGATATCTCCCTCTTGAGCCTTGCGTGCAATTTGGTCCAACCAACGAACGGTGGCAGGTTCCAAACAGGGCTCGAAAGTGTCGTCCTCCGGGTAGATGACATCGACTTCAACTTCCACCGCGTATCGGCCGCGTTGCACCCACCGCTTACTTTTTTCACGCCGTTCAGGCATTTTCGTTCCATCCGGGAAAAAACAGTCAAGAGTCTTGCCCGTCCGCTGTCGCCCATCCACGCCCAAATGACCTCGACTTGGCTGCCGTCCGGCAACTCTTCGCGCACGACAACCGAGGGATTCGGAGCAGAAAAGGTGTCAGGAACCTTTTTGTTGCCATATCGGCCTTCGGCGCTTAAATTCTGGAGCAAAAAGGTTCCTGACACCTTTTCTGCTCCGGGCAAGAAGCGGTGAGGAATGCTTCGATCATCTCGATGCGTACCGGTTAGCGTGGCCGACGCCGCCCCGGACGAAGCGGAAAACGTCAAGCAATCACACAACATTCTGACGCACCCGTGGCCAGAAGTGAAATCGGAAGGCGTCCGCCGCATGGATGCGCCGGCTTAGCGGGCATGCGGTGTTGGGCGGCCCGCCACCGATTGTGTGCCAGGCGGGGCAGGAGCTCCGCGGAGAAGACCTTCAGTACTCAGGTCTTCATCGATATCCGGCCAGTGAATCCCGTAACCGCCACCACAACGTTGCCAATTGGACCGCTGTTCCGGCGAAGCATGTAGGAGGCGAGGGTACCAAGCATACGGCACGGTAATTGTGCGCCCGTCAACCAAGTCTACGCTGAACACAGCATCGCCAAAGTGCACATCCTTGACACGCTCACCCGGCCTAATTTCCGAACCTGCCATTCCAGGACTCCAAAAGCTCATGTTGGTGTTCGCGAACGATGCGCTCTATCGCCCGGAGTTCGTGACCATCGAACCCGAGGTTGAGAACCAGACCAATCGGATCGAGCTAAAACTTCGCGGAATCGTCGTCACGATCCACATGCACATGCGGTGGTTCATTTGGCTCGTGGCTGTAGAAATAGAACCGGTAGGGTCCATTTCTCGGAACAGTAGGCATGTGACTATCTCCATTATACTCCCGATTGCCCAACGGTTAGCGTGGCCGACGCCGCCCGTCGCTGAACGCCAGACGTTAACCATCTCGGTTGATTCTACTGCTCGTGATCGCCCGAATCAAAGTTTGGCGGCGATCCGCGCAGCGGACCTTGCGGCCATGTTTTGGTACGCCCAGTATGGGCGTGAACTTATGGGGTGAACGTCCCCTGTACGAAACTGGGAGTCTTAAGGAGGCCATCATGCCAAGTGGATAGCTCCGATTGACAAAGTACGAGGCGAAGACAACTGCGGGGCGGCGACGAACCGTGGGAAGGAAGCCGGAGCCAAGACCTGCGAGGCTACGGACAGAAACGTCATAGAAGGCCGGGTTGCCGAGGCAAGTGGGCCAAGTATCACGAAGCCGTTCCCAGAAAGGCAATCAGGTAAATGGCGAGCTTGAAGCAAAAAAAGCAAAAAGGTGTCAGGAACGAATGGCACTGTCGACGCGGCAAGTCATAACCCGGCGAAAATGGGAGTGACGACGATGATGTTTTCGCGCGCACAGATGCGTGCC
>CAZNKT010000045.1:0-44725 GCA_964573605.1 uncultured Pirellulales bacterium
CGCTTGGACCAGCGACCCGGCGACGGGTTACGCGGTATCGATGACCCCTTCGACCAGTTGGACGACGCGGTCGGCATCGGCGGCGATCGCCTGATCGTGAGTCACCATGACTATAGTGAGCTTCTGAGTCTCCTTCAACTGCTGCAAGACGTTCAGTATTTCGTCGCCCGTCCGTTTGTCGAGGTTTCCGGTTGGCTCATCGGCCAGCAATACATCGGGTTCGGCCACCAGAGCCCGAGCGATTGCCGCGCGCTGCATTTCGCCGCCGGACAACTCCGAAGGGCGATGTTTCAGGCGGTGGTCGAGGCCCACGCGCCGCAGCATTTCGGACGCCCGCTCCACATGCTGAGATCGGCGGCGGACATACCGCCAGCTTGATTCGCCGATCATGAATGGAAGCAAGACGTTCTCCAACGTCGTCAATTCGGGAAGCAGATGATAAAACTGAAAGACCTTTCCGAAGTGCCGGTTACGCAGCGCATCGCGCTGTTGGGTTGTCAAATTGTCGATGCGACGGTCGCGAAAATGGATCTGGCCGTCGTCCGGAGTATCGAGTGTGCCCAACAAGTGGAGCAGCGTGCTTTTACCCGAACCGCTCTGTCCGACGACGGCCAGCATTTCGCCCCGGGCCACGTGCATGTGAACGCCCCGCAGCACGGGTATCTCCAGGCGGCCGCAGGAGTAGCTCTTGCGCAGACCGACGGCCGCCAGTTCACTTGGCTCCTGCGGTTCCCACGGCAATGGTTCGGCGGGTCGCGTAACGGTATCGGACACGGCGGACTCCGTGGAGGACCGCGTCGGAACTTCCGCTTCGAGCGGCGGGACGGCCGGCGGCGTCAAGGAAATGGACCGCGACGGAAAGCTACTCATAACGCAGTGCCTCCACGGGGTGCAGTCGAGCCGCTCGGCGGGCCGGAAAAATGCTGGCCGATATGGCAATCGAAATAGCGCCCGCCACGATCCAGCAGATCGTGCCAGGCTGAATCGTGGTCGGGATTTCTTGAAAGTAGTAGATCGACGGATCGAACACAGGCTGTCCGGTAAGCCGGCCCAGGCCGTCGGCGATTTCATTGATATGGGCCACGAACAACAGCCCAATGGCCAGCCCTACGCCTGACCCTACCAGTCCCAGGCTCAGGCCGTACCCAATGAAGATGCCCATGATGCCGCGGCCCGACGCGCCAAGTGCCTTCAAGATGCCGATGTCTCGCGTCTTTTCCACGACGATCATGAAGAAGATGGCCAGGATGCCGAATCCGGCGACGGTGATAATCAGGAACAAGAGAACATTCAGGATCGCCGTTTCCATTCGCACGGCGGCCAGCAACGGTCCTTGCTTGTCTTTCCACGTGTAAATACCGTACAGCTCGGGAGGGAAATGGGCTCGCAGACGATCGCGGACCGCCACCGGGTCCGCGTCGTCACGCAACTTGATTTGAATCGATGTGCAGAAGGTCGCCCCGGTGGCCGGATCGACCATGCCGCGCAGTTTTTGGAGTTCCTCGATCGACACGAAAGCGAATCCCGCGTCGTATTCGCTCATTTTGCTCTCATAAAAATCGACCAGCGTGAAAATGGAACTAATGCCCTCGGGCGGCGTGGCGGCATTGGGAAACGTCAGCCGCACGTCGTCGCCGGGAAGCGCCAAAAACCGGTCGCGCCCGTCGCGGCCCCGGTAACTTGCCAAGGCAATGCCCAATACGACCCCGGGATGCTGATCGACTTCGGGATCGAAAACGTCTTCCGCGGGCAGGCGCTCGTCGGTTTGATCCTGCGCCGCGCGGAAGGGGTCGTGCGGCAGCGACTCGGGATCCGGCGACCAGGCACCGGCTGCCGCGGCCAGTTTTTCCAAACGCGCTTTGCGACGGCGGTGCGGCCAGCCGGCCTGGCTCATCTGGTGACGCTCGGGAGCGTCGGGACCCGCCTGGTGGTCGTGCACGTCGTAACCGCCTGGCCGCAGCTCGAAGCTCAGCGTGTGCCGATTGGCCGGGTGCTGCAGGTAACAACCAAAGTCGCTGACCGAACTGTAGGTCGCCGGGTCGATCCCGACGAAGTTGACTTGTTTCGTTACCCAATGATCGCGGACACGAAAATTGAGCATGGCCGGAACGTGCACCGTGGGCGTCATGCCGGCGATCCAGCGACCCGCCAGCCGCTCGATTTCCTGCATGTGTCGGTCGGCATTGGGAAATCCGCCCAGCCCGGTGCTCTCAAACGTGATGTCCGACAGGATCCCGTGGATGCGGCGCTGCATCTCGTCGGTGAATCCGGCCATCACGCTGTTGACCACGATGATGGTGGCCACGCCCAGCATGACACTGATGATGGAGGCCAGAGCAATATAGCGCGTGCGGAGATAGCGCCAGCAGAGAAGTAGCTTGTACATGATCCTTCCTTGGATTGCCTGCGAGTCCTACGCTTCGGGGCGCAGGAGCGGAAACAAAATGACATCACGAATGGACGGCGAATTCGTCAACAACATCACCAGCCGGTCGATACCTACTCCCAAACCGCCGGCCGGGGGCATCCCGTGCCGCAAGGCACGCAGAAAGTCGTCGTCCATGCGGGCCATCGAATCCTCTGCCGCCAGCCCGGCAAGCTGCGTGCGAAATAGTGTTTCCTGAAGATCGGGGTCGTTCAGCTCCGTATAGGCATTGGCGATTTCCATGCCCTCAATGAAGAGCTCAAAGCGTTCCGCCGCCTCGGCATTGTCCGCCCTGCGCTTGGTCAGCGGGCAGATGCTCGCGGGATAATCCAGCACGAAGACGGGGCCTTTCAAGGCCGGTTCGACTCGCTGCTCGAACACTTCGTTCTTGATCACGTCCGGGTGCTTGCCATCGGTTTCCAGATCCAGATCGCGAGCCAGTCGGGCGGTCGATTCGTGGTCGTTGGCGTCTACCCGCGTATGTTCGGAGAACAAGGCGTCGTACGTCTGGCGATCGAACGGCACGGAAAAGTCAATCTCCCCTTCCCCGTACGGGGCCGCCGGGCCGTTGTGAACGGTGGTCACGGCGTCCGCGACAATCTTTTCGGTAAGATCCATCATCGTTTCGTAGTTGCCGTACGCCTGGTAGGCCTCGAGCATGGTGAATTCCGGGTTGTGCCGTGGACTGATGCCTTCGTTGCGGTACACGCGCCCGATTTCGAAAACGCGTTCGACTCCACCGACCAGCAACCGCTTGAGATGAAGTTCCAGGGCGATGCGCAGGAACAAGTCGATGTCCAGCGCGTTGTGGTGTGTCCGGAACGGGCGCGCCGCTGCGCCCCCGGCCAGCGCGTGCAATGTGGGGCCTTCCACTTCCACGAATCCGCAGTCGCGCAGCGATTGACGCATCGATCGTACAACGGCCGTGCGCTGCAAAAAGCGGGAGAGCACACCTTCGCCGTAGGTCAGATCGAGGTACCGCATGCGCTGCCGAAGTTCCGGATCCGAGAGGCCGTGGTATTTTTCCGGAGGTGTTTCCAGCGCTTTGGTGAGAAAGTGCAGTTTGCTCGCGAACACGGTCAGCTCGCCCGTCCGCGTGCGCTGCAAGGTTCCATCCACGCCGATGATGTCGCCCAGATCAAGACAGGCCGTCAGCGCCCAGTCCTCTGCTACCTGCTGGCGTCCGATCAGGACCTGGATCTGGCCGGTCCAGTCGCGGATGTCGAGAAACAGCAGTTTGCCTGCGTCGCGCTTGAGCACGATCCTTCCGGCGGCTCGCACGTGGGGACCTTCCAGCGCTCCCGGCCCCTGCTCGGACAACCATTGGCGGAAGCGGCCCGCATCGAGCGGTTCGGGCAGTGCCACATGGGTGCCGTCGGCGCGTGCGAACTGAACCTCGTCGCCTCGTGCGCGGACATCTCTAATGGGTGCGTGGTTATCGAAGCGTCCGCCCCAGGGATCGATGCCCATGTCGCGGATCCGGCGGAGCTTCTCGCGACGCGCTGCCTCCTGGTCGCTGCCCGGAGAGCCAGACGTCTGGCGGGGTGGTTCGCTCATCGCGTCGACAGTGCACGCCATGCGGAAAAGCGGGCGGTCCGGAAGATTCGGCTTGCATTTAACCCAAAGAGACGCAACATTTTATAAGAACCCTTGCATCGGTCAATACCGGACCATCCGGGTCCCGACGCCGGCTCCCACCCTGCCGCTCGGCAGTACAAAACAGGGTCGCTTGCCGGTGTCGACGTCGCCCGAAACCGACATCCTCGCGCCATGACAGCAGACAGCAGACTCCGCTCCGGCCCCGAGCTCTACTGCATTGAAGTGCGAACCTCGCGGTGGGAGGAGCAGGTGGCGTGGTACCGGCAGGTGCTCGGGTTGCGAAGCCTGTTTCGCGTGCTGGACGATCGGTACGCGTTGCTGGCAGCGGGCGGCACCCGTCTGGCGATCATGGAAAGCCCGGAACCGGGCCCGGCATGTTCGCGGGTGTCGGTGGCCATCGAAGTCGGTGATCTGCGGGAGGTGGCCGCGCGCCTGCGGGCCGCCGCGACCCCTATGGAAGGACCGCGTCAGAATGCCGAGGGTTACGATGAAATCACCACTCAGGATCCGGACGGAAATCGCATCCGTTTGTTTTCGTGGCCTCTTCAGGGCCGTTGAAACGGGCTTGGACTGTCATGGCCCACCGATGGCGCGCCGCGTGCCCACGGTGGCTCTCGTGCTCCTGCTGGCGGGTTGCGGCGGCAATTCAGCCGCGCCGGAAATCGCGACGGAGGCCGATCCCCCGGTTCAGGCCGCCGCCGTACCGAACGAGCCCGTTGCCGACGACCCCGATTCCATTCTGATCGACGTCGTCAGCCTGAAGCAAGCGGTGGACGACGGTCGGGCGATCGTGCTCGACACGCGGCGCCGCGATGAATATGACGCCGAGCACATGGCCGGTGCACGCCACGTCGACGTGATCGCCTGGCGGGAACATGCATCGCAACCCGGTGGTCTTCAGGATGCTGCCTTTTGGTCCGAGCAATTGGGGCAGTTAGGAATCGCTCCGGACGCGACCCTGGTCGTGGTCGGCGAAATGGGGCCGAATCTGGCGACGGCGTGGTGGTTGTTGCGGTATCTTGGCGTCGAGGACTGCCGGCTGCTGGACGGAACGTGGCGGCAGTGGCCTCGCAAGTTCTATCCGACCAATAATGCAGCGCCCGCGGTCGCGCGCACTGCCTTCGATGTCCAGATTCAGAACGATATGCTGGTCGAAAGTGAGCAATTGACACAAGCCTTGGGATCGAATGGCAACGAGTGGATTGTGGTCGATGCACGGTCCGAGGGCGAGTATTCGGGGCGGGATGTTCGCGGCAAGAGGGGAGGACATATTCCGGGCGCCGTTCATCTGGAATGGTCGGAGGTCATTGACGAGGCCGGGCGTTTTCTCCCGCCCGCAAAACTGAAGGAACTGTTCCGTCGCCGTGGCATCGCTCCGCAGGATCGCGTTGTGGCCCACTGCCAGTCGGGTGGCCGGTCGTCGGTGATGACCGTGGCGCTGGCATTGGCTGGATACGAGAACGTGCGCAACTATTTCGGGGGCTGGCAGGATTGGAGTTCGGTTGAAGACGCGCCGGTGGAGTCGAACGGCGTGCCCTGACATCGGCGGCGGTGCCCGCGGGGGTGAAAGCCCGGTCGTCGGCGTGGTTTTTCCATGGCCGCCGCCACTGGGCGCTGGTGAACGTTTCGGACCGACGACACTTCAGGGAATCGCTCCCTGCGCCTGAAGCCGCTCGCGCACCCCGGGAATCAGCCGGGCGGCGTTTTCATAGTACACCTTTTTCAACACGTCGTCAGGCAGGCCGATGCCGTAGATGTTCCACAACCCTTGCGGCGGAAACGGCGTCTCGGCGTAACGGAAATATTCGTCGAATGTCTCCAAAAATCGCCAGTGCGCTTGCAGACGTTCGGCGGCACGCGGGCCGTCGGTCCCGAACATGATACGGTCCGCGTGCTTCAGGAATAAACGTCGTGCTGTATAGGGCTGCCGGCCCAGCTCGGCGATCCGCGCGGCAATTTCCACATGCAAGTTGGGATACGTCTCAAGCCATTGCCCCACGGTCTGCAGGTCCTCGGGATTGTTGCCCACGTGGGCGCCGATGAACACGGTTTCCGGGTGCCGGGCGATCACGCGGTTGCGGGCGGCCAGCAAGGCTTCGCGGGACGGATAGGCGTCGCCCGAGAAGTTCCAATCCGGGTGCCGGTGCAGTTCTTCCCATCGTTCGTTCGTCGCATCGACCGGTTGGAAGAACGCCGCGGGGTCGGCGGTATGAATGAGCACGGGCATGCCGAGCCGCCCGCAGGCCGCCCAGATGGGATCCCATCGCGGATCGTCGATCGCCATGAGGGAACCGTCCGGATTGCGATACGCAAGCCCCAGTCTCTTGAAGACCTTTAAACCGCTTGCGCCCCGCTGCTGGGCATCGGCCAGCGCCGCCGCCATGCGCCTGCCAAAATCGGCGCGATGACAGTCCCACGTTTCCGGCCGCCGCGGGTCGCCATCGCCTCGCCAATCGATGTTGGCAAAGATGACGAAGCGCTGCGGGTATTTTGACCAGAGATATTCCGCATGTTCCGCAAGCTCCGCGCCCAGGCGACCGTCGAGGCTGACGCACACGGCAATGTTTTGTTCATCCATGGTGGCCACTGCCGCATCCAGTGCTGCGGGCGAATGCCGCAGCCGATATCGGGGATGCGTATGGACGTCGACGACGGGAAACCGGGCCTGGAGCACCGGAGTTCGCTCGACTTGCAGCATGGAGCGCGGTCGAAAGGCGTCCAGGGCCAGGGGGCGGCCGTGGCGGCCGTCGAGCGGCCTGTCGTCCTCGGCCGGTCCGGCATCGGCCCACGGCGGTTTCGCCGGGTTGTTCGTGGCGGACGACTGCTCCTGCCCTGGGACACTTCCAGCCCGGGCGCAGGCCATCAAGGCGACGGCGACGCACCATCTTCGGGCCCTTGGCATCCCGGGCGTGATCGTGTCGCGGCGGCCGGATTCCGCGATACGCCGTCGCCCGGCGGCACGGACGGGCCGGTCTGCCGAAGCGCCGCGGAGGCCGCTCGCTGCAATTGCTTTGCGGGTCATACACGCATTATAACCGCTGGTAAGCGGGAGCGGTTGTTCAAGCCGTCCTCTCTGCACAGCGCCACTTCCGTCCTGAACGGCAACAGTGATGACGATAGAACGGACGCAACTACAAGACGACGAAGATTCACGCCAGGCCAGAAAACTCAGTCTTCAGCCGACGCGCCCGCCGACCGATGTCCCGGGCTACGAGGCGCAGCAGTTTTTGGGCAGTGGTGCGTACGGCGCCGTGTGGCAGGCGTTGGATCGCAACACGGGGCGTCGCGTGGCGATAAAATTCTACGCCCACCGCAGCGGACTGGATTGGACCTTGCTGTCGCGCGAAGTCGAAAAACTGGTGATCCTATCGGCGGACCGATACGTCGTGCAATTGCTGGAGGTCGGCTGGGAGTCCGAGCCTCCGTATTACGTGATGGAGTACATCGAGCGGGGCTCGCTGGACGATCGCCTGCGGCTGCGCGGCCCGCTGCCCGTGACTGAAGCCGTGGCGCTGTTTCGGGACGTGGCCATCGGGCTGGGGCACGCCCACGGCAAGGGCGTCTTGCACTGCGACTTGAAGCCGGGCAACGTGCTGCTGGACCAGGATGACCGGCCGCGGATCGCGGACTTTGGTCAGTCTCGTCTGTCGCACGAACAGCTTCCGGCACTGGGGACGCTCTTCTACATGGCTCCGGAACAGGCTGATCTGCAGGCCGTGCCGGACGCCCGCTGGGACGTGTACGCGCTCGGCGCGCTGCTCTTCTGCATGCTCACGGGGACCCCGCCCTATCGCAGCGACGACGCGACCACCGACATCGAATCCGGAAACACGCTCGAAGAACGCCTCCATCGGTATCAGCGCTACATCAAATGCCAACCGCCGCCGTCGCAACACCGGCAGGTGCCCGGAGTCGATCGGGCGCTGGCGGAGATCATCGAACGGTGTCTGGAACCGAATCAGGAGCTGAGATTCCCGAACGTGCAGGCGGTGATTGAGGCGCTGGATCGCCGCGAAGCCCGCCACGCGCGGCAGCCGATCCGGATCCTGGGATTGATCGGCCCGGCATTGTTGATGATCGTGGTGGGGCTGTTCGCATGGAGAGCCTTGGGACTGGTCGTCGAGAAGACCGAGCAGGCGCTGACCAACCGGGCCCTGGAAGGCAACCAGTTTGCCGCCAAGTATGTGGCCAAGGCGGCGGCCAACGAACTAGACCGGCATTTCGACGCCGTCGAGCACGTCGCCACCAATCCCGATTTTCTCCGAATCTTGGAGCAACTGCTGGGCAACGCCGAACTGTCCGACTTGCGCGAGCGCCTGAACCGTCCGCAAGTCAATCCCAGCGGTCCGGATGCCGTGTCGCCAGACGAAGTCGTCACGCTGCGGCGCCGTTTCCGTGACCACGACGCTCGCCGCCCGTTGGGAGACATGCTCCAGTCGCTGGCGGCCCGAGAAAAGTACGATAAGGTGGCCAGCTGGTTCGTCAACGACGCTCGCGGGCTGCAAGTAGGCCGGTATCCCGACAACGAAACCGTGGGTCAGAATTGGGCGTGGCGCACCTATTTTCATGGAGGCGAAGCCGACTATGCCGCGGACTGGCGCCCCTCCGCCGGGGAGCATCTGGAGCAAACCAGCCTGTCGGCCGTCTTTCAGAGCAAAGCCACCGGACAATGGATCGCCGCCGTTTCCACACCTATCTTTCGTCCTCAAGACGGCCGCTTCCTGGGGGTTGTGGCGCTGACGTTAAACGTGGGGCAAATCGTCAAGCTGCCCGTCGGCGATGGCCTGGTGCCCGTGCTGGTCGACTCGCGGCCCGGCGCCAATCGGGGACAGATCCTGCAGCATCCACTGTACGACGAGATAACCAACGATGAGCGGTTGGACGAAAACTTGAGCCGTTTTCGGATTGGCGGCGAGCATCTTGAGGCGCTGAACGGGCAACCGTTGCCCGACTACGCCGACCCGTTGGCCACGCATCCGCGAGGCAACGTGTACTCGGGGTCGTGGCTGGTCGGCACCGCGCCGGTACTGCGGGGAGCAGCTCCGTCGGGTTTGACGGTGCTCGTACAGGAACGCCGCGATCAGGCGATCGGCCAGATGCTCCAGGCACTCAAGAGCAGCCTGTTGACGATCGGATTGGTGGCGTTGGTGATGGTGGCTGCTGTGTGGAGCGGCTTGTGGACGTTTGTCGCGTACGCGTTGTCGCGCGGTCATCGCCGGCGCGCGCGTTCGCTTCCGGCAGCGGACAACGAACTGGCGGAGACCGTGCCACTGGGGCAGTGATCCGCCGTGCACGTCGACGCGGGATCGCACGCCACGGCACACGGTGTACGGCGATCCAGATAGTCAAGATCGATGGCAGACCTCATTGCGCAAGGCGGACAGCCCGCTTTCCGATGGCGGCGGGTGTTGCCGCCGGGCGAAATGGTGCGCCTGGGACGCGACGTGGAACATTTCGCCGTCCCCTGGGATGACCGAATCTCTCGCGCCCACGCAGAACTCGTCTGGCAGCAGGACACCCTGCGCGTGCGCCGACTGACGTCCGCGCGGAATCCGATCTATTTGCGGGGCAAGCAGGAGGATGATTTCCAGATCAAGGCCGGCGAACACTTCGTCATTGGGCAGACGACCTTTACGCTCAGCCAGGATCGCGTCAACGTTTCAGTCGACGCGCGGGAGCCGGTCAAGCAGCAAGCCTACAGCGCCAAATATCTGCAGCAAATGCAGTTCCGCAACGCCCGCGCGCGGATTGAAGTGCTGGCCAGATTGCCGGACGTGATCTCGGGCGCATCAAGCGATTCGGAATTGTCCGTGCGACTCATCAATATGCTGCTGGCGGGGATACCCACGGCCGACGCCGCGGCCCTGGTGCGGGTCCGGGAGCAATCCGATGGCCTCGGGTCGGTGGACGTGCTGCACTGGGATCGGCACCTGCATAAAAGCAGTGATTTTCATCCCAGCGAGCGGCTGATCCGCGAAGCGATCGCGCGGAGCGAGAGTATCCTGCACGTGTGGAGCGGTGAGGGGCAAATGGCGTTCACGGCGCGGGAAGACGTCGACTGGGCCTTCTGCACGCCTATCCTGGGGCCGGCCTGCCGCGGGTGGGCCTTTTATGTTTCCGGACGCTTTTCACAATCGGGCGATGCCGTAACCCCCGCATCGGATCCGACGGACCTGCGGGATGATCTGAAATTCGCCGAAGTGGCCGCCGCCACCCTGCGGTCCCTGCGGCAGCTGCAGGACCTGCAGCGGCGGCACGCACGTTTCAGCCAGTTCTTCTCGCCCGTCGTCTCATCGGCGCTGGCCGGAGGCGACCCGGACGTTGTTCTTGCTCCCAGAGAAACCGAAGTCACTGTCTTGTTCTGCGATCTCCGCGGCTTCTCCCGACAGTCCGAGCGGTCGGCCGACGATTTGTTGGGGCTGCTCAATCGCGTCAGCCGCGCGTTGGGAATGACCACGCACCACATATTGGAAGAGGGAGGCGTCGTCGGGGATTTTCAGGGGGACGCCGTCATGGGCTTTTGGGGCTGGCCGTTGCCGCAAAGCGATTCCGTCCGCCGCGCGTGCCTGGCCGCATTGGCGATCCGGGCGGAATTGGAACGCGCATCGCAGCAGAAAGACGATCTGCTGGCCGGATTCCGCATGGGGGTGGGCATCGCGACGGGCAACGCGGTCGCGGGGAAAATCGGCACGGTTGACCAGGTGAAAGTGACCGTCTTTGGACCCGTCGTAAATCTGGCCTCGCGCCTGGAAGGCATGACCAAAATCCTGCACGCACCGATTCTGTTGGACGAACCTACGGCGCGCTACGTTCGGCGGCACGTGCCGGCGGACGTGGCGCGATGCCGCCGTTTGGCCGTGGTCCGGCCCGCCGGCCTCGACACGCCGCTGGAAGTCGCGGAACTGTTGCCGCCGCATTCCGATGACCCCCTGCTCGATTCGGAGCACCTGGCCCAATACGAGGCCGCCCTGGATGCCTTCACGAAAGGCATGTGGGCCGAGGCATTTGAGCATCTTCACCGGGTGCCGGCCGAGGACCAGGCCAAGGATTTCCTGACGGTCTTCATCGCACAACACAATCGCACGCCCCCCGAGGGCTGGGATGGTGTCATCCGCCTGACCAGCAAATAGGGCCTTTCGTTGGCGTCGCGGTCTGCCTTGACAGGCTTCTTTGCCCCTTGGTAGGGTAGAAGTTGCCGTGGGCTCTGCTAACATTCTGCAGGCCAACAGGTTGCGACCTTCTCTCCGGTAATTCTGCCATGGTGACGCAACGACGACCGGTAGCAGCTTCCGTAATGCGTCTTGCCGTGTTTTCCGCGCTGGCGGCAACCACTGGTTCGAACGTGACGCGTGTGCACGCCCAGGAAGAGACCTATTTGGTCGAAAAGCGTGACCGTTCAGCCTACAGCCAGAAGTTTCTCGTGGACCAGATTCTAAACGGTCAAGCGCCATTTGGCGAGAATCGGCAAGCGGTAGCGGATTATTTCAACAAGTACTACTTTCCCGCCATGACCCAGGCCGCGCGTTCGACGCCCAAGGTGTCGCAACAGGGTCCGCTCAATTCAACGGCCGATTTGCGACGCAAATTTACGACTCAGTTGCGCCGATCCCGCAATCCCCAGGCCGGTGAGTTCGCCAATCAATTGGCATTGGAAAAGATGAGGACGTATGCCACGCGGAATTTTCATCCGACGGTCCGAGTCAATGCCGTGCTGCTGATAGGCGATCTGGACGCCGATCCGGGTACTTCAGCAATCGACCGGCAGCCGCAGCCTCTGCCCGCATCGCTGCCCGTGTTGATCGAATTTCTCAAGGACGAACAGATGCCGGATGCGACCAAAGTCGCGGCTCTGGTGGGCATTCACCGTCATGCGACGGCCGGCATGCCGGATACCGCCCGTTCTGGCGTGACCGACCTGATGCTTGGAATTGTCAGCGCCGCGGAGGCTCCGGCGGATCGTACCGGCGAGGGCCACGCATGGATGCGTCAGCAGGCGGCGGAGATTCTGGGCCTGCTGGGCTCGGTTGGCGACCAGGGACGCGTATTGCAAGCATTGACCAACACGCTCACAGAACAAGGCGCTCCGCTATGGCTTCGATGCGCGGCGGCGGCATCGCTCGGCCAGTTGAAGTTTGACGGATCCGCGACGGACACGTCACCACTTGTCGTTTCTCTCGGTCGGTACGCTGGCGATGCGATCGAGAATGCCCTGGCAAGCGCCCGCGCTGCGGAAATGGCAGCGCAGCGTTCACGAGCCCGAACACCGTCTGTCGCGCGGCGCGAGAGCGCTGCGGTCGTCGCCGCTCCGGGAGGCAATGCGACGGAGCAACCGGGCACGCCAACTGTTTTTCCGCGAGCGACGTTGGCCTACCGGACTTTGTGCGCCCGTAAAGCATTGGAAGCGATTCAAGAAGCCGCCAACGCGCAAGCTCAGGAACAGGCCCAGCAATTGCTGGATCTGTTGCAGTCGCTCTACGAAATGATGGAAGTCGACCTTGAGTATCCGCGACAGGGAGTGGACATTAATCGGGTGTCCATGCTCGGCAAACAGATTCAGGAGATTTTCGCCAAGGCAGGCGCGGGTGCCGAAGAGGCCGGCAATCCCGACGAAGAACAGACCGAGCAACCTGAAACGGCCGAAGGCGCCGCCGAGAACCTCAGTGCGGCGCTCATCGACGTCACGGCAGGCTGAGAATCTATCCATTTGCCTGCGGTGATGGCACCGATTTGCGAGGGCTAGCATCGTTCATCGGGTACTTGGATAGGGCTCTAAGTCATTGACTCGAACGCGTGCCGATCGCCGGTCTCGCGAACGGACACAGACAGACGCATGGACGGCGGCAAATGGAATTGCCCGCGAAATGTCGGTCCGCGACACCGCCTCGCGCCACAAAACGGTGTGCGTCCGTTGTTCTGTTGTGGCTGATTCCAACGGGATGCCATCTGTTCGTCGGCACGAATGACGCACTGGATCCGTCGTCCGTTTCCACTTCTTCCGACGCGCCTGCTGCCGATTCGCAATCCGCGGGGGCGTCACGGACGGAAGGACCGGCCTTGGACGAGGCGACTTCCGGTTCGGTTCGATCCGTTCTGAACGGCGACGGATGGGTGCTGCGGATCGCGGGTGACACGGAAGTCGGGAAGCCGTCGCGGTGGCGGCATGCGGGGCTGGACGATTTGCTGTCGCGTCCGCCAGACCGGCTGCCGGCGTTTACCGAGTGGCTCGACGACCCGAGCGCCGTCGTGGCCGCCAACGCCGCCATCGCCCTGGCCCGCCTCCAACGGAAGGCAGGCATGCAACGTCTGACAGCGACCGTGCGGAGTCCCCAATTGAGTCTGGCTCACCGATCGGCCGCCGCCGAAGCCTTGGGTTGGCTCGACGACAGCCAGGCCTCCGCGGCAATCCGCTCACTATTGCGTCAGTATGGCGCGGGTGGCGAATCCGATGAGATCCCGGAACTTCACGCGGAACTGATCCGGGCTTACAGCCAGCGTCCTGACAAGGACTTGGAAGCGATTCTGCAGCGGGCGTTGAAATCGCATTCCCCAAACGTTCGTCAGGCGGCGCTGGAAGTCTGGCCCCGACAACCACCGGGACCGTTGCCCGAGTCCGTGTACGATCTGGCGAACGCCTCTGACGCTCGCTTGCGCGGCGCGGCCATCAGGTTGATTGTGGCTCGTGACCAGGAAAGAGCAAAACCCGTCGCGCTGCGGGGCCTGGCGGACCATGATCTACAAGTACGTCTGGTCTCGATCCGCGCGATGGGCACACTGCACGACGATGCCACCGGACGGCAGCTACGACAGCTGTTGGACGACCACGCCGAAAAGATCCGGGCGGCGGCCGTCGATGCGCTGGCCCGACGTACTCAGTTCCACGACGTCTACGCGGTGGCCGCCGACAAGTCGTGGCGTGTGCGGCAGCACGTGGCCGATGCGCTACGCCACGATCATTCGGCCGCCGCGGCGGCCGTGGCCGAACAACTGGCCGCCGATGCAAGCGGACGGGTGGCGCGGTCGGCATTGGAGAGCGTCGCCGCCTGGCCGCTCGAACTCGCAGGTCCGGCCCTGTTGGCGGCAGTGGAGTCGCCGTTGTACCGCATTCGCAAAGTTGCCGCCGAACACCTTGGACGGCGGTGGCCGGCCGCCGCCGATTTTCCGTGGGAGGGATCCGTTTCGCAGCGCACGTCCGCAATGGAACAACTTCGCGCGCGGTGGGCGGAACAATTCGGAGCGTCATTGCAAGAGGCAACGTCTCGCTTCGCCACCAGCCACGGCCTGAGCCGCGACAATGACGACCTTGCCCTTCGCCGTGCCATGCAATGCCTGTCCGATCAAGCAACGGACCCCGAAACGCGTCGTCAGGTCATCGATCGTCTGTCGGCCATGGGTCCGGATCTTGTCACGGCGATGGATGCCTATGTCGCGGAGTCCCATCCCGAGATGCCGGACGTTGTCTACGGGAAGGTCTTGCCCGAGGTCGCGCCGATTTTTGCAGATCTGGCGCGGATGCACGATGGCGGGCAAAACGACCGGCGTCGGGCGGCACGCCGCTTGGCTGCCAGGGGGCGCGGCAAGGATATGCCGCTGACCGCGCTGACGCATCTGGCGGAAATGGTGACGGTGGATCCCGACGCCGATGTCTGGCGCACCGTTCTGACCGAGTTGGCTGACGATTCTCGAACACCGGCGATCCGCTTGCACCTGGCCGGCATGAGTCACCCCGACGCCGGTGTGCGGTGCCTGGCGTGCCGTTACCTGGCTCGGCACGGTGGAGCGGAACAGGTAGACTGGTTGCTGGCGGCGCTGGACGATGCGGATCGTTCGGTGGTGCGTGCCGCGGTCGAGGGGCTGGCGTCTGCCGAGCGTCTCTCCGATCCGCTGCCGCTCATCCGATTGCTCGCCGATCGCGATACGGTGCTGACCGTTCGCGTCGCGTACACGCTCGCGCGGCACGGGCACACCAGCGGCGAAGCCGCCTTGCAGCGTTTGGCCAAGTGCGACGACAGCGATGTCCGCCGCGAGGCAGCGCAAGCGATGGGCCGATTGGGAAACAGCGTGTTCGCCGCCACCCTCGTCGAGATGCTTGACGATCGCCTCGAGATAAGGCGGGCCGCCGCCAGCGGACTCGACGAAATGCTCGGCCCGACCGTCTCCGGCGCGGATCAGGGGCCGAATGTGCCGCTTGCGGACAGGATCGGTCGGCTGAAACGGTGGTTCGCGGCCAACGGAAACCAGCTCATTCGACCGCGGCCCGAAGAACGACGCTCGCGCCGGATGCCGAACACAGATCCCGATGAGCCGTGAGGGAGGATAATATCATGATCGCCAGGTTGTTTTCGCAAGCCGCCCCTTTCTTATCCCCGACGCGCGAAGGGCGAGCAAGGCTCCGCGCGGGTGTTTTGATCATGGGCGCTGTCGTCGGTTCAGGTAGTGGCTTCCTCGGCACGTGGATGTCCCCTCGGGTATGTGCCCAGCGGACCGTTGCTCAGATCGACCGATCGGCCGAGCGTGCAGCCGAAATTCCGGACGTGCTCAAGCACGGCGACGCAACCGCCGACGGCAAGAGGAGCCTCGGTGGTAGCGGGGAAATGATTCGCTTTACCATGCCGCCGGGCGCTCGCGGCGTGAAAGGCCTGCGAATCCACGGATCGCGGTACGGCACGCCGCAGCCGCCCGACGAAGACTTCGAGATAACGTTTCTTAGCGCGGACCGGCAGGAGATACTCCAAACCGAGACCGCTCCGTATCGGCTTTTCAAACGAGGCCAAAGCAAATGGGTCCGCGTGCTATTGCCCCGGACCGTCGATGTTCCACGGGAGTTCTGGGTGGTGCTCGATTTTCATGCGGAGCGGACCAAGGGAGTCTACGTGAGCTACGACACGAGCACGCACGGCGAATTTTCGAGGATCGGACTGCCCGGCAGCGAACGGTACAAGGAGACCGATTTTCACGGCGACTGGATGGTGCAAGTCTTGGTCGCCAAGTGACACGGCGCGATGAGGCGGATGCTCAGAAAACCGGCGCCCAACAGCAGCGTCAAATAGAAGATATCCCCGGCCAGCATGGCACGATAGAACGGGGCCGCGGCTGCATAGCATTCCAATAGGCCCGGGAGTGTCCGCGGATACAGACCGTGAACAGACCAGACGGCAAAGTTCGAGATCAGCCAAAAACCGGTTGCCGGCAGTAAACTGAACGCACCGCAGCGAAGCGCCGTGAGATCGGCCCGCAGCAACTGTCCCAGCACCACGGGCAGTATCCAGAATGCGTAGACAACCAGCATGATGGCAGGGTGCTGGTACGCCGGGAGCCAAAGGTCGCTGATCAGCATGGCGGAGAGTGGCACCAGGTAGGCCACGCAGCGCGAGCCGAAGCAGTAGCCGGCGAACATGGCGACCGCCGCCAGCGGTGTAAAACACCACACGGGTTGTGCCAGACGGCCAACGGCGCCTATCGCGACCAACAGGCAAAACAGTGCCAAATTGCCGGCGGCAGTTCGGTGCATGACAGATATTCTCTTGCGGGCTGAGGTCCATCGAATCGGCACACCACGGCAACCATGATTCACGGTAACCATGATTCGCCGCCTTACGCCAGCGGCCCGCCGCGTCGAAAGCATCGATTTTAATCGTAGAACGTAAACGCCCACAAGACTCGGTCGCCGGGTCGCAGCTCGAATACGGCACAGCTCCTGGTTGCCTGGCGTCCATTGACCCGGTAGATCCAATTCCGCGTGCCGGTTCCGCCGCCCTGATTGCCGACGCCATCGATGGCGGTAATCAATGTCATGGCACCTTTGCCGACCGACTCCAGACCAATGCCGCGCGGGTGTCGCGTGGCGGCCCGGAGCGCGTCCAGCACGGTCATGCCGGGTTCCCAGGCGAGTGCCGGAAAGCGTTTCTGGAACCCGTCTCCGAAATCGATCGTCAGCGCGATCGCAGGGCCATTCTGGCTGGCCGAGGAAGCAGCTGATTTCGGGCGGTCGTCGGGTGACCGCCGTATCTTGAGCACGGCGAACGCGATCAGCAGGCCGAGTGCCACGATACCCAGGGCGCCCAGCGGCCGCTTCCATGGGAATCGGGGCGATCGGATCGGATCGGTGGTTTCTAATGCCGGTTTCAAAACCTGATTCTGGTGTGACGTTTTCCGGTCATGGAGCGATTGCAGGGCATTTGGAAATCGCTTCTCGTGTCATGTCCGATGGCGACAGCGGCGGCAACGGAAAAGGCCCCGCCCGGGGAACGGCCGCGCGTCTCCCGGTAGAACGTGTCACGACTCGGGGACACGCCGCGGTAAGGACCAACATGCCGAGCGCTACTGTAGCAGAATCGTGCCGCGGCGGAATGGGTGGTCCACGCCCAGTGGTTTCACCGTGACCGGGCTTGAAGTACAATCTCGAAACTGACGCAATTGCGAAATTCGCGTTTGCGGCCAACATACCGGTCTATTTCAGGCTCTCAGGAGGCGTCCCACCCGCTATGGCCAACCAGTCGTCGATCACCCGCAGTATGTTGGAACCGGATATTGCCGCGCTGACGTTCGACCAGCCGGACAAGAGCGCGAATGTACTTTCGACGCGCGTGCTGGATGAGCTGGAATCGCATCTCGACGCGCTCGACCAGCAGCAGGACCTGGCGGGGCTCGTCATAAGATCCGGCAAGCCGGGGATGTTCATGGCGGGCGCGGACGTACGCGAATTCATCCAGGGAATGGACGCTCCGCGTGAGAAGGTCATCGAGTTGTCCCGGCACGGACATCGATTGTTTGGACGTTTGTCGGCTGGCAATTCTGTGACGGTTGCCGCCGTGGATGGCGTTTGCATGGGCGGCGGTGCGGAACTGGCGCTGTGGTGCGACGCGCGGGTGATGTCCAATAAGAGAACGCAATTCGGCTTTCCGGAAGTCAAATTGGGCATTTACCCGGGCTGGGGAGGAACAGCACGGTTGCCTCGCGTGATCGGCTTGCCGAATGCCATTGAACTGATAGCCGGCGGCGATCCGATCGACGGTACGAAGGCCGTTCAAATGGGCCTGGCGAGCAACGTCGTGGATGCCGACCGATTGGACGAGGAAGCAATCCGCGAGATCCGCGCGCAACATTCCACCGGCGAGTTTCGCCGGAATCGCCAGCGGTGGGCACGGCCGATCACATTGAGCGAAGTGGAGACCGCGTTTCTGGCCGCCACGGCGGCCGCGTACATCCAACAACAAACCAAGGGACACTATCCGGCCCCCATGGCCGCCCTGGAAGTGATGCTCAACGCCCAGTCCGTTGACATCGAACAAGCATGCCAACTGGAAGCGGAAGGGTTTGCGGAACTGTTCGGCACCCCTGTCAACCGCGCGCTGGTCAACGTCTTTTTCCTGACCGACCGCAACAAGAAGGACAAGGGTGTCGACGCCGCCGACGTGGAGCCGAAGAAGGTGACGCGCGTCGGGGTCGTGGGTGCGGGAATCATGGGGCAGGGCATCGCAGCGGCGAATGTCAAACGCAAACTCCCTACCACGATGACCGACATGTCGCCCGATGCGCTGGGGGCGGGCGTTCAAAAAGTTCTCGAGGAAGTATCGTATAACAAGACGCTCCGCGGGCTCGACGTGAAGCGCTCAGTGGAGTTTGCACCGCTGATCAATGGGACGTTGAGCGATGCCGAGTATGCATCGAGCGACCTGGTCATCGAAGCCATTTTGGAGAATCTGGAAGCCAAAAAGGAATTGTACGCAAGGATGGAGCCTCAGTTGCGAGACGACGCCGTGCTGGCATCCAACACGTCGACGATCCCCATTCATAAGCTGGCCGCGGATTTGCAGAGACCCGAACGGTTCGTGGGGATCCACTTTTTCAATCCGGTGCGGAAAATGCCGCTTGTGGAAGTCATCCGCGGCGCCGAGACCGATGATCAGACGGTGGCCACCGCCGTGCGGTACGCCAAGGGGCTGGGTAAGTCTCCGATCGTCGTGAAAGACGGTCCCGGGTTTCTTGTCAACCGGCTGCTGCTGCCGTACATGAACGAGTCCCTGGAACTGGTACTGGCCGGCGCCGAGATTGCCGACGTAGATCGGGCGGCCAAGCGGTTCGGCATGCCGATGGGGCCGATCACGCTGTTCGACGTCGTGGGTATCGATACCGCCGTGCACGCCGGAAAGGTGATGTACGAAGCGTTCCCAGACCGCGTGGTCGCTTCGGAACTGCTCACCGCGTTCTACAAAGCGGGCCGGTTGGGGCAAAAATCGGGCGCGGGATTCTTCGCGTACGACGGCAAGAGTCAGCGGGGCCGACCCGATCCTGCGGCGGATGCGTTGATTAAGGAACGGCGGCGAGGCGCCGAGACGTTTTCCGTCGAACAGATTACGGATCGCCTGTTTCTGCCCATGATCGTGGAAGCGACACGGGTGTTGGAGGACGGCCTGGTGCGCGACGTACGCGATGTCGATCTCGGATTGATTTTCGGCATCGGCTTTCCGCCCTTCAGGGGTGGCCTGCTGTTCTGGGCCGATACGTTGGGCGCTCGGAGCGTCCTGGAGAAACTCAAGTCTTACGCGTCGCTCGGCAAACGTTACGAGCCGACCGACAGGCTGCGGGACATGGCTGGAAAGAACGGCAAGTTCTACAATAACGGGTAAACCCGCTGACGCATCCCGCGTCTCCTTCCGATTCTGGGAACACAGGAATCCGCATCATGAAATCCGCTGTCGTCGTCGATTGCGTGCGTACGCCCGTGGGCCGCTCCCACAAGGAGAAAGGCTATTTCCGTCAGGTGCGCAGCGACGACCTGGCGGTCCACGTCGTCGAAGCCCTCCTCGAGCGGACGGGAATCGATCCCACACAAGTCGAAGACGTCGTCATGGGCAACACGCAGCAGCACCGCGAACAAGGCTTCGACGTGGCCCGTTGCGTGGGTCTGATGTCCGGTCTGCCCGCCGAGACGGGCGGCGTGACGGTCAACCGCCTGTGCGGGTCCAGCCTTCAAGCACTCAATCAAACGGCCCACGCGATTATGGCGGGATTCGAGGATGTGCACGTGGTGGGAGGCCTGGAGCACATGCATCATCTGCCCATGGACACCGGATACGATCCGAATCCCAAGCTGTTCCGGCACACGTCCCAGGCAGCCATGCACATGGGCTTCACCGCTGAATTCCTCGCGCAATCGCGCGGAATTTCCCGAGAAGCGCAGGATAAATTCGCGTTGTCCAGCCACCACAAAGCCGCTGCCGCCCAGCACAACGACGTATTCGGCAACGAAATCATTCCGACGTGGGGACACGACGAGCAGGGTCACAAAGTACTCATGGAATCCGACCAGTGCGTTCGTCCCGAAACCAACGCGGAAGCGCTGGCCGCGCTGAAACCGGCGTTCATGCCGAACATGGGAACGGTTACGGCGGGCAACAGTTCGCCGTTGAACGACGGGGCGGCGGCCATGCTCGTCATGTCGGAAGACAAAGCTCGGTCGCTCGGCCTGACCCCGCTGGTGCGCGTCGTTGCCACAGCCGTCGTCGGCGTGGACCCCTGCGTGATGGGGACCGGTCCGGTGCCGGCCACGCGCAAAGCTCTGAAGCGGGCCGGGATGTCCCTGTCGGATGTGGATCTGGTTGAGTTGAACGAGGCGTTCGCCGCACAGGCCCTGGCATGCCTCCAGGATCTGGAGGTCGACGAAAACAGGCTCAATGTCCACGGAGGCGCCATCGCCATCGGGCATCCGCTCGGCGCGAGCGGCGCGCGGATCGGCTGCACGCTCATCCACGCCATGGTCGAGCGAGACGCCACCGTCGGACTGGCCACCATGTGCATCGGAATCGGTCAAGGCATCGCGACCGTCTTCGAACGCGTCTGAGACGACAAGCCCGTTCCACGACCGGTCGTGTGCGGGCGCTGCCCGCCCGTCCGCTGCGAGTGAGGCGACAGGTCATGGACAACGTGACAGCGCGTAATACGATTCCTTCCATGGTCGTCGATGCGGTGCGCCAGTACCGAGATACGGCGGCCCTGCACGTGCGGCGGGATGGGCGCTACCAGGCCATCACATGGCAGGAACTGGCCGCGGACATCCGGCGCATGGCCGATCTGTTGGGGCGGAATGTGAAACCGGGCGACCGTGTGGCGCAGGTCGCCGAAAACCGGTACGAATGGATCGTCACCGATCTGGCCATCCTGCATGTCGGCGCGGTCCACGTCTCGATCCACGCCACGCTGTCGGGACCGCAAATCGCGTATCAGATCCGGCATAGCGGTGCCAAATGGCTGCTCGTGTCGGGTCGCCAGCAGGCAGAACAGCTACAACCCCACGCCGATGACCTGGCGCAGTGCCGGTGCGTAGCCTACGACGACTGGCCCGATCGCGGTGCCGCCCGGCCGCAATGGGAATTGCTGGCCGCGCTGCTGCCGGCGAACAAGGATGAGGGCCTGCTTGACGATGTGTCGTCCCGGGTGCGTCCCGATGATCTGGCAGCGATCCTCTATACGTCGGGAACCACCGGGGATCCCAAGGGCGTCATGCTGACGCACGAGAACCTGGCCAGCAATGCCTCAGCCGTAAGCGATGCGTACGGGCCCACGCGCGAGGATTTGCGGATTTGCTCGTTGCCTTTGAGTCATATCTACGCCCGCACGTGCGACCTGTACTCGTGGGTCTACTCGGCGACCCAACTGGCCCTGGCGGAAAGCCGCGAAACGGTCCTGGAGGATTGCCGGGAGATTCGTCCCACCATGCTGAACTCCGTACCGTACTTTTACGATAAGCTGTGCCGCCATCTATACGCGGCCGGGCACCTCGAAAGTCCAGGCGCGCTTCGCGAACTGCTGGGAGGCCGTGTGCGTGTCTGCTTCAGCGGTGGCGCCCCGCTGCCCGACGAAGTGGCGCGGATGTTCGAGCGGCAGGACGTGACAATGCTCCAAGGCTATGGGCTCACCGAAGCGTCTCCCGTCATCAGTTTCTGCCGGAAAGATGACCAGCGAATCGGCACGGTCGGCCCGCCCGTTCCGGGCGTGGAAGTGAGAATCGCCCAAGATGGTGAAATTCTGACGCGCGGGCCTCATGTCATGCGGGGCTATTGGCGGGACCCGGAAGCAACTGCGGAAGTCATCCGCGACGGCTGGCTGCACACGGGCGACCTGGGAAGTTTCGACTCCGAAGGACGGCTCATCATTGATGGCCGCAAGAAGGAATTGATCGTCACCGCCACCGGCAAGAACATAGCCCCCACGCACCTGGAAGGCTTGATATCCGCATCGTCCCTGGTCGCGCAAGTCATGGTCGTGGGCGACAACCGAAAATATCTGGCAGCCCTCGTCGTGCCGGACTGGGAAAACGTTCAAGTTGAAGTCGCCGCCGGAAAGTTGCCATCGGTCTCGTCTCGGGAGATGATCACTAATCCCGACGTGCGGGCGCGCTTTCGACAGGAAATCGACGCGCGGTTGTCCGGGCTTTCGCGTCACGAGCAGATCGGTCGATTCGCGCTGTTAAAGAGGGGCTTCGAAATCGAACGGGGCGAACTGACCGCCAAGCTCAGCTTGCGTCGCGAAGTGATCCAGGACAACTTCGGCAACACCATCGAGACGCTGTACAGGCAGGAAGCGGACAGTCCGGCACGCTAAAACGTTGCGTCTTGCGATCCCGTTTTTCCCCACAACCGGCGGAAGGCCGGCTCCAGTCAGCCATGCGGCCCAATACCAGCAACTGCCGGTGCTTACCGCAATTGGCCGCCAGGCAGCGCCGTCAGCCGTAAGATTGTGCGCCTCGTCTGACCCGCAGAACCGGTTCTTCCCTTCCCCCATGCGTCGGCCGAACTTTGACGCGCGCAAGATCGTAATCTATATAACCTTAGAGTCTTTTCGCGGGGGTGCGCACTGGAATCGGCCCGAGCGCATCTGGGGGTCCTTTGGATGTTCGGCGAAAGGCCGACGCTGGATCCCGACGCGACCGACCGGCAAGCCACGTTGGTAACCATGGACGATTTCCCCTCTGCTCTTTCCTCCGCACGCGACCGCCTGGAGGATATCAAGCACAAACTCCAGCAGGGGCAGATCCGCGCGCGTGAACTTGTCGAAAAACGCCATCACCAAGTCGCCCACCTTGAACAAACGGTCCTGGATCATACCCAGGCTATCAAAGACGTCGCACGCCAGTGCCGCGATCGCGAGTCGGAAATGGCCGCACGCCAAGACGAACTTGCCGCAGCCGAGCAGCAGCTTGCGCACGAGCGTGGCCAGCTTGAAGACGACCGCCAACAACTCCTCGCGCAGCGGGAACAGACGCACGGTAAGGCCCGCCGCATTGCAGGCAAACTGCGCGAGCAACGCCTACGGCAACGTCAGCAAAACGCACAGGATCAGGCCGCGCGGGAGCAGACCGAGGCTGAATACGCCGGGCAGCTTCAGCTCCGGGCCGATCAGATCGCCGAGCTTCAGCAGCGATGCGATGCCGCGGCTGCCGCGCTCGAGCAGCAACAACAGGCCATGCAGCAGGCCCGCGCCGAGCGGGACTCCGCCGCGTCGGAGCGAGACCGGCTTTCCGCGCTGGTCGAGGCGGCGGGAGATCAACAACAAGAATTGGAAAAATCCACTGACGCCCTGCAGGAACAGCTCGCCCAGGAACGCGAAGCGCGGAATGCCGCCGAACAGCAGCGGGACGCATCGGCCGAGGAAATAGTCCGGCTTCGTGAATGTCACCAGGACCTGGAAAGACAGCTGGCCGATCGGCAGGCCGACGACGACACGGCCGCCGACGAACGGGAATCGCTCCGCGACACGGCCGCGCAGCTCAGTGAACAGCTCGACAGTCTGCGTAATGACTGCGAAGGAAAGAAACAGCAGATTCTCGAGCTGCAATCCGGACGGGATGCGCTTGCCGAGTCGCTTCGCGACACCGAACAAAAACTGCTGGACGCCGGTACGACGGACGGGCAATCCCTTGATCATCTGCAGCGGCAACTGGATGATGCCGTCGGTGAGTCGGACAAATTGAAAAGGCAGAACGCCTACCTGATCGAACAGTTGGAAGAGGCCCGCAAATCGCAAACGGCCGAGCACGCGGGCGATGCGTCCCAAGACGAACTGGAGGAACTCGAGCGCCGGTACGTCATGGCCGTCAGCGACGCCGAATCGCTCAAGATTCGGGTCACGGAACTGGAACACGAACTCCAGCAAATTGGCAATGTTGCCACAGTCGCGGCCGATACCGGCGACGGCGCGCTGGACTGGGAGGCGCAGAAAAGAAGATTGCTGGCGGAACTGGACGCTGATACGGGGTCGGACAACTTTGCCGGAGGCGAGCAGAGATTTTCGGTGGAAGAAGCGATCCGGCGAACCGACGAAGCCGTTGCTGCCAAAGAGAAGGAATTGGAAGACACGAATCGGCAGATCAAGGAATTGGAGCAACAGCTTGCCACCAAGGACCAGAACGCGCAGCAATCGCGGCTCAACCAGGCCGAAATCGACGCGATGCTCAACGACGACGAAATCGTGTCGCGGGAACGCGACCGCTTGCAGCAACTCCAGACGGAGTGGGAAGAAAAGCTCCGCCAGGCGGAAATTGAAATCTCGGTGGAGCGGGCCAAACTCGGCCGCGAAAGAGCCAAGCTCGAAGACCAGTTACAGGTACTCCGCGGGCAAACCGGATCGGAAGGAAAGTCAACGGAGTCCATGAAGTCGTCGAAGCCGGGTGGCCGGTGGCTGGCTCGATTGGGCCTGAAAGACCCGGACGACGACTGAAGAACAGGCACGCGAAGAATGGGGGTCGGGTCATTGAACGGCTTCCCCGTCGATCTGGTAGATCGCCAGGTGCTTTCCATCCGGCCCGACCAGTTCCTGAATGGAAAAGACGCCCGTGACGGCGACGGGCCGGATGCTGAAATCCGTCGACTTTCCCTCGGCCATCTTGACCACGATGCAGTCGTACAACGCAGCGCCGGGCCCAAAACAACACTCCATGTTGTCTCGTACGAGTACGAACTCAGTGAGCCCTTGCTGCTGAAAACTGGGGAGGATGTAACCACGAATGCGGATCCGTGATCCGTCGAGCGCTTCGATCGCGGGTGTCAACATGGACCGTTCAAACGATTCCTCCTCCGCCATCTCGAATTTGATATCGTCAAACGTGCATTCCCGGATCGCGCCGTTGTGCGAGGCGGACGAACGGCTTGCCCGCGCGGCGAACGCAGTGCCTGGGGCAGCTGCGGAGCGATCCTCTTTTCGTGCGTCGCCGCGCCCGTCGGGCGGGGCTTGCGGTCTGTCCCGCGGGATCGACGCGTCGGCATCCGGGTGCGGTTCGGCGCGACGGGTGCCGGCGGGCGCGTCGCCGCCGGGCTGGCGGTTCGCGGCGGATGATTCCGGTGATGCCCGCTGGCGGACTTCGACATCCGATGCGCGGGCCGGCGGGACCGGTGACGGTCCCGTGCCGCATCCCACGGCCGCCAACAGCGCGCCCGCAATCATCGTGGCGAGAGCAACGCGGGAGGATAACGGCATGGAATATCTCAACGCACGTAGTTCGCCTCGATGGAAAACACCGCGTAGCCCGGTCCGCGCGGCGCATGGGATGCCGTGACACGCAACACTCCGGCGACGCGCACCACGCCTCGTCGGTAATCGGCCCGCACGCCGTCGGTCAGTTGGACCTGGACGCGGTCGAAATACTTGACTTTGTCCATTGCTCCAAAACAGCATTCGTTGTTGTCGCGGACAAGCAGGAACTCGTCCAAACCGTAGACTTGCGCGGACGGGCGCATGTATCCCTTGAGGAACACGGCCTTGCCATCCAGCGATCGGATGTCGTCGGGCACCGCCTGCCCACGGGCCAGCTCACGGTCGTCCGGCCGCAACATGGCGTAGGAGATCCGCGTATAACCGTCCGGTACTTCGGTGGCATAGATGTACGTAGCCGTTGACCCACCCAGCACCAGAAACGCCGCGGACAGGCATAATCCCAGCACGCCCAGGCGATACCCGGCCAACTCAGTGGGCGTCCGGCGGATGGCAGCCAGCGCCCTCAGGCCGCAGAACATGCCGGCCAGCGGAATCGGGCACATCATGATGCAGGCCTGCACGCTGCTTGTCGCCGCCGGCAAGATCAGGGCGGAAAGGCATCCCAGCACGACGCTCGCCACCGCCGCGTTGCTCAACGCGCGGTAGTGCTCGGGGACCACGTCACGGGTCATGGGCGTCGTCGCGTTGGTACTCATCATTGTCTGCGCGTTGTGCCTCACGCCGTGTGCTCACCGCCCCGTCTGAGAATCGTCCACATCAGCAACGTGATCACTACGGCGGCGGCCAAGGGTCCCAGGATCATTACGAGCCAGCCGGGCTGATTGATCGATTCGGCATCACCGCCGGCCGCATCCAGCGGCTTGATCGGCGAGGTCGACGCCCGATCGCCCTGAGCTGTTTGCTGGGGAACCTCGACAGTCGTCGTGGGGCTGGCCACGGCCGTGTCCCGGGCCTTGTTCTGGGCCAAGGCCGCCGGCGACGTTGGGCCTGCTTCGGAGGGGCCCGCCTCGGTGCTGGCAGAGCGGCCGGTTTCCGGCGCGGCCGATGGTTCCCGGGGCGCCGGGGAGACGTTTCCGTTCGCAACTTCGCCGGCAGGCGCATCCGCCGCCGTCGCGGGAACCTCGGCATCCAGCTCGGATGCGCCGGTCGTTTCCGCGGATGCGTCTGCTGGCGGCTGCGGCGTGTCATCGGGAGGCGCGCCCGCGGACGGCGGCTGGGCCGCGGCCGGCTTGGCCGCGGCCAGGCTCCCGAATCCAAACAGTGTCGTGGCCCGCTTCACCGATTCCGGATCCACTTTCTTTAGTTCGGCGATCGCTTCCGTCGCACGCTGGCCGACGGTGCCCGGCTGTTTGGCTGCCTCGCGCAGGTAGTTGACCACAGGAATGCGAACCCAGCGACTGTTGTCATCTGACGTTTTGAACAGTTCGACGAGACGATCCATGACCGACCAGTCTTCCCAGCGGGCCAAGTCTGGAATGACCTGGTCCGCCAGGTCGGGATGATCCAGCAGGTGCCGCATGGCCTGCAGGATCCGCTCGCGAGGAATCACATCCGTTTCCTGGCCGTGGAAGCGGAGGGCCATCACGGTCGCGTAGGTGTCCTGGTAGGCCGCCGAAGGGTCCTTCAGGTAAAGGTCCTCAACCAGCGGAAGTCCGTCGGGGCCTTTCAGCGTGAGATAACAGCCGATCATGGCGTCGAGACCCATTTTGGCCTTGCGGTCGGTCGACCGGATCATCTCTTCGAGCATCGGAATGTCCTCGGCGGTGCCGCACACGCTAAGCATGGTCAGGTACAGCCGTCGACGGCTGGGGGGAACGTCGAGGTCTTTCACCCAAATCACGAGCTGGTCGTGTTGCATGCGATCCTTCAGATCGACGACCTCGCTATAGGGCGCCCGCGCGAATTCGTCGTAGGCATCCTGGGCGAGCAGCGGATCTTCGTGTTCGAGAAAATCCTGAAAGAATGCCAGGCGGTCGGCGCCTTGAGCGGGCAGGCCGGGGAGTTGCTGCACGTACGTTACCGCGTCGTCGTTCAACGGCAGAGGAGTGGTCCAATCCAGCGACGGGGCGCCGAGGCCCGTGATGAGAAAGGTCGTGGATGCGTCGGCGCGACCGAAATAGACGACGTCGATTTCTTCAATGCCTTCCACTAGCGGCTGCCCTTTAATGACCCCGACGACACGGAAGCGGGTCTTTTTCAGGTCGGCCCCGGCGATGCTCGACTGGGGCGCCTCTGCCTGGGCTTCCGCGGAATCGTCCACGACGCGTTGCGCGAGGATGGCCGTATCCGCAGCCTGAATCTCCTCGCAGAGCGTCTGCGACGTGGCATTGCAGAACGGGCAGGCCCAGGCGGCGCGGGGCGCCAGCAGACCGATTGACGCGGCGAGCAGCCACAGCGGCACGGACAGAGAGGGGAAGGAGCGTCCTGCGATGACCGTCATGGGTGGTTACCTCGCATAAGCGTCTTCTGGGAACGGGGCGCGGACTCGCACGTTCGGTCCGCGACGTGTGGGGGATACCGGGTGGGAACTGGCAACAAGCCCTGTTTGGGGGCACCGATCGATGCCAACGGCACTCCCGGATCGGCCAGACCCCTGTTTATTCTAAGGCATTCCGCGATCCGGGCAAAAGGCGGCGCAGCCCTGCCGCCATCCTCGTCAACCGACCGGCTTCAGCGAATCGGCGACATCCGTGCGATACGCGGACAGTGCCGGCAAGAACCCGACGACGGCCGCCAGGACGATCAGCGCGGGAATCAACAGGGCCTCTTGTAGATCATAGTGCAAAAAACCAATCGAGACGCCCGTTCGCGCTACGATGGACGGACTAATCAGTCCCAGGATACCATGGCCGACGAAGCACCCGGCAAGACCCCCCGCCAGCGCCAGCAGAATCGACTCCAGAAGAATGACAAGCATCACGGCGTGCCGGCTGGCGCCCAGGGCACGCATGATGGCGATTTCCCGCCGCCGTTCGCTCATGGAATTGTAGATGCTCACCAGAATGCCGATTCCCGCCACGATGATGATCAGGACCGTGAGCGCGAGCAGGATGATGCGAACGGGCCCCAAAAACGTGGCGAAGAACTTGGCGATTTCCCGCGCCGGAAACACGGCCTGGGCGACATTACCTTCGTTGACCTCGGTAAACACGCTTTCGGAGAACAGGTCGTTGACCAGCAAGACCAGCACCGCGGTTACTTCACGTAGCTCTTCGGGCAGCGGCTGCACCGCGTGGTCGTGATCATGATCGGCGGCGCTGTCGTGGTCGTGATGCTCGTGGGCCTGTTCCTTCGCGTCGCCATGGCCGTTGGCATGGGGGGCGTCATCCGGAGCACCGGCATGCGCGTCGGCGCTGGCCTGTTGTGCCACGTGGGCTCCCTGACGGTCGTCTTCGGCGGCGGACTGTTGCGTTTCGGCGTGGTCGTGGTCGTCGGCGTTCGTTTCCTCCGCCGGCGCGGGTTTGGCGTGGTCTTCCAGCAGATAAAAACCTTCGATATTGACGAACAGGGCTCGGTCGTTGGGAGTGCCCGTCGGTTGCAGGATGCCGACGATCGTGAACTCGTCGTGAGCGTGCGCCTCTTCGCCGGGCTCGACAATTCCGTGCGAGGGCTGGAATGTGTCCCCGACTTGCAGTCCGGATTCGCGGGCGACAACCGAACCGATGACCGCTTCAAAAAAATGTCCACTTTCGAAATTGCGTCCTCCCGGCTCGAATGCGTAGAGCTTCGGAGTGCCGTCGGAATGTCGGCCGTATTCAATCTGGTCGAACAACGCCGGCGTCGTACCCACCACGCGAAACGCTTGTCCCCCGGCCAGGTAGCTGTCGCCCAGGCAGAAGGGGACCGCCACGCGGGTTGCCGACGCGAATTGCCCGTCAACGAACTCCTTGTAGTACGCGTATGGGATGTTTTCTATGGGCTGGTCGAGATGATAAATCGTGTTAAAGACAAGCTGTTGTTTGCTCCCTTTGGCGCCGACGATCAGGTGAAATCCCTGGGCGCCCTGCAGGAAGTAGTCGTTGAGCACGCCGTACACGACCAGCACGACAATCACCAGCGCGACGCCCAGCGCCATGGACAGGCCGGTGAGGGTCGACGAGAGACCGCGCTGGGTAATGCTTCGCCAGGCAATCTTCCACAAACTCATGGCGCTGTCACCGGGACCTGGTTGAACTGTTCGAATTCTTCGACCCGGTCAAACTGTTCCGCCACTTCGGAGGAATGCGTCACGAGCAATAGCGTCACGTGTTCATCCTCGCAGGACTTGCGGATCAGGTCGACCACTTGCTGCTGGTGAGCCGGGTCGATGTTGGCCGTCGGTTCATCGGCTAGCAGCAATCCGGGCCGATTCACCAAGGAGCGGGCGACGGCGACGCGTTGCTGCTCTCCCACGGACAGCGCGGAGGGCCGATGCTGCAGTCGATCTGCGAGGCCGAGGCGGGCCAGCAGCGATCGGGCGCGGTCGACATCGCGTTTCTGTCCCGTGAACGTCATGCCCAATAGCACGTTTTCCAAGGCGGTGAAGGCGCCAAGCAAATTGAACGTCTGGAACACATAGCCGATTCGGCGCGCGCGCAACCGGTCGCGGGCCGCCTCGGACAAACGAGTGACGTCCGTGCCGTCAACGACAATCTGTCCCTGATCGACGCGGACCAGTCCCGCAATGGCGTGCAGCAGCGTTGTTTTCCCGCAGCCACTGCGACCCCGGATCACCGCGTGTTCTCCAGCGGACAACACGAAGCGGGGAATGTCCAGAATCGGAAGGCGGGAGCCGTCCGGTTCGTAGTAGGCTTTCCGAAGTCCATCGATCAGAAGCATTGGTGTATGCCGATGCGGTCCGTGCCGCCGGTTGGGGTTAGTTACGCGATCGCCGCTGCACGGCGCGCTGCATGTCGCGCCGCATGTCGGCCTTTTTCAGGGCCTCGCGCTTGTCGTAGGTCTTACGCCCGCGGCACAGCCCCATAAGGACCTTGGCCCGGCCCCGCTTGAAATACATCTTCAATGGTACGAGCGTCAGACCCTGCTGGTAAGCTCGGCTGGCGAATTTTTTGATCTCGCGCCGATGCAACAGCAATTTGCGCTGCCGCCGCGGATCGTGGTTCAGTCGGTTGGCGAAGCCGTATTCCTGGATGTCACAACCGACGAGCCACAATTCGTTGTCGCGCAGCCGCCCGTAACCTTCGTCGAGTGACAGTTTCCCCTGCCGCAGACTCTTCACTTCGCTGCCCACGAGAGCGATACCGCACTCCAGGGTTTCGATCACCTCGTAGTTGCGCCGGGCTTTGCGATTCACCGCGATGGACCGCTCGTTGGCGGACGGCGCGCCGCCTTGCGATTTCTGCTTCTTTTTCGTGGCCGTGGCGTTATCTCCTGTCGGGCGGGTGCGGCTGCCGGCCCGCGACCAAGGTGTGCCGCAAGCAAAGGCCCCCGAACTGCGCGGAATTTCACGGTTTCTGGCTCCAACCGGCTCTAAGAGACGAGCTCCAGCGTGGCCCAGGTGCTCGGATCTTCATCGTATGGAAATTCGCTCGACGTGCTGAAAGTCTGCAATCCCAATTCGCGGTCGTACACGGCGTAATTGAAGCCCAACCGCGACTGGTCCGTCGGATCGTAGCCTGTCAGCGCCGCGGCAGGAATGAAGCCTGCCAGGTGATAACCGCCGCGCGTGCCGCGGTGGACGATTTTCAGTTGCCCGGGACGTACCGGCTGAGCGTTTTCCCGGGCGCGGTGAATCAACAACTGGTCGGCGACCGGTTGCTTGTGGTGGCTCCCCGCCCCACCGGGTAGAAATGCAAACCGGTGGCAGAAACGCGTGGCGCGGTGCACGCTGCGGGTAGCCCGCGTGTCGATCCACACCTGCAATCCGTCGCTGTCTTCCAGTCGGGATTCCCGGCACCACACGGGCTGTTTCTTGCCTCGTACAGAAACAGCGACCAGCAGTCCCTCGTCACCCCACGCCATCCGCACGTCGGCAAAGCGGCTCGCCGCGTCCAGACCGGCCAGGTCGGGCAACGGGTACCGCGGCCCGGGATCCGGTTTCGTCTCGTCCCATAACGGAGTCCGCCGGCGCACGGGGACGGCGAAGCGGAACAGAAACCTCGGGCCGAACAGTCGCTGCTCAGATGCTGCTTCATTCATCGGGCTTCCCCGGGGAGTTGCCGTTGCGTTGGACGGCGGCGAGGTGCTCGGCCAGCACTTGCTTTAGCGCCGGGGTCTCGACTTGTTCCACGGTGTTGAAGCGCACTTTGATGACGTCGCGATCTGTGTGCCGCGTATCGACGCTGCGCCGAGTTCCCAGGTCGGCGACGCGCCCCAGCGTGAACTGATCCTTGGGACCGGTCAGCGCCAGGTCTACGCCGTCGACGCGCTTCGAATGCACGCTGGCCCAGGGGTACCTTTGACCACGGACCATCAGGTGGATCACCTGTTGGTTGTTCCACAAAAAGCTCGCGCCAGGTGCCGTGTCGGCGAGTTGTTCGCACAGTTGTTCCAGCACGTCCTGTTCCCACGGGACGGTCTTGCCCAGCGGAAATCCCTTACGCGAGAAGTGCCACTTCCTGCCCAGAACGCGCCACGGCATGACGTCTTCCGGCTTTTGCTGCGCGCGACGCGTAAAGGCAAAGAAGCCTTCGACCGCGCGTTCGAGGAAGTTCCAGAATTCCGGACGATCGATTTCATCCAGCTGGTGAACATCCAATTGGATTTCCTGCCAGGGGCCGCGGAGGTTCTTGCACCGCACGCGTTTGCGTCGGCCGTAGACGGGCAATTCCTCCATGTCGTCCAGCGGGGGCAGTGCCAGGTCCGCGAGCAGAGCTTCGCGACGGAACGTCTTTTTGGACGTGCGAAACTTCATTTTCAACAGCCACGTTTCGGCGGTGATCGCATGAAAAAACCAGCCGTCCCGCTTGCGGGGGCCCGTCACTTCGACCACGCTCCGCGATTTCCAGTTGGTCGGCGCGAAGTCACCCAAAGCCTGCAGTTTGCGCTCGACGCGATCGAGCATCCGCCCGTCCCACTGGCACGGTTTTCCGTCGCGCCCCACGCGGCTCTCCGTATGCCATCTGCGGCCGTCCGTTTCCCAGGGCATCTTGCATGTGCGTCCTACGTCCGTAAGGTTCGCCCCGGTCGACTCGGCCCGAGCGGCCTCTGCGGCGTCGTAGCGCGGGCGCGGCGCGTACGGTCCCGCGGACAATACCGGCGCCAGCGCTTCGCCGGTGTACGATCGTGTGGAGCGGGCGGTCGAGGACGTTCGCGGGGGCTCCCCCTTTCGCGCGGCCGCACGCCGGGCATGGCCGGCAACGTCCTCGGGGGATCCCGCCACGACGATCTGGCCACCTTGCTGGCCGGCTTCGGGGCCCAGATCCACGACCCAGTCCGCCGTCTTAATCACGTCGAGGTTGTGCTCGATGACAACGACCGTATTGCCCAGGTCGACAAGGCGGTGGAGGACGTCCAGCAGTTTCTTCAAATCCTCGAAGTGCAGTCCCGTGGTGGGCTCGTCCAGCAGGTACAACGTTCGTCCCGTGTCGGGGCGGGCCAGTTCGGCGGCGAGCTTTACTCGCTGCGCTTCGCCTCCGGAGAGTGCCGGCGCCGGCTGGCCCAACGGCAGATAATCCAGGCCGACGCTGCACAGCGTGTCCAGGATGCGGCGAATCTTCGGTACATTCTCAAACAGGCGCGCGGCGTCCGCGCACGACATTTCCAAGACGTCGGCGACGGACTGCCCATGAAACCGAACGGCCAATGTCTCAGGATTGTATCGCTTGCCTTTACAAATCTCGCAGGGAATCCATATGTCGGGCAAAAAATGCATTTCCACGCACGTTTGTCCGTTTCCTTCACACGCGTCGCATCGTCCGCCGGGGACATTGAAACTGAATCGCCGCGCGGTGTAACCGCGGATCTTGGCGTCGGGCAGCTGGGCGTAGAGTTGCCGAACCAGTTCAAATGCCCCCGTGTAAGTCGCGGAATTGGACGCGGGCGTGTTGCCCAGCGGCTGCTGATCGACGCGGATGACCTTGTTGATCTGCTCCAATCCACGGATCCGATCGTGGGCTCCCGGGACGGTACGGGCACGGTGCAGCGTGCGGGCCAGTTGCTGGTACAGGATGTCATCCACCAGAGAACTCTTGCCGCTGCCGCTCGGCCCGGTCACGGCCGTGAGCGCCCCCAGCGGAAACGGTACGTCGATGCCGGCCAGATTGTTGTGCCGGGCGTTTTCCACGACGAGCCACCCGCCGCCGGGCGGGTCGCCGGGGACCGGTTCCCCGCACGAGCGACGCTGGGCGGCCACCGGCTGCATGCGGCGGTTGGTGGGAACCGGTATGCCTTTCTTGCCCGACAGGTAGGGACCGGTGGCGGAACCACGGCGGCGGGCCAGTTGGCGCGGTGTGCCCTGGGCGGTAATCCGGCCCCCGTGACGCCCCGCGCCGGGTCCGAAATCCAGCAGTTGATCCGCCGACTGCACCACTTCGCGGTCGTGTTCGACGATCAGCAGCGTGTTGCCCAGATCGCGAAGGTGGCCGAGTGCTTGAATCAGGCGCCGGTTGTCGCGCGGGTGCAGGCCGATCGTCGGCTCGTCCAGCACGTACAACACGCCACACAAACCGCTTCCGATCTGGCTGGCCAGCCGGATGCGCTGCGCTTCGCCGCCCGACAA
Organism: uncultured Pirellulales bacterium; assembly: GCA_964573605.1. Lineage (GTDB taxonomy): Bacteria > Planctomycetota > Planctomycetia > Pirellulales > JBBDJB01 > CAZNKT01. The sequence continues at coordinate 34,173 of CAZNKT010000045.1, forward strand.
TGTCGGGGCGGGCCGCGCCAACGAAAGATATCCCAGCCCGACGTCGACCAGAAATTTCAACCGGCTTTCGATTTCCCGCAACAGTTCGCCCGCGATCTTTCGTTCCCTGGGGTCCGGCTTCCAGGCGCGGCAGTCGCGCAGCAGGTCCTCCAGCGGCAGGCGGCAGTACTGATCGATCGTGCGACCGCGATAGCGGACCGCGGACGCGTCGTCGCGGAGACGGCTGCCACCACATTCGGCGCATTCGATTTCGTCCACAAGGTGGTCGACCCGAGATCGAATCTGAGGCGACAGCCGGGCGGCTTCTTCCAGAGCGGGATACAGTCCTTTGTATTGGAACCGCAGCGGAGTTTGCCCGCGGCCTCGGGCGGGCATGTCGATCCATGCATCCCCGGTGCCGTACAGCAGCAGTCTGCGGTGGCGCGCCGCAATCCGAGCGTAGGGTACGTCCAGCGGCAATCCGATGTGCTGGGCGAGCGCTTCGAGCAGGGCGTCGAACAGCGGCTGCCGGGCGACCGGCCAGATGGCGATCGCGCCGTCCCGCAAGCTGCGTTGCGGGTCGCGAACCAGGGCGGCCGGATTGGCACCGGTTTGCGTGCCCAGGCCTTCGCATTCGGGACACCATCCCAGCGGGCTGTTGAAGGAAAAGCTGTGAGGGGTGAGCGAGGAAAAACTCCGACCGCAGCGGTCGCATGCCAGGTGCTGGCTATGCTCGCGCACACGCCAGCGGGATTCGTCCGCGCGCTCGTCGGCGTACGCCACCCGCAGAACCCCCCTGCCGACACTCAAACAGCTTTCCACGGCGTCGGCAATCCGGGTTCGCGACTGTCGCCCGACCACGACGCGGTCCACGACGACTTCCACCGTGTGGTGGCTGCGGCGATCGATCGCTGGAGGTTGATCGAGCGACGCGGTCACGCCGTCCACGCGAACACGGACAAAGCCCTGGGCCCGCAGGTCTTCCCACAACGTCTCGTAGCGCTGTCCGACGTCCACGCCCACGGGGGCCAGCAGATACAACCGGACCCCGGACGTTTCCGATTGAATTTTATCGACAATCTCGTCGGCAGTCTGTGTGCCGACCGGTGTGTTGCATTCCGGACAATACGGCCTGCCCAGTCGGGCAAACAGGATGCGCAGGTAATCGTAGATTTCCGTGACGGTGCCGACCGTAGACCGCGGCGTATTCCCCGTGTTGCGCTGTTCGATGGCGATGGCCGGAGAAAGCCCTTCGATGTGCTCGAGTCGCGGTTTCTGCATCTGTCCGACGAATTGCCGCGCATACGAACTGAGGCTTTCCACGTAGCGCCGTTGCCCTTCGGCGTAGATGGTGTCCATGGCCAGCGAACTCTTTCCGGAGCCACTGGGGCCGCAGAAAACGGTCATCGCATTCCGCGGGATTCGCACGGAGACGTTCTTGAGGTTGTGCTGGGTAGCGCCGCGCAGATCGAGATGCGTCATGGCACGTGCCGAGCGTTTGACACGTCCCTTCCGCCCGGATCCATTGCGGCCGACGGCCGCCTGCGGCGTTAGGACTGCGGCCAGCGCCTGGCCCGTGTAGGAGGCTTCGTGCTCGACCATGCCCTCCGGGGTGCCCGCCGCCACCAGTCGGCCGCCTTCCTCGCCGCCGTCCGGTCCCAGGTCGATCAGCCAATCGGCGGTTTTGATCACATCCATATTGTGTTCCACCACGAGCACGGTGTTTCCGGCGTCCACAAATCCGTGCAGCACCTTGAGCAGCATCCGCACGTCGGCAAAGTGCAGGCCGGTGGTGGGCTCGTCGAGCACGTACAGCGTTCGTCCCGTGCTCTTCTTGACTAGTTCGCGGGCCAGTTTAATACGCTGCGCCTCGCCGCCCGACAGCGTGGGCGAGGGTTGACCAAGTTTGACATAATCCATGCCCACGTCGTGCAGCGTTTGGAGCTTGCTGTGAATCGCCGGAATGTTTTGGAAATGATCCAGCGCCTCCTGTACGTCCATTTCCAGAACGTCCGCTATGGACTTGCCCTTGAAACGGACGGCGAGCGTTTCCCTATTGAAGCGATGCCCGTCGCAGACGGGGCATCTCACCCACACGTCGGCCAGAAAGTCCATCTCCAGCCGGTTCGAACCGTTGCCTTCGCACGCTTCGCATCGACCGCCGCGCACATTGAAACTGAACCGGCCGGGGGCGTAGCCGCGGCGTTTCGATTCGGGCAGTTGCGCGTACAGCTTCCGGATTTCGTCGAACAGCTTGATATAGGTGGACGGATTCGAACGCGGCGTGCGCCCGATGGGCGACTGATCAATGGCGATGATTTTATCCAGGTGGCCCAGCCCGGTGATCCTGCGGTGATCTCCGGGTTGGGAGAGAGCGCCGTTGAGTTTTCCTCGCAGGGTTTCCACCAGAATGTCGTTGACCAGCGAACTCTTGCCGGACCCCGAAACTCCCGTCACGCATCCGAACACGCCCAGCGGGATGTCGACATCGATATTCTTAAGATTGTTCTGGGACGCGCCGAGGATTTTCAATCGCTCTTTTCCGACCGGCCGGCGGCGGGCAGGCACTTCGATCGCTTCGCGTCCCGAGAGGAATCGCCCGGTGACACTCTTCCGCGCACGCGTGAGTTCGTCGGCCGTCCCCTGTGCCACGACATGGCCTCCGCGCACGCCCGCACCGGGCCCGAAATCAATGATGTGGTCGGCGGCCCGCATGGTGGCCTCGTCATGCTCGACAACGACGACCGTGTTGCCGGCGTCGCGTAACTGTCCGAGCGTTTCCAGCAACCGCCTGTTGTCCCGGGCGTGCAGACCGATCGACGGTTCGTCCAGGATGTACAGCACGCCGACCAGGCCGCATCCGAGCTGGCCAGCCAGCCGAATCCGCTGGGCTTCTCCGCCCGAAAGTGTCGGCGCGGTGCGGCTCAGCGACAGGTAATCCAGGCCGACGTTGGCCAGAAAGCCCAGGCGCCCGCGAATTTCTTTAAGGAGCCCTGCGGACACCAGCGCGCTGGTGGCGTCCTGCTCCAGCGCGTGAAAGAAATCGGTCGCTTCCTCGACGGTCATGTCACTGACTTCGGGCAGTGTCCGTTCCCGTTGATCGCCAAAGCGAGGATGGGCCGACTTCAAGGTCACGGCCCGCGCGGTTTCGTTCAACCGCTGACCGCGACACGAAGGACAGCGCATCACGCGCATGTATTTCTCCAGTTGCCGCAGTTGGGGCTTGCTCTTGGTGGTGCGGTACTTGGAGAGCAGTTCGGGTATGACGCCTTCGAAACGTCCCCCGTACTTGTGGACGGCCGAACCGTGCCGCCACGTAAACGTGATATGCTGGTCGCCGGTGCCCCACAGCCAGATCCGTTGTTGGACCGCGTCGAGATCCTGCCAGGGCGTCTCCAGCATCGCGCCGGACGGCAGACCCTGTTTTCGTTCCATGGTGTCGGCCACGCCGCGGAAAATGTGGCGACGCCACCGACCCAGATCGCTCCATTTCCCCACCAGTTCAATACATCCCTGCTGAAACGACAGCTCCCGCTGCGGGATCAACCGGTCGGGATCGAAGCTGTAGATTTCTCCGAGTCCGTCGCATTCCGGGCACATGCCCCGGGGGCTGTTGAAGCTAAAGAGCTGAGGGCTGAGGGGCTCGAAGCTCCGGCTGCAAGCCAGACAAGCGCGGTCGGTGGACAAGCCGACGTCGTCCGGCAACGTCCCCGATCGGCGTCGCCGCTTGCCACCCGCGGAGGGCGGATTGTTGTCGGCCGTCGCCGGCGCCACCACAAGATTGCTCTTGCCCAGCTTAAGTCCAAGGTCGACGGCCTCCGCTACCCGCGGTCGCATCGATTCTCCGGGAACCAGCCGATCAATGACGACCTCGATGTTGTGGCGCATGCGGCGGTCCAGCGCGAAACGCTGGTCGAGCCGTGCGAGCTGTCCGTCGACGCGAACACGGACAAAGCCCTGTTTGGCCAGATCTTCGAACAGATCCTGAAAGTGGCCTTTCTGATCTCGCACCAGCGGGGCAAGTATCAAGATGGGCGTCTCGGACGGCTGTTGCAGAATCCGCGTAATGATTTGCTGCCGCGACTGCGCCGCGATTGGCTGCCCGCAGGACGGACAGTAACTGCGGCCCGTGCGCGCGTACAACACCCTCAGGTAGTCATAGATCTCCGTGATCGTCCCGACCGTGGACCGTGGGTTCTGGCCGGCTGTTTTCTGGGAAATGGATATCGAGGGACTTAACCCGGAGATCGCCTCGACCTCGGGTTTCGGCATCTGTCCCAGAAACTGCCGCGCAAAGCTGGAAAGACTTTCGACGTAGCGTCGCTGACCCTCCGCGTACAGCGTGTCGAACGCCAGCGAACTCTTGCCCGAACCGGACACGCCCGTCAGGCAGATCAGCTTGCCGCGAGGCAGGACAAGGTCGACGCCCTGCAGGTTGTGCATGCGAGCGCCGCGAATCTCAATATCAGAAAGGACCATGCCGTATCACTGGGAAGATTGAAGGTTGAACTCTTGCTCAGGAGTCGCCGCCTCGCTGGACGAGGCCGTGGACGTAGATGTCTTCCCCGGCGCGTTCGATCTGGACCGGAAGAACGTGCCATGCGTCCGCGATGCGGGACAACCCGCGCCCGGCGATGGGCGAGCCCGCGTTCCGGCCACCGACCAGTTTGAGGGCCATGAAGGCGTGCACTTCGTCCAGTTGGTCCAGATCGCGTAGCGCCCCGAGCAAGCGGCCACCACCTTCGACGAGCACGCGGGTCATTTGACGTTTTGCCAATTCGCGGAGCAGCGCCAGCAGTCGCTGCGAGGGATCCGAACCGGGCAGCCCCAGGACTTCCACGCCGGCGTTGCGCAGCCGCTGGCAACGCCCATCGTCCGCCTCGGGGCCGACCGCCGCGATAACGGGAACCTGGCGGGCCGTTTGCACCAGGCGGCTTTCAAGCGTCAGAGTGGCCCGCGAGTCGACGACGATCCGTGTTGCCGTTCGAGGCCCCGCGGGCCGGGCGGTCAGCAAGGGATCATCGTGTTCGGCCGTGCGGCGGCCCACCATGATCGCGTCGACCCGTCCCCGCAACGCGTGCACCTTGTCCCGGGCCGCCGTGCCCGAAATCCAGCGGCTGTCGCCGGAAACTGTGGCGACCTTGCCATCGAGCGTCATGGCCCATTTGCCGATCACCCAGGGCACGCCCGTCTCGACACGTTTCAAATACGGCGCGCACAAGCGGCGAGCGGCATCGTCGAGGATGCCGACGTCGACCGTGATGCCGCGGCATCGCAAGGCGGCGATGCCCTGGCCCGAGACCGCAGGGAACGGGTCCTGGATGCCGACGACCACGCGATCGACACCCGCTTCGATGATCGCTTCGGTGCACGGAGGTGTTTGGCCGTGGTGGCAGCAAGGTTCGAGATTCACATACAAAGTAGCACCTCGTGCTGCCGCGCCCGCCTGGCGGAGCGCTTCGGTCTCGGCGTGCGGTGCACCGTATTTGCGGTGCCACCCTTCCCCGACAATCTGCTGCCGCCGTGCCACAACGCACCCGACCGTGGGGTTGGGCTCCACCCACCCCTCGCCTTTGCGTGCCAGTTCCAGAGCGCGCTCCATGAAACGAACGTCGGTGGATTCGTCAGTCATCTCCTACATTCCGTCGACGCGAAAATGACAGACTCTATGAGCCCGAACCCGGCGTCCACAGCTCGGCCTTCTTTTCCCCACCACGGTTCTGGTCGGGGGTCCAGATTCCGGAGCCCTTTTCCGTCTGGCCACTGGCCTGCGCTTCGATGGTGTCGGTACTCGCAACCGGCGCGGGAGCCGCGGCCGGTCTGCCGTCGGGCCTCAGGATTCCCGCGGCGACAAGCACCTGCGCCAGCGCCTGCATGACACCGCGCTCGCCGCGGTGCGCTGCCTGGATGTGGGCCACCAGCGTCTGCGCTTCTGCGACGTCGTTCAGGGCAAGGCAAAGCCGAAGTTCTTTCAGGTCCCAGCCGGCGGTCGACTGGCCGGCCTTCTCAGCAATATCGCGCGCCTGCCGAATCAAAGCGCGCCTTGCCTCGGCGTCCGCGGTTTGGTCCGCGACGACGCCAAACGCGTCGGCCCGCCACGACGAGTTCGATATCCGGTCGCCGCGGGCGACGATTTCCGCGGCGAGATGATGCGAAGCCTTGGTTGCATGCGCCATCTGAGCTCGACGGAACAAGGACATCAAATCGTCGTCCTCGAGTTTTTCGGCGCGCACGCGGCCGATACGCACGAGCGGGAGATCACTCAGATCGACCTCCGATGGCTCGATCGGCGAGGGTTCCGACAGACCGAGTTGGGCCCGCAGGTCGCCGAAGTCTGCTGCGGACAGCTCATGGGGAACGCTTTGCATCAGCAGGATCATGGCCCGAATGGCAGTGTGGAAACGTTCGTCCTGAGCGGCGTCGGCGGGAGTGCGTCCCTCCAATATCGGCGAGGGCGTTTGTGTCCAGTGATGCAGCAGGTCGTCACGACGTCCTTCGGCCAGCAGCGCCTTTCGCAAGGCGGTCGGCGTATCTGACGGAAATACCCAGTTGCGAAGCGTGCGTTCGGTTGCGCCGGAGGCCCTGTCCAGCACGGTCTCGTCTTCCGGCGGGCCAAGCTCCTGCCCCGTGACCTCGGCCAGCGTAGCTTGCGCTTGGGCCAGAGCTTCGGACCGGAAGGCGAGCAGGTGGAAGCGCGCCGGACGGTCGGTCTCCCGGCCATACAGTTGGACTTGGCCCGTCGCCCGGGGAACCTCCGAAAGCTGGATGTCCTTGCCGCCGGCGGGCAAGGGGCGATCGAGCACGATGAAGGCGTCCAGCGGGGGCGGTTCGTCGTGCTGGTCGCCATCGGGCGGCGGGACGGCAGCGCGAACCGCCTGCCGATGAGCGGAAAAGGCCGCCCGGCAATGGTCGATATCGTCGACCCGGTACTCGAACTGCACAAGATCGACTGTCTCGTCGTCCGTAGCCGTGTCGAGCAATTGTGCCAGCGCTTCGGCTTCGACGGCATCGTCCAGCGGAACGTCCAGCGCGGCGTACTTGCGGAGAGCTTCAACCGCGCCGGCATGATTCGCCAGGAACGCGCGCACCATCCCAAGATTCTTCCAAACAGCCGGCGCGTCGTGCGAAACGTTGACCAGATCGCGGAACGTCGATTCCGCGCGCAGCCAATTGCCACGTCCCACGTCCGACATGGCCTCGTGGAACCGGGCCTTCCACGGAGCATCGTCGGGGCAGTCTTCCAAACGCATTTCATCCTTGAGCAGCAAGGGAATTTCGCGGTTGAGCAACAGCTGCATCAAGAGTTCCACGGCTCGCGTGTCTTCCTCGTCCGCCAGGTGAGCCTGCAACAATAAGTGCATCCGCGCGGAAATCAATTCGCCCTGCAGTAGCAATGCCTGCCCGACCACCCCCAGCGCTTCGTAAACCTGATCCGGAATTTCGTCCTCGATGACCGCCAACGCACGCTGCAGCGGCCGCACGGCGTCCCGCCCGCCTGACGTCGCGGCCAGCATCAGTGCTTCGCACGCATGCGCGACGGGGCTGTTCGGATGCTGCTGCAAGAAGCGCTGGACGGTCGCGCGGGCATCGTCCGGGCGGTCCAGCTCGAGTTCGAGCGTGGCGCGCAGTCCCAACAGCGACGCCCGGTCGGGATATTTCCGTTCCAGGTGCTGGATGTGTTGCAAGCAGGCCGCCCGCTGGTCGCCCTCCAGCATCTTGCCCACCTTATCCAATTCGCCTGCGAGGTCCGCGCAGCAAAACTTGAGCTTCTTGCCACTGCCGCACAGGCACGGTGCGTAGGGGTCTAACGACATGGCAATCCTCAATTTCTTCGAGCCGGGCGCGTCGAACGCTGGTGGTTACCTTACCGAGGCTAATGCCGACCTTTTTTCAGCAATCAACGCCAACAATTTCTTCTGGGGATCCGCGAACTTGCGAATTCCTTCTTCCAACAGTATCCGTTCCAACTTGTCGATGTCGACGCGGCGGTCCACCTCGTCCAGGATGGCGGCCGGTGGCATCTGATCCACGCGCCGGGAAAATGTCTTACCACTGGCTTGCACCGCGTCATTGGTGGCCGGCGGGTTGGTTTCAATATCGCTGCCGGCGAGTTCCTCCACATACTTCCAGGGCGGATCGTCCGGCAACTTGGTCCCGGTACTGGCAAAAACGATTTCCTGGGCCAGCGGTAATTGCTTGTCGGACCAGAATACACGATTGTCCTGCCAGATCCGCTTGGAGGTGACGATGCCGACCATTCCCTGGGAGTCGGAAGACAGCTCGGGGACGTGTTTGGCACAGTAGGCGTCCATCCTGGAGATGAAGATGCTGTACACGCTCTTGAACCCGTCCAGGCTGTCACGTTGCTGCGCCCCCCGCCACACGGCATCGCGTGCCGCCCGGTATTGCCTGGCCGTGAACAGCAAGGTCACGTTCAGCGTCACCCCGGCCGCCGCAAGTGTTTCGAGCGCGTCGATCCCGGCCGGCGTCCCGGGTACTTTGATCATCCTGTTGCGATGGCCTTCCGACCAGCGTTGCCCGAGAGCGATGTATTGCCGCACACGCTCTTCATGCGATGGCCCCAGCTCGGGATCTTCCAGCAACGGATCCAACTCAAAGCTGACATACCCGTCGTTGCCTCCGGTCTGTTTCCAGACGGGCAGAAATACTTGCTGCGCGTGGGAAACCAGTTTGTCGGTTAACTGCCACGCGATCTGCTCGTCGGACGCGTCGCCGCGGATGAGCCGGGCCAGCTCGTCGTCAAATCGCCCCGAGCGGAGCAGGTCGGAGACGATAACCGGATTCGACGTTGCGCCGGTGGCCCCCAGCGCCCGTTGCTCGACGACAAGCTCAGGATCGATCGAATCGAGCCATAATTTGGTACCGCTGGCAATCAGTGATTCAAGAGGACTAGTCATGCTGGCTCCTCGCAAAGGTAAACGGCGGGGTGCCGGACGATGCCCCGCGCGGACGCGGTCTCCCAAGGGGCCTTCGGACCACGGGCCGCACCGCGTCGGTCCCGCCGCCAGGGTGGCAGAAACATGATCGGCGGCAAGCATCCATGATGTGCTCCCCGGAATCCTTCTCCACCCCGCCGGCACCGTCGGGGGCGTGTGGGGTCGAACGCGCTCCGGCGTTTGGGAGCCGGCTTCAAAGGACCCCAGCCGATTCATCTTATCGCATGCCCGGTGGCAACGCAGCGCCGCCGCACCTCGCGACGACCGCAGCGCCCACGGCAACAACCTCCTCCGTCGCTGGCGGGACCACCGGTCGGATGGTTGGCTGGGTTGGCCGCCAGGGCCAATGTTAAATTGAGTAAAATTAAGCGTTTGCAGGTTTCTCGCTAAGTTTTACGAATTCGTCGACTTTTCTGATTTTGGGGAATATTCCTGCACTTGCCAGACACAACGGTCGATTGTCCAAACCATCGGGAGTGCACCCGCGAAGCGAGAGCGGGGCCTCCCGCGAAGAATCCCTCTTGGAGTGCCCCTAGTCGTGCGTCACCTGGTGATTGGCAACCTGACCGTCGTGCTGGCGTTGAGCCAGGCGATCGCTGCGTCGCCGGCTCTCGGGCAGTCGAGCAGCCGCAATGTGCCGACGCTGGCCTGGCCCGGCGGCGATGGTCCGGGCCCGGAGCTCGATGTGCCGGATCTTTCGCCGCCTGACGGCGTTCTGTCGACGATGCCGACCGGTGCGGACCTTCCGCCGGATGCCGGCGGAATGAAGGAAGGTTTGCCGTATCCCAGCATGGAGTTGCCATCGGAAGTACAGAGTTCAGGCTCGTGGCTTCGCCGGGGCTTCTGGTATGCGGAGCAGGACGTCGTCGTACTGAATCGCACCTTCTTCAGCAATACGCTTTTAACATTCGACGATACGCTGTCCAGCGATCGCGAATTGAACGTGGAAGCGGACAAGCCCGACGCGGCGGCGTCGGGGCGCTTCACGCTGGGGAGATTCCTCTTTCGAGATGAAGAGAACAACGACCACCAAATAGAGTTTACGTTCCTGGGTTTGGGCGAGTGGTTTGCCTCGCGATCGGTGCAAGCGGTCGACACCGACCTGTTGTTCACGCCGTTCGGTGGTGACCGTTTTCTGTTCAACCCTCCCCAGCCGGGCGGTCCGTTTAACTCGGTGATCGGCGGGTTCAACGGCGCGAACTTCCAGCAGTTTTTTCTCAAAACCGAATTCAACAGCTTCGAACTCAGTTATCGACTGCGGCATCGTCCCCCACGCGATCGGCTGGAACTGGGGCCCGACGGAAAATGGGTGCGCAAGCTGCGCAGCAACACGTTCCATTCGTACCTGTTCGGCCTGCGCTATTTTGACCTCACCGAAAGATTTCGCTGGCGCAGCGTGGCAATTCCAGTCACGAGTCCACGTATCATCCGCGGCGACGACGCCGTAGGGGATCTGCGGATCCATACGGATAACGATCTTGTGGGCCTGCAATTCGGCGCGGATATCATTCATCAGCAGCCGCGGTGGAACGTTGGCGTACGCGGCAAGGCCGGACCGTACATCAACTTCACGGAGCAGCACACCAACCTGTTCATCCGCGATGCTGGCGCAACCAA